>JAWOIJ010000061.1:0-26958 GCA_046484745.1 Desulfobacterales bacterium | reverse complement strand
TTACTTGCAGTTTTCCATGATCCTCTACCGGATATCCGATGATAAAAGCTTCTTTTTTACTCAATACAATACTACTACTTCTGAAGATAAGATACGGCGAATTATCATCTGGATTAACAAGCCATGGTATAGCAAAGTATTCCAAAATTTTGGGATCATCTGGGATGATGCCGAACCCTGAGCTATCTATTTCGGAATCTTTAGATTCTGAATCTTGCTTCTTTTTTAAATAAGCTTTCAATTCCTTATCCCAAACCTGTCGATACTCTTCATTACGCCTTAGAAACTCCCAAGCGTATGATTCCCTCTCTGTCATAAAAAGATTATCAAAAATATAATCATCAGGATTTCGCCAATCTGGTTTTTTACTTTTCATTTAATCGTTTTCCTTTTCAGACTCTGAGCCTAACAATGATTTGTCAAGGGAATCGACAGCTTTTTGTAGTGTTCCGTTGCTTAGGTGTGAATATCGCTCGGTCATGGCTAAAGTGCTGTGGCCCAATAATTCTTTAACAGCGTAAAGGTCAGTACCACCCTCGACAAGCCAGCTTGCAAATGTGTGGCGGAGGGTATGGAAAGTAACAAGGTGTCTCCTATCAGCAACGCCTTCATTGAAATTCAGGTCCGTTACCGCCCTGCTGAAAGCATTCGATATTTCCTTGACCTTTCCACCGTTACGGCTTTTAAAAACCCGTTCAGAAGAAGCTCCCTGTTCAATTGAGGCAAACATCTGAGCTACCCCTGTAGTCATAAAAGCATACCTACTCTTACCGCCCTTGGGGTCTCTGATGATTAAGAGTTTGCGTTCAATATCAACATCGGACCATGTAAGGCTAAATATTTCCCCAGCCCGGAGGCCACAATGCAGAGAAAGAAGGGCCATGTTATATAGCTGCAAGCTTCTTGTACGAAGGTCATCAAGTAACCGCTGGGCTTCATCACGGTTTAAAAAGCGAAGGCGTCTGTTATCAACCTTGGGCTTTTTGACCTTTGACACAGGGTTGTCACTGGAATAGAGACCAAGCAACTTGGCCGTGTTGAATACTTGGCGGATAGTAGCGAGGCAATAATGAATGGTCCTGGGAGCACGTTTTGCCTTGGTCATATTGCTTTTTATTCGTTCAAGATCAAGAGGGGAAACATCTTTTAAAGATTTATCCCCGATAACAGGGGAAACCCATATTTTGTGAAATTGAATTTCTCTTGTCCATGATCCCTGTGACTTGTTCGCTTTTGATTGCGGGAAATAAGTTTTGTCAAAGAAATGAGAATATGTGAGGGAATCGATTTTATTTTGCTTGTCTACAGCGAGCCTTTCAGCGGTTTCGGTTTTTGCGAGATCCCGTTTTTCTGAAAGACGTGTCGGGCCTTCACCGGTTACATGGGCTCTTTTAAGATCGGAAAGGGTAATGGAAGCCTTTTGCACTGTCCATCCCTCACTGGCCCAACCGAGACCTTCCTCTTTGCGTTTTCCTTCTTTCTGGTAACGAATAGCGAAATACTTATCTTTCTGAACACCATGTTTCCGTTCAGGGTGCTCACGGTATCTGACCCCAGGAAACTTGGTAGGCTTCCATTTTGTCCCCATACTGTCCCCATAAAATTCATGAAAAAGGGTTGCTTTAAATGATATGATATGAAAGATAATAGACTAAAAGAAAAATAAAATCAAGACATTAATGAGATAAAGTGAGATTATGTGAAGCTACATATAAAGGACTTCGAATCCGTAGGCCGGGGGTTCGAATCCCTCCGGGCGCGCCAATTATTTCAATTGGTTATCCATTTTCAGATACCTGATCAGCGACAGTTATAATACCCAGGGAAAATAATATTTGTCGTTGATCAGATACCCTTTTTCGCTTCAAAATCGACAATTGTGCTCATCTGAGATTCTATGTACATCTGTTGCTTCATGGCGGCAGCTTTCAAATCCACATCGCTGACGATGTTGTATCGATCAAAAACTGACGGCCAGGTGCTTTATATGCGGAGTTAAAAATTTCAGCAAAATTGATCAAATCTAAAAAAATTTGATTCGTGCCAACAGCCCACCAAAAGGGCTTAAACGCTCAGTGCATGTATCATATTCGGTTGAAGCATTGATTTTTCTGGCCTTCGTGCGATTTTCTTTAGAACCTTTACCTGAACGCATTTTCCTGATATTCTTTTTCCGTTGTTTTACCATCTGGGTATCTCCTATTATTTTTTTGGTTTTTCGTCGAACCTTTATATAACAGGATTCCCAGATGGTTTCTTCCAATTTTTTATTCTATCGTGCAAAATTCAGGGAAGAACAGCCGGTCCTCGACAAAAAAACCTGGGATCGCTTTGAAACCCTATTGCTGGATCAAATTACCAAAACAGACCAGGTTGGATTCTGCCAATCAATGCCATGACACTTCAGACAATACATGTTTTGCTTGTCGAAGACGATGACGACGATGCATTTTTATTTCAGGAAATGCTTCAGGATGCCGAAAGTTTTCAATTTGTATTTGATCGTGTAAGTTCATATGATGCAGCTATAAAAAAAGTCAAAGAAAATCGCTATGACGTTTATGTATTCGATTATTATCTTGGGGCTAAAAATGCCATGGACCTTATAGAAGCATTTAATTCGGCCGGAAATACCAAACCGATTATCGTATTGACCGGCAGGCAGTCTGATCGAATCGACGTCGAGCTGTTGAGAAAAGGGGCTGCTGATTTCCTTGAAAAAGCCCGATTGGACAGCTATTTACTGGAGCGATCGATACGGTATGCTATCGAAAGAACCAGAGTCCTGATGAATCTGAATCAATCCCGAAAAAAAATACAAGACCTTTCTTTGAAGGTGTTAAGAGCCGAGGAAAATCAAAGGCGAGCCATTGCTTTGGAGCTGCATGACGGCATAGGGTCTAATCTGGCCAGCATAAAATACGGATTAGATAAAATCGATCGGGCGGCTGAATCCGGTCATACCGATCTGACGCGCATTATTGCTGCAGTCCAGGACACAATTGAAGAAATCCGTCGAATTCATACAGAACTTCGCCCCCCAATTTTAGACGAGCTTGGACTGGTTATGGCCGTCCGCTGGCTATGTCGAAAATTTCAGGAGCATCAGGCCAATATCAAGGTGGATATTCATGCTGAACTGGCAGATGAACAAATTCCCGATGAACTGAAAATCGTGGTCTTCAGAGTCCTTCAGGAGGCTTTGAATAACATCGCTAAGCACAGTCAAGCAGATTGCGTATCTGTCTTTCTTGGTGAACGCGGAGTCGACCTTGTTCTTCTCGTCGAAGATAATGGCCAGGGATTCGACTGGCAGTCGAAATGCGAGGATGTAATGTGCGAAAAGGGAACAGGCCTCGATAGCATGCGTGAGCGAACTGAGCTTTCCGGAGGCGTTTTCCAGATACAGTCAAAAATTGGCCATGGCACCCGCATCACCTCAATCTGGCCTAAAAACAGAGAAAAATCGATATGCACCGGGGGTATAATCCTTGAACACCAAACGAATTGTTATTGCCGAAGACCATACCATACTGAGAGAAACATTGAAATCCGTCCTGGAAGCCAATACAGACATAGAGGTTGTCGATGAGGCGGAAGACGGCATTGCCGCAGTCCGATCCGTAGTCAAACATCGTCCGGACATGGTATTGCTCGATCTCTCTATGCCGAAAGTAGACGGCATATCAGCCATAAAAGACATCAAAAAGCAGTCTCCTGATACAAAGATTCTGGTGTTGACAATTCACAAAGAAGAAGAATTCATTTTGACGGCATTTAATGCAGGTGCAGACGGCTATATTTTAAAGGATGCTCATTTTGATGAATTGACCTGGGCTATTGAAAAAATTATGGCGGGTCAGCGATTTATCAGCCCGGACATATCGGATGTTGTGTTGGAAGGATTTTTAGACGACAGAAAAACACTGAAGAAAAAATCTTCATGGGATACTTTGACCCAGAGGGAGCGGGAGGTGTTGAAAATGATTGCCGAAGGGTATAAAAACGCCGACATCGCCGAATTTCTCTTTATCAGTGTAAAGACAGTTGAAAAACACAGATCCAATCTGATGCGTAAACTAGATCTCCATAATGCCTCTGAACTTACCGCTTACGCCATTAAACGGGGAATGGTTACAAAATAGGCTGCATGTATATTAGTGGTGTTGCCGATATAATTAAAATATCAGTGATTTCAGATTCTATAACATTCGAAATTAAGGAATCAGTCTGTCGGTCCGGTTTTACAATACGGGCAGCCAAAATTTTTCAGACGGATGTAAAGATATTTTTTCCACTTTATTTTAATAATCCGTTTAAAAAAGGTTTTTCTTGCATGTCTTCGAAAGTTTTGTGCAAATCAGGCGTAAAAATAAAAGAAACAAAAAGCCAAGCAAGAAAAACAGGAAAAAAATTATATGCGAAAAAGGGCTGAAAGATCATAAAACAGATTCGATTTTTGGGATCAGAATTTTACATAACTTTTTTTCAACAATTTTCACAGAGAAGTTCGGTACTTTTCGATCAGCCGACTCTCATACTTCCAATTTTCCGGTTTATCGCTGATCTGCGAGTCATCATGTAACAATATTTACTTTTTTTTCCATTGGTCGGCTTTTTTTTGGTATTTTTGCTTTACGGCCGCCCAGGCTACTTTGTGAGCCACTTCCTCTCGTGTGTCATTTCCCTTTCTTTCTTTCGGATCCTTGTACTGTTCCCAAGCGTTGTTAAAAGCGGCAAGGTATATTTCCTGCGCATGCATTGGCAGAACATTTCTGACCGGCTTTGGAAGACTTTTTAGATTTTCATAGGGCACATCTTCTCCTTCTTATAATTATGAAGTTCTTTTACGCTTCTTAGCATTTTTCCTCCCTTTATTGTTTTTGAAATAACAGAGCCTGCGTTATGTTGGAGATGGCGTTCTCAACGCTATTTGCGAGATCCTGATACGCTTTTACAGCGCCTGCATTCAATTCTTTATAGGCATCCCCGGTGAATTTTTGGATATCGTTTAATATAGATTTTGCAGCAGAATATTTTTTCAGTAATGTGTTTCTTTCTTTATCAAAGCCATCCCTCATATCAAAGGCCAATTCTTTGCTCTTTTCATCCATCTCATCTATCATAGATTTCAACCGTTCTATTTTATCCTCCAATTTTCGGATGTATGCATCCTCGTTTTTTTCAGGTTCAAAAGTTTCCACACTTGATGTTTCAACTCTCAGCTTGTCCATTAAATATTGGCGATATGCTTTTACTTCATACACTCGATCTTTTTGATCAGTTGCCATAAACTTTCTCCTTTTATTAAAAATGCGTAAATTGATTTTATTAACCGGTCCAAATTGTTTTCATATTCATTCAGTCCCTACCCCTTCATTTTATTCTCGCTTTTATATTCATACTATTGTACTCTATGATCCAAACATTGCCATTACAATACACGAATACCCGTATCCATATGAGGCCTGAGGTGTAGATACGGATAAGTAATGCCTGAAAATTTTAATTGTATGAGATTATAAACTTGCTGGTACTGTTATGAAGATATTTACGGTCTTAAACCTCAGACCAGTAGTGGAGACAAAATGTCAAAGTATAAACACCCCCTTGCAATCGTTTTTTTCAGGATTTCATAGGTATGTTTTATGTGTAAGCGAGGTTTTCGACATTCTACATGGTCTTTGTACAAGAAATAGTGTGTTTGCATAATTGATATCAGTGTGATTTGCTGAAACGATTTAAAAACTAAAAAAATGAAATCAGATATTACAAAAAAAGCGTGCAGGTAAAGGGAGATTATCCCATGCTTCCCATTAATAAAATTATTTGTCCAACAGACTTCAGCGATCCATCCTATGAAGGCCTGAAAACTGCGGCCGAGCTGGCTGGGAATTTTGGAGCCGAATTAATATTAGTTCATGTCGTTATGCCGATGCCCTCAATAATAGGCGCTGGAGCTCCCACAGGTTTTCATATTCCTTCAGTATTGGAGAAGATGGAAAAAGAGCCGGGGAGATGCTTGAGAATATTAAAGAGAGAAGATTGCCTAAAAGCGTCAATTCCCGTATCATGATTTCCGTCGGAAAACCAGCCAATAATATTTCGGAAACAGCAAAAAAGGAAAATGCAGATCTGATCGTTATTTCAACTCACGGTGAATCCGGTTGGCAACAGCTCTTTTCAGGCTCCGTAACAGAAAGAGTAATCCGATTGGCCGAATGCCCTGTTTTGGTCGTGCCGGCACCGGATTGAAATTAGTCCGGCCTGAGAATAGATATGTTGAAAATATCATGCGGGTTCGATGTTCGGAAGTTGAAGATATTTTCAAAGCCGATGCCCTGAAGCCCTGAATTGTTAATTTTTTTCCCATCCCTAAAACAAAAATTTGAGATTTCTCATATACCGTTGGAATTGAACATAATGAAAACTATACTCGAAAAAGGCAAAAATTGCTGGCGCATGGAACGTACTGATAAATTGCGCTTTATTATCGACGCTTCCGATTACTTCTATTTCCTTCGAGAAACACTGAAAAACGCCAGAAGTTCTGTATATGTATTAAGCTGGGATATCGACAGCCGTATTCGGTTGGTGAGAAACGGTGCTCATGACGGTTCTCCTGAAAGGCTTGGTGACTTTTTAAATTTTCTGGCAAAGACAAGACCCGATCTCAACATTTATATTTTGAACTGGGATTCTGTTCTGCTTTATAAACTTGACCGCGAAATACTTCCTATTTTCAAATTGGGATGGAAAACCCATAAACGTGTTCACTTTTGTTTGGATAATTATCATCCGGAAGGAGCATCGCAGCATCAAAAGATCGTGGTGGTCGATCAGAATATTGCCTTTATCGGCGGCCTCGATTTAACAAAAGGGAGGTGGGATACCTCAGACCATATACCGGATAACCAAAAGCGCGACCGTGTTGAAAAAAAAATCTCAAGACCCTATCACGACGTTCAGGTCATGCTCAGCGGAGGTTCAGCAAAAGCTCTTGCAGAACTGGTACGCGATCGCTGGCAGAAAGTTACGGGAAAAAAACTGCCGATACCAGATACAGAATCAACAGAAGATCCCTGGCCTGAACATATCATTCCGGATATGAAAAACGTCATCGTTGGACTGGCTCGCACCCAGGGGGCTTACAAAAGACAAACCGAAATCCGTGAAATTCAGGCTTTCTACACGGAAGCCATTCAATCGGCGAAAAATTTCGTCTACATCGAGAACCAGTACTTTACAGCGCCTATAATTGGGGATGCCATTCAGGCGGTTCTGGAACAACAAATAGGTCCGGAGATTGTGATGGTAATGCCCAGGAATACGGAAGGCTGGCTGTCTCAGCACACAATGGACATACTTCGTGTGCGTCTGATCCGCAGATTGAAGAAACACGATCACCATAGCCGACTCAGGGTTTTTTATCCGGAAGGTCCGGGTCTGGAATTTGCTCCCATTAACGTCCATGCAAAGTTAATGATCGTGGATGACCGCATCGTAACCGTTGGTTCGGCGAACTTAAACAACAGATCTATGGGTCTGGACAACGAATGCAACGTGATCATTGAAGCCGTCTCGGATAAATCATTAAAAAACCGAATCGCCGTTTTTCGCAGCCGTCTGCTGGCCGAGCACTTGGGGCGAAAGCCTGAAGAAGTATATGAAACCATTCGAGGCGAAAATTCCTTAATTTGTTGTATTCGAAAACTTAATAAAACGAATCAAAGGTATTTAGAGAAGCTGCCGCTGGACCTTCCAGAAGATGCAAACCGGTTGCTTCCTGAAACGGAAGTGGTGGATCCTGAGCACCCAATTCGGCCGGAATTGATGATAAGGCACATTGTACCCGAAGAACAGGAAAAACCTGCTCGTTTTCGTATTGTCATCTGGATTATGCTGATCGGATTCATGGGATTTTTATCCGCTATGTGGAGGTGGACGCCCTTAGGGGAATGGTTGAATGCAGACACCCTCACCAATGCAATTGGCATAATCCGTGATATGCCTGCTGCGCCGATATGGGTCATACTTGTATTTGTCATAACAGGATTTGTTGCTTTTCCCTTTACGCTTTTAATTATCGCCACGGTAATTGTTTTCGGATACATTCCGGGGTTTTTTTATTCCTTAATCGGCGGCATGTTAAGCGCTGTGGCTGTTTATTGGGTTGGAGAGCTGCTCGGGCGAAACACAATACGAAAATTAACCGGCTCAAAGCTGAATAAAATCAGCCGCAAGATAGCGAAGCACGGAATCATTAACATTATTTTTGTGCGCATCATTCCGGTAGCACCTTTTACCATCATCAATCTGGTGGCAGGCGCCTCCCATATTAATTTCCGCGATTATCTTTTGGGCACTTTGATCGGTATGGCCCCGGGCATGATGGTCGTTGCAATCATTGCGGACCGGATACGCGCCACAGTTCAGGACCCGGTAATATACAATGCTGTTTGGCTCATCATTACCGTCGCCGTTGCATCGTTTGCGGCATACCTGCTGGCTAGCTGGCTAAGGCGAAAATCAGATAAGGCTGTTATTCAGAACAAGCAAGATGACTAATCACACTCTTTGATATGGGTTCAAAACAAAATTTATTAGCACTGGCAACTTACAATATTCATCGTTGTATCGGGAATGATGATAGATTTGATCCCGATCGTATTATCAAAGTTATAAAACAATTAGATGCCGACATTATTGTCCTTCAGGAAGTAGAAAATTCTCGTATGTGCTGCGGCACGAATCTGCTCGATCACTTAGGTGAACAGTCTCGCATGAAGATTATTCCGGGATTGACAATGTTTCGTGAGGAGTCGTCGTACGGAAATGTTTTACTGACCCGGCGCACAATCGAAAATATAGAACATATCGACATCAGCGTGAAGAACCGTGAACCGCGTGGCGCGATTTGTATACGGCTGAAAATTAATAATAAAAAAGTGCAAATTATTGCCACTCACCTGGGATTGCTGCGCTCCGAACGTATTATCCAAGTACAAAAACTGCTAAAAGCCCTGAAAAAAAACCCCGCTGATATATCCGTGTTGATGGGGGATCTAAACGAATGGTATAAAAGAAGCCAGCCTCTTTGGCTGTTGCGAAAATATTTTGTTTATATGAGTTCACCTGCAACATTCCCTGCCCGAATTCCAATATTCGCCTTAGATCGAATTCTGATTCAACCGGGATCCTATTTGAAATCCATTGCGACATTAAAAAATTCATTGACAAAGATATCGTCCGATCACCTGCCTTTAAGAGCAAGCCTTTTCTTCTAAAACTATTTTAATGAAAAATAATTTCCTCGACATGACCTCCATTGTATATATTTGTATTCTTTTAAAAAAATCATGACGGAGCTTATAATAGCAAATTTTTCTGTATAAAAGAAACGGGGTTTGCAATCAAATTTTCCATTATTGCAAAACGGAGACCCTGTTCTTCCCTTCATTTTTGGCATTATATAAAGCCTTATCGGCTTTTTTTATTAACGCATTTGCCAATTTGGCGTGGGATGGGCAATTGGCAACGCCTATACTTGCAGTTATTTTCAAACCGCTTTTAAAATACTTTTCGATTATTTTTCTGAGGCGTTCGGCGATTTTTAAGGCATCCTGTAAATTTGTGTGGGGCAAAATAATAGTAAATTCTTCTCCGCCATACCTGGAACAAATATCAAGCTCTCTCGATACTTTTAAAATCAGTAAGGCGACATCGATTAATACACGGTCACCTTTTTGGTGCCCATGAAGATCATTTACCTTTTTAAAATCATCAATATCGAGCATTATTAAAGAGACTTCAGATTTATATCTCTTAAAGCGCTTGATTTCCACTTCCAGTTTATTTCTGAAGGCCGTGGAATCGAAAAGTTTGGTTAAACCGTCTGTTAACGCGACCTCTGCAATCTCGGACATTTTCACCTTGCTGACAATAACCGGTTTCTCCAGTGTGTCCTTAATATTAGTCATGTAGTCCATTGCAGCAACAGATATTCCTACTTTTCGCCCCAATGTTTTCTCGAGACGTTTTTTATGCTGAACCATATCTTCCCACAGTATCTGTGCGTTTTCTCGTGGAAAGTACTGGTGGGTTAGGGTGAAAAGCAGGTTTACAAAAAACTGCTCATTAGGCTGTGATTTTAGTTTTTTTAAACACTCTTTTTCCTTCTTTGTTAAATTACGGTCACCGGCATAAGCGGATATCAAATCGATATCAAAAGGTTTTTCTTCCAATACCTTGGTTAGTTGTTTACGAATCCTTTTACGATTTTTTTCTTTCATTACATGGGCGCTTTTATTCTCAGAAATTATATTGGAGGCAACATACTAAAATTAGAGACTATCTCTTATCCAACATTTTACCAAATCGGATTCTTTCTTCACCATCTTCTTTCATCATCAGACCCTCATTTATTATTTGTTTGCCAATGATAATTTCTCTTTCACCTTCTCTTTCTATTTTTTCAACAATACTTCTGTTACCTCCCACTTTATATCCCAAAGCGATTAAATTCTCACCCTTTTGTTTTATTATTCTGCCTTCTTCAATTTTTTTCTCAGCTTCAGATATTATTATCTTGCCAATTTCAGTATATTTATGTTCTGATTCCATCTTTTTACTTCTTCGGCTCATATGAAATGTTTTTCCCTTCACCCATTAATTTAAAGCGTGACTGTCTTCTATCTACTTTTTTGAATTAACTTTTTGCCATATTTTTTTAAAGCTTTTCCGGCGTTTTTAATTTCCTGGCTTTTCTCAACGAGATTCTCACCGGCTTCGATCCACTCTTCCGTTTTTTCAAGTTCCTTTTCATAATCTTCAGCCCTTTGTTCCCCGGCTTTTTTCAGGCGTTTACCCATTGTTATATTTCGTTCGCCAATTTCTTTTTCAGAGCGATTATCATTTTGAACGATTTTTTTACCTTGTTTAATCAGTTTTTCAGCTTCTTTTTTTATCAAATCCCCCTCTGAAATACGTGTTTCATATTTTTCAACATCTATTTCTTTTTCTTTCAGAATTTTTTCACCTTTTTTTTTGATGCTTCCGCTTTCTATTATTCTTTTTTCACCTTCCTTGATCATTTTCTTTCCGATTTTTTTCTTGATGTTATTTTCAGTCATAATTTGCACCTCTCATAACTACTATGACGAAATCCATGATGATTTCAAATAGTGAATATTCTGTATTTGTGAAAAATAAGAAATGTATAATAATTGAAGCCAACCCGAAGCTTCCCCAGGGGGTTCGTCTAAAATATACAATAATGAAAGCAACAGGAATTATTTTAATTTAATTTTCATTATACACTTTTTACCCTATTTATTTCCATCTGGAAAAAAGATATAGTTCTCATTTTAAAGCAAAAAGACAGGGTATGTAATTTCCGACTATCTTTAAAATTTAACAATGGTTAAGAACATGTTGATCAAAGAATTTCTTTTTTCTCTTTTTATGGCTTTAATTGCCAGCATCGTTTTTGCATTAGCGTTCCGCCGCAAGATCCGGCAGACTGGATTTATATGGCTTTTTATTTTGTTTGTAATGATAATTTGGGCTGTGGGCACGTGGCTTCAGCCGTTTGGCCCGAAATGGTTTGATATATACTGGATGCCTTTTCTTGCAGCCGCCATCGGTTTTTCATCGATTGTTGCGCTTTTTTTACCGCGCAGGCCGCCCCACGGAAGGCATGAAACCCTGCAAAAGCTTGAAGAAATGGCAAAGGAAAAAGAAATGGAGAAAGCCACCTACATAACATTGAGCATGTTATTTTGGATGATTATCGCATGTCTTGTTGCCGCTGTGGTCCTGCGTTATATATAGCAAGGTTTTCTTTTTTCGAGCCCTATAACACTTGTTAAAATTTTTATTAAAAATTTTTGTATATAAAATCCATTTGTTGATGAGTCCATTTTATAAGAAATCGGAAGCCTTGTGATGAAAGAAATCTTTTATCAAAATACTTATTATTCATGGCTTGTCGCCGTAGTTATTTTTCTTGCCACAGTATTGATACTGCAAATTGGATCCAGAGCCCCGATTACAATATCTATATGGATATTCAGCAGTCAATTAATCTCGAGCTCTACCGCAGGTTCGAAAACGAAAACATTCAGTTTGCCTATCCAACTCAAACCCTTTTATTCACCGGTTTGCAAAATAAAGCATAGAGCTAATCTGTCTTTTATCTAAAAAATGTAGAGTAATTTTTTATTTACAAAAATACTTTTAATAGCAATTAATAATTATACGATTTAATTCAGGCCTATAATAATTTTACCGGCGGAATCTCCGGTGGCACATCAACGGAGTCTTCCTTGGGTGGTTCTTCTACAGGAATTTCATGGGTTTGATTAGGCGGTTCTTCTACCGGCGACTCTCCAGGCGTGGTCGGCGGCTCACGCCTTTTTCCGGGCTCATCCTTATCCGGGCTTAGATCATTTGTTAAAAAAAAACGAATCATAAAATCCCCCCCTACAGAATTGTCGACAATGAATTTTTACTTACTCTACACCAGAACAGAACAATCTTATATGGGATAAAAGCTGTATTTTTGATACGTTTTTGGCTAAAAAAAAGGTTTGTTTTGACCATGCTTAAGCGATCTGCTGAAAAATATTTAACTGTCTGGTATTAAAAGTAAAGGCCCGTGGCTTAGAATGGTTTTGCGTTACCACCAAAAACAGAAAACAACAATGCCAGGATCAACACCTGAATGATCCAGCCGATCACGCAAACAGCTACCGTTCGTGCTGTGCTTTTATAATCAAGGGCTTGCCTGACCGCGATCACCATTGCCACCAGCATCCAAATTGAGGCCACTAAAAAAATCACGCTTCCCAACCCCGGGATAATACCAAAAACCCGGATCAATCCGGGAGAACTCGAAAAACCGATAGTGCGCAGCAATTCACCATGATCTGCTTTAGTCTGTGGCTCCGGAAGGATTTTCGTTCCGATAAAGTACGTGAGATAAGCCCAGACATACCACCCGATAAGGGCCGCGATCGTCCCGGTAAAAACCCCGGCAGCCCCTCCTTTTCCAATGGTTCCTATCCCGGCTGCTATACTGGAAAGAACAACAACCCCCATCGCCTGACTCATTGCCCCCTTGTCTGCTTCCACCTCTTCATACAAGCTGACATCCAGCTTGGCAGCGCGAATAATACGATCTTTAAAACTACTCATTTTACCCTCCTCGATGTTGTTTTAAACGTGGATCTGATAGACGTCCATAGACAGGCAGATCATTCATTCCGATCGTTGAAGCGTCTTTATTTTCCGATATACGTAAATGTTTTGGACGTCCGGCGCAAATGAACCTGTCCATGACAGCGGTCCGTGAAGGCCCCGGCTTCCTTCAGTGCATTGATCACACCCTCTCTGGCCTCTTCCGGTATGACCATGCTGCATGCATCTCGTGCAGGCGAGATATCACTCAGCGGTGAGTTGGGTGGACGAATGCTTTTTAGATTTGATATGGTAGCGCCCCCTGCTCCAGCAGACATCGCCGCCTTGACAAGTTCCGTGCCCGTACCGCCGTCGCACAGAAGAACCAATTCCACGAGTTTCATGATGTATCTCTTCTTTCGTACAGACCTTTTCTCAACAACGGTTCTCCGGTGCCGCCACTCGGTGTTCCCCTTGACATGGTCGAGAGCGGTGACTATTTGCTCGATACTGGCCGCATAACGCTGTTCACCTCTCGTGATTCGCATGTTTACCAAACCTTTCTTGATCGCAAAGGCATAGATAAATCCGCTTCCGGGTTGTTCCAGTCGTCCTGCATCAATCATCATTTCCATAACATGATCGGCCTCATGAGGTGTTGTGAAAACATGGACTATTTCTTTCTCAGGAGGGATGGTGATTCTCAAAAGACCCATTTTATCTCGAACCCCCGTACCGGTTCCAAAGTGAATGGACGGGACACACGTTCCTTTATCGAGAACGATTCTTGCAACGCTGTCCCCCTGCCCCCTTTTCACAATGCAACAGATGCCTGTACAGGAGTAAAGATGAACTGATAGTGGTTTTATATCAAAAGATTGAATTTCATTCTCCTTACAAAGTTCATGACTGTCCAGCATTACGACATCCTCGACCAGGACTGAACCTCTTCCAGGAAAATCAAGATGACCCTTCTCGATAATGAGACGGACAAGAAGATCTTCCATCTCGGGCTTTACCAGAAAAAATATGGTGTCCAGAGGGTCTTGCGTCAGGTCCCTGCCGGGCAGGATCGAAAGAAGTCCTTTTTTTGCTTTGAGCACAAGGGACCGTGCGGAAAAAAGGTGAAGGTCCTGGACACCCACCTCTTTCAGTGCAGTTAAAACATCTTTTGAGATATTGCTGTGCAGATAGGCGGTAATTCGAGAAACTGTCTTGTCGATCTTCATGCTTTTTCCTTTCCACCCTAATCGCCGCTAATGGACACTTCAGCCAAGGCGGCCTTTCTCTTCCTGTTAATATGAAGCCCTAACAGGAGTACTGAAAGAATTGGATACACGGAAGCGGAAGCGAGAATTCCAAACCCTTCCACGACACCCACCTGAGAACCAATTCCGAGGCCCATGGCCAGTACAAGGGGAACCGTGATAGGGCCCGTGGTAACACCGGCGCTATCCCATCCAATGTTCACGAATTCCTCGGAAGAGAATTTCGTAACCAGAAGGAGGACGAAATAAGGAGGCACTAAAATCCAGGCGATGGGAATGGCAAAAACGATCTTTGTAACGCCAAAGGCGATTCCAGTCCCCACACCTGCGGCTACCGCCTGCATGAGAAGAGATTTTTTGAAAGCCCCTGCCGTCAATTCCTCTACAGTGACCCCAAGGGCATTTAAGGCTGGTTCCGCCAATGTGGCTCCGTATCCCATGATAAAAGCGAATAAAATAACGATCAGAATGCCGGGCAAAGGGGTTCCTGATCCAAAAAGCGGACCTTTGACCGGAGTGTAACGGTACTGACCGGCAAGTTGGTCAAAACCGGATGGATCGTACGGAATGGTAATGATTTTTCCGTCTTTCTCGGAAAAGAAAAATTGATGCTTTCCTCCATCCGAAGCAGTAGCCACATGGACGATGCTTGGGTCAAAATTGACAATTGTTCTATTATCTTCCGGAAGTGGTATGGCCTTGAAAGAAGCCGGCAGATGGCTCCCGATTTGGGTCCCTAATTTGTCAAGTCCCAGTTCGATGCCGATGCTGAAGGTAGCCAAACCCAATACACAAAGGAAAATGCCTAAAAAAATTTCATCCGGATAAGGCATGGTCTCTCTCACCAGCAGAAAGAAAACCAGAAGAATCGGTATGGTGAGCAATCCAATAGCCTTTAAGGCGGCAACAAAATTTCTTTTGCTCAGATCCCTGATACTTATTTCCTTTTTATGTACATCCGCGTACTTGAGTGCTGATTTCGGCATCGTTTCAAGGTTCTCGAAAACCGCCCGTTGCTGCTCGTCGGTTCCCCTCAAAACAGCCCACCTTTCCAATGCATCCGAATCCTCGCCAAAAACAGCCTTCCTTTTTGGCTCCGACTCTGCCAGACCTTTAAGATATTGCGCCATTTCTTCGCTGTTTTCGCCGAAGAAGGATAGCTGGGCCTGGGAGCCGGCTTCCATAAGAACATATCGTGTCAGCTGCTCCGTATCCTTAAAAAGCACCTCAACCTGGGATCGGTTTTTCGTTTTGAAAAAATCGGTTTCGTTCATGGGTTTGGGCACAGACCCATTTAAAAAAATCCCGAGACCAAGTACGGCAACGATGGGAAGGAGTGAGGCAAGGGTCACCACCCCGAACCCGGTAGCTCCTGAGTCGGCTGATCCAACCATTCGGGATATTCCAATGCCCAGTGCCAAAACAAGCGGAACAGTGACAGGCCCAGTGGTCACCGCGCCACAGTCCCATGCCAGTCCGATGATATTTTTCATGTTAGAGTCAAGGCTTGCCCATACCGTGATCAAAACAAGCGCTCCAACAAAGATATATATAAATGGCTTTAGGGAAATCCTGTAGTAAAAACGAAGCATCCCCAGACCAACCGCTATGCCGACCCCTGCTCCCACAGCATACACAAGGTAATTGGAATACTTGTTCAGCAAAAGAAAGAGAAGGGGGGCTTCCCACGGTTTCACGGACTTTCCCGCCATCTGCAATACCTGAATGGAAGGTTCCGCCAAGGTAGCCAGGAAGCCAAGAACCAGCCCAAAGCACGCTACAACCGCGATAGGAGATTTCTTGGGAAGACCACTGCCGACAAGCGAGCCTAGACGCATGAGGCCGAGAAACAATCCTTCCATAAAAATGGTCAGCCCGACTACAACAAGCCCAATACCAATTGCGATCACAGATGCCTCAAAGATTGCGATCCTTAAAATAATCGTCTGGAAAAAAATCAAATAAAGAATAATTAACCAGACTGATTTAATCTGGGACATTACGCGATCCCTGATATAGGGAAGCAACAGGGCAATGGCCTGCCGCATGCTGATTTTAATTTTTTTCGATTTATTGTTAGCCACTTTCTGTCTTCCTTTTTTTACTTATTCGGCATCATCCATGCGCGCTGTAAAAGATTTAATTTCTATTATGGATAAGAGGCGCCGGCCGATCTCCTGCGAGCCGCATATCGTCACGCTCCATATCAACCACGCAGAAACATATCACAATCGGAATGGATTTGGGAGACGAGAAATGAGAAATGGGGTCAAATCTTTAAACTTGACAATTGACGTCTCCATATAAAGCCGCAGCCATTTGTCTGTTCCCGGGTGGCGCCTGAACAGTGCCCATCCAGGTCAACAAGCACAAAACATTTCCAAACATCACCGCTTTTGTCACTTGAAATTCTTGATGACGGGTTACGGTGATCTATTCAAATAAAAAATGACCCCTTTGTCATTTCTCGTTTTACGGATCATCCCGTATCGATTATATTCTTGCTTTCCAAAAAGTTTTTTGACATGGTTGCATCGGAAGCCACAGTTCGCATTATTTGTACGAGTAGGCCATTTAGATTCAATTCGTTATATTTCATAACCGAATTTAAAATTCGTCCATCTTGCATACCAGCGAAAAAGGAGGCTGTCCGATCATGAAAAAAGTTCTATTATCCACTCCGGTTACTCCTTATCCCCTGCAGCCATGGCATGACACCCCAACGGATATCATGCGTCAGCGATTTATGAAAGGGCAGGGAATTTTTACAATGGAAGGGCATATGCACCTTGCAGGGCCTTTTATCATCGCCCAGAACATCTCGCTTCCCACGGTAGTGTTGGACCACCCCACCATGGAAAATTGGATTGAAGAAATAAAAAAAGGATATGATTATGTTGGCATATCCTCACTAACACCGAATCTGGAAAGCGTTGTGGAAATGTTCCGGATGGTTCGGAAATATGCTGCAAAGAGTGAAATCATCCTCGGGTCTTTTGCGGCACAAAGCTTGGGCGCTTATTATCCCAAAAAGGAATGGGAAAAACTGGTGGATCACATTGTGCTGGGAGAGGGTGTTCGCTGGTTTCGACAACACATCGGAGATGACGTAAACGCTCCTGTACGGCAGCATTTCCTTCCTCGCTGTGCATACGGAGCGACAGAATGGTTTCTGAAATGGCCGGAGGGCGACACCGCCCCTATGATTGCAGCGGTTGGCTGTGACCGGGGGTGTGACTTCTGCACCACAACCACCCACTACGGAGGCAAACGCCACGTCCTAGTCACTGCGGAGCAGCTTAAGAATGAAATCAGTATGTGGCAGCAGCACAAGCCCGGGACAAATTTCATCATCTATGAAGAGGACCAAGATAAAGAATTCATAAAAAAAGTAGGACGGTTGCTGCGGAATGATCCTGAAATTGATTTTTCCCGATTTGAGACAACCATTCTTGCAAGCATTAATACGCTCTCTACATATGATGATCTGGACGAACTCGCTCACTGCAACATCGGGAGTGTATTTGTAGGACTTGAATCCAAGTTTGCTCCGGATGAAGGATACGGTAAACGGGTAGGCGATGCAAAGCGGATTTTACACGAACTGCACACCCGTGGGATCGGGACAATGGTGGGATGGATGGCTGGATTTGATTTTCACACACGGGAAACACTGGAAGAAGATTTTCAGTATTTGATGGACTGTGAACCCACAACAGCTCAGTTGACACGCGTTACACCATATCCGGGGACCCCCCTTTACGACCGCCTGTCCGAGGAGAACCGAATCAAACCCTTTAAATGGGAAGATGTCAGCTTTTACGGCGGGGGAATGATACACAAAAATCTATACGAACAGGAAATAATGGAATTTATTCGGAGGGGAGAGGACCGCCTGTTACACACCTGGGGGCCGAGTATTTTGCGATTTATGAAGGTTGGATTAAACGGCTATGAACGATACAAAGATTATGAGGATAAACACTTCCAGCAATTATCAAAACGTCACTATCGACGGGTATTTGAAGCTTACCCCATGCTTGCTGCAATGGAAAGATTTGCTCCAAATGGCCGTGTCCGGAAAATGGTCCGGGAGACAGAGCAGCGATGGAAGAACAACTTCGGTGAACCGCCGACATTTTTAAAAGTTCTGTCCAGATATGCTGAAACCAAGGCGACATGGGCGACATTGAAAGAGATCGTCAATCCACTGAATCGCCACATCCGAATTCCGCCGGCAAAACGGTATCATTTTTTCGGTAAAGACATCAAGGATGACGGCAGCCTTCCTTATCGCAAGGAATACCTCAATGAAGACCCGCTTTACAACCGCGACATGAAGCTCCAATCCGCCGAACAGGCCATTCTGAGTGTAGCCGCCGAAATCGCACAGAAACTGGAGTCCCCGAACTCAATGCTTCATAAGGTCGCCAGGGAGCTTCAAGATGATGCGTCATCCCTTCTGTTTTCTCTTGCCGGGCACCTGCGGCAGCCGAAGTTGGACATAAAAGCTTTCATGACCGATTTCAAAGAAAAAGCCGCGAATCTGATATCAAAAGCCATTTGTGCCGGAGAAACACCGGAAAACGAGATACATCTTCCCATTCAAAATGCCAAGGAAAATCTTGCGGCGTTGCTCGATTATTATGCCAAGGAATTGCAAGGAGGAGATGGACTGAAAAGGCTGATGACACATCCGTCACTTTATGGCATTGCAAAGGATATGTTAAAATTCAAAAGTTCCAGCCACTGAAAAACAAATTGTTAAGGAGGGGGTGTGACAAAAGTGATAGACATCCGGAACGAAACATTCTGCGGAACGTATCCTTTCAGACCCAACTACGCTATTGTAAATGGGCTCCGCCTGCATTATATCGACGAAACTCCGGAGGATATCCCAAACGCGGAGCCTATTGTAATGCTTCATGGAAACCCGACATGGTCCTACCTCTACCGCAACTTTTTGCCTCCATTGCTTCAAGCGGGTTACAGGTGTGTTGTTCCGGATCACATGGGGTATGGCAAGTCGGAAAAATCTCTTGACCGAGAGGAATACCGATTAAAAAGAAAGATAGCGTATTTCACCGACCTGATGAATCATCTGAACCTGAATAAAATTACCCTGATCATGCAGGACTGGGGTGGGAGTATCGGTCTTGGCTATGCTGTCGAACATCCGGATCGAATTAAACGGATTATCCTCATGAGCACTTGGGCATTCGTATTCCCGGAAGAGATCCCCGAAGACACCCTGCCTCCGCTGCTCAGAATGTGTCGGGAACCGGAAATCGGTGAAACCATGCTTCTCGCCTGCAACGTATTCGTAGAGGGATTCCTTCCACTTTCCATTATTCGCAAGGAAAAAATTACACCCCTGCTTATGGACGCCTACCGGGCACCTTTTCCGGACTACAACTCCCGGATTCCCACAATGGCGATACAGGATGTTCCGCTCCGATCCGATCATCCCTCGTATCCTGTGATGAAATCTGTTCAGGAGAAGCTGAATGCGCTTACCGTTCCAACTTGCTTTATCTGGGGTGAAAACGATCACGTGTTTCCACCGGATTTAATTCTTCCTGTCTGGCAGGAGATTTACCCTCATGGTCAAACGCACATAATTCCTCGTGCCGGTCATTTCCTGCAGGAGGATGCTCCCGAAGAGATATGCGAAATCATAAAAAATTTTCTGGAAAAACCTTCTTGAAAAGAATAAGATCCTTAAGGTGCAAACCAGACGAAAAGCAAGCGGATATAAACCATAAAAGGCCTTGAGTGCGAAAGGACCGTATGGAATGGAAGCACTAAAAAAAACGTATGACGTAATTGTTGCCGGTTCCGGTCCAGGTGGAGCAACCGTAGCAAGAGAGTTGTCTCAAAAGGGTAAAAAAGTTCTGATTCTGGAATGGGGAAACAACTCGCCAATAAAGGGCACCATGCTCCAAACCATGACAATGGTCGGTGTACCTGGAAAGAGCCTTTTCGTCACCAACAAAAAAATGCATATACTATTCAGAGGGATAACAACCGGAGGCAGTTCTGTTTTCTATTGCGGCACGGCTTTTGACCCTCCCTTTGAAATGTTAAAATCTCATGGTATCGATATAAAAGAAGAAGTCGAAGAACTGAAACAGGAAATCCCGATCAAGCCTCTGTCGGATGAGCTGATGGGGCCGATGGCAAAACGAATCAGGGCAAGCGCTCTTGACCTGAGTTATGACTGGAAAAAGATCAACAAGTTTATCCTTCAGGACAAATGCAAGACAGATTGCTGGCGGTGTTCCTACGGCTGTCCGTATGAAGCAAAATGGAACGCGCGATTTTTTGTTGAGGAAGCGGTGAAAAACGGTGCGACACTGGTTAACGGGGCCAAGGTAAAAAAAGTGTTAATCGAAGGGAATACGGCAACAGGGGTTGAATTTAAAAAACACCACCGGAAATATCAGGTTTATGCGCCAAAAGTTATCATTGCCTCCGGTGGATTGGGCTCTCCAGCAATTTTAAGAGAGAGCGGCGTGCGGAATTGCGGTTATGATTTTTTTGTCGACCCGCTGGTTCTGGCTACCGGCTCGGTTAAAGACATTAAAAAAGGGCGAGAACTGCAAATGGTCGCTGGAATGCATGTTGATGGTGAATATGTGATGACGGACCTGGCATATCCAAGACTCCCCAGACTTTCAATCATGGTAAAGATAAAAGATGATCTGGGCGGTCGGATAACCAAGAGGGGCGGTTGTAGAAAAGACCTCACGAAAAGAGATTATCAGAAACTGCAGAATGGATATGAACGTGCCAAAAAGATACTTGTAAATGCCGGCGCCAAGCGTGTTGTAAAAAGTATCATCTGTGCGGCACACCCGGGTGGAACCGTAAAAATCGGTGAGGCTGTGAATTCGAATTTAAAAACAACGTATGAAAACCTCTATGTCTGCGACTGTTCGGTGATACCCGAGGCATGGGGATTACCGCCGACTCTGACCATTCTCGGCCTCGGTAAAAGGCTGTCAAAACATTTATTAAACGAAAAATTTTCTGATCAAATCTTTCGACATCGGATGTCTGATTGATGGAACTGTAGAAAAAGGCTGTCAAATTTTCAGGAAAGCGATAATACAAAAAGCTTGCGGCTAAGATGCCTCAGAATTGATTGTATGCTCTGACAGGAGCGTACATAAAACAATATGACGGGAGGGCAATTACATTATGATTTCCGGAATAAAAATCCGGCAGCGCATTCCGCGAAATGTGCCGCTTTGCGCTTAATCACTCACTCAAACACTTTTATCCCTTTTTTTCTTGCCAGCCATACCGGAATTTTAAACCTGACCTCATCACCGATTCTCGCCGTGCCAAAATCACCATTGGCAATTAACTTTTTAGGGAAATATTCAAAAAACCTGCTGCATTCAACCTGTATCGCGTTTTTTGTCTCCCGTCGCAGTACACCGGCAATCTCAACCAGATCGTCACCCTTCATCCTGTTCCCCCTCTGCTGTAAAGAGTTTTAGAATTTCAGGTTTTTCATGTTGATAACTCGTTCATCCCCGTAATTCGCTGAATACAGAATAACACACATTCTCTTTTTTATGCATCCCTCTTGACACGATCTCGCTTTTTCTTTATGGTGTTGACGATATAAAAGTCAATAAAAATAAATCATTAAGAGTGACTCATCCCCCCTCAATTCAAGTTGACGGACAATGTTGAAATCCGAGCTGAACGCTTTAAAACAGGAGATTGGCCTTGCAATTCGAAAATCACGCGCATTGGTCAGTGGGAGAACCGGATGAAGAAAACCTTGCAGCGCATATTGACTCATGCTGATCAAACAATCCTGAAACCATCAACCATGATATCCTTTTTAGAGGAGAAGGAAGAAAATGAACCTATTGGTGGCCTACTTCTCAAAAACCGGCAATACAGAAAAACTGGCTGTTTCGATTGGAGATGAGTTAACCAGACGAGGGCACTCAGTCCTATATGAAACGATTAAGCCTTCCGTGTCTTACTCCTGGTTCAGGGAGGTCGCTAGAGACTTTCCACGATACCCGTTTCTGGCGCTGTCTTTATCAAGCGCCAGATATAGAAAGCGGTATCTGCGAAAATATAATCAGGTCGAAGAAGATATTCAGGCGCTGAAGTATCCGGATATATCCGCGTTTGACCGCATTTGCGTCGGGGGGCCGAAGTGGGCTCAAATGTCATATCCGGTTGCCAGGTACCTGCAGATCATCCGGGGAATTCGAGGCAGAAAACTGGGAATTTTTGCAACCTTTGGAGGTCCGCCCTTAAAAATATTTGAAATCGAGTTGATCTATAAGCCGATGACCACCCTGATAGAGCGGATGGGGGCAAGTGTTGTCGCCCGGGTAGCCATCTCCAGCGCATACCATGCTGCCGGTATTATGCCGCTGTTCAAATTTCTCAGTTGGCTGCGCTTTTCAAAACCCATTGAGAGTTTTACCTTGAACTCTGAATACGCCCAACAGGGGATCATGAATTTTTGCGATCATATTGAAAGATGAGTCCAGGAGCAATTGAACCATGACAAAATACAGCGACACCACGCTTTTTCGGTTGAACTCTTTCAGTGACACAACAAAACAGGTAAAGAGAGCCATTTACGAATCCGTTCTGGACACAGGGTTTGCTCCAAAGATATCTGATATCTCAAAAGAATTTGAATTGTCAAAACCTGCTGTCGATGAAATACTGCATGATCTGGAGGGAGGGATCATCATTGCCCTGCAAAACAGTGAACATGCCGACATCCATGAGTTTATGGGACAAGAACTCCCGGAGGACTGCATTCTTCCGGAGGTGGGAGAAATATTCTATGCCCGTCCTTTTGCCAACTTCAAAAACCATCATCAGATCTATGTGGATGGGGAGCAGAAATGGTATGGAGAGTGCCCTGTAGAATGCATGACCATATCCTACTTTTTCCCGGACAAGGATGTTATCGTAAAATCCATTGCCCACGATTCAAAGGAGACGGTTGAAATCGTCGGAAGGAACGGCCGGCTGTTGGATTACTCTCCCAAAAGCCTTCGGGTCTTCTGGGGAAGGCCTTTCGGCGACTGGATCAAATCAGGTGACAAAAAGGTGGATTTTATTTTTCCATGCGACACCAATTACTTCTTCAGCTCGGAAGCGTCCTTTCAGGAATGGAAAAAAACCAATCCAACAACACGCGGGCAGAGTTTTACGCCTGACGCGATCAATCGCCTGCTTCGGATGTTCAATTACGGGCATGAAAGGTTTGATTATCAGTATCATATTCCCCTGCTCAGACTCCTTCTGGGTGCAATCGGAACCGGTATGATAACGTTAAACCTGTTGATCCCCCTGCCCAATCCTTTTTTTCTGTCGATTATTAAACTGGCGAGAAACGCCAGGAAAGCGGGCTATAAATTCTTTCTGGATATCAAGCTCTGGTAGGTTTGAAAGGCAAGGAAAAATAAAATCATCCGGCAGGACAATCGGT
The DNA here is from genome assembly GCA_046484745.1 of Desulfobacterales bacterium. Lineage (GTDB taxonomy): Bacteria > Desulfobacterota > Desulfobacteria > Desulfobacterales > SURF-7 > JAQYVL01. The sequence continues at coordinate 3,024 of JAWOIJ010000061.1, read as the reverse complement.
TTCTTTGAAACGTCCCGCCGAAACATACAATCTCAATCCAATCAGACCGTAACCGGCATTCTGTTATTTTAAAACCGCTGCGCTCAGAATAAAACAGCTGCCGCCACCTGAAGACTCACCTGCTGAATCCGCGCTCAAAAAGTCCTTTTCGTCGGAAGCATAAGCACTTCGAACTCCCAGTCCGATTACGATCTCATCTTTTCCATCACCATCAGTATCACCGCTTGCGGGATAACTTTTCCCGTTTCCGGTATTGTAATCCGGCCAGTCAATTTTAGACCATGCCAGAAGGGTGAGATTGTCGTCCATAATCGGAAAACGGCCGCCGGGAACTTCGGGATTGCCAAGATTGGAACCCAGGCCGATGATGATTTCATCTTTTCCATCACCATCGATATCTCCACAGACCGGTCTTGTCTCTCCAACCGTCTGGTTATACTCCTCCCAGCCTACCGTGATCCAGTTGTTATGAGAGACAATGCCATCCTGAAATTGAAAAAGCGCTACACGGCCCTCTCCTTCTGCACCCAGGCCCATCACGATCATTTCTTTACCATCTCCATTGAGATTGCCGGTGCTGGGGAAGCTTTCCCCATTCGTTTCATTATAAGCCGGCCAGTCTATCTCTCCCCAGGCCAAATAAGAATAGTTGTTATCCAGCGCCAGAAACAATCCAGCGGGCATTTCCGGATCAGAACCGTCGGAACCCAGGCCGATGATGATTTCATCTTTTCCATCACCATCGATATCTCCGCTTGCAGGACGGGTCTGACCCAGAATCTGATTATATTCAGGCCAATCCACTTTCAGCCATCCTTTATGAACAACGCTTCCTCCCTGAAAATTAAAAATTTCTACCTGCCCAAGGCCGCCGTTTCCCAGGCCGATAAAGATTTCATCTTTCCCGTCACCGTCTATATCGCCACATGCAGGGTATCCCTCTCCATTGGTTTCGTTATATTCCGACCAGGTTATCCGGCCCCAGGCCAGGTGGGAATAATCGTGATCCAGAATTTGAAATGATCCGCCGGGGATGGAAGGATCGCGATCCGGCCCTAGGCCGATGATGATTTCATCTTTACCATCACCATCAATATCACCCAGAGCGACCCTGGCTTCTCCACTGGCTATTATATAATCGATCCAGTGTATGTAAAGCCAATCCTGATGCACGAAATCCTCATTGAAAATTTCCGCTGATGGCAGACGATTTTCTATGTCCAGGACTGCGTCCGTATCCGGTGAAGTCTCTTGCGAAGTGTCACTGACGGCTGCTACCGGTTCGGCCTGATCGGATTGGGTATCACCTGCTGTATCGAGATCTTCCTGAGGAGGAGATTCCGATGCCGGGGTTTCAGAAATTTCCGGCTCTTCAGGGAGAGCCGGAGGCACATAAGGAACTTCAGCGGAGTCAGCACTTTCAAGACCTGAACTGTTATATGCTCTCACGACAAAATAGGTGGTTACACCATCAGGAACCTCAACCGTACCGGTACACATTTCCAGTGTACAGGTCGAGGATAATACGACAACAGCCGGATTTTCATAGTCATAGTTGGGCTCCGCCGCAGAACGGCTGAAAATTCGATATCCTTCCACGGTTTCCGGATTCGGATTCCATCCTAACATGACGTTTGCGGCCATAACATGATGTGGAGCATGAACAGTAAACAACAGTCCGAAGATTAAAAGGAAAACAGAAAACCTCAATTTTCTTCGAACTGTTTTACTTGAAAATACCCTTAAAGACTTCATAATAGACCTTCTTTTCATACAATCGACCTGACATAAAACCTGACATAAAATTCGGATCAGCAGCACCGGTTTTTATCCTGACAGGCATTGACTGCTGCGGGGATTATTTTTCCATGGCAGCGTATACCCTGTTCAGATCCGGTACTGAACCCAAAACAGGCAGACTTAAATATCGTGCCATCTGGCGCTCCGACTTGAAAGAGGAATCTCTATATTCAAGCATTCCGCATAAAATTAAAACCGCCAGAAGGGAGATAATCGTTATTGTTAAAAGCGGCCTGAGCCTGTCGGCCTGCCATAACATTCGCTGCTCTTTTGTTTTGGTTTCTCCTGTCAGGCGAGGGTTCTGAAAATTTTTGGCATTGCTGCGTTTAATCCCCGCCATCGCATTTTGAATTAATCGTTCTGAATAAAAGCTGACCATTGATAGCCCAATACGCTGATCCGGCCCCTGATAGGATATCTGAATCGTATCTTTACCAATCTCATCAAGATGCATAACCTGTTTTGCCGCAGAAACAAGGGATCGAAACATCGGATCAGTCCGGTAATCACCAACACCCGAATTCATCTCGCTGTATAACGCTCTGAGGGCAAATGTATTTTGAAAAAAAGCCTCGGGACGGGAAATGATTTTCTGCATGGCATCATATTCCGTGGGAGATGACATTCGAGCAACCGGAAAATCGGATGATATCTTGATATCCTGACTGATAACAAACTGAGATGGAATCAATGCCGCTATGATCAGATAAGCAAGAGGAGGAAGAACAAAGAGCCTAACCCATGCTCTATATCTTAAAAAACCATAATAATAACGCTTCATGTTAAAAAGCATGCCGGCCTCCTTATATAGACCCAAAGGTTATCAATCATACCATTGGATTCTGCCATTGATTTGCGATAACTCCAATAATGTTAGCACCTGCCGTTTCCAGTGTTTTCGTAGCCCGTTTTATATCCTCCCGGGGTGTCGCATTGGCCAGTGCAACGATCACCACACCATCCGCTTCTTTGGAAATAATAGCCGGATCGATCATCCAACGATTGGGCGGAAACATGGGTGACGTATCAATAACGACAAATGAATAGTTTTCGCGGGCTTTTTTTATCATGAAAACAGCCTGGGCATCGGTCTCTCCAAAGGATACCTCACTGCCTTCAGATGGTTGAACCGCAGTCAAAATATCCAAATTTTCCAAACCGGAAGGTTTCACAAAATCAAGAATGGAAGACCCTTGTTTCAGGGCATCGAATTTAAAAGTTAAA
>JAWOIJ010000093.1:0-6315 GCA_046484745.1 Desulfobacterales bacterium | reverse complement strand
ACTTAACTGAATTTTCATTAATGGAGGTAAACCAAAATGAAAATATTTCTCTTTTATACTACCGTCGTTATTATTACTCTGGGTTTATCGATCAATAGCCTGGCCGAAGTCATCTATTTTAATTCCAATCATGTAAAAATAACCCAGGAAGAATATCAGAAAATAAGTGACTCATGGCGAATGAAAATTAAAGATAATATTGCCCAAAGAGAAGCTGGAGTTTCAGAAGATGCTGATGAAACGCAGAATGATCAAATATTAGAAGATCCTGTTAAAATAAGGAAAAAAAGAATTGAACAATGGAAAGCGTTTCGTGCCGGAATGTAAATTTTCAATTTAATACTAAACGAAAAATTGAAAGGAGTCAAAAAAGCAAAACATAACAGCGCTATTCACCCAGCCGGCAGGGTAATGTTGTTTAGGTGTTTATTATGTTTTTTGATATTTTTGTAATTTTTATAAGGTCATCATTTCACTGCCGGTTGGCGATGGTAGACGTTGCGTTTTCAAATTCAACCTTTTGATCGAGAATAGCTGGAAATGTTGTAGTTATATTATAAAAGCGTTATGCTGACACGTATCCATCAATCATAAAATACTATCGGGGAATTTATGAACACTTCAGACCGTGAAACGATCCTGGCGGAGATTGAATCCCGCGTAAGTGTCCGGTTGCCAAATGCCTATCGTGAATTTGTTTTATCAGATAGCGCAGGCAGACATTATCTGTCTGCAGGGCGCCGGTGGTTTCTTGCACCTTTGTCAGAAACTGGCGGCGTGTCAGACGACGCGCGGTCCGCACTGTCATCAATTGTGACAGTCAGCGGTAAGAAAGCACCGTTTACCGGTGTTCTTGAATTGCATGCAAAGAAATTATCGGAATTGATCGGCGTTTACACCAATGATGCAAACGGCAATTCGTATGAAGTGAAACGGCTGAGCGGTGGTATCGCCATTGGCGAAGCGGAAGGCGACATACTCTATCTGGACCGGTTTGATCGGTTTTCCGTTTGGTGCTATTATCAAAACAGCGGTGATGTAAAACTGCTTGCAAAAACATTCGAAACGTGGATGGAAACGGCGGCGTCCGACCTGCCGGAATCTGCGTCAGCCGAACCTGAGCCGCTGATTGAGGAACCCGTGATCAAAATTCGCGCGCAAAGATTGAAATCGAGTATCCGGGAGGCGATCGATCGGTACATCCGTGAATATTTGATTCCCCGGGGGGCTCTCGATGCGGCTCGTGTCTATTCAAATGTATCAAAAAAAATCATGGAAAAAGGATATGATCACGCAATGGATCAGGTTGCGACGGAAATCGTGAATGAATTAACACGAAAAAATACTACCTGAAAAAGATCAGGCGCAGACCCCATTTTCAAATGTCAATTTTTGAAGAAATCGATATGGCGAAAAAGGTTCGCGGCTGTTACGGCTGGATCATGATCTGGATTCAATATAATTTCAAAAAGTGTGCCCCGGCAATCTATGCCCTCTTCACTATCCTGATGGTATCTGGTGATTGTTTCCCAATGGATTATGATGCCTATGTTTATACCGTGCGTTCAGGGGATACGTTAAGTGAAATTACATTGAGTTATACCGGGAATTTAAACTATTTTCGTGTTGCAGAATCAAACAACATATCCAATCCTGATTTGATATACCCGGATGATACCATAATATTGTCGGCCGTAAAGCCGGTTGCGACCCTCCAGAAATATCTGCATGCGATATACAACTCGCATCCACGCGAAGCGTACGATTTGCTCTCCACCGAAACCCGCAGAAAATATTCGTTTTTACAATTTAAAAGGTCAGTGCATCCCATGACTGTCTATGATCTGGATTCCATTATCATCTGCAGCGACTTTTTGTTACATCGTCAGCATATACTTCAATTAAAGATATTTTTATTGGAAGATGCGGCCAGCTGGGGTTTTAATCTGGTTAGAGAAAAATATAAATGGTATATACTGTTATTTGATTTGAATCCGACAGCCCCCAGAGATAACGGGTATATTGAATGGCGATGTAATGGATCATAATCATTTCAATTCAGCGGCCCTGCTGCAATTCGTCGCTGATCTCAGCGTTCTGTAACGTTAAATTAAACTGGAGAAAGACCATGAGAACGAGTTATTCCTTTGCGTGTCTGCTTGTTATTTTATCGGTTTGTTTTTTTTCATCTCTGCCTTTACAGGCTGAGGAGAACATCGGGTTGTCCGATGGACAGATTGTTTATGTGCCTGCTTATTCGCATATTTACAGCGGCAACAATGAAAGACCTTTTTTGTTGACGGTAACGTTAAGCCTCAGAAACATCGATCCCAGGCATAAAATCCGAATCACCCTGGTTGACTATTATGAAACGCAGGGGAAGCGGTTAAAACAATTTGTCGATAAGCCGTTTGTTCTTGGCCCATTACAGTCATTGCGCTATGTTATACCGGAGAGTGACAAAAGCGGAGGATCAGGCGCCAATTTCATGGTTGAATGGAAATCCGACAAACCGGTTAATCCGCCTATCATTGAATCAATCATGATTGGCACCCAGACCCAGCAGGGCATTTCTTTTACCTCCCGCGGCCGGGCAATCAGCAACGTTCAATAGGTAACGTGTGCTGAACGGATTTATTTCAAAACGCACTGTCAATCGGACAACGGGGAAAAAATTATGGAACGGGGTTATCGGATTCAGGTTCTGTTGAAGCAGATCAATCGGTTATCAAAGGAAAAAGCCGGGATGCTTGAATTGAAGTCGGGAGTCCGGAGGTTTTTCAAAAAACCAGGAGATTAGAATGGGATTCTATCAGAACAGGATATTTCCGTTTCTTTGCTCGCAGGCGGGTAAGCCGTTTGATAAGGAGAGACAAAAGATATTCGGAGAGGCGTCCGGCAGGGTTTTGGAAATCGGCTTTGGTTTGGGAGCCGGTTTCAAATTTTATACAGAGGCAGTCACTGAAATCGTCGGTCTCGAATACGCTGATTCGATGATCCGGAAAGCTCAGGATCATATTGAAAAATTGAGAACCATAACCCCTTTTGCTGAAAAGATAACCCTGGAAAAGGGTTCCATTACCTCCATGAATTTTCCGGATGATTCATTCAATACCGTTATTTCATTTCTGGTGTTTTGCTCGGTTCCAGACCCTGAACTTGCCGCGCAGGAGATATACCGGGTGCTGAAGCCGGATGGGAAACTGCTTTTTTTTGAGCATGTTCACTCCTGGGAGGATGGACTGGCCAAATGGCAGACGCGTCTTAACCCACTCTGGAAGAAGATAGCCTGCGGATGCAGCCTGATTCGGAATACCAGATCGCTGTTCGAGAGGACGGGATTTCATTTCACGGATATTCAGGAATGTATTCACCCGAAGTCATTGAAACTGACCAGCTCCAAAATCATGGGGGCGGCCGTAAAAAGCTGATATTGGTACCCCGTCGGATTGATATTGGTACCCCGTCGGATCCGGATCAGGGCAGGCATAGCGATTGTTTGAAAAGCCTTTTGCAGTTTTATCCACGCTATGCTTTAGCCCTTTTTCCACGGGGAATTTTTGATTTTCTCCGCACAACCATTTCAACAGTCAGCAAAATTTCAGTATACATGCCTTGAGTCCCGTATTAATTGACGGGGCGGTAAATGTTTATGGTTGTGCTGGCACTGTTTCCTGCTGCATCAATTGCCGTTATGGTGATGACATTTAATTTGGGTTTGATTCTCATCATGGATATTTTCCAGTTTTCCGTTCCGGAAGCCATTCCGTTGTCTCCTCTTGAACTATTCCAGGTTACTGCCGACACGGCGATGTCATCCGATGCATAGCCGGATAGGGTTATATTCTGGTCGGTTGTTTCAAAATACGTATCGGAAGTGGGTATTTCGATCATGAGTTCCGGAGGCGTAGAGTCGTTTTCCTCAACTGGTTTGACACCGACTGTACAGGTTGCGGTGCTTTTCAGCCCTCCGTGGTCCGTAACCGTCAGTTCAAATGTCAGGAAATCAATATCGGTAAGAACCTCGGGTGCGATAAATTCAGTCTGGGGTGACTCAGGATCTAAGAAAGCAACCGGTGTTCCGTTTAATTGCGCCCATTGATAAGAAAGGATGCCGTCATCAGGATCTGTAGAGTTTTCGCCATGTAATACAATTGTTTCCCCCTCATATCCTGTCTGGTCAGGGCCGGCATCCGCGGTCGGCGGCATGTTGACCCAGATGACATTGACAATGCAGGTATCGCTTGACTGCAGACCTCTCTGATCCGTAACGATCAGGCTGAATTTCAAGGAAGCTCCTTCCGGACCGGTATCCGGCGCAATAAAGGCCGGCTGCATTGCCTGTGCGTCCGAGAGACTTACCGGAACGCCCTCGATCTGGGTCCACTGAAAAGAAGCGATCTCGTCATCCGGGTCGGAAGATCCGGATGCATCCAGTACGACCAGATCGCCTTCATAAGCGGTCTGGTCCGATCCCGCGTCGGCAACCGGAGGAATGTTCACCCAGGAGACATTGACAATACAGGTGTCCGTTGCCTGAGCGCCGCTGTAGTCTTCAACCGTCACCTGGAAGACAAGCGTTTCTCCCTCAGACGATACATCCGGCGCGATAAAGGTTGTTTCCTCTGCATCCGGATGTGAAAGCACAACCGGTGTTCCCTGGATCTGGATCCAGGAGAACCTGGCGATTCCATCATCCGGATCACTTGAATTCAAGCCGCTCAGGGTTACGACGCTTCTTTCTTCAACCAGTTGATCCGGGCCTGCATTGGCGACCGGCGGCTGGTTGTCTGCCTGAAAATTCACCAGGATTGTATGGTTGCCGGTAATATCGGCAAAGGTATAGGAGGATACGGCTCCGACAGAAGCGCCATCCACCAGGACGTTTTCGATACGATACCCGGAACCTGGAGTGAACGTAAAAGTCTTGCTGGTGCCATAATCCGCACTGACCGACCCGGAAGGGGATATGGCTCCATTGGGTCCGGCTGATGCGGTGATGGTGTAGGTGTTCACGGCAAAGCTCGCGGCGATGGTATGATCGGAGGCGATGCTGCTAAAGGTATAGGAGGATACGGCTCCGACAGAAGCGCCATCCACCAGGACGTTTTCGATACGATACCCGGAACTTGGGGTGAACGCAAAGGTTTTGCTGCTGCCATAATCCGCACTGACCGACCCGGAAGGGGATATGGCTCCATTGGGTCCGGCTGATGCGGTGATGGTGTATGTGTTCACGGCAAAGCTCACGGAGATGGTATGATTTGCAGTGATGCTGCTAAAGGTATAGGAGGATACGGCTCCCACAGAAGCACCATCCACCAGGACAGTTGCGATATGATACCCGGAACCTGGAGTGAACGTAAAAGTCTTGCTGCTGCCATAATCCGCACTGACCGACCCGGAGGGGGAGATGGCTCCGCCAGATCCGGCTGATGCGGTGATGGTGTATGTGTTCACGGCAAAGTTCGCGGAGATGGTATGATCGGAGGTGATGTTGGTAAAGGTATAGGAAGATACCAATCCAAAAGAAGAACCATCCACCAGGACGTTTTCTACATGATACCCGGCATTCGGGGTGAACGTAAAGGTCTGGTCCGCGCCATGAGAAAGCGCGACAGACCCGGAAGGAGAGATGGTTCCATTCTGCCCTGCTGATGAACCGATGGTGTATGTTGTGATGGTTACCTCAGCAGAATAATCGCTTTCCAGAGAGGGGGTTTCGTTATCATAGGCCGTAACCGCAAAAAAATACTCTCTGCTGCCTGCAAGACCCGTAATGGTGTATTCAGGCTGATCAGCATTGGCGAGGTTTTCTATTGCGATGACAACAGGTGATGCTCCCTGGTCCGCGTCGGCACCGTCATAGGGAGCACCGGAATTGGTGTCATAATAGAGTTTATATCCGGCAAGGTCCGGTTCGGTGTTTGGATCCCACCGCAGGGTAACTTCCGCGGAATACGCGGAGGAAAAAACCAGGGTAAGCGTCAAAATCAGAAACAGAACGATTTTTATCGGGAAAAATACGGATTGTTGCAAGCATATGTTTTGAATTTTCATGATGAGTGCCTCATAGATTTACTGTTTTCGCCTTGCGAAAACAGTAACCTGAAAAGGCACTACTTTCGTTCGGCAGCCTCGCAACCTTATCCTGAGTGTTCCGGACTTAGGCCAACGGCTTTGCGTCCCATCCTTTCGGATGGTTTGCCTTTGACGACGTTTTATACTGCAACTGACATACCAACCGGTTTGCCGAAGCTGTCTTTCAGGAGAGGCAACCCTGGAAATGCAGCCATAATTATTTGAAAAGAAACA
>JAWOIJ010000011.1:0-72228 GCA_046484745.1 Desulfobacterales bacterium | reverse complement strand
AGTGAATTGTTTGGACATAAAAAAGGTGCCTTTACTGGTGCTCAAGAAGGAAGAACTGGTGCTATTAGGCATGCTGACGGAGGAACAGTTTTTTTAGATGAGATAGATAAAATCTCTCCAGATACACAGGGCAAACTTTTGAGAGTTATTGAGTATAAAGAAATCAAACCGTTGGGGATAGAAGAATCAATCACTGTCGATATTCGGTTTGTTTTTGCTACCAATAAGAATCTGAAAGATCTGGTACACGACGGAAAGTTACTGGATGATTTTTTTTATAGAATTAAGAATCATCTTCAACCTATTCCTCCCCTCCGAGAAAGACAGGATGATATCCCTCTTTTGGCGGAGCATTTCCGAATTCTTTACAATGAAAAGTTAGGAAAACAAATCGAATCCTTTACCCCTGATTTTATCACAAAAATAAGAAATCTCCCCTGGACTGGTAATGTCCGTGAATTAATGTCTGTTATTGAGCATGCTATCCTTTATTGTGAAGGAACTGAAATTACCTTGGAAGACCCTCCAGAGACCTTCATCGAGGCAGAAGAAGATGTTAAGAACAGACCTAAAAAGGAAAGACCATCTGCTGAGAAGTTTCTGGACCATGAGGTTATTTTTTGGATGAAAAAACTGAATAACAACCAATCCGAGGCAGCAACAAAACTGGGTGTTGATAGGTTGAGTATCCGTAGAAGACTTGAAAAACTCGGCAGGCTACCCAAACGATGAAACTGTTACAATTGAATTAAAAAACCTCCCTATTCCTTGAATTTCCAATCCAAATGTAACACAAAAACCAATCCCCTATCTACAGCAATATCCACCCTAACATTCTGATATATAACTAAAACAAAATTTTTTTAGACTTGTGGCACAGGTATTGAAATATCTGAAAGTCAGTGTACACGGAAAATTTAAATGAAAGGAGGGGATATTGGCAGGAAATTTTTAGGATTATTTACATTCACAGCCCGTTGTCCATAAGACAGGACAGCGGGCAAACTAAACACTTAACAATAAGGATTATTATAATGAATCAAGATAAAAAATTGTACACACCCAAAGAGGTGGCTGAGATGTTTGGGCTTAAACCAAAGTATGTCAATGACCTGATAAGGCAAGGCATACTCAAAGCAAAGGTAATCGGAAAATTCAAGAGGAGCAGCCAAGAAGATATAAACTCTTTTATGGCTAATCTGGATGACAGCAGCAAGGGGGGAAAGCGTATAGATGAAAAGGTCAGAAATATAATCAAATATCACGCTAAACTCAGAAGCAAGGATAATACGCCAAAAGTTATCCAAAAGATGTCTGATCGGATTTCGGAGATGAAAGAAAATTTGAGGACGCTGGCTGACTCCGATAAAAAAATTCCAGTAGTCGCAAAATTCAAATCTACCATCTCAGCCAAGGTGGAAAATGAAAAAAAAATGGAAGCCTTCCCAGCGGAAATTGAAGAACTTTCCGAGCAGGCTTACCCGGGAATGAGAGACTATGTTGATGAAGACATAGATGCTCTTGAGGAGGTTTTTACCCGAGAAGCACAGGGGGAAGATCATGAAACTCCGCAGGCTGAAATCAAATCCAAGGAATCAGGCGAAAAAGAACCCAAAACCATGATGGCTTTTCACCGTCAGATGATGGGGTCTGAAGAAAAATAACCAAAGAGAGCCAGGTGGCTCTGATTATATCAGAGTCATCTGGCACTCAAACTAAAAGCATTGGGGCAACAATCCAGCAATGTGTAAAAATATAAGGAGGTTAACTAAGTGATTAAGGCCGACTGTATCCATAATGTATGCACGAACAGGATAGAGATGGTCCGTAAGATAGGCGCAACCACATGGTACGGTCGGCTTCCTTACGCTCAGGTCAGTTGGAAGATGCTTGTTGACCATGTAAATATCAAGCATCAGGGGGTGTTGTTATGACCCCATTGGAAAAAGATTTGGGAAAAGCGTTGCGTGCCAAAGACGTTGCTGTCTACCTGGGAGTTGACGAAAAAACCATCATAAAATACTATAATGAGTTAGGTGGAATGCGCTTGGGCAGACTATTTATTTTTTTTGAAAGGAGGTTGATCAATGCCATACAAGAAAGGACAACAGTGGATCGCTCAAGCGCGGAAAGAAGGACAGAGAGTAAACAAAGTGTTCCAGACCAAAAAGGAAGCCAAGGACTGGGAAGCAGAAATGAAGCGAAAGCCAGTAAGCGAGTGGAAAGGGAAGATCAACACGGTCTGCTTGATTGACTGGGCAGAAGAATACATGAATAATGTAAAAGTTCGGTTTTCCAAAGAAACTTACAAAGAAAAACGGGTTGTGTTCAAACGTTTTTTTAAGGCAATCGACCCAGAAACTTCAGTAAAAGACCTTACGCCTGGTATGGTAATGGGTTATATCGTTCAGCAAAGCAAAGAACGGGGCGGCAACTGCGCCAATAAAGACAGGAAAAACCTTGTCGCTGGCTGGAACTGGGGTATGAAGTATTTTACTCCAGCATTACCCGCTCCAAATCCATGTCTTGTGGAAAGAATGCCAGAAAAACGGCATCCGAGATACGTGCCATCTGAGCAGGATTTTTGGAAGGTCTATAATGCCGCTGAAGGGCAAGACAAGTTGATGCTGACCGCATTTCTTCATCTTGGTGCGCGGCGGAGTGAAATCTTCCGCACCAAATGGGAGGATGTGGATTTTACCAATAGCAGAGTAAGATTGTGGACCCGAAAGCGGAAGGGCGGAACCTTAGAATTCGATTGGCTTCCCATGACCAAAGAGTTGCGTAAGATGCTTTTACATTGGTGGGAAACCCGACCTGTTAAGGATAGCCCGTTCGTATTCGTCTGCCTGAATGAGGAAAATTTTTGTAAACCATATTACGGCAAGCCGTTCACGACACGGCAACACCTTATGCGGAAACTATGTGAAAAGGTGGGTGTTGAGCCGTTCGGTTTTCACGCGATCAGGCATTTGACAGCCTCAACGCTTTACAGACTAGGTTATGAGGTGGCAATTATTCAAATCGTATTACGTCATCAAAGCCCTAACACAACAGAGCGGTATTTACGACGCATCGGGCTGGAGCGTGTTCGGGTAGCCTTGGAGGATATTTCCAAGACGGAGGATGCCGAAGTCATCGCCATAAGTGAAAGGGTTAAACAAAGTGGCGGGAATGTCATTTGAAAAGAAAAAGCCGTCTGAGGAGCCGTCAACTCCCCAGGCGGCAAATGCTGAGAGTTGTAAAATGCTGTATTCGTTCATGATCCCACCGGGAATCGAACCCGGGTTTCCGGCGTGAGAGGCCAGCGTCCTGACCGCTAGACGATGGGACCGATAAGTCACGGTTAGATATCGAAACCTCCCTGCTTTGTCAATATCATTCTGCCGGCAGTTGGGTATCGACATGCCCTGTTTTTTTTCCTTTTTTATACCCAAAGACAACATAAAGGACCGGGCCGAGAAAGGGTATAAACGCGACAAACGCCCAGAGGGCCTTCAGGCCGATTGAGCCGAAATCCTTACGGGCAATGTCGATAAAGGCAAAGCAGGTAAAAAGATAGAACAGGATGCCTCCGGCAATGATCAACTGAGCAGCACTCATGTTCAACCTTTCAAACTTGCTGCGATTTCCAGAAGTGTATTTGCATAATACTTGCTGTAGTTATACCGGAGAAGAACCTGGTATTTTGCTTCACGTTTGATTCCGGGCTTCCAGCCATGGGCCTTCAGATAATTGGCAATGCTTGCAATCGCATCCGCATGGTTGAAAAGGTCTATGCGGCCGTCTTTATTGCCGTCTCTGCCCAGTTTCAAAGCGTTGCTCGGCATAAACTGTCCGATTCCCATGGCGCCTGCATAGGAACCCTTAATCGTAAGCGGATCCAGATTCTCCTTTTGGGTGTATTCCAGAAAAGCCTTTAACTCTTTGTAGGCCCATTCCGTTTTTCTATCCGCCCAGGCTTCAAAATCCTTTCTGTTGTGTTTCTCTGACTTTGCCATTCTTTCCCACACAAAATCACGCGATTTCGGGTCTGAAAGAACCGCCATCGTAGAAAGGGTGTTCAATATGAAACTGTTGCCGAAAAATGTTCCAAGACGGGTCTCCACCAGGATAACCGCTGTAATGATCTCCTTTTCAACACCAAACTCTTTTTCTGCATTCTGAAGCGCTTCCCGGTGGCTGCTCAAATAGGCTTTCGCCTTTCGGATATTGGATTTTGAAAGAAACTGGTTATAGTTAAGCTTCGCCTCCGAATGTACCGAAAAAAGAGCGATTCCTTTTGTCTCCAGATGGACCCTGGGGCTGCTGTATATTCTTTCAATATGTTCCCGGTTGAAGCCGTCTTTCACCAGTCTTTCGCCAAGGAGATCAAAGTGCTTTTTCTCCATACCGGACAGGGCATACGAGGGCAGCGCACAGAAAACAATGAACAAAAACAGAAAGCAACCAGAAAAGATCCTGGGATGCCTGAACCTGAAGTGAAATCTACGATGAAGCATCCCTTGTGTCCTCCTCTTTGCTGTTGATCGAAATCAAATACCGCTGCCGCCTGTAAAATCCTGCAAGTCTGTTGTATCCTGACGACGAAAGATCCGATAATGCCCGGTTAAAATGCCTTCCCACGCTGTTCGGATGATGGGCATCCGAGGAAAGGGTTATCTCAATGCCCTTTGCACGGCATTGTTTTAGAAGAGCCAGGCCGGGGTATCCATCATGTACAGGATGATCATATCCACTGGTATTAAGTTCCACTGTAAAATTCTTATACCTGATTTTGGATAATATTTCATTAAATTTCTCATCAAAAAGATCCGTCAGCGGCTCCCCAAATTTCTTGATCACATCCAGATGGCAGACGACATCAAAATAGTCATGGTCCATCATCCTGTCCATCTTTTCAAGATAGAGAAGGCATTGTTTCTGAAAATCAACATCGGACAGCTCTGATTTTTTTCCTCTTCTGCTGACAATATTCTTTTCATGGACAAAATGGACGGAACTGCCGATGGTGTCAAAGGAGAAAGATTCGATCACCTCCTTGGCCTGCTCCGTGGTCGCCGGGTCAAAATCGATTTCAAGCCCTGCCCGTATCGCAATCTGATCCCGATACTGGTATTTCAACCTCTGAATCGCCTGAAAATAAAGACCTGTTTCCCGGACGGACATGGAGTGATCCCTGCCGTTCTCGCTTATTGTGAGATGATCCAGAAAGCACATTTCCTGCAAACCGATATCAACTGCCCGTTTTACATAGGCTTCCATTGGCTTCTCTGCGTGATTACAAAGCATGGTATGGATATGGTAATCGATCATGTTTTGATATAAAATTCGGATTTTCTGTTTGCGGCAGTTTATCGGACAACTGTTTTGTTGATAGGGTCAGGATGGCATGGTATAGATCCACTTGTCAAATGAATAGTGACGGCTTCGCAAAAGGCCATCATCGGTGTTTTACCTAAAAAATCACGAAATCCGGAGGCCTTACAGCACTGTGAAAAAAAAACCGAAAACCGTTTTTACCTGCCAGTCCTGCGGCTACCAGACCCCGAAATGGATGGGAAAATGCCCGGACTGCAATTCATGGCAGAGCTTTGCGGAGGAATCCCTCAAAACCGGATCCGCTCAATCCTCCAGGATCAGAAACATCTCCAACAGTAGCGAGCCGGTTCCAATCGATTCCATTGAACTTTTAACGGAACACCGCCTTCTGACAGGCATCAAAGAGTTTGACCGGGTTCTGGGCGGAGGGCTTGTTTCAGGCAGCCTGGTTCTTATCGGAGGCGATCCGGGAATCGGGAAATCGACCCTGATGCTTCAGGTGCTTTACGGCCTTGCTTCAAAAGGAAAAAAGGTGCTCTATGTTTCAGGTGAAGAATCCATCAAACAGATAAAAATAAGGAGCGAGCGTTTATCAACGGTTTCCGGCGATCTGCTCGTTGTATCCGAAATCGATCTCGAGGCGATCATCTCCATGGTTGGCACGGTTTTTCCGGATGTACTGGTGATCGATTCTATCCAGACCATGTTTAACGGGGATCTGACATCGGCTCCGGGAAGCGTCAGCCAGGTGAGAGAATCAACCATGCAGCTTATGATACTCTCCAAAAAAACAGGAATCCCGACCTTTCTCGTCGGTCACGTTACCAAGGACGGTGCGATTGCAGGACCGCGAATCATGGAACATATGGTGGATACGGTTCTCTACTTTGAAGGGGATCGCAACCATGTTTTCAGGATACTGCGCGCAGTTAAAAACCGGTTTGGATCCACCAATGAGATCGGCGTGTTTGAAATGAAGGAAAAAGGGCTGGATGAAGTTTCCAATCCATCCGCTGTTTTTCTTTCAGAGCGTCCGGAAAACACCCCGGGATCAATTGTAACCGCCAGCATGGAGGGAACAAGGCCAATTCTTGTCGAAATTCAAGGTCTTGTGAGCAGCAGCAGCCTGGGGACTCCCCGGAGAACAATTTTGGGCCTGGACCATAACCGGGTGTCTCTGCTGGTTGCGGTAATGGAAAAAAAGGTGGGATTCCAGCTGATGGGGCATGATATTTTTATGAATGTGGCCGGCGGCGTAAAAGTGGATGAGCCGGCTGTTGATATGGGAATCATTTCCGCGGTCGCATCCAGTTTTTTAGATCGTCCGATTACCAGCGGAACCGTTGTACTGGGAGAAGTCGGACTTACGGGAGAGGTCAGGGCCATTAGCCATGTGGAAATCCGCGTCTCGGAGATTAAAAAAATGGGCTTTACCAGATGCCTTGTTCCGGAATCCAATCTCAAAAGAATGACAGATGTCAAAGGGATTGAGATCATCGGGATCGCGGACGTTGCAGGCGCCATGGAAATACTGTTTTAGCCGCTTGACTTGCCAAATGCGACAGGATAATAATATCTAAAATGAGCGTTTCAAATTTCAAGAATGTTGAATTTAGAAATATTTTCAGTGGGTTCTATCCATTTGAATTCTTAAAATTTGAAACCCATAGGGATTGCCGATCTTACCGCATCTACTACGTCAACCTCGACAATCGCTCAATTTAGGTAATATGCAAACCGGGTAGTTGTCGGGGGTAAAAACGCAGGCAGACATGTTGTGATGAAAAAAAAACAACGGCCATCTCAAAAGAACAGGTGGGAGGATCATTATACCTGGAAAGCGAAAAAAGAAAACTTTTCCGCCCGGTCCGTATACAAACTTCAGGAGATACAGGACAAGTATCGGTTGATCCAGGAAGGAGAACGAGTGCTTGACCTGGGATGCGCACCCGGATCCTGGCTGCAGTATACGGCGAACCTGGTAGGCCGGAATGGGCGCGTAGTGGGGATTGACAAAAAAGCCGTTTCTCTGAAACTGCCCTCTCATGTTACCGTCTACAGGGGTGATATTTTCTCCATTGACGATGTGATGAAAGATGAGCTGTCGAGCGGCTTTGATGTATTACTAAGTGACATGGCACCGGCAACAACCGGGAACAAAGTGGTGGATGCGACACGATCTCTTGACCTTTGCACGGCTGCCCTTGTCCTGGCAAACCAATATCTGAAACCCGGCGGATCATTTGTCTGTAAAATTTTTCAGGGAGAAGATTTCAAGCTGTTTTCGGATTCGATCCGGAAATGCTTTAAAATCCATAAAATTTTCAAACCGCAAAGCTGTCGAAAAACAAGCAAAGAGATCTATATCATCGGAAGGGGTAAAAAACAGGAGGGAGAATGTCCGGACACAGCAAATGGTCATCCATAAAACATAAAAAAGCTGCCGTGGATGCAAAACGAGGCAAAGTATTTACGAAGCTGATTAAAGAGATCACCGTTGCCGCCAGAATGGGAGGGGGTGATCCAGCTGCCAATCCTCGGCTCAGAACGGCAGTACTGGCAGCAAAAAGTGAAAACATGCCCAAAGACAAGCTCGAGCGCGCCATTCAAAAAGGCACCGGTGAGCTTGAAGGCACGAACTATGAAGAGATAACCTATGAAGGTTACGGCCCCGGCGGTGCGGCCGTGCTGATAGAATCCCTGACCGACAATAAAAACAGGGCGGTAGCCGATATCCGTCACATTTTCAGCAAATGCGCCGGAAACCTTGGCGAAAACGGGTGCGTTGCCTGGATGTTCGACAAAAAAGGCTATATCGTGATCGAAAAGACAGCGGTTGACGAAGAGAAATTGATGGAAACCGCCCTGGATGCAGGAGCGGAGGATATCCGAGAGGAGGATGAAAATTTTGAGGTCATCATGGAACCCGGAGATTTCGAAAAGGTAAAATCCGCGATTGATAATGCCGGGATCCCTTTCATAATCGCCGAAATCACCATGCTGCCCCAGTCTACAACCAGACTGGAAGGCAAGGAAGCGGAGCAGATGGTCCGGATGATGGAGATGCTGGATGACTGCGATGATGTTCAGAAGGTGTATACCAATGCGGATATTCCGGATGAGATTATGAATGCCGCCTAAAGAGTTACCATGCGCTGCACCGCCTGTAATGCCATAACCCTGATATCTTCGGGAACGGTTACCTTCTCTTTCATGAATTCCAGGCTGTCGGCAACGTCATGAAGGGTGATCTTTTTCATGTCCGCACATGTAACTTTTGGAGAAGCCGGGTAGAATTTTTTATCCGGCCTCGCCTGTTCAAGGGGGTAGATGAGCCCCACCTCCGTGCCCACAATAAAAGACAAACCATCCGATGATTCTGCAAATTTTATCATCCCTGACGTACTCACCACCACATCCGCCATCTCCAGGACTTCGGGCCGGCATTCAGGATGAGCCATGAAAATCGCCTCGGGATGCGCTGTTTTAACCAGCTGTACATCCTCTGGTCTCAGGCTGTCATGAAACGGACAGCACCCATCCCAGAGATGAACCTTCTTTTTGGTGTGCAGGGCCGCCCATTTGCCGAGATTCCTGTCCGGTATCATCAACACCTCTTCGGAATCCAGACTTTCAACCACCTCGATCGCATTCGCCGATGTGCAGCATATGGTTGAAAGGGCCTTGACCGCGGCTGTTGAATTCACATAGGTCACAACAGGCATGGGAGGAAGTGTCTCCATTTTTTTTCGAAGGGCTTCCGGGGTTATCATGTCCGCCATGGGACATCCGGCATCCCTTCTCGGGATCAGCACGGTTTTATCTGGAGAAAGAATTGCCGCGGTTTCCGCCATGAAATGAACCCCGCAAAAAACGATGACCTCCGCATCGGTCTGCGCCGCTTTGATGCTGAGCTCAAGGGAGTCCCCGCAAAGATCGGCGATATCCTGAATTTCAGGGGGTTGATAGTTGTGAGACAGTATAATGGCGTTGCGTTTTTTTGCCAGTTTTCTGATCTTTTCCTTCATGCAATTTCCTGCTTGCTAATCAAATTGTATTACATCCGTACCCGGAGGAATCTTAAAATGAAAGAATTCATCGGGTTGAATGTTCGTAAAGCTGATATCCGTAAATTCTATGCGGGTTTCATCCCCATATGAATTGTAAGTAACGAGACGGACGACATCACAGGCGTCTCTTGAAACAAATAGATGGATAACCGAAAGATCGATATTTTTTTCCCTTGGCCACACTTTCAGCATCATTTCATTTTCAACAATGCTTTCCCCCAGCGAAACCAGAAATTTTTTTCGAATCAGACCGATATCGGAAAGAAATGCAGCTCCCTTGCCGTCTCCGAAAAAAGCGGGAAATTCGCCCACGGTAACCTGCCTGTCATCCGGCCGGTATATCCAGAGTTTCACACCGTCTGTGATGATCTCCTGCCGATCCGGCTGGATATACTCCCATCGCATCATCCCCGGGCTTTTAAAAAATGCACGGCCATTTGCCGTATCGGTAATCTTCATGGCCTGGAGGGTTGATGCCTGAAAAAAAAGTGCGGAAAAGCCCGAGCCTCCGTATCTTTTTTCCAGACAGCCGAGAATGTCATCCACCTTCTTTTCTCTTTTAGAATCCACAACAGGTGAGGCGGAAGAATTATCCTGGCATACAGCAGGCTGAGCATGACAGACCATCAAGAAAAAAAACAGCAACAGCTTTGTTTTATATTTCATTTTTATGCCTTCCTGAAAATTGGAAAATGTCTTTATCACATGCTGCAGCGTAAAGAGAGTTCCTACCGTAACCCGGAAATTTTGTAAATAGTGTTTCTATCTTTTTCGGCAACGGATGTTCATCATACCGGCCACAATTCAAACCGCTTCGAAAAGAGCCGGGCAGGGGGAACCAGACCGATTGAAAACGGAAAGATTTATGCTGTCAATAATTGCTATGGTTTTTTTTATCTCCTCTACATTGATGCAGGAGTTTCTCGCGCCTTTCAGGATCATGATCTCCATGTTGTATCTGGCAAGCTGTTTTTCATACTCCGCTGCTTTTTTTACTGCCTGAATACAGCTTTTCTTTCTTTCCAAAAGAGATTGAAAAATGTCACTCTCTTCTCCAAGTTCTTGAGAAAATTCCAGTATAAAAGAAAGACCGTCCAAAAAATCCGGTCTTCCGGAATCAATTTTTCGAAAAAATCGGGATAGAAAATCAATGACGGCATCTGTCCGGGGAGGTGCCGCGTTTCGGATCTTTACCAGCACCAGGCCGGCCAATTCTGGATCGACAACCGTTTTCACACAGCGAATCAGTTCTTGGTTCGGGGTGCTGGAAATTTTCAGACGGGATACAAACCGAATCGCCGATTCCCTGGAAAAAGCGATCTTCAATTTCCCGAAAGCGTCAGGAAAAATTAGTTTCACAGATTGAATGCTGCTGACAAGATGATCGACAATACCGATCTCATCCTTTTCGGTATAGTCCCCCGTGCACAGGATATCTTCAAGTTGAGCCTGAATCGATTCATCCGGGAAAAAGATCAGCTCAAGCAAAGACTCTCTTTCACAGCAACTCTCATCCTGGACAACCTCTTTTATATCCTCAGGCAGAAAAGACCCGAAGGTTGTATCCATAAAATGAAGCACCCGGTCATTCAGCATGAGACCCCTCTCTAAAATACCGGCGATCCGAGAGGCCAACTCACTGTTTTTTATATCAGAAATCATTGGTTTGTCTGCTTACAGATAAGGGGCCATCTTCATCTTAATCTGCTGCTTTGGCAATGCACCGATCATGGTTTCCTTTTCCACGCCTCGATCCAGAATAATCATGGTGGGTATGCTCTGAATCCGAAACCTTGCGGCAACATCCGGATTTTCATCCACCTCCAGCTTGCAAACCCTTGCCCGCCCTTTCCATTCGGATGCAAGTTCATCCATAACAGGAGCCATCATCTTACAGGGACCGCACCAGGGAGCCCAGCAGTCCAGAAGAACCGGCAAGGGAGATTTGATCACCTTCTCGTTAAAATTAACCGCTGTTATAACCATCGGTTTGTCATTCAGGAGCTCCTCGGTGTTCATTTCCGTCTTGCATTTACCGCAAGTCGCGCGAACACCGATCTTTGCTTCCGGAATTTTGTTTCGCGTGCCGCATTCCGCGCATCTGAAAAAGTAAATTCCTTGTTCCATTTTATTCTCCTTGATTCAACCGTCATCATGATATCTTGCCAACTTTTCCTCCGCATGGCAAGTGCTGAAAAAATTGACTGAAAAAATTGACCAAACCCTGCATGTTTGATATCAAGATGCAAACCAGGCTGTTTGAACATACCACACTTCTGTTCTGAAAGGATGTGCCCACAATGCTGATTACTGAAATACTTTCACGCAATGCCCGCATGTATGGTTCCAAAACCGCTCTCATTGAAAGGACCCCTGCAATAGGACGGCGCGTTGAGATCACATGGAAAACATTTGACGACCAGGCCAATCAGGTAGCCCAGGCGCTTATGAAAAGAGGGATCCAAAAAGGTGACCGGGTCGTACTTCTTATGATGAACTGCATTGAATGGCTTCCCATCTATTTCGGAATCCTCAGGACGGGTGCATGGGCCGTACCGCTTAATTTCCGATTTGTTGCAGAAACCATCCAGAGGTGTGTTGCGGTTGCCGAGGCAAAAGCGTTTATCTTCGGGGAAGAGTTTATCGGGCGGGTCGAAAAAATCCAGCCGGATCTTAAAAACATCGTAAAAAATTTCATTTTTGTGGGCCCGGAGGAGCACTGCCCGGAATATACCGAATATTTTGAAAAAATAATTGAAACCGAAGCGCCGGCAGCCCCGGATGTTCACATCGATATCTTGGATGATGCAGCCCTCTATTTTACGTCCGGCACAACAGGCAACCCCAAGGCAACGCTTCTAACACACCGAAATCTGGAATTTGCCTGCTTTACGGAAAACAGGCACCACAACCAGACCCATGAAGATAATTTTCTCTGCATACCGCCCCTCTATCACACCGGCGCCAAAATGCACTGGTTCGGAAATTTTATCGTGGGCGCAAAGGCAGTGATTTTGAAAGGAATAGAGCCGAGATGGATTGTTGAGGCCATCTCCGAAGAAAAGATCACCATTGTCTGGCTTCTGGTGCCCTGGGCTCTTGATATTCTCTTTGCAATCGAGAACAAGGATATAAAACTTGAAAATTACGACCTGGATCAATGGCGGCTGATGCACATCGGCGCTCAGCCTGTTCCTCCCAGCCTGATCAGGGAATGGAAGAAAATATTTCCACATCATCAATATGATACCAATTACGGTCTGACGGAAACCACGGGGCCGGGCTGTGTTCATCTTGGAATGGAGAACATGCATAAGGTCGGAGCCATTGGTGTGCCCGGGTTTGATTGGGAATTCAAAATCGTTGACAACAACAGGATACCGCTTCCCCTGAAAGAGATCGGCGAACTGATGGTAAAAGGTCCCGGAGTTATGAAGGCCTATTATAAAAACCCTGAAGCCACCCGTGAAACCCTTTTTGACGGATGGCTGCTGACCGGGGACATGGCAAAAGTTGATGAAGATGGTTTTATCTGGCTGGTGGACAGAAAAAAGGACGTCATCATAACCGGCGGTGAAAATATTTATCCGGTAGACATCGAAGACTTTCTCCAGTCGCACCCCAAAATCCAGGATGTCGCGGTTATCGGTCTTCCAAGTCTTCGTCTCGGGGAAATTGCCGCGGCAATTATCAAGGTCAAACCCGGCCAGGAACTGCAGGCAAAAGAAGTTGAAGATTTCTGCATGGAGCTTCCAAGATACAAGCGCCCGCGCAGAATCATCTTTGGCGATGTCCCCAGAAATCCAACCGGCAAAATCGAAAAACCCAAATTGAGAAAAGAATATGCCGGGGCCAAAGAGAGTTTTAAATTATAACCGGCAGCCATGCATCAATGCGGAAGAACATCTTTCCGGCTACCTGTTGCCGGCTGGCTACCCGTGTGCAACCCTTTTCTTACTCACGCCGCAAGCCCAGCCATTCGCAAGCAAACGAGTTGCCGGACAGCAAGCTGTGCTCGATAAAACGGAAACCAGGCGAATCTGATTTCCGCGCCTCGCAACGATCCGGTTGCCTCCGCACCGTGATCTGCCGGATATCGCGGGGCTTGCCCGGCATCGAGTCAGGAATCTTCCGGCTCAAAACTGCATATGGATGTCGTAAACGAATCTTTATCGATACGGTCGATCAGCCGCCAGCCATGTTGCGTCAGGAATTCCCCGGCCGCTTTTATTTCAGGTTCAAAAACAAAAAAGGTGACTTCATCCTCTTTTTTAAATCGCGTGCCGTCTCCAACAGGCGACAGCCTTTTGTTTCTAAGCACCGCAACGCTGATCAACCCCTTCCCCGAATAACCGGCCGTCAGCGAAGTACTGTCCGCGTCCCTGGGCGGATCAAGTACGCGTTGCCACGCCTGAAGATGGACCTGTTTTGCCTTGAAACGACGGTTCCAGGCATCGACATCGACCGGCGCGCCAAAGAGGAGTTCAGCGCCGGAATCGTGAAGCATTTTAAGCGTCAGAGACGCCGTATCGGTTTTCAAGGCAGCATGCAGTGAAACCGCCCTGGTTTCCGCTTTCACTTTTTGGATGAACAGATAATTCACCTCATCATTGGCGGTCAGCGCCAGTGCCCCCCGGCGGATGTCGATTTCCGCCCGCAGCAGATACCTGGCCTGAAGCCCGTTGCCGTAAATGACACGGGTGCAGTCGCTTTCCGCGTCCCTGCAATGATTCGCGTTGGAATCGATGCAAACGACTTCCTGCCCATCTTCCTTGAACAATTTGGCCAGGCCGCGCGCCAGGGCGCTGGCCCCGAGAATAACCCATCCCACCTGGCTGGGGCGCCGCAATCCCAAAGCGCCGGCCATGAGACCTCCGGTGAGTCCCGCAAACACGACGGTCACCGCGATCACCAGAAAAACCAGGGCACGCAATTCGTAGCCGCCGGACATCCCTTTTTCGGTAAAGGCAGCGGCAAAAAAAGAAGCCACGGCCGCGGCCACAATCCCCCTGGGGCCAATCCAGGCGATGAAAAAGCGTTCTTTCCAGCCCAGTTCGGAAAAACCGGTTCCGGCCAGCACGGCTGCGGGACGGACCAGAAACATCAATACCAGGACAACCCCCACCGCGGGCCAGCCGAGCCCGACAACCTGAGCCAGGCGCACATCGGCGGCCAGCAGTACAAAGAGCATGCCGATCAGCAAAACGGTTAATTCCTCTTTAAATTCAACTAGATCTCGCAATGCATAGGTGCTGAAATTGCCGATGATGATGCCGGCCATGGTCACGGCGGCGATGCCGCTTTCCGGCAGAATCAGGTTGCTGCATTGAAAAAGGGCCAGTATGGCGGCCAGCGTGAACACGTTTTCGAGCCCTTCCGGAATCAGCCGCCGGACCCGATACAGAAAAAGCAGTATACCGCCGATGGCGGCACCCCCCAGGGCGCCGAACCCGAGACGGGAAATGACGTGCCAACCCCACACCAGCGGTGTGCCGTGGGCAGGACTGAGTACGGCCTCCAGGGCCACTGTAGCGACAACCGCGCCGACGGCGTCGATCAAAACCCCTTCAGCCTCCAGCACAGTAGCCACCGAGCGTTTGACCTTCAGCCGTTTCAACAGCGGATTGATCACGGTGGGGCCGGTCACCATGACCAGGGTGCCAAAAAGGACAGCGCTTTTCCAGGGCCAGTGCATAATGAAATGCACCGCGATTGCAGCGCCGGCAACGGTCACAAGCCCCCCCAGAAGAATCAACTGGCGGATGGAGCGCTGAGCGCGTTTCAACCGTCTGAATTTCAAGTTGATCCCGCCTTCAAAAAGAATGACGGCCACGGCAAACCCGGTCAGGATGTTCAGCGCAGGACCAAGGGACGCCGGTTGAATGAAACCCGCACCGTCCGGGCCGAAGATGACGCCGGCAGCCAGCAGCAGGACGATTCCCGGTACGCGCAGATGATGTGCCATAGCTTGCGCGATCATGCCCATGGCCAGCGCCAGGGCAATGGTCAGACCTGGATTATTGAAAATGGATGCTTCCATCTGTTGTTTTCCTGTTGCCTCGCTTAGCCGGAAAATTGATCCGGTTTGAATGGTGTGCTGCCGGCGCACCGATCCGTGATTCGCTCTTTTCCATCACAAAGCACCGGGCAGAGATAGGTGAAACACTCCCCGTTTTACGCCTTGCGCCTGGATTCTCCCGGACCGTGTCACGATTTCATTTTTATTACCAAGTTGCCGGTAACGCAATCAATTTTCTCCCTGTTTCACGATAATTCATAATTGTTGATAACCGTATGCTGTTATCAGGTATGTACGGCAACAAAAAACCCGCGGCAGAACAACTGCCGCGGGTTTTGTATTTTGATTCATTTTCTGAGCAGAAATGTTATTTGTCTTCCTTGACTTCTTCAAAGTCCGCATCAACCACGTCATCATCCGCCTGGGCGCCTGTAGACGAACCTCCCGCATCCGTGTCTCCGGCCTGGTCCTGACCTGACTGCGACGCCTGCTGGTACAAAGCCTCGGCAAGTTTGTGCGACGACTGTGTCAGCTCTTCGCTCAACTGCTTGATCTTTTCTACATCCTCACCTTCCATCGCTGATTTAAGCCTGCTGATAACATCATCCACCTTGGTCTTTATGTCGGCATCCACTTTGTCGCCGAGTTCCTTGATCGATTTTTCACTCTGGTAAATCAGGGAGTCTGCCGTGTTCTTTGCTTCAACAAGCTCCTTTTTCTTTTTATCATCTTCCGCGTGAAGTTCCGCGTCTTTCACCAGTTTATCAATCTCTTCCTGCGACAGCCCTGAAGATGCCGTAATCTGGATAGACTGCTCTTTACCGGTAGCCTGATCCTTGGCAGATACTTTTACAATACCATTGGCGTCGATATCAAACGTAACCTCGATCTGAGGAACACCCCGGGGCGCAGGCGGAATACCAACAAGCTCAAAACGGCCTAATGTTTTATTGTACTGAGCCATTTCCCTTTCCCCCTGAAGCACATGGATCGAAACAGCCGGCTGATTATCAGCGGCCGTTGAAAATGTCTGGCTCTTTTTCGTCGGGATTGTTGTGTTTTTTTCAATAAGCCTTGTCATAACACCGCCCAGCGTTTCAATCCCGAGTGAGAGCGGCGTAACATCGAGGAGAAGAACATCCTTGACATCCCCCTTTAAAACACCGCCCTGAATTGCGGCTCCGACTGCAACGACCTCATCCGGATTTACGCTTTTATTGGGTTCCTTGCCGAAAATCTTTTTTACTCTTTCCTGAACCGCAGGCATTCTTGTCATCCCTCCGACAAGAATAACCTCATCGATATCGCTTGCCGAGAGCCCGGCATCCTTGAGCGCAGTACGGCAGGGTTTTTCCAGATTATCCAGAAGATCGCTGATGATTGATTCAAGTTTTGCGCGGGTAATTTTGATATTCAGGTGTTTGGGTCCGCTGGCATCTGCGGTAATAAACGGAAGATTCACATCGGTTTCCATCGATGTAGAAAGCTCCATTTTTGCTTTTTCCGCTCCTTCTTTAAGACGCTGAAGCGCCATTTTATCGGTCCGGATATTAATCCCCTGGTCTTTATGAAATTCATCGGCCAGATAATCAATCAGCCGTAAATCAAAATCCTCTCCTCCAAGATGGGTATCTCCGTTCGTGGCTTTCACCTCAAAAACGCCTTCGCCGATCTCAAGGACGGAGATATCAAACGTCCCGCCACCCAGGTCAAATACAGCGATCTTTTCCTCTTTCTTTTTGTCAAGACCATAGGCAAGGGATGCGGCTGTGGGTTCGTTGATTATTCTCAGTACATTCAATCCGGCTATTTTTCCCGCATCTTTTGTTGCCTGCCGCTGACTGTCATTAAAATAAGCCGGTACGGTTATGACAGCATCGGTCACCGGTTCGCCCAGATACTGTTCCGCCGTATTTTTTATATTGGCAAGAATATAAGATGATATCTCAGCAGGGCTGTGCTGTTTCCCTCGAATATTAATCCTCGTGTCCCCATTGCCGGCCTGTTCGATCTTATAGGGGAGGATGCTTTTGTCTTTCTGAACTTCAGGCGAACTATATTTACGGCCAATCAGCCGTTTCACACCAAAAACCGTATTTTCAGGATTGGTAATCGACTGCCGCTTTGCAATCTGTCCAACCAGCCGCTCACCGCCTTCAGTAACCGCAACAACGGAAGGGGTCGTGCGACCACCTTCGGGATTTGTGATGACTTTTGCATCACCGCCTTCCATAACAGCAACACATGAATTTGTTGTTCCCAGATCAATTCCGATTACCTTGCCCATTTTTGTTTCCTCCTTAAAGTATCACCTTATATATACCGGAACGATACCGGCTGTTTAATGTTTCAAATGGATCACTCACGGTCCTTGGCTTTTATGATTCTGTTTTTGCAGATGAAACAACAACCATTGCCGGTCTAATCAGCCGATCATGCATCAAATACCCTTTTTGAAATTCCTTAATCACCGTGTTTTCAGGATACTCATCAGATTCTTCCCGCATCACGGCCTCATGAAAACCCGGATCAAACGGTTGTCCCAGGCTTTCAATCTGTTTTACCTCGAATTGATCAAAAACTTTCAGAATTTCCTTCAGCGTCATCCCGACACCTTCCACAACACAGCTGTTTGAATTTTCATCATCACCGGATGACTCAATCGCCCTTTCCAGATTATCAACCACCGGCAAAAGCTCCCTGATAATCATCTCATTCGCATATTTTCTGAACTCACTCATTTCACGGGAAGCGCGCTTTTTATAATTTTCAAATTCAGCAGACAGGCGAACAAATCGGTCATAATTATCCCTTGCCTCCTGCCTGACAGCTTCAAACTCATCATCTGGAGACGGCGCTTCATCCTCTTGATCGGCTACAGACTCGCCATTCTTCTCGACTGAATTTTCCTCTGCTGCTGTTTTTTTGTCCAGGTCAGCTGTTTTCTCCGGGGATTTGGATTTGATTTTCGATGTATTCAAAAAAATCTCCTGATATGATTACCTTTTTTTATTTATTGTTCTTTCGGTTTATCAGAAACTGCCGTAAAATTTTCGTACACAGTTGTATTTCAGATAACGCGATCAAATTTAACCTGAAAAATAAGACGGGAACGATCGATGTCAAGGGGCAGATTATGATGAAAATGGTAAAACTCGAAATGGTTAAAGCCTGATTGTGCACCTTCTGTCGAATCTTCCGGAAAAGCAGAATCATAACATGACCGGGATCGATCCACGACACAGACTGCATCACTTATCGCTGCTTCCTTCCGGACCTGACGAGGTTCGTGGGAGTCTGTTGCGTGGCGACCGGCCAGAATGATTCACAATTCAGGAGCAACCCTCGAGAAGGAATTCAGCCCCGCATAAAGCGGATTTCGGGTATAGGACCCCGCTAACGTCCCGCCTAGCACAACCAGGTCCACACTCTATAGTGCCAAAAACACATTTTTTCAAGAGACAATTTAAAAGTGCCCACCCCGATGCTGAAAGCTTGTTGACAAAGCAAAAAGTTTTTTATATGGTATAATTTCGATATATTATAATAGAAACGATAATCAGAGTCCATGATTCCCTGAACACTCCATGCCAGAAAAATCCGCCAAGCCCATATCGGGCAGACTTATCCAGAGAGTCGTTCAGACGATCCGAAATTACGGTATGCTAAATTCCGAAGATTCCGTACTGGTTTGTGTCTCAGGAGGATCGGACTCTGTCGCGCTGCTGTATGTCCTCTCCATTCTTTCACCCCGCTTCAATATCAAGATCGGTGTTGCACACCTTGATCACAGTCTGAGGGGAAAGGACTCGGATCAGGATGCCAAATTTGTTGAATCCCTTGCATCGAAACTCGATCTTCCGTTTTATATCAAAAAAATGGATCTTCAACAATACGCTGCAGAAGAGAAGCTTTCCGTTGAAGATGCAGGCCGGAAAGCCCGGTACGATTTTTTTTTAAATATTGCGAAAAAAATGAGGTATTCCCGAATTGCGACAGCGCATCATGCCGGGGATAATGCGGAATTGATTCTGATGAACATGCTTCGGGGCACCGGAAAATCAGGTCTTTCAGGAATCCCGCCTTTACGGAGGAAGGGAGAGATAAGCATTATACGCCCCCTGATTCATCTTTCAAAAAACAATATCCATGCATTCCTGTCCGAGAACGGACTGCATTATACGCAAGATTCAACCAACCTGGACACAACCTATTTACGAAACCGAATCCGGCACAACCTCATTCCGGAAATGGAATCTTCCTATAACCCAAAGATCGTTAAAGCACTAAACCGGATGGGAACCATTATCCAGGACGAAGAAAGCTGGATTGAAGAAATCGTAGACAGGGAGTTGAACGGTCTGGTATTCAACGAGAGTGACATTTCCATACGGTGTTCCGCTTCTCTTTTGATGGAAAAACCGCTTCCCCTTCGCCGAAGGATTATGAGAAGCTTGATCAGAAAGGTCAACGGTGATTTAAAACAAATGACTTATGACCATATTGATTCGATTTTAAACCTTGTCGAAAAAAACCGCTTGCAAGGACAGGTTCACCTGCCGAATGAGATTCTCGTCGAGGTTTCAGCAGGTCAGGTTCTGATTTCAAAAAAAAAAAGGACTGCTCGTCCTCCAAAAACAAAAACCACTCCCCAACCCGATTTTGTTTTCAGCTACCATGTGTCAAAGCCCGGTTCCTCATCTGAAACGGTCCTCATTCATGAAATCGGCAAACAGATTCGATTTTCCGATATAAAAATGAACGGCCCGGTTGATTTTAATAAAAATACAATCGAATCAAATGTCGCATGGATCGACATGGACAAGATAGCGTTTCCGCTGACAATAAGAAACATTCTGCCGGGTGATCGATTTTCACCGCTTGGCATCAAAGGCACCCAAAAAGTTAAAAAATTCTTTATAAACAGAAAGATAAAAAAAACAGCCCGAACAGCATGCCCGATTCTGTTAAGCAATGACAAAATTATCTGGGTCGGGGGATTTCAAATAGACAATTCGGTGAAGGTGACATCATCGACAAAGAAAATACTAAAGGTTGAACTTTTGCTTGCCTAATGAATAATGATGATTAAATTATTCATTTGGCAACCTGTTTTTCCAGATATGATTGTTATGTCCATGATAGAAAATACTGTCTATTTTTTAATTTTTCTGCCATAAAAAAAACAGGTATTTCACGATCAAATTTGAATCTATCCAGGAGGTAAAAGGGATTGAATCCATTTTATAAAAATCTGTCTTTATGGCTTGTCATCATTCTTATGGTTGTCATGCTTGTCAATATTTTCAACCAACAGCAGGTCGCTGAAACCCAGATCGGTTATTCTGAATTTCTTTCCATGGTAGAGGAAGAGAGGATCGCAAATGTTGTCATACAGGGGCAGGAGCTTTATGTATCCGATATCAACGGATCTCGTTTTAAAGTTTTTGCTCCCCAGGACAGCGACCTCATCAAAATCCTCAGGCAAAAAAAAGTTGCGATCAATGCCAAGCCGCCGGCCGAAACACCCTGGTTTATGTCCATACTGGTATCCTGGTTTCCCATGATTATTCTCATCGGGGTGTGGATCTTTTTTATGCGGCAGATGCAGGGAGGAGGAGGCAAAGCGCTCTCTTTTGGGAAAAGCCGGGCTCGCCTGCTGTCAGATCAGACCGAAAAGGTAACGTTTAAAGATGTTGCCGGAATTGAAGAAGCAAAAGAAGAACTTGCTGAAATCATAGAGTTTTTGAAAGACCCTAAAAAATTCACCCGTCTTGGCGGCAGAATCCCCAAAGGGGTCCTTCTGATGGGATCACCCGGTACCGGAAAAACACTTCTGGCCCGTGCAATCGCCGGGGAAGCCGGAGTTCCGTTTTTCAGCATCAGCGGTTCGGATTTTGTTGAAATGTTTGTCGGTGTCGGTGCCTCACGTGTTCGGGATCTTTTCGTCCAAGGCAAAAAAAACGCCCCCTGTATCATTTTTATCGATGAAATCGATGCCGTCGGCAGACATCGAGGAGCCGGTCTCGGCGGTGGTCACGATGAAAGAGAACAGACCCTCAATCAGCTCCTTGTTGAAATGGATGGATTTGAATCAAACGAAGGCGTTATTCTGATTTCCGCCACAAACCGTCCGGATGTTCTGGATCCGGCATTGATGCGCCCGGGCCGATTTGATCGTCAGGTTGTTGTTCCGCTGCCCGACATCAAAGGTCGAGAAGGTATTCTCAATGTCCACACAAAAAAAACACCGGTTGATCCAGATGTTAATATTCTGGTTATCGCCAAAGGAACTCCCGGCTTTTCAGGCGCGGACCTTGAAAATCTTGTAAATGAAGCCGCACTTCTGGCTGCGAAACGAAACAAAGAAAAACTTCAGATGGTCGATTTTGAAGATGCCAAGGATAAAGTCTACATGGGGCTTGAACGAAAATCAAAAATTGTGCGGGAGGAAGATCGAAAAACAACCGCCATTCATGAAGGTGGACATGCCCTTGTTGCTCGTTTTCTGCCGGATACCGACGTTGTCAACAAAATTAGTATTATTCCGAGAGGAAATGCAGCAGGTATAACCTGGTTTCTGCCCGAAGAGCGTGATTTTAAATATAAAGATCAGCTTGAAAATGAATTGGCCATAACGTTTGGAGGACGGGTTGCGGAAGAAATTGTTTTTAAACGGATCAGTACCGGTGCTTCCAATGATATCAAACAAGCGACAGCGCTAGCCCAGAAAATGGTCAGAAGCTGGGGCATGAGTGCTCTGTTGGGACCGCTTTCCTATGCACAGGGCGAAGAGCATATTTTCCTGGGTCGGGAAATCGCCCAGCACAAAGATTATTCCGAAGAAACGGCAAAAAATATTGACAAAGAGGTTACTCGCCTGGTTACGGAAAGCTATGACAAAGCAAAAGGAATCCTGGAGAAAAATATCGATATCCTTCATAAGCTCTCCGATCTTCTGCTCGAAAAGGAAACGGTTCTCGGGTCTGAACTGGATGACCTTATCCGTTCCATGCGGCCTGGAATAAAGCTTAAGACCCCTGATTCAGAGGGACAGGATGAAGGGGAGAAAAATAGTGAGACGCCCTCCGAAGAAACAGTCTGAAAATGGCTGCCAATCATCTACATCATATACATAATATCATTTGCGGAGATTATGTACTGGAACTGGGCCGGAAAACCCGGATCATGGGCATCCTGAACATAACCCCTGACTCTTTTTCAGATGGAGGAAAATATCTGAACCAGAATACCGCCCTGTCCCATGCGGAAAAAATGGCTGAAGAAGGTGCCGATATCATTGATATCGGTGGAGAATCAACCAAACCCTCTTCAGAACCGATCACGGAAGAAGAAGAGTTGAAAAGAGTGATTCCGGTCATAGAATATCTGGCCGGCCGCATCTCAATCCCCATTTCCATTGATACGACAAAATCAGGTGTCGCACGGAGAGCCTTGGACGCTGGCGCTTCTATTATAAATGATATCAGCTCATTAAGAAACGATCCCGATCTCGCTGTCGTTGCTGCTGAATTTAACGTTCCCGTAATACTGATGCACATGAAAGGCACCCCGAAAACCATGCAGGAATCACCGGTTTACAGTGATCTTGTGAATGAAATCAAAGTATTTCTGCGACAGGCGATCCAGTCTGCCATGGAAAAAGGGATTAACAGGTCCAAAATCATCATCGATCCGGGGATCGGGTTTGGAAAAACATTTAAGCATAATTTTCAACTGATAAAAAGTTTCGAAGAGTTTCAAGAGCTTGAAGTGCCTATTCTTGTTGGGCCTTCTCGAAAAGCGTTTATTCGCAATGAACTGAGAGGGGATTCAAGAAAGAAACTGCATCCGGAGTCACCTGCTGTAGAAACAGGGACCCAGGCAGTTGTTGCCGCTGCGGCATTAAAAGGCGCTCATATTGTAAGATGCCATAATGTGGCAAACACATGTACGACGCTGAAAATAGTGGATGCCATTCGGAATGCTCAAAACTGAAAGCAGGCAGATAAATTAATCAGTATCCATGGGGACAGGTGATTTATGCTTCTTGTTATCGATATCGGAAATACCAATACGGTTCTG
Source organism: Desulfobacterales bacterium (assembly GCA_046484745.1). Classification (GTDB taxonomy): domain Bacteria; phylum Desulfobacterota; class Desulfobacteria; order Desulfobacterales; family SURF-7; genus JAQYVL01. Next base: position 48,732 of record JAWOIJ010000011.1, on the reverse strand, counting down.
GGGATCTTTGATGGCTCAAAACTTATAAAAAGCTGGCGGATACGAACGGAAAGGAATACCACCGAAGATGAATTTTGCATCCTGGCTTCCGGCCTCTTTGGAGGAAGCGGCATCAAATTCAGAGATATTCAACAGACAATTATATCCTGCGTGGTGCCCCCCGTTGTCACTATCTATGACGCTTTCTGCAGGAAGTACCTGAATCACAAGCCCAGATGGGTTGATGCAAAAACCGCGGCCCAGATGCCTATTTTGTACGGCAATCCTTTAGAAGTAGGTGCGGACAGAATTGTCAATGCGGTTGCCGCATATGACAAGTATAAAAAAAGTTTGATTGTCATCGACTTTGGAACTGCCACGACTTTTGATGCGATATCGGAAAAAGGAGAGTATCTGGGAGGAGCGATTGCACCAGGGGTCATTATTGCATCCGAAGCTTTGTTTAAAAAGGCATCAAAGCTGCCACGGGTTGAGCTTTTCGAAAAGCCGGAGCGGATCATTGGAAAAAATACGGTGGAAAGCATACAATCCGGGATTATTTTCGGATATGCCGGCCTCGTGGATGGAATCGTGAGGCGTATGGATAAAGAGATGGGAACCAGGCCCAAGGTAATTGCGACAGGAGGCCTTGCAACCCTGATTTATAATGTATCGGAAACAATCGAGGCGGTAGAACCCGCATTGACACTGGACGGTTTAAGGATCATCAGCGACAGCCTTCATGGATAGTTCCCGTCATTGAAAAAGCGAATTATGGATAGGAAACAGCTGACCTGAAACCCTGGATGCTGTTTTTCAAAAAGTATCGTTCCCTCTCCCTTTTTGCCGGGCTTAACGCATAAAACCCGGAAAGCAGCGGATCCTCCTGTAAAAGTCTATCCATGCAGGTTGCCAAAAAATGTTCCTGATTCAATTTTTCGATCTCTTCACCGATAACCCTTTCCCACCTGAAAAGCTGACCGCGGCTTTTTTCCAGCATCTCCCTGCAATTTCCGCTCATGCCAAAATGGCCGTAACAGATAAACCTGCTGTCCCGTTCTATCAGACGATCAATACTCTGCACCGAGGTTTTCAAAAAAAATCTGGGCGGAGTTGCCGGTCGGAGATACGCTGACTCCGGTATGCAAACTCCTCCTGCTTCACCAGCAAAAAGATACTCCTGGAACTGATAGCTGACATGATGTGGAGAATGACCCGGCGTTAATATCGGAACCACTGAATTTGAACTGAAATCCGCTACATTAACGAGATGTTCGGAATGAACCGGCTTGATGGGTTCATAGGCACGCGCAATCTTTCCAAGCGTTTTTACACTTCCCTCCCAAAGAATGGAAGGGTCTATAAGATGAGGAATGGCGGAACCATGACAGATAACAGGCGTTTCCGGAAAAACGGCTGAAAAATCTGAAACGCCTCCGGCATGATCAATGTGAACATGGGTGAGAAAGATATAGTCAAGCCTGTTAACGTTCAGTTCTTGAAGCGCATTTAAAAGCTGACTGACTGTAACCGCCGGGCCGGCATCCACGATAAACGAAGGGGAACCCGTGTAAAGCCAGACACTGATGAAGTCATCAAACCCTTCAATCGGAGGAAACAATGCAATGAGATAAAGTTGTCTCGAAACCTTCGTTATTCTTGCATTCATCAATCCATGCCCATGGCGGATTCGAGATTTTGTATCTCCTGCTGTATGTTTCGACGCTCTTCTTCTGTCAGATTTTTCTGATTCAGTTTTTTTTGCAGGCCGAGAAGGATCATTTCGGCACGATATTCGTTACAGGTATATTTGCGTCCGGAAGATTTCATTCGAAACGGCTTATTTTATACGCGTCCAGCATTCTTAAGGGTTTCCATATAAATTCTGTAAGACATGTCGGAGTCAGATATACCGTGTTTTAAAATTTTTTCAAACTCATTCAGATTTTCCAGGTTAATGATCATGTTGACGCTTTTATGAAGCGCCGTCATATGATCCAGGGTTTGAAATCGCCGACTAAGCAGGGCCACAAATATTTTTCTGCGTTCCTGCATCTGCATCCGTTCAAGATAGATCAAGATACCGTTTGCATCTGGATCGCTTGTATCAAACTCTTCATTGAGCACTATCATATTGAAAGTATTATACCGCAATTTCTTGATTGCGTCCCTTGCGCTGTTCGTTTCAATAATATGGTACTCCATAAAATCAAGAACCGGTTTTATCTGCTCTTTGACACTCTGGTCCATTTCACAAATCAGTGCTATTTTCCCTTCATCTTCGATAAATTCAAACATTCTGTCCGATTGCTCATAGTCTTCCGAATAGTCGTCATCAAATGCAAACTGCGTGTCTTTTCCGTCAGCAGTTTCAAAGCCGCCCTCATCGGTAGTTTCAAAACCGCCCTCATCGGTTTCGGTGCCGCCATCCTCGGTAGTTTCAAAACCGCCCTCGTCGGATTCAAAATCGTCTTCCTGCTTTTCTTTGTGTACCGTTATCTTATTTTTACATGTGGGACACCGAACGATAACATTTCGATTTTCTGGAATTTTATCATCCGATATTTTCAAATTACGATTGCATTTATCACATATGATTTCCATTTTTCAGTCCCAGAGCCTCCTTTTGAATCTCTGTTGCGGGGTTATTCCCGCCATCAACGAAATTTGCCGTAACCGCTGTCAATCTCCAGATTCTTTATATCCGTCGTAGCTTCACCCCTTGAACTCTTCACAATATCGATGCCCCGATTAACGACTCCTCTCTGCGATGCAAATCCCTGAGCTGTTTCTTCTGATATCAATCCCTGTTCGAACAGTTTGAGTATGTATTCATCGAATGTCGTCATTCCAAAGGCTCGATTTGCCTCCATGATATCATAAAACGTTTTCCCCTCTGATTCACCATTCAATATCGCATCCTTAACCCTCAGGTTTGTTCCTAAAATTTCAAAAGCCGCCATTCTGCCTCCGATTACCTTGGGCAAAAGTCTCTGACAAACGATCCAGCGGAGGGTTTCCGCCAGCCGCACCCGAACAATATTTTCTTCATCGGTGCTGAACATGCCGAGTATGCGGCTGATGGTTCTCCCCGCATCAACCGTATGCAGTGTCGTCAAGACAAGATGCCCTGTCTCCGCGGCTCTAAGACCGATCTCCACGGTCTCCCTGTCACGCATTTCACCTACAAGAATCACCTTGGGAGCCTGTCTGAGGGCAGCCCGCAGGCCGCCTGAAAACTCATTGAAATCTTTTCCAAGCTCCCTCTGGTTGAAGGTGGCTTTTTTATGAGGATGCTGGTATTCAATCGGATCTTCCAGCGTAACAATATGAACCGATTTGTTCTCATTGATATGCTCAAGGATTGCCGCAAGAGAAGTGGATTTGCCCGTACCGGTGGCCCCGGTGACCAGAATGATCCCATTTTTTTCCTCCGCCAGTTTATAAAACACTTCCGGAAGGTTAAGGTTCGATATGGTTGGGACAGTTGACTCAAGGCGCCTTAGAATGATGGAATAATTTCCGGACTGGGAAAAAATGTTGACACGAAACCGTGCTTTCCCGGGGAGGCTGTAAGACAGGTCACAGGAACCTTCCACGATCAGCTTTTCAGTCAATCGGACATCATGATCGATCAGATTCAATGCAATCGTTTCTGTTTGAAAAGGCGTCAGCTCTTCAAAAAACGGCTTAATCTCAACCGGGAGCAATTCTCCCGAGCTCTCAACCTGCAGCGGTTTTCCAACGGTCAGGTTAAGGTCTGATACATTTTCATATGAATCGAGCATTCTGGCGAGAATGTGATCCACTTCCTGCTTTTTCATTGTTCACTCCTTTATTATACAAACCCGGCAACCCTTGACAGGACTTCCTGAAAGCCGAAAACATACACCAGGCCGTGACGAAACAATCTGACATTGTTCCACAGGAACCGTTCAGGGGATTGCGAATTGACAAATTCAGGAATAAAAACTAACCCTCTGTAAAATCAGATGGTTTCGCCTGTAAAAAGGGTTTAAACTGCTCCTTGTCATTTGCCTTGGAGTAGGCCTCATCAGCTCCTATCCACCCCTTTTGATATAAATTCATGATCGCATCATCCAAAAGCTGCATCCCGTATTTTTTTCCTGTCTGCATCATTGAAGGCAATTGATGCGTCTTTGATTCCCGAATGAGATTTCGAACCGCAGGTGTTGCAATCAGGATTTCAGGTGCCACACAGCGGGATTTTATATCGATTCTTTTAAAAAGAACCTGTGCGATAACCGCCCGGATACCGTCTGCAAGCGTTGAGCGTATCTGAGCCTGCTGCTCTCCCGGGAAAACCTCGATAATCCGGTCGACGGTTTTTGCGGCGCTTGTCGTATGAAGTGTTGCAAAAACAAGATGTCCGGTAGAAGCGGCTTCAATGGCCAGCGAAATTGTTTCAAGATCTCTCATTTCACCGACCAGGATAATGTCCGGATCCTCACGAAGAGCACCTCTCAGCGCTGCGGAAAATGTTTTGGTATGTATTCCCACTTCACGATGGTTTACAATACAGCTCTGGCTCTGATGCACAAACTCAATGGGATCCTCAATGGTGATAATATGATCCTTGCGTATTCGATTGGCAACATCAATAATGGCGGCAAGCGTGGTTGATTTTCCGCTGCCGGTCGGGCCGGTCACGACAACCAGACCCCTCGGAAGGGTTGCCAGTTTGCCGACAACGGACGGGAGACCGAGCTGCTCGATCGATGCGATCACGCTTGGAATCTCCCTGAAAACAGCACCTACACCATTACGATGCATAAAAAAATTGACCCGGTATCTTGCAAGACCCAGAATCTCATATCCAAAGTCAACATCCCCTGTTTCTTCAAACCGTTTTATTTTCTCTTCCGGCGTAATCTCATACAGCATGCTCCTTAAATGATCGCTATCAAGGACTTTGTATTTTACCCTTTCAATCTCTCCCCTTACCCTGAGCGCGGGCTGCTGTCCAGCTATGAGATGAAGGTCGGAAGCGCCTTGCTCATGCATCAACTTAAAAAATGCATCTATTTTAGCCATAGAATGCTCCTGAATGTGTACGTATTTATCGTTGAGGAAATATAATATCGAAGCTCTTACAGTCTGATCAAAAAAAGAACACGCCCGGTCTATGGATATTCTGCAATCGTATCGGGATACCAGGACGAGCCATACTTTTACAGACTTTTATGTCCGGTTAAACAATTTTATTTTTTCATCTGCCACATCGGTTGTTTTTGCGTCTTCTTTTTCAATATCAAGCAATTTGGTATGAGATTCCAGTATGGAACGAATTTGGACTTCAATCTGCATACGCTGACGCTTCAGTTCGGCAATATCTTCATGGAGTTGAGCCAGCCTGTTATGGGCCCGGTTGAGTATCTTTTCCGCATTTACTTCAGCTTCCGCGATGATCAGTTCTGCTGACTTTTGAGCATTCTGTTTCATCTGTTCAAGGACTTTCTGGGAATTCAGGATGGCACGTTTGAAAATTTCCTCTCTTTTTTTATATCCCTGGCTCTCCAGGTTAAGCCGGTCTATCTTTTCACGGATCTTTTGATTTTCGTTGATAAGAGATTCAAAGGCATCAGCTACCTTCTCGAGATACATATCCACCTCTCGTATATCGAGTCCTCTGAATTTAATTTTAAACTGTTGCTGCTGGATATCGCTGGGAGTAATTTTCGTCATTTTATCGCCTCCGTTAACAGGCTGCAACTTTCAGGGCAAAAAAGTTTAAACCCTTTCACCAGGATGCCGTTTAACCGATTAACATTCTCCTTGATAAAATTATGAGGTTGCCTACAATGAATTTATCCAGAAAGACAATCGCTAAAAATACAATAATGGGCGAAAAGTCTATTCCGCCCAGAACAGCCGGAATTGTCGTTCTGATACGGTACAGAACGGGCTCGGTTACATTATGTATAAACCGCACTATCGGATTAAAAGGATCTGGATTAACCCAGGAAAGAACTGCACGTGCAATGACAACCCACATGAACAATGTGAGTATGTAATGGATAACCGTTGCAACGGCTTCGAGAAAGTTACCCAGTATAAACATGTTTTAGAAAACCTTGTTAAAATTGTAGAGACTTCGTTAGCACAACATGAACAGGCCATTGCCTATCCCTAAAAAATTTAATGATATCTCAGCCATAAGTCAAGAGATTTCAAACAAAACATCGGGAAATTCATAATTTGCGACATAAAAAATCAACGTGAAACACTCCTGATAATCAATCGGTTTTTTTTAAACCCGTCAACAACAAAATTCCTTTCACAAGATGATGCTGAAAAAAGTATTTGTAGAACCATCCCAATTAAGTTAAATATAAATGTTTAAAATCACCCGCCGGGAAAAAGGAGAGATATCATTTTGAAAAGACTCTGCAAAAAAATCGGCATCATCGGAGCGGGCAACATGGGAGAGGCATTCGCAGGTGCGATGATACGTTCAGGGCTGAATGACCCCTCGGAAATTTTTATAAGCGATATCCGTGAGAAAAGACTCGCTGACCTTGAACAGACGTATCACATAAAAACCACACAAGATAACGTTGGACTTTTCCGGGAATGTGAAATTCTGATTCTTGCCGTAAAACCACAGGTGATGGAACAGGTCCTTTTGGATCTTACCGGACAAGACGGATATTCGGATCTTTCAGAAAAAAAGCTGATCATCTCCATCGCTGCCGGAATCCCCATTAAAAAGCTTGAAACCCTTTTATATGAGACCCTTGACAGGCATAAGTCTGAAAAGCTGCCGATTATCCGGGTCATGCCCAACACACCGGCCCTTGTTCTTTCCGGCATGTCAGGTATGAGCGGCAACCGATATGCGTCAGCCGAAGACATTCAAACAGCCGGAACCATTCTCAAAGCTATGGGTGAAGTGGTTGAGGTGAAAGAGGAGGATCTTGATGCGGTGACGGCTCTTTCAGGTTCAGGGCCTGCGTATGCGTTTTACCTCGCTGAGATAATGATCGATGCCGGTATTACCCTTGGTTTCGATCCGGATACAGCGGTAACCCTAACCATGAAAACCATAGAGGGGGCTCTCAGATTGATGCAAGAGAGCAAAGAACCTCCTGAAATACTACGTCAAAAGGTTACATCGCCTGGCGGAACAACAGAAGCGGCTTTTCAAATTCTTGGTGCAAACCGGGTAAAAGAAATTTTCGTCGAAGCCATTGCACGAGCAGCGGCACGATCCCGGGAACTGAGCAAACCGTAAGGATCAATCTTTTGTCATGATGACCGAAAGCATACCATATCATCTCGCACTTCTGGCCGGCCTTGCATCCTTCTTCTCTCCTTGTATCCTCCCGCTCATTCCTGCTTATTTTTCCTTTATTACGGGTCTTTCCATGGAAGAGCTGATCGAAGGCAAGGCGTCATCCTTGCGAATTAAAATACTAATCTCAACACTATTATATGTCAGCGGATTTTCATTTGTCTTTATTCTTCTTGGAGCTTCCGCGTCCTATCTCGGAAGTTTTATTTTTGAATATCGGAATGTTATTACTAAAATCGGCGGTGTCATCATCATCCTTTTCGGTATTCATTTGACAGGCCTGATCCGTATCCGTTATCTTAATGTTGAAAAAAGACTCCATCTTCAGAAAAAACCCCTTCACTTTCTGGGCACTTTTTTTATCGGAATGGCTTTCGGAGCCGGCTGGAGCCCGTGTATCGGACCATTACTGGGGTCAATTCTGATCATTGCAGGCAGTCAGGAGACCGTCCGTACAGGCGTATTGCTTCTTGTCGTTTATTCGGCCGGTCTTGCAGTACCTTTTATTCTGATATCGATCTTTATTAATTTTCTTCTTGTCTTTATTAAAAAGGCCATAAGAATCATCCGATATGTAAATGCCGTGGCAGGAGTTCTTCTGATCATTATCGGGCTTTTGCTTTTAACCGACAACCTGTTTCAATAACAAGTACTCAAACAATATTATGAAAAAAATTTTGTTTACAATCTGTCTGTCATCGCTGCTTTTGATTCCTGTTGTTCAAGTTTCTTTTGCTGAAAAGACAGCAACACAAGAGATCAACTGGTATGCATACGACAAGGGGATCGCCGCAGGTAAGGCGGAAAATAAAAAAATCTTTCTGCACTTTTACGCAGACTGGTGCGGTTACTGCAAAGTCATGAACAATACCACCTTTAAAGATGCTGCTGTGGTCTCCTATCTGAATAAAAACTTTATTTCCATAAAAGTGAATTCCGACCAGGAAAGAGAACTCTCTCAAAAATACAGAGTCCGGGGGCTGCCTACAAACTGGTTTCTTAAGGAAACAGATGAAAAAATAGCTACCAGACCCGGCTACATACCCCCTTCTGAAATGATTTTGTATCTGGAATTCATTCAAACCGGCAGCTATCAGAAAATGACACTGAAAAATTTTATCAACAACCGAAACCTTCCATGACAATTACGAATTCATGCCTGAAACAGCGTCTTGATGATACCATTCTTCCCGAGCCTCCAGCAGGTAATGACTTTAAGGCGGCGTGCGTATTTTTACTGATTTTCAATTTGAACCAATGCCCACTGATTCTGACGATTCAAAAAGCGGACAATGAGGGGTATCCCTGGAGAAACCAGGTGGCACTTCCAGGCGGTCATGTGGATGAAAGTGATACCGACCGTCTGAATGCCGTCTACAGGGAACTTGAAGAAGAGCTCAACATACCACCGGAACATGTTGAGCTTGTCGGTTCAATGGGACATTTTCAAACCATTTTTGAAAGAGATGTAGAGGTGTTCATCGGGTTATGGAATGAAAAGAGTCATGTTGTTTACGACCCTGCTGAAATTTCCAGGGTCGTTAACATACCGATCTACCATCTGGTTAAAACCCACCAGCAGGAAAACTTCTCCGGAAGAATGCCGGATGTTTATACACTGCTCTATCCTTACGAGGGCATAACCATCTGGGGGCTTACGGCAAAAATTCTGCATTTTTTCATTGAAATGATGCTTCCCTGCCTGCAACGCGCTACCTGCGTTCATCAATAAATCGCCTGCACGAATCCTATTCAAGCCCATCGGATGAAAAATCTTTCAGGTACCTGTTCTGGTAACGGTCAAGGGTTCTTCGTGCCAGACGTATGATTATGGAAACAAGCACCATGCCGCTTGCAAAGAGCAAAAAAACAGGTATCCAGACATGATCGCGGAATTCCGGATTTTCACCGCAGACTGAAATACCGGCAAGGCTGAACAAGAAAACAAGAAACAGAAAAAATATTAATAGGATACATATTGTTTCCGTATCATACCATGGCGTAAAAACCTTTCGATGAACCACACTGTGATCTATCCGCATAATCGTTACACTGTTGTAAACATTGAATCGTAATGTTGATGACTTCATAATCAGAATTTGCAAGAATACATCAAATTTTATATGGTAATAAAAAAATTATCAAGGTATATCAACAATCCAGGAGATAGTTATCTAAAATGCAGGTGAAAAAATTTTGGTGACTTTTTTATATTATCTAAAGCTGGCGGCTGTACTTGTGGCGGCACTTCTGCTTGGCCGCTGGTATGATCAGGAAAGAAAAGAACTCAAAGCAAAAGGGGAGTCCTGGTTCAAATCGTGGGTGACTCCCCCTGGTATTTTGATTATCATCATTCTGTGCCTCCTTGTCTTCCTGCGAATCTATATCGGATACGGCAGAGGATAATCATGACTTCATCTGGGCAAGATAATTTTGAATACTTGAAATATATTCATAATCCGGATATTTTTTAATTACCGTATTTAATATTATTTCCGCCTTTGCCGGATTCATGAGTCTGTCATTGTAAATCTGTGCCGCACGGAAAAGCGTTTTCGGAACCAGGGGATCATCCGGGAATGTTTTTACAAGACGGCTGTATGTGCCTATCGCTTCTCTTGATTTTCCGAATTCATTCAGCCATCCGCCCAGTTTGAACAAAACAGATGCTTCAGTAACAAAACCAGGGTCTTTTGCAATGCACTGTTTATAAGCCTCGCAGGCTTTGCGTTTTTCATTTCGCGGCACCATCATTCCCAGATGTTTTTTTCCATAAACCAGCATTTCGTCTATCCGATTCTTCATGGCAAGCAGTTTAAAATAATATTCCGAAATGTCAGGATCATGGATACCGTCCTTTTTCTCCTCCTCCTGGATCAAAGCAAGCGCTTCATCATGACGGCCTTCCTTGAACATGAAGTTGATTTTACTCAGGAGTTCCGGACCCTTTTCTTCTGTCGAATCTTTCCTGGAGTCAGGAGAATCCCTGAAATCTTCAAAATCAATTTCGTATCCTATATTCTGATGATATTGAAGAATTACATAACCCATCAGATGGTAGGAGATGATGGTATAATAATTTTTACCCAGGCTGAAAAGAAATATGGTCAAGTCCGGCGGAAGAATTCTGAATGCGAATTGTGCCAGGGCAGCAGGTGCAAAAAAAAGCAGAACCAGAAAAAAATACATGAGAAGATATCCCCACCCGATTCGAAGCGCAAGTTGAATAAAAAGGATCGGATTGATGGCATGCATCAGGCTTTCCGTTGTTACAAAAATAATAATCATTGCAGGGACAGACAAAATCGCAACAATCAGAAATAAAAAGGCAAACAAAATTCCGAGCCCCTGCTGGATAACAATAAATCCCAAAAAAATAGCGATAAAGATACCAAGCTGTTTGAAAACCTGATGAAAGTCATCCGAAATGGTTTTCGAATCAATCTTCGGAGGCACCAGATCACCCCGGGCTGTCGTCTTGAGTGCTGCGTAGGAATACTTCAATATGATTCCCCAGATCGCGACTTGCACGAAAAGGCTTATGAATCCCGGCCCCCTGAAGATAAAACCGGCAAATGACATACCCAGCAGGAGCCCAAGGGGCTGCAATGCCAGGGGGTAAACAAAAAATTTGGGAAGCCTTCTCCAGAAGGGTTCAATGAGATTAACGGCACCGATCCAGTCAGAGGGAGCCATGCATTTCGGGCAGAGATTTAACAGTTCCCCTCTGCCCGAATCTCTCCTCTCCCTTGTGATGATGCAATCCGGACAAAAGGTTGAATTACATTTCGAACATTGGAAGTGAGCCGGCTTCGTAGGATGATGCACACAAAACAATTTCATCTTTTTTTCCATCAAAAGGAATCTTTCATCGTATGGTTGACCTGGCGGGCAAGAAAACAGAAAATCAAAATTTTTTATTCATAACAACTACGTATGCAAAACACAACCGGTATTTAAGAAACAAAAATGCAGGCTTTGAAACCAGAAAAAAAATGCCCCTTGATCGCCCGGAGTTCGTGATCTATAGGATAGGATAAATTGTAATGCCCATCCCCTGGAAAGGAAAAAGTGTGCCTGAAGCCGTAGTTTACAAAGATATTGCCGTCGCCCTGCCCGTATACAATACCTATACATATGGAATTCCGGCAAATCTATTGCCCTTTGCCGAAGAAGGCAGAAGAGTCCTTATCCCCTTTGGGCATCGAAAGGTTACCGGGTACATACTCGGATCCGCAGAGAAGATGGAGAAGGGCACAACCAAATTGATTTTAGATGTCCTGGATGATAAATTCCTTTTCCCGAAATCCATGATCCCGTTTTTCAGATGGATTGCAGAATACTATAAATATCCTGTTGGCGAGGTCATTAAAAAGGCCCTTCCAGGTGGCATAAACCTGTATGATTATGCCGAGCTTTCCATAACCCCTTCCGGCAAAAAACAGCTTAGCGGAAACACCCTGCCCCCGGCTGAAAAAAAAGTCCTGAAACTGCTTGAATCAGGCGCTGTGCTGCAAAAAACGCTGCAACGAAAATTTCAAAAGGAAACCATTTCCTCCCTGATCCAAAGAATGGTTGAAAAAGGCGTTATAGAAAAGAAACTCCTGCTTAAAGGGAAAAGCATCGGACCGAGAGAGGAAAAATTTTTATCCTTCGTTAATGCAGACATCCCGAAAGACCGGTTTTATGAAAAAAGAAAACAGATTATAGACCTCGTAAAAAAGTATCCAGAAGGCATCTCGCTTAAAGAATTGAAGGCAAATACGGAAGGCGCCGAAGGATATACGGAATATCTGGTTAAAAACAGCTTCCTGTCAGAGGATCTGCGCAACGTTTTTCGCGATCCCCTGGGCGAGCCGGTTCCTCCGGACACTCCGCCCCAACTCACCCAGGAACAGGAAAAAGCAGTCTCAGCCATTCTGCGCTCGATGGGAAAAGGATTCACCACCTATCTCCTTTCCGGTGTAACCGGAAGCGGAAAAACGGAAGTTTATATGCGAATCGCTGAATCAGCCGTAAAGAAAGGATACTCCGCCCTTGTCCTGGTTCCTGAGATCGCACTGATTTCACAAACTGAAAGACGCTTCAGAGCCCGCTTCGGAGAATGTATTGCCGTCCTGCACAGCGGACTATCCGCAGGTGAAAGATATGACCAGTGGCTAAAAATTCTGGAGAAAAAAGTAAAAATCGTCATTGGCGCACGATCAGCCGTTTTTGCACCGGTTACCGAACTGGGTGTGATTATCGTGGATGAAGAGCATGACAGCTCCTACAAACAGGAAAGCAGTCTACGGTATCATGCAAGGGATATTGCCATTGTAAGGGCAAAACAGCAGAACGCGATTGCCCTGCTTGGCTCCGCCACACCCTCAATCCAGTCCGCCTTTAATGCAGATCTAAAAAAATTTGACCGGTTGTATTTAACAAAAAGAATCAATGATCGCCCGCTGCCGGAGGTGACGGTTGTTGACCTTTGCCGATACAGGGATGAAAGAGGCCTCAGAAGATTTATCACACCGGAGCTGATCCAAGAGGTTAAAAAGAATCTTGAGCGGGGAGAACAGGTTCTTCTCTTTCTGAACAGGCGAGGCTTCGCGAACTTCCCCGTGTGCGCATCCTGTGGTGAACCCATGCTATGCAAGAACTGCGATATTTCACTTACACTGCACAAGGGAATCAATGCGTATAAGTGTCATTTTTGCGGGTACACCCGTGCATCGGTTTCCGCATGTGGGAAATGTGGTTCCCCCGCTATCAAGCTGCTGGGAATCGGCACAGAAAAGGTGGCTGCTGCCATGGAGAATCTTTTTCCAGATGCGAGAATCACCCGAATGGATCGTGACACAACGGTAAAAAAGGGATCCATGGTTACTATCTTGAAAGAGTTAAGGAAAAATAAGATAGATATCCTGATTGGAACACAAATGGTTGCAAAAGGCCACGACTTTCCCAACATTACGCTGGTGGGAATTATCTGTGCAGATCTTTCCCTTAATTTTCCCGATTTCAGGGCAAGTGAACTTACATTTCAGATTCTGGCTCAGGTTGCCGGAAGAGCAGGCAGGGGGAATATAAAAGGCAGGGTAATCCTGCAGACATATAATCCAAATCATTTCAGTATAACTGCGGCCCAGGATCAGGACTATGAAAGGTTTTACAGCCAGGAAATTGTCTTCCGAAAAGCATTGAACTATCCTCCATTTTCAAGAATCGTTCAGCTCAAAATATCAGGAAGGGATAAAAGAATGACAAAAACGCATGCCCTCTTTGCAGGTGAGCGTTGTAAAACCATTTGCCGGCAAGAGCGTCGATTCCAGAAGGACATTGAAATCCTTGGCCCGGTGGAGGCTCCTTTTTCAAAGATCGCCGGATATTTCAGATGGCATATTCTGCTCAAAGGAACCAATACCGGCACACTTCATTCCTTTGTGAGCCACCTTATGTTTGAACATCTTGATATCATTCAAAATCGAAATGTCAGAGTGGTTGTGGATGTGGATCCGATCTTCATGCTTTAAAAGTTCATGGCATGCGTTGGAGCGTAAGACTCCTGTCCGTAAACCCTGTCCATCCATAAATGTTTATTCTGCCAGGTTTCTTCGTTTCCGAAAATCGCGTTTTATCCACAGCCTCAATGGTTACGCCTCGAAATATTACATTTATTCCTGTGGTTAAAATTTTTACCTTCCTTGGACTATGACAAAATATCTGATTCTCGGAGGGACATGATTTGCCTTTTTTACGCATCTCGTTCTTGACTTTCAAAAATAACCATTTAAAATGCAGTAAACTTGGCACGCCATATTTTTTTCATTATCCGTATTTTTTGAGGAACTGTTTATGAAGCTGAAAACGATCATAACTGCTGTTACGATTTTTCTTTTTTATCAAATCGGCTATGCGGAAACCAAAATTGAATCAACGGCATTTCCAGTGGTGAATGTGGTTGAAGGAATCTACAAATTTGAAACGATTACCGAAGGGAAAGAAATTATACATGACTTTGTCATACAGAACACCGGGGAAGCCCGGCTTGATATTATGAAAGTCAGACCCGGCTGAGGCTGCGCAGCCGTCTCTTATACAGAGCAAATCCCTCCCGGTGGCGAGGGAACAATAAAAATTAAAGTAAATACAGATGGATATGGCGGACGGAAGGTGAATAAAAGTATCCGGGTTGAAACAAATGACCCGCAACATAAAAATTTCAACCTGATTATAACCGGATATGTAGAAAAATTTGCAACCATTTCGCCATCAAGGATCAGACTTTCAGGTGAATCCGGGGCATCTATTAAAAGCTCGGCAAACATCATCCCTGAAAAAAAATATCCGTTTAAAATTCTAAGTGTAAGTGCCAAAAACGGAAACAATATCCAGCAGGAACTGAAAGAAGTGGAGCATCCGGAAGGAAAGGGTTATCTTCTCACGGTAGAGAATATTAGAATAGATGCGGGTCGTTATTTTGACATTATCACGTTAAAAACAGACAGCAAAATAAGGCCTGAGATTCAAATAAGCGTCTACGGCGACATTTCTTCTAAAAAAAAGTAGACGCGGTTTTATTCAATCATCACTTTTCCGGTAAGCCGGGTTGGGAAATGTCAATGAAACGGATTTCATTTTTTACCGCCTGTCTGAGTATAGGACTTACCTTCCTGTTTTCATCGCCCTGTCTTTCTGAAAGCGGCGCAGATGAAAATAAACCTGCAAACAGGATTCAAGAGCCGGATAACAATACGGAACTGCCTGAATTACAGATCAAGGCGGGCCAGCTTGGAATCGTAGGCATTCATTTCGAATCTGGTTCTTCCAGAATCAATAAATGCTTCACGACGCAGTTGGAGCAGATTGCAACTGCATTGAAGGCTGAAAAACTTCGAAATGCAAAAATCCTGATTCAAGGGCATTCCGACAGCAAAGGGTCTGCAAAATACAACCTCGACCTTTCCAGGTTGCGGGCCAAAGGGGTGATGGATATACTTGTCGAAAAATATCAAATTGATAAAAACCGTCTGACTGCTGAGGGCGTCGGGGAAACAATGCCTGTTTCCTCAAATGACACCGAATCCGGACAGGCGCTAAACCGTCGGATTGAATTCATATATCTGGGTGAACTTGATCCAAAAACGCCTGAATAGAAGTTGCTCTGAATCGGAAACGAACGAAAACGCAATCCCTCCAAGATTGTTCATCAAATGAAACTGACAAATATTAAAGTGATTGCTTTTGACTGCGACGGCGTCATGTTTGATACGACAAAATCGAACATGACGTATTACAATCGGATTCTGGAGCATTTCAACATGCCTCACATGACGGCAGACCAGTTTGCCTACACCCATATGCACACAGTGGATGCTTCTCTGGACTATCTTTTTAAAAACAGGGAAATCCGAAAGAAGGCTCATGAGGTTCGCAAAACATTAAACTATTTTTCCCTGATTCGATATATGGAGATTGAACCCGGCCTGAAACCGCTGTTGAAAAAGCTCCGGCCTGAATATAAAACAGCGATTGCGACAAACCGTTCCGACACCATGGATCGTGTTCTGGCTGAGCACGATCTTGCAGGATATTTTGACCTCGTGATTTCCGCCCGTGATGTGGATCACCCAAAACCCTTCCCGGACCCACTGCTGAAAATTATGAATTACTTCAACATCTTTCCCGATAATATGATTTACATCGGAGACTCCGAAGTCGACGAACAGGCCTCCCTGGCAGCGGGGATTCCATTTGTTGCCTATAACAACCCATCCCTTTCAGCAGATATTCATATTAAAAGCCTGCGCGAAATGGAATCCTTATTAATAATCGAATCTCTATAGATTTCAATTACGTGTTTTACACCGATCTTACTTCCGGATTTTGAAAGGGCGTCAGACAACTGCGATATACAGGCCGGACAACTTGTGGCAACGATCCGGCATCCGGTGTCCAGGATATGGGAGGCTTTTTTTCCCCCGATTTCCGACGAGAGTTTGTAATGGTGAAGGTTAAAGCTTCCCCCCATGCCGCAACAGCGATCCGCTTCATGCATTTCAACCAGCATCGAGCTGGAATCAGCATTGATCAAAACTCTTGGCTCAGCCCATACTCCCAATGATTTTTTAAGATGACAGGGGTCATGATAGGTAATGCTGCGTATCGGACATGACCGTTGTTTTTCATTTTTGGATACACCGAGAATTGAAACCAGAAACTGGCTGATATCAAGTGTTTTTTGGGAAAGTCGTTCCATTTTGGACCGCATCTCCCTGGTAGCCGTCGCAAACATCATGGGCCAGACCTTCTTGATCGTAAACGTGCAGGTTGCACATGACGTGATCAGATAATCAATGTTGCCCGCATCAAACAGATCGATGTTATGCCGCACAAGGCGTTCAAATGCGGTTGAATCTCCTTCGCTGATTGCAGGGATGCCGCAACATCCCTGATTTTCAGGCAGCCAAATGCCTGTGCCGTGATGTTGAAGCACTTCTATTGTAGCTTCCGCAATACCGGGAAACATCTTGTCCAGAAGGCAGCCGACAAAAAACCCCACGCGAAGGCCTGATTTTCCGGGAGGCGTATCCATAAAGGGTATTTTTTTATGAAACGGCTCCGGTGCAAGCGGGATGAAATGACGATTGGTCAGCAAAGGAGAAAGGATACGGGCACAGGATGTTCCAAGCTCCCGGTTAATCGGCCGGGCAAACAGATTTTGGAACTTTGCCGTAAAAGAAATGAGCAGATCAAAAATTTCAGGCCGTGCCAGCATTTGCCGGAATAATATTTTTTTTGCTGCGGACAGGCCCTGAAAACCCGAAATCACTTCACGTGCTTTGAAAAAAATTTCAAGAACATGGACTCCGCTGGAGCAATTGGATTCACACGAGCCGCATAAAACGCAACGGTTCAACCGTTCGAAAACCCCGTCAGGATTTTTGAACAGTTCCTGTATCAAACCATCCAGAAGTGCCAGTTTGCCGCGGGCAAGATCCGCCTCCCTTCCGGTTTCCAGAAACAACGGACAAACCGCCTGACACATGCCGCAGCGGGTGCAAATGCGAAGGTTCGCCTCCAGTTCTTTCATCAATCCCGCCAGTTTTTTCATATCCGGCACGTGAAATCTCCTGCAGCAGGCTGATATGCAATTATATCTTAACGGTTTTTACAAGAGCCACATGTTCTTTCCGGGGTCTGAACCTCTATTTTGTCATTAACTGCTTGACGGCTTTCTCCAGGCCGTCGATAGAGAGTTCAAACATCGGAAAAATATTGCTGATGGTTTTGATGGTGCTGGTATAATTCCATATCCGGGCAGAAGCCGGATTAAGCCATACACTGTGTTTAAATGTTTCTGCCAGGAACATCAGGCTCTCGATGCCGGGCCTGCCGCTTCGTTCATTAATGTAAAGAGAGCCGTCCCTTGCCATCAACTCATAGGGAGCCATGCTTGCATCTCCAACCATGATCAGGCGGGTTTCAGGATCCCTTTTTGCCAGATCATCCAAACGAACCGGTTTTCTCAGACGCGCAGGATCCTCCCATACGGTATCGTAAACCGTGTTATGGAAAAAATAGGTTTTCAGATCCTTGAATTGAGCCCGTGAATAGTCAAAAAGCGTCTGAACTACTGAAATATAAGGATCCATGGACCATCCGCCATTATCAATCGCAAGAATGACCTTAAGACGATCTTTCAGGTCACGGTCAAAAACAATTTCAATCTCGCCTCCATTTTTCATGGTTTGATAGATTGTTTCATCTACATTCACCTGATCCATCGGACCAGCCGGTATAAGATTGCGAAGCCTTTTCAGGGCTTCACCCATCATGGATTCGGTCAAGGGGCCTTCCAGAGAATAATCCCTGTAACGTCTTTCCATGGCGACCTTTACAGCAGACTTGTTTCGTGAAATCCCGCCCACCCGCATTCCGCCGGGGTGATAACCGGAGTGACCCACAGGCGATCTTCCACCGGTTCCAATCCATTTATTCCCGCCGTCATGACGCTCGGACTGATCCTGAAGGCGTTTCTTGAAATATTCAATGAGTTCATCAGGCGTCATTTTGTTGAGTTCAGACTCATCCATGCCAAGAGCTTCGGCAATCGACTCCGGATCTTTCAGCCAATGTTCAAGCATCGCCTTTGCCATCTCGTCCATTTCAAACCCCTCATAATCAGGAAGCTCGACCCCCTGAAAATAATGAGCGAAAATCTGATCAAACAGATCAAAATATCGTTCACTTTTGATCAAAATGGATCGGGAGGCGGTATAAAAATCTTCAAGCGATGCAATCAGACCCATATTTAACGCCCTGTGAAGTGTCAAAAATGATGTCGGGCTTACAGGGATTCCGTAGTCCTTTACCTTATAAAAAAAATCGATGAACATAGTCTATTTCTCTTTTATCCATGCGAAGCAACTTCTCTCTGAAAAATCAGCATGATCGAAAGTGTTTAAAACCGTCCACGTCTGTTCAACCCATCCTGGGCGCGAGAATGGTCCTGGCTTTTTTTAAATAAAACACCCAGATAGGGAACCTCACCCTTTGCCAGCGATTTCGGCTTAAAATCCGAATCCGCCTGCAATGCCCGAATCCAGTTGATCAGCTCTCTGGTTGCAGGCCGTTTTTCAATTGCATCAAGATCGCGCAGCCGGTAAAAAGTCGATATGGCATTTTCAGCCAGCGTATCATCAATATCCGGGAAATGAACGCCTATAATTTTACGCATCATTTTCGGATCCGGAAATGCGATATGATGGAAGTTGCATCTTCCCAGAAAAGGATCGGACAAATCCTTCTTTGCATTGGATGTGATAATGATAACCGGTCGATATCTTGCGGAGATGGTTTTGTCGGTCTCAATGATGTCAAACTGCATCTGATCCAGAACATCCAGCATGTCATCCTGAAAATCCGTATCTGCCTTGTCGATTTCATCGATCAGAAGAACGGTTCTTTTTTCAGCGGTAAACGCCTGTCCGATCTTACCCATTCTCAAATAGTCTTCAATATTGCTTACATCACGACTTGAATCCCCGAAACGACTGTCATTCAATCGTGTCAGGGTATCATACTGGTAAAGGGCCTCTACCAGCTTCATGCTTGATTTTACATTCAGAACGATCAGCGGCATCTTCAAATTCTCTGCAATTGCATGCGCCAGCATGGTTTTCCCGGTTCCGGGCTCTCCTTTTAGAAGAAGAGGCATTTCAAGTGCCATGGAAATAGTAACAATTTTAGCAAGTTCCTCATCCAGAATATAACGCCTTGCTCCTGAAAAACGGTTTTGTAACGTGTGCGTGTCTGTCATAAAAACCTCATATCCTCTGTTTTTAATAAAATAAAATTCTCCGGTATCCGCTTGTTCGGATCAACAATCTTACTGATTTTTGTTTCATCATCCAACTACTACAAAACATGACAAAATACAGAATCCACAGATCAACGGTTTCTGATATTTCGGGATACTTCTTGTGTAAGCCGCAATACAGTTTCCGCCTGATCCAGACTTAGCGAACCGGTTCCGCAACTGGGTGTAATCAAAGATTGGGCGGTTATCACGGAAGCATCGATCCCAAGAGCTTCTATCCCGCCGGCTCTCTCTTCCCAAAGCGCTGTCAAAGAGTCTGCCGTCTCTTTTTTCAGGTCTTCCGGATTTAATGTCGGAACGACTCCCCATGCCAGTATACCACCTGAGGCCATAAATTTCCTGATCTGCTCTGGATAAAGAACAAATTTGTCAAAGTAGGAATATGCATCAAAACTGACAATATCCGCAGAAGAGTCCAGGATGAGGGACCATTCGGCATTCGCACATACATGTATTCCGACAATCCCCCCTTCGGCGTGTACAGCATCGATTACCTCGTCAAAACAGGCCGATATCTCTTCCATTGATATGCTGATAAAGGCTGAAGATCCAAAACCTGTCAATGCCGGCTCGTCAAAAAAAAGGATCACCGGACAGCCGAATTTTTTAAGCTTACGAACCTGCCATCTTGCTTTAAGGGCTATGAGTTTGACCATGGCATCCCGCAGCCGTTCATCATAAAATATCGCCCTGCCATTCTGGTCGACAACTCCGGTCCCCAGTGTAATCGGTCCGGTTATCTGCCCTTTCAGGGCCACAGGCTGAATGTCCGTCTTTTCCAGTTTGCGCAAAAATTCAAAAAAACCTGCGGCTGTGCTGTTTTCAAGTCCAAACCTCGAGTTGACAAGATCTTGTTCTCCATCTGTAACGGATAGATAATCTTCATAAAATTCTAGCAGCTCTGACTCAAAAGCTTCTTTGTCCGTGTTAACAAACGTTTTCTCACCCTGTTTTATCAGCCCCGGCATCCCGGACAAAAACTGCACCATCATGCCCTCTTCTTTATGTGAGGGAAGCTGAACCCAGAGAGGTATCTCAGGGGTATATTTCAAAACCAGCTCTATCGCTTCTCCATGATCGTCCAGGGGAAAACTTCCGATCAGAGCGGGTAAGGCATTTGCCTGAAAATCTGTTGCCATCTCCACTCACCTTTCAAAAAGCCGGAAAGGAACAGGGCTTTTTGGATTCAATTTCTTTTTCAGATTCAGCAGTTTCATGTTGTATATAAACACACTTCCGCATTTCAATCAATATTGTGTTTTAAACAGGGATGGCTGGGAATGCGGTTGTTCTTTGAAACATTAAGCCTGAATTCAAACAGCAGGGCTGATTTCCACGACTGCCAAAGGTTGACAAAAAGGCTTTTTGATACTATGTTCAGCGCAAAAATACTATTCACCACCGAAAGGAATACAGGCTATGGCAGAAGGAATTTTTGAAATAGATGACAGCACCTTTGATACCGAAGTATTGAACGCGGGGAAACCTGTACTGGTGGATTTCTGGGCTCCCTGGTGCGGCCCTTGCCGCGCAATAGCTCCCCTGCTGGAAGAACTTGCCGGCACCCTGGGAGACAAAATAAAAATCGTTAAATGCAATGTTGATGACAATCCGGTCACACCCGGCAAATTTGAAATACGTTCAATACCCACCTTGATATTCTTTAAAGACGGTAAAGTCTTCGAGCAGATCGTGGGTATGGTTGCAAAGGCAAAGCTGGAAGAAACGATCAACAAGATGCTTTAATTCGAGTGTGACAACCATGTTTCTTGCTGCATACTCTTTGCGTCCACACACGTTAACCAAAAAAGCACACTGACAAAAAAATTATCAAACACCGGAATCCCGGACGGATCCCGAACAAAGTCGATCGGTGTTGTAAAATGATATCCGCTCCGAATGCTACGACCCTGAACCTCCGCCATGACCGGATTAGGATACTGAAATATGGAAAAAGCTGATTATGATCTGGTAATCATCGGCGGAGGACCGGCAGGGCTGACCGCGGGGCTCTATGCGGCACGTGCCCGAATGAAAGTGATCCTTCTCGAAAAAATAACACCGGGCGGCCAAATCCTTATTACAGACTGGATTGAGAATTACCCGGGATTTCCCGAAGGAATTTCCGGTGCGGAACTTGTTCAAAGAATGACCGATCAGGCAAAACGGTTTGATCTTTCGATTCAATCAGCAGAAGTTTCGTCTCTTGATTTGTCAAAGCCGGCAAAGCGGATTACACTATCAGATGGGGGAATCCTCCTTGCCCGTGCGGTCATTATTGCAACCGGTGCATCTCCGAAAAAACTCGGGGTTCCCGGTGAGGCCAAGTTCTCCGGGAGAGGCGTATCCTTCTGCGGAACATGTGACGGCCCGTTTTTCAAAGACCGTGTAGTGGCAGCTGTCGGAGGGGGGGATACCGCAGTACAGGAAAGCCAGTTTCTGACCAAATTCGCAAGGAAGGTGTTTCTGATTCACCGCAGGGACGAACTGCGGGCAGAAAAGATATTACAGGAACGTGCGTTTGCAAATAAAAAAATCGAGCTGGTATGGGATTCGGTTGTGACGGAAATCGCCGGACTTACCCATGTTGAAAAAATAACCATCAAACATGTTAAAACCAACGAAACCAAAAATCTGCCCGTAGACGGATGTTTTATCTGGATTGGCACGCATCCGAATGTGGATTTTCTTGGAGATGAACTCCTGCGGGATGATAACGGTTTCATCATAACGGATACCAATATGGCCACGTCCATCTCTGGAGTTTTTGCAGCAGGTGATGTCAGAAACACTCCCATCCGGCAGATCGCAACCGCTGCCGGCGACGCTGTCATCTCTGTTGCCGCAGCCGAGAATTATCTGGAAAGCGTGTAATTATGAAAATTTTGTCCAGCCTGTTCCTCATATCCATCATGTTTCTCTCCGGATGCGCCTGGTTTGAGACACAGAAGGAAAAAACAGCCGATGAGCTTGTTGCTGAAGGCCTTGCGCACTATGAAAGTGAGAGCTACCGGAAAGCGATTCAATCCTTTCAGGATCTAAAAGACTGGTATCCATTCAGCAAGTATGCAATCGTGGCTGAGCTTAAGATTGCAGATGCTTACTATCATCTTGAAGAATATGAAGACGCTGTTTTTGCATATGAAGAGTTCGAAAATCTCCATCCCAGGAATGAAAAAACCCCTTATGCGGTCTACCAGATCGGCCAATGCCATTTTAACCAGGTCGATACCATCGACAGAGACCAGACACCTGCACGTAAAGCCCTTGACACATTTAACCGACTGATCAAGTATTATCCGGACAGTTCCTATGTCCCCCAGGCCAAGGAAGATAAACATGAATGTATTAAAAGCCTTGCGGGCAACGAACTGTATGTGGCGCTTTATTATTACAATACAGGGCACTATAAGGCCGCTCTGTATCGTTTTAAAGCCGTAATCTCCGATTACCCGGATGTTGGAACGCATCGTACCGCTCTTCAGCATATCTCACTTTGCGAGGCTGCGCTGCAGGCTGCTGAATCTGAAAAAAAGCAGGAGGAGGAAGAGTAAAAACCGGGATAATATTCAAATTCAGGGATTATTTTCAGAATCTTACGATGAGAATACGCGAATCATTTTTTAAGATCGCCTCTAAAAAAAGACTTTACTTATAAAATATTCTATTGTAAAAGATCTGATTTTATATTCGCTTTATCGATGTGCAAGGGAGATCGAAATCATGTCAAAAATGTGTGAAATATGTGGCAAAAAACCGATGGTAGGGAACAATGTAAGCCACGCTCATAATCTGAACAAGCGCCGTTTCAACCCGAATCTTCAACGGGTGAGAGCAGTGGTTCAAAACGGAAGCGTAAAAAAAATCAATGTCTGTACCAATTGTATTAAGTCAGGATCGGTTGTAAAAGCGCCTTAATTGCTGTCAAGTCTCTTAACATCCTGAACAAACTTAACCTTTCTGAGAGAAGTCAACACCCTGTTTAAATGGTCGGTACCTTCAACTGCAATGGTAAAAAAGGTGTCGACCATTTTATTTTCTTTGGTTTCCGTATGGGCCTGCAGAATATTTGCGCTGTTTTTACTGATACTTGCGGTAATCTCCGCAAGCAATCCAAACCGGTCATGGGAACGGAGGCGGATTCTTACCGGATAGGTATCTGACGTATCTCCCCCCCATGCGACATCAATCTGTCTTTCAGGTGTCATTTTAAAAGCGTTTACACAGTTGGCTCTGTGTATGGTAACCCCCTGTCCCCTGGTAATATAACCGGTGATTTTGTCCCCCGGAACCGGCTGGCAGCATTTTCCAAACTTGACCAGGATATCATCCAGCCCTTTTACAACGATTCCTTCATGATTTTTTTTCTTTCTTACCCTTCCAATAATCTTGTTCAGAATCGATCCATCCGATTTTTGGGACTCTTCCTCCGATTTTGGTAATAATTTCCGGATAATCTGTAATGGTGTAATTTTACCGTATCCCACCTCAGCGATCAGATCCTCTGTTGTGGAGAACCCAAACTCTTTCACAATATTATCCATTTCTTCGGATTTCAAAAAATTATTAAAATTCAAGCGCTCTTTACGGAAGGCTTTTTCACACATTTCCCGTCCAAGGGTAATGCTTCGCCCCTTTTCCTGTGTTCGGATCCACTGACGAATTCTGGATCGAGCCTTTACCGTTCTAATAAAATTCAGCCAGTCTTTACTTGGGGTGTGCCCTTTGGAGGT
The DNA here is from genome assembly GCA_046484745.1 of Desulfobacterales bacterium. Taxonomy (GTDB): domain Bacteria; phylum Desulfobacterota; class Desulfobacteria; order Desulfobacterales; family SURF-7; genus JAQYVL01. Next base: position 24,338 of record JAWOIJ010000011.1, on the reverse strand, counting down.
GATCACCTCAATACTGTCGCCTGTCTTCAATTTATATTGCAGTGGAACCATACGGCCGTTGACTTTTGCACCGGTACACTGGTTACCGACCTCGGTATGAATCTGATAGGCAAAATCAACCGGTGTTGCGCCCTTTGGAAGCGTTATAATCTTTCCCTGAGGAGTAAACACATAAACCTCATCCGGGAACAGGTCAATTCTTACATTCTCCAAAAATTCATTCGGATCTCTGAAATTTTCCTGATTTTCAACGAGATCTTGAATCCATGCAAACGTTTTACCGGTTTTATCATCAAAACTTCTGCCCTCCTTGTAGCTCCAGTGAGCGGCGATTCCTGATTTCGCCACTTTATCCATTTCAGCTGTCCGAATCTGAATCTCCATACGTTCGCCAAAAGGACCAATTACAGTCGTGTGCAGGGACTGATACATATTTAATTTCGGCACGCCGATGTAATCCTTAAACTTTTTTGGAATTGGTTTCCATAAGGCATGAAGAAGCCCTAATGCTTCATAGCATTGGGGTACGGTATCCAGAATGATTCTGAATGCGCTGATATCGTATATCTCCTCAAACTCCAGATTCTGTTGCACCATTTTCTGGTAAATACTGTAATACTGCTTGTATCGGCCCACAACCTCGCATTTTAAATTCGCTTCATCCATCTTGTGCTTGACGTATGACTTAATCGTCGAGACATACTCTTCTCTCTCTGCAGCCCCTTTGTTTATAAGCGTTTTAATCCTCTCATACTCCTCCGGCATGGCATATTGAAATGCAATATTTTCAAGTTCCTGTTTGATCCAGTAGATCCCCAGCCGGGCTGCAATGGGTGCATAGATATCAAGTGTTTCCTGGGCGATGGTGACACATTTTTCATGATTTTTATGATACCCCAATGTCCGCATATTGTGCAGGCGGTCCGCCAGTTTAATCAAAATCACCCGGATGTCATCCGCCATTGCAAGAATCATTTTCCGGATGTTTTCAGCCTGGCGTGCTTGTGAATTATCAAAGGTGAGGGCACTGATCTTGGTAACACCGGAAACAATATGTTCGGTTTCAGGGCCGAACATCTCTCTGATATCTTCTGCCGTGGCATGCGTATCTTCCACCACATCATGAAGCAGGGCGGCTGCCACGCTGATGCTGTCCAGTTTCATGTCCGACAAGATGCCGGCTACTTCCAATGGGTGAGAAAGGTATGGCTCTCCGGAATGACGCACCTGTCCGGCATGGACACGGGCAGAATAGACATATGCACGATCAATGATGTCAAGGTCTGCCTCGGGATAATACTCTGAAATCTTATCCAGTATGTCTGTTATTCGAATCATAATCTACGTATCAAATCCGAAAAACCGGCCGCAAATCGCGGTTGTTGAATCAGTATGCTTTTGAGAATATAACACGCCTGCTGCTTGCTCCCCCGCAGTAGATACATTTGCCGGTTTCGGTTTCATTGTCAAACGGTATGCATCGGATGGTGACCTTAAGATCTTCTTTTATTCTGGTTTCACATTTTTCTTCGCCGCACCAGTGAGAATGAACAAAGCCCCCGTGAATTTCCGGTTTTTCCATATTTTTCGGTGTGAAAAAATCTTTAAATCCCTCTCGATCATCCATTCGAACCGTATGCTTCTCCCTGAAATCCAGCGCCCGGTCGAACAGGTTCTTTTGGATATCATCCAGCATGTCGGCAATTTGAAATATAAACTGCTCTCTGCCGATCGATTCTTTTTCCTTTAAGCCCTTATCTCTCCTTGCAACGAAAACCGAATCACCTGCAATATCCCTCGGGCCGATCTCTGCGCGAATCGGAATTCCCTTCTTAATCCAATCCCATCCCCTTGCACCGCCGATATCACGGCTGTCGACTTCAACGACAAGGTGCCGGCCGGAATACGATTTTTCCCGAAGTGTTTTTGCAAGGTTTTCCGTGTATTCCATCACGGCTGGACGATCCTTCTCCTTTCGAAAAATCGGCAGAAGTACAATATGCGCGGAAGCGATCCTCGGAGGCAGAATAATTCCATCATCATCGCCGTGAGTCATGATAAGCCCCCCTATCATACGGGTTGAAACACCCCATGAGGTCGTCCATGCATACTCTTCTTTTTCTTCCGCCGACTGAAAACGAATATTCGAAGCTCTGGAAAAATTTTGCCCGAGAAAATGGGAAGTTCCGGCCTGAAGCGCTTTTCGATCCTGCATCATCGCCTCAATACAAAGTGTATCAACAGCTCCCGGGAATCTTTCAGAAGCAGTTTTCTCCCCCTTTATAACCGGCATGGCCAGATAGTCTTCTACAAATCTTTCATATACATCCAGCATCATATAGGCTCGTTTGACCGCTTCCTCCTTGTCAGCATGTGCGGTGTGCCCTTCCTGCCATAAGAACTCACTTGTCCTCAGAAATGTTCTTGTGCGCATCTCCCAGCGAACCACATTTGCCCATTGATTGATCAGAATGGGAAGATCGCGATAGCTTGATACCCATCTGGAAAATGAATCGCCAATAATGGTTTCAGAGGTTGGACGAACAACAAGAGGCTCAGCAAGCTCCCCTGCAGGAACCAATCCGCCTTCCGGACCTTTTTCAAGCCTGTGGTGCGTAACGACGGCACATTCCTTGGCAAACCCTTCAACATGTTCCGCTTCTTTTTCCAGAAAGCTCAACGGGATAAAAAGCGGAAAATACGCATTTTTTACGCCTGTTTCTTTAAACATACGATCCAGTGTATGCGTTATGTTTTCCCACAGGGCATACCCCCATGGTTTGATCACCATACAACCCCGTACAGGAGATTTTTCCGCCAGTTCCGATGCTTTTACTACCTGCTGATACCATTCAGGATAATCCTCAATCCGCGTTGGCGATATCGCAGTCTCAGGCTGTTTGCTCATCTCAATCCTCATCTTTCAAATCAAAAACAAAATATATTTTTAACCCGCTTGTATGTTGTTCTTTTCCGGTACCGCCCTTGATCACTCTTTTTTATCACGGCTTTGCTGAAAAAAGAACGTTTATCACAACATAATATCATCCTGATGTTGTTTTACTATTTTTTTCATAATCGGCAATCTCTTTCAGGAGTCCCTCCACCAGTTTTTCCTGGGGGATTTTTTTAACGACCTTTCCTTTTTTAAACAGAATTCCAATCCCATCGCCGCCGGCAATACCGATGTCCGCCTCTTTTGCCTCTCCAGGGCCATTAACCACACATCCCATAATCGCGATCTTGATAGGCAGGGATGAAAACATCATTGCTTTTTCAACCTTTTCCGCGATATCGAACAGACCGATATTACAGCGTCCACAGGTAGGGCATGAAATAATTTCCGGGCCACGACGCCGGATATCAAGGGCTTTGAGAATTTCATATCCTACCCGTACCTCCTCTATTGGATCACGGGTAAGCGATACCCGTATTGTGTCTCCAATCCCTTCGGATAAAAGTATTCCGATGCCAAGAGAGGATTTCACAATCCCGGAATAAAGCCCCCCTGCTTCGGTAACGCCGACATGAAGGGGAATGTCCGTTCTGTCGGAAAGAAGACGGTATGCTTCTACGGTTCTCGCGACATCCGAAGCCTTGATGGAAATCTTTATCTGCTTAAAATCAAAAGATTCCAGTAACGCAATGTTCCGAATGGCACTTTCAACCATGGCCTCTGCTGTCGCGCCTCCATATTTTTCAAGAAGATCCTTTTCAAGAGATCCAGCATTTACGCCTACTCGAATCGGTATACCGCATTCATTTGCCGCATCAACAACCGCCTTGACCTTTTTATTGCCGCCGATGTTCCCGGGATTGATTCTCAACCCGTCCGCCCCGGAGCGAGCCGCCTGAACGGCAAGCCTGTAATCAAAATGAATATCCGCAATAAGAGGAATAGCGATTTCTTTTTTAATCCGAGCGATGGCCAAAGCAGCTTCCAGATCCGGAACCGCCACTCGTATGATTTCACATCCCGCCTTTTCCAGTCCATGAATTTGTGAGACAGTGGATTGAACATCCTGAGTATAGGTATTTGTCATGGACTGAACCGCAACCGGTGCCATCCCGCCTACTTGCACTTTCCCCACATGAATCGGCCTGGTTTGTTTGCGATGAATTTGAAACGATCTACCACTCATAACAAGCATCCTTGTTAACGGAAAATCCAAAGGCATAATCAGCCGGTCTTCAGTTATTTTTTCTGGGGTTTATCGAAAACCAGCTCAACGGACCGTGCTGATGACGCGGACATAACGAAAAGCAACCCTTCCCGGGAAAAAACTGGAAAAAGAGTAGCAAACGCTTCATTTTTGTTCAAGCAAATAGATGTTTATCAACAGGAATTGTGTTTTAGAAAAAATTGCTATATAAATAAAATCTCCTGTTGAAACAAGATTCACAACCATTAACCTGCAATCAAACACAAAAAGGGATGCATGATGAGCGAACTCGAAAAAAAATCGTGGGAAAGCAAAGCTGGTTCTTCCATAGAACCGAATCCAAAGCTTAAAAAGATTTTGCTTGAACGAGCCACGGAAAATGAGCTGCCCTGTGCTGTTGCATTTAAAATCAGCAAAGACCAGCGCGTTTCAATGGATGAAATCGGAAGGGTTGCGGATTTTTTGAAAATCAGGCTGATTAAATGTCAGCTGGGTTTGTTCGGCTATAAACCTGAAAAAAAAATCGTCAAACCCATTACGGCTATCCGTAAAAGCCTTGAGGAAAAAATTATGAGTTCAGCAGATAAAAGAAAAATTTCCTGCAAGGCTGCCTGGTTGATTGCATCGGACCTTGACATCAACAAATTAGAGGTCGGCAATGCCTGTGAAACCCTGTCGATAAAAATCGGTTCCTGTCAGCTGGGGGCTTTCTAATTGTATTTTTCAAACCGGATCAATACGATTTTCAAAACACCCCTTATCCTGCCAGGGGCTTTATTTTTTATTATCCTCATTGGTTCGGTCCTTTTTTTATCCCGCGAAAGACTGCTGAAAAAGGATTGTCTCGACAACATACTGGAAAAAAATGAAATATCCTTTATCACCCGAAACAATGCCCACTGCTATTATACCTACCGGGACCAGAAGATGGGGTTTGAATACGATCTTGCACGTGCATTTGCCGATTACCTCGGGGTAAAACTGAAAATAATCATTATTGAAAAATGGGAAGACATGATCCCAAAGCTTATAGATGGACAAGCTCATGTCATCGCGGCCAGTTTGACAATTACGCCAAAACGGCAAAGCACAATCCTGTTTTCCAGGGAATATATAACCACACAGCAGCAGATTGTTGTAAATCGAGAAAATTACAATGTTCGAAAACTGGAAGACCTGTCCGGGAAAACCATACATGTACGAAAAGGAACCTCCTATGAGGAACGGCTGAAGGAATTACAGCAAAACGGAATGTCCATAACCATCGAAGCCGTGGACAATATACCCACTGCCGAATTGATACAGAAAGTCGCGGAAGGAAAAATAGAGATCACCATTGCAGACAGCAATGTGGCCATGCTGAACCGTCGGTATTTTCCAAAGGCAGTTACCCGTGGTTCCATCAGCAAAAAAAATCATATTGGATGGGCGGTTCATCCTGAATCAAAAAAACTTGTCGAAAAAATTAATGAATTTTTTGTCAAAATAAAAAAAGATGGAACATTTAATCAAATTTATAAAAAATATTACATGGATATCGAGCTGTTTGATTATGTCGATTTGCGGGCCTACCATAGACGTATTCGTTCGAGGCTTCCCCAATTCATTCCTTTGATCCGGACTGCAGCAGATCAATATGGTTTTGACTGGAGAATCATCGCAGCCCAGATGTATCAGGAATCCCATTTCAGACCATGGGCGAAAAGCCCTGCCGGAGCCCATGGACTGATGCAACTAACCGAAAGAACTGCCCAGGCCTATGGTGTAACCGACCTTTATGACCCGACTCAAAACATTGATGCGGGTGTCAGACATTTAAAGGAGTTGTACGACCTGTTTAAGGGCGCAGAGGGCGCAGACCGGCTGTTCATTGCTTTTGGAGCCTATAATACCGGGCAGGGACATATTCGCGACGCCCAGAGACTGGCAAAAAAAATGAACCTGGACCCCAATAAATGGTCATCTCTTTCAAAAACACTTCCCATGCTTCGAAAATGGAAATATTTTAAAGATGCCAAATACGGATATTGCAGAGGAACAGAGCCGGTCCGCTATGTAAGGCAGATCATGATCTATTATGATATATTGCGGCACCAGGGCTTGGAATACATTCCGGAACTTTCGGATCAGAACACTCAGATATAACAAACTTCTTTTTATTCCATCGATTGGCAGATGATTCTTGCATTATAATCAGATCATTTATATATACTCCTCCATGTGATCCCATTGTCAGAAAGAATTCAGGAAGGATGATACAGCCTGTAGGATTTATGAATGTTCATCATCATTTCAACAGATAAAATTCCCTTGAAGCGGATACGCAGTTTCGTTATATAATTTATCGAGATTGAATATGAAACAGCCCCCTTTTTTACATTGTGTTACGTGTTCTCATCCATACTGGGGGCAGAACCAGTCCAATGAACTCCACAGGATCTTTAAAGACATGCAGCCAGGAGATGTTCTGCTTGACCCGTTTTGCGCGGAAGCCGCTCCTGTTGTTACGGCACTTCAACGCGGTTCGAAAGTATTGGCCCGTGGCATCAATCCAGTGGCTGTTTTCCTGATAAAAGTTTTAGCCCAGCCCGTTGGCTTATATTCATTAAAAAAGGCTTTTGAAGAAATTCAACAAAAAGTTTCCGGCCATATACAAAAACGATATACCTGTATATGCCCTGGATGTAAAAAACCAGTAAACTACGAATATTTGAAATGGGTAAAAGATGGCCGAAAAGAACGGCCTGAATCCGTCAGGATCACCTGTCAATATTGTGGATTTAACCAGTTGAAGCGTCTGTCAAAATTCCAGATCCAAAGACAGCGCTCGGAATCGAAGGCTCAGCCGGAATATTGGCATCCTGAAAAAAAAATTACCCTTTCTAAAAAAAAAGATGCCATCTTCATTCAAGAACTTTTTACAAGCCGCAATTTAGCGTCTTTGGCTGAGCTGCTGAACGCAATCAATCAAATCTCGTCTATTAGATGCAGGGAAACACTTCAATATGTGTTTACAGGAATTCTTACAAACTGCATCACGATACAAAATACAACAGCGAAATCCAGCGCTGCGTCGCGCTGGTGGAAAACTTCTGATCGCTTTTCACCATCACCCGGACAGGAGATCAATGTCTGGAAGGCTTTTGAAAAGCAGTTTGCTGCGGTGTTAACCTGCAAGAAGGAATTGAATTCCCTTTCAGGTTTTACAGACTTTGCGAATTCAATGGATGAATTTGAAAACACCGATGATCAGGCATATGTTCAGCTTGCTGATTTACGATCCGCACCCTTGCCCCGAAAACTAAAAATTACGCATCTATTTATTGATCCGCCTTATAATAGAGACAATAATTATTCGATTTTATCAGCGTTCTGGGGCGCCTGGCTTAAAATAAATTGTGCGGATTTCTCGAAATGGCATTCAGAAGTGCTTCCGGAAAAAGACGATATTCAGAAACTGCAGCCTTTTTTGAGCCGAATCAGAGTAAACTCAGGCCCTTCATGCAGAATAATTTTAGCGCATAGACTCAAAACTACAGAATGCCGGGAAACACTGCCTCATACTTTATCAAAAATGGGATATGAAACCGAGGCGGCCGGAACGAACTTTCCCGATATCGCTGAAAAGTCAAATCAACAGAAAGGCCGTGTGTCGAATCGCTATTATTCTCTAACCTGGAAGTCTCAAACCGAAAAAGAAATTTCAAAAAAATCTGGAAAGAACGATTACCGCGAATTGGAATTATTTGTTCAAATGGCCGCTTTCCACGAAGGATCGGATCAACCGGAAAAAGTGAGAAGCCATGCCGGGAATCTAGTCAAACCCTCATTGCAAAAATTTCTTGCCGAACGAACCGTGCAGGAAATCCGGGAAACAATATCCGATAAAAGCATAAATCGCAGGGCATACAATCGAATATGCCTGTCCCTCCTTCGTACCATCCTGTTAAAAGATAATTATAAAATTAAATCTGTTGCAGAAGGCTCCTTTCACGACGCGACTCTGGATATCAATACAGAAACTACTGATTTCAAAATCCATGACAGCAGCCTTGGCAATATCGACTTTATTGCGGAAAACAAAAACGGGAGAAAAATCTTTTTCTGTTTTTATTCCCCGGAAAAAAAACAAGCCCTGAAACAGGCAGCAGAGGATATCTTCCAAAAAGACAAGCATGAGTTTCAAGTTGTCTGTTATCTGATCTTCCCGCACAAAAGCGTGATGAGATCCCATAGACACATCAGTCAGGCAGATAAATGGCCAAGGGGTTTTTGTGTCTGTTTTGAAGATATTTGTAAAAAAGCAGCGGAGATCGATCCAAATCAATTCGGGCACCTGTTCAACATGGAGCCGATGAAATCAGATTTGGGGGAAAATACCAAACACGGGATCAAACATTTCAAGGCAGAAGTGATCCAAAACACGCCGGTTGGATTGGACGGCAAACCCATGCACTTCAAACTGCAGTTTACTGCCCCGGACTTGCATACGATCGGCCCGGGACAGTTTGTAATGATAGACACCCTGCCCGAAGGTCACCGAAAAAAACGAGGCCGTTCTCCTGAAAAACGGATATCTGAATACCGGAAACATGCGATGGATCTCTCTGCCCGATCTTTTCTAAAAAGACCTTTTGGAATTCAGCGGGCATACTATAAGCATTTTGAATGGGGTTATCATAAAAAACTCCATCTCCCCGCTCAATTGGCAGCAATAACCAACACGGTTTATCCGCACAAATTTGAAATCTTTTATAAAATCATCGAAGATGGAATCGGTACAAATGAACTAAAAAATTTGAATCCCGGAAATCAGATAAAAATACTGGGACCCCTTGGAAAATTCACAAATATACCCAAATGGCGGTCTGATAATGTGGATGAAGTACACCTTATCGGCGGCGGTGTCGGCATGGCGCCCCTGGTTTTTTTCGGACAGGCTCTCAAGTTTTACTCCTTTAAACTCAAAGCGTTTATCGGTATCGACCGGATTGAATCATTACGGGAAGCGCCTTATGGAAAAACGTTTTCAGATGAATCCGAAAAAGCATATGTTTATATCAATGAACTATCCAAAATCGGATTGAATCCGGATGAAATCTTCTTGTCCAGGGAGTCAACGGAGAATGAAATTCTGAGCGATAAAATAAACCATAAAAACTATCATGTCGGTCTGGTTGTGGATCATTACACCCTTTTTTTGAACCGTTTAAAACAAACGGAATCTATTATGATTCTTGCCTGTGGCCCGAAACCGATGCTGCTCGCATTAAAAAATATCGCTTTGAAATTCAATATTCCATTGAAAGTCCTTTTGGAAAAAAGAATGGGATGCGGAATCGGTGTCTGCATGTCCTGTGTCTGCCGGACCAGGAAAGACACGAAAGGCAGCCGATACTCCCGGGTATGTGTTGATGGACCTCTTTTTGACTCAAAAGAAATTGACTGGGAACAGCTATGACTAACATCCTCCATGTGAAACTTAAAGACAAACAACTGAGAAGCCCGTTAATGACAGCTTCCGGAACATCAGGGCATGGCAATGAAATCGAAGTGTTGAAAAAGAGCCCCAAAATCGTGTCAACACTTGGCGCCTTTGTAACAAAAGGCGTTACCCTGAAGCCCAAAGAAGGAAACCCTGAATTCAGGATTGTTGAAACACAGACCGGCATACTCAATTCCATCGGCCTTCAAAATGAAGGTGCCGCATTTTTTACAAAAAAAGAACTTCCCGGTCTTCTCAACTTTGATCTGCCGATTTTTGTGAACATTTCTGCAGACTCTGTTGAGGAATTCGGTGAGCTTGCTTCCTGCCTGAGTGATAACGATCTGAGTCAACTTATTTCCGGTATTGAGATCAATGTCTCCTGTCCGAATATCAAAAAAGGAGGCACTGCTTTTGGAACCGATCCCAAACTGGTGGAGCGCATCGTTAAAACCGTAAAGAAACGGGTTGATCAACGTCTTCTTATCATCACCAAACTGACACCGAACATAACCGATATTACAGTGCCCGCAAAAGCAGCCATTTCCGGAGGTACCGACGCGCTTTCCATGATTAACACCATCCGTGGGATGGCGATCAGTATCGATACCGGCAAGCCGCTTCTGGGAAATGTGGTGGGGGGGCTTTCCGGTCCGGCGATAAAACCGGTCGGCCTTTTTATGGTATATGACTGTTTTAAAAAAATACCGGAATGCCGCCGCAAGCAAATACCGATCATCGGGATTGGAGGGATTTCAAACTGGCGGGATGTGATCGAATATGTTCTTGCAGGTGCGACTGCGGTGGGCATTGGAACATCCTGGTTTGTAAACCCCGATGTTTTTGTTGAGATCCATAGCGGAATAACCACTTACCTTAAAAAGAAACAGATGGGCATTGCTGATTTAATCGGAAAAGCTCATGAGGCCTGAAGGAGTTTGCCGATGGATTCGAAAACTCAATTCTTCAGAAATGAATCTGTCTGGCGGCAGATTTTGACACCCTGCCGATCCGGGTCAACAAACACCGTATCCAGATGCATTGGCTGAAAGTCTCTGGTTTTGTCGCGATCCGGCATCACGGCATCCAGACCGCAAATCTCGGAAGAAAAAACAAACATTCCCTGATCACCGCCGACAACTCCCGGCCGGAGTTTTTTTCGATCCTGTACCATAAAAAGGGAATTGTCCGGAAGACAACCGATAACGCAATTGGGTCCGTCAATGATGAGTTGCCTGCATGAATATTTCAAATGCCTTAAAAAAGAGGCATCCGGGTGATCACAAAGCAATTCCTGGTTTAAAGGTGTTATGATATGTTTGAATGCTTCGATTCCAAGCTTCAGTGTTGAGCATGCATAATGCAGGGTGTGTGTAAAGATTTCCGAGTCAGACCTATAACCGTTATACCCCGGAAACCCCCTTGAAATCAAAAATTCACGATTCGTTACAAATGCAGTGTTCTCGCCGTTTGCCATGGTTGAAAAACCCTGTAGAAAAAACGGATGGCAGGAATAGAGATCTACATCATAATTGGTATTTTGCCGCCCCTGGACCATTATAACCCGAGCCGTGAGTTCCTTCCGATCCAGCTGTAAATATTCAGCCACCTGAATGGGGTCCCCGATCTCTTTTATCATAATGGTATCCGGCCAAAAGGAAAAAATAATCATATCTCTGTTTGCTTCGCCCTGTTTCTTGAGGTGAAGCCGGACCCTCATCAGATTATCATGCAGCTCTTTCTGTTCCATCCTTTCCCAGTCAAGGGGATAATCATATGCCCTGATCAGGTAAATATCTCTTCTTGGAACGCCCCTGGGTGGATCTTTCGGCAATTTGAAAGAAATTTTGTATTTTGTTGTAAACCCCTTATCCAGCATGAATTGATCAAGAGTCCGCAAGCCTGAATCACTGAAAATTCCGGACAAGATCGGAAATTCTTTAATCGCTTCAAATGAGCCACCAAGATCCCGCAAAAGCAGGCCGACGCCGGAGCCGTCATATCCTTCTCGCATGGCATTCAATCCCTTAAACCCCATGACAGGAGAGGTAAATGTATCCGATGTTATCGCGAGCAGACGGCACATATCCTATTTCTCCTTATCTTTTGGCAAACTTTCTCTTCCCGGAAAATTAATTATAAATAATTTATGAATTATATTTATAAGTATTTCTTAATGTCAAGGGCAAAGACCGCCTCTTTTCCCTGAGACAGGGATATTTGGTGTAACAAGCTCTATTTTCTGATTTTTAATCACAATTTTGTGTTTCTGCTCGATGAGGTGTTGAAAAGTTTTTATTATTTCTATAGAAATAGATTTTGAAAGGCTTTGTTCCGGGATACCCCCGGATGCTTTTAAACGGTTACAACCAATTCGGATTACAGCCCCATACGGCAGGACAGATGGAAAAACTGGATACAAAAACTTATGGAGAATATATCAAGGCGCTTACGGATATCAGTCATGCCATAACATCGGAACTGTATCTTGAAGACCTGTTAAAGCTTATCGTTATGGTTACAGCAAATGCCATGAATGTAACCATATGCTCTTTATGGCTGATCGATGAAACTCAGGATCCTCCAAAAATTCGATTAAAGGCAACCCAGGCAATCGCTCCGGAATATGTTAAAGACCGCTCATTGAACCCCGACGAAGGCGTTGTGGGCTATGTGGTTACACGGAAACAACCGCTTATCATTAAAAATGTGTTGAAAAACAAAAGGTTTAAAGAAAAAGAGATGGCCAGGAAGCTGGGCCTTGTCTCCATGATGGGTGTGCCGCTCACCTTAAAAGATGAAAAGGTGATCGGTGCGTTGAACTGTTTTACATCCGACCCGTATGATTTTTCCGAAACAGAGGTAAATCTTCTGAGAGCTGTCGCAAACCAGGCTGCCGTCGCCATTTTGAATACCGAACTGATGGTAAAAACAAAAGTTATCCGTGAAGAGCTGGAAACCAGAAAAACTGTTGAACGGGCCAAAGAGATTCTTGTGAACAGTCGCGGCATGAAAGTCGATGAGGCCTATCGATGGATACAAAAACGCAGCATGGATTCCCGGAAATCACTTCGTCATATCGCTGAAGCCATAATACTTTCAGATGAATTATACCAGGAATAGATTGTTCCGCCCACAGCGCGTGGAACTTCCCCGAAAGCGACAATTTCCGCCCGGATACAAAACAGTATTTATTCGATTGCCCCCAATCTTTCACATCCGCCTGCTGACGGAATTCATATCCGATCATTTTTTATCCGATTTCCTGCTTGACTTTTAACATCAGTACAGGTAATTTTAAGGAGCTTATGTAATTATAAGTTAAAATCTTTTATCCGCACAATGGCGTGCGATAACTTTTAAACAGAAAAAAAGACAAAGACGTCTGATTCTCAAAGGAACAGACGTCTTTTTGCGTTTATGGCCTTTGAAACTTTAGAGATTCGGTTTAAAAAAACAGCCGGTCTTAACCGTATTGAACAAAAGGAGAGTAAAGATGAGATTTTCAAAAAGCAATGATACACTTGGAACCACGAATCGGGGTAATGCCGCAGAATCCAGTCTGTGTACGCTCTGCCGTGCAGACTGTCAGGGAAAATGCGAGACATGGCTTTCCAGCCTTGTCGGACGAAAGCTGCTTTATCCAAGAAGTTTTGGTCTGGTAACAGCCGGCGCCAACAATACGACCCATGTCGGCGTTTCCTACAACTCGCTTCGAATCCAGGGGTATGCCTATGGCGCACATGGCCTGAGCAATGGCATGAGCAATGATCCGGATGACTGCATCTTTCCAAAGGTCAGCCTTGAATCGGAATTCGGCGCGAACGTAAAAACAAAAATTCGCATGCCCCTGATGACTGGAGCACTCGGATCGACATTTATCGCCCAGAAATACTGGGACTCATTTGCAATCGGCGGAGCGCTTTGCGGCATTCCCGTCGTAATCGGTGAAAACGTTGTGGGGGTTGACCGTCAATCGGAAATCGGTATCGGTGCCGCGAAAAAAGGCAAAATCAAGAGCGCTCCGGAGTTGGAAAGGCGCATCGATGGATATCTTCGATACTTTGACGGTTATGGCGCCATAATCGTTCAACTCAATGTCGAAGATACCCGAAATGGCGTTGCGGAATTCGTAGTGGATAAATATGGCGAAAAATGCATTATCGAATTGAAGTGGGGTCAGGGCGCCAAGGATATCGGTGGCGAGATACAGGTAGAAAGCCTTGATTACGCTATATTTCTGAAAGAACGGGGCTATGTAGTCGATCCGGATCCAACTGTTCCTGAAGTTCAGGAAGCCTTTGAAAACGGTTCAATTAAATCCTTTGCCCGGCACAGCCGTCTTGGAGGGACCAATCTGAGTACGGTGGATCAGGTACGTGAAGATTTCATGAGCAGCGTGGATTACCTCAGAAGTATCGGATTTAAAAGAATAACCCTGAAAACCGGTTCTTATGGAATGGAAGAACTGGCAATGGCGATAAAGTTTGCTTCAGACGCGAATCTTGACCTGCTGACAATTGACGGCTCCGGCGGCGGTACCGGAATGAGCCCCTGGAACATGATGCAGAGCTGGGGCGTACCTTCTATCAATCTGCACTCAAAGGCGTACGAGTATGCCAGCATCCTGTCAGCGAAAGGACAACATGTCGTTGATATGTCCTTTGCCGGAGGTTTTGCCCTTGAAGACCATATATTCAAGGCACTTGCGCTTGGAGCACCGTTTACAAAACTGATATGCATGGGAAGAGCGATCATGATTCCGGGTTTTGTCGGTTCGAACATTGAAGGCGCACTTCATCCTGAAAGGCGGGCAGACGTAAGCGGCAACTGGAATGAATTGCCGAAAACCGTTCAGCAGGTAGGAAACAGCGCCAAGGAAATTTTTGCCTCCTATTTTGATGTGGAAAAAAAGGTAGGAAAAGATGAAATGAAACATATTCCTTACGGCGCAATCGCATTCTGGACATTGGCCGACAAACTGGCTTGCGGCCTGCAGCAGCTCATGGCAGGAGCAAGAAAATTTTCTCTGAATCGGATCGAAAGATCGGACATCTTCTCTGGAAACCGCGAAACTGCTGCAGAGACAGGCATTCCTCATGTTTCCGATGTGAATGATGACAGGGCCAAGAGCATTCTCAATTCTTAGCATTTCGAAGCGCAGGTGAATATAAAAAAGGCTTTTCGGAAATGGTTCCGAAAAGCCTTTTTTCTTTTATACTGTCAATAAAATCTCTGCTGCCTACCGCAATGCTTTTGCTCCATTTTTCTTCGAGGAAATGCAAGCCGTGCACGTCAGCTACACCGCCTGGTTCGCTTCAGCGATAAATATCTTTTCGGTGACCAATCGTTACAATCCATATTGTAAGCTCATCATCTTGTATAGAGTAAACGATACGATATCGTCCTTGGCGCAGGCGGTACCGTTCTTGTCCAGTCAATTTTTCGCAACCTGGAGGACGAGGATCATCTGCAAGACTCTTTATACGATTCAGGATTCTCCCAACATCTTTTTTCGGGATACTGAAAAAATCCTTGTTCACGGATTTTCTGAAAAAGATTTTATATTCGGCCATCTTTTTTGAGCCTCTTCACCATTTCATCATAGCTGAGCAGAGGCTCATTCGCCCGGTCTTCGAATGCTGCAAGATCTTCGGCGTCTTCGGCAAGAGCGCCTTTAACGGCCGAATTTACAAGATCTGAAATGGATCTGGATGTCTCCAACGCCTTTATTTTAAGAGCCTTATGAACAACCTCATCCAGATAAATTGTGGCGCGTTTAACAGATGTTTCCATAATGTCACCTCCATTTGTTTGAGGACATTATAGCACTATAACGCCTAAACGTCGAGACGTTTTTATGAAGCGAACGAGGTTTTCAGTGGGCGGGCGGCGCATCACGGCAACCGACAAGAAAACGAAAAAGGCCGAAAAAACAAGAGCCGATAACGAAGGCACGCTCCCGCCCGAGCCACTGCAAAACACTTGTTGTGTTCAGATTATGGTCATTGACTCAATTTGGAACTGGCAATTCGATTAAGGCTCAATCTCACATTGATCATTAAGATGCAATCTAATAAAATATATAGCACCTGCTGCAAAAGGAATTGCCACTACAAACCCTATAATAGGTAAAACAGTGAATCCTAAAAACACAAAACCGATAGCGCCAATCATCAAAATAACAGAGAGAAACAGTTTTGCACCTTTTTCCGGTAAGCAATCCTTTATCTTCATTGTGTCACCTCCTTTCAAGTAGACGAAATTAAAAGTTACTGCAAACAAGTTGGTTCTGTCAAAAATTTTAAACGCTTCATACTATCTGATATTCATTTTACATTGACACACCCTACATATTGATTATAATCTAAAATCGTTTCTATTTAAAGAAGTTATAATTATAAGTATTGTCAGATATAAAAATTTATACAAGGAGCTTATTATAATGACTGAAAAAAAACACGTTCCCGTTCCAAGAGATACTCGAGCTTTCATATGTTCCAATTGTGGGGCTGTTGCACTTGATTCCAAAAATATATGTAATGTCCAGGGAATGGGCACGAAGTCTGATTGGTGCGGTATAAAAGGAGTAAAACCACCGAAATCCTGTCATAACAATGTTCATAAAGACAGATGGCAATGTAGAAATTGTGGACAAATATCTGTAAATCCAATGTTGTTGTGCGAACCGGAAAAATTAGAAATTTCCGAATGACGAAATATATTGGTCGTACGGGGCCAAGCTAACATTTTGTATTTTCTGAATTTCAACGCCATAAATAGGTATTTCCATGCTCTATTTCGATCTTTTTGACCCCAAAATGCTCACCATATGGAATTTGTAACTCTCGAAGTTGATATGATTCCCCTGCTTCAGTTCTCTTGCGCCCCTGAGCCAAACTCCCCATCGAAGATTTTATGCTGTCAATAAAATCTTTGCTGCCTACCGCAATGCTTTTGCTCCATTTTTCTTCGCGGCGAATATCACCATTCATCAAACAGCTCTCAACCCATTTTTTCTAACTCGATTTCACTTCCTCGTAAGTATTGAATCCAAGCAATTCCATGAGTCTTTTATAATTTATCAGAATGTTTTTTCTTCTCGGGTTCTGTATTTCACTGTAACCGCAACAAGTCCATTCAGAAGGATGCTTCACAACACCTGCACGCACCATATTGAGATCAATGTATACAAGACACTGCAACAGATGATCGCCATCTTCAATTGCTGTGGCATGATACCGATCCTCCCAGAAAGCCCCCTTTCGACGCTTACGCTGATTATATTCCTGACCGGTTCTCCCGGCAATCAGTTTGATTGAATCGGGTATGATGCTACGATCCGTATCATCAGAAACAAGAAGATGAATATGATTCGATGTCACTGCATAGTTTAATACTACCAGGTCATAACGCTTTCTTGCTTCAAATAGCCAATGCAGCCACCGGCTGCGATCCTTTGCAAATTTCAGCAAAAACTCTCGCTTATGGCATCGGTGGGTAATATGCCATATCTGTCCGCGTATATAGTGACGTTTTGCTCTTGCCATGGTTATAATGCTGTTTTGACCTCAAAAAGAACGATATAGCACCCATTTGAGGGGTAATATTTCGCTTATTACCTGTGGTGGTTAGCAGTTAGCTTGGCCCGACCCTATTTCCCTATGAGCAGACAGATGTTATCTTTTTTATTTTATTGTAATTACAAGTATTTTTTTGAATTTATCAAGCACCTTCTTTGTGTTAATGGGGCAGTCACATAATCTTCATCGAGAAATCGGATCAGTTCTTTTAGTTCTTTTTTGTCTTGTGGAATGACGAGTTTGCCGTTGTTGGTTTTTATATTGATTTTGTTTTCTTCGGCTATGTTCTCATTTAGATCGTCGGCAACGGCTACTATGCCAGCGACAGACAGGTCTTCCAGCACATTATTTTTTTGCAGCAGGGCTATTTTCTTCCTTATGATACTGTCTGCGTTTCCTTTAAATGTGGTTTGATCTTCAAACTCAAATAGTTCATTTCCTGCGAAGGCATCAAGGTCTGTGTCGGTTGCCTCCCGGTAGTAGTCACTTAAATCCAGAAACCTTTTGGTGTTGTGGTAGGAGACAAACAGCAATGTGCCATTCTGAAATTGGGCTGTAAGTTTGTCGTGTAGTATCAATCCTGGTTCTTCGAGTTTTTTATAGGTTTCGCCTGAACCGATAAGCGTCCAGCCTTTTGACAATAGTTTCCCCGAATTGAAGACCTGAAAGCTGACTTGCTGTTCTTGATCCGACCAATGGCCGGTAAACAGGGCCTTAATGCGGTTAGTTTCCGTATTAAGGTTAAGAATTGGATTGTTGAGGGGATTTCCCAGGGCATTGGAGATTGTTTCAGGCAGCGGATAATCTGCGATGGTAAATATTTCACCGGAATCAACATTGTAACTGCCGGTAAATTCAATCTCCTGTTTATCGGTGATAAAATCTTGCTTTTGACCTGAGAAGAATTCACCTAATTCCTGGCGGAATTGCTCAGTTAATGGGATTCTTCTGATGGGCGTTTGGGCATCATCAAGGATCGCAAACAGGTTGCTGATTTGGTTGTTGTTTTCAGGCATTGTTGGTTTCCAGTATCATATATTCGGTGAGTTGTACGACTTGGGTGATGGATTTGCAGTCAGCAATATTTTTTTTGGTGATCAGGACATAGGTGATATCACCCTCAATGATGACTTCGTAAAAATGGTAGCCGAAAAAACCCAGCAGCGGGTTGAAATGGTAGGCATGGGAATTCTGGACGATAAAGAAGAAAATCACGGAGATAAACACCAGCACCGGTACACTGATGCTGTTATTGGTCTGGTTGATGAGCGGTAGCAGGTAAACCAGCAGGAACCCGACTATTTCCTTATCCACGGTTTTTACGGCTTTTATTTTGACCGGTAGTTTTTCCAGGTTTTTACCGGAAAGCAGGATCAGACCAGCGCAAAGCAGACAAAGCAGGGCCGCCACCAACAAATAATTCCAACCAGCTCGCCAGTCCCACGCCTTGCTGAACTCGACAAACCAGAGAGTCAGACAAATAGGTGCCAACGAAGTGGCGACAAGGGTGAATTTGGCGGCCTTGTTAAGCATTGACCACCTCTTGACTCTGTTGGACAGAAGTGTGTGAAAAGGCTTCCCGTAAAACCGCCTGCATCAGTTGTTCGGCGTAGGTCTGGTTGTCGGTGATTTGGTTTTTCAGTTGGTCGCACAGAGCGAGGAGTTTTTCGACTTTGGCAACGATGGTTTTTTGCTCATCACTTGAGGGTAATGGAAATCTGAACAAACTTAGCTTTGTCGCATTTATGTTTGATTGACCAAGGGCATCTGTTTTTACCTCATCACACCAATTTCGATGAAGCGCGGAATTCATAACCATATTTGCGTATTCTGGGATAGTTCCGCCGGCCATACGAAACCGAACTAAATATCCGGCATAAATAGCTTTTTGAAGCCCGTCAAAAATTGCAGTTTTCCCTACCAGCTCTCTGCTGTTTGTTCGGTTGAATAGCAAATCACCAATATGTAAATCGAACTTGGCGATATCCTCCTGATCGGACGAAAAAACCAAGTCATCCCAGTCGATTTTACCTCTCTGTAGATTACCCATTCGAAGAACTGGAACTTCACCAGATTCTGAAGACTTACTACTGGTTCCATATTGAAACCCATACGTGATTTGATCTAATCGACACCACTCCCACCCATCCGGCAATGTAAAGGGTTTTTCTTTTTCACTGATTGACGGTAGAGGCTTTTGTTTTTTAATTGTTTTGTCTTTTATCAGCTGGGCTTTTTCTGCCTGTATGCGGACCAGCAGTGCACTGGCTGGCTCTGCGTCTGGGTTGTGCTTCCGCCACTCGGCTGTGAGTTTGCCTTCGATGGCTTCCTGTAAAATCTGTTGACGCAGTTTTTTTAGCAGAGTTTGCTGGTGGGTGAGTTCGGAACCAAGCAATTCTTTTCTGACTTGCGTATTTTTGAGTTTTTCAATCCATAAGTCTTGCTGCTCAATATCAAAATACGGGAGCTTATATTTCTTGAGATTAGCTTGATTTATTGACTCTTTTGATGTTCCTGATTTAGTTGCTGCCACCAGAACAGGACGCAATGAATTAAAGACAAAGTGATAAAAGGCAAGATTTAAGGGATATTTTTCTTCATTTTTCGGAGTTAAAATAAAACACAAATCACTGGAAATAAACTTGCCGTCAACGTAATGTGTTCTGCCCAACGAACCGGAAGCGGAAGCGGCAAAAATCAATGCTTCACATTCATGGTTATATCCATTGTGTGTTTTCCAGTCCTCGGCTGCGGTTATAAAGTCATATTCGCCGGGGGTACATTTTGTACTTTGAAGCTGACCTTTTTCAAGGTTGAATAGTTTGCCAATGGGCATAAATTTATTAGCCACTACACCAACTCCTTCTTAAGCTGTTCCAGCAGTTGATCACCTTTTGCAAAGGATTGATGCAATAAATCTAATAATTCGAAACTGGTAAATTGCTTTTCCTCTTCTGGTTGGTGTGGATTTTTAATATCAAGGTTATAATTATTTCCCTTGATGGTTTTCATATCAACCTGCCAAGCCTGTTCGCTTTCCTCTCGTTTATTCCACCACTCTTTGAGCTGATCAAACTCAGCAGACTGGATGGGCTTGGTCTTGGAATAAGCCTTGTATCCCTCAGGAAGTTTATGCTGCCAATACCAGACATTTTGGGTTGGTTCGCCTTTGGTAAAAAACAAAAGATTGGTTGCCACCGATGCGTAGGGCTGAAACACAGAATTTGGCAGACGGATAATGGTGTGGAGGTTGCAGTCCTCAAGAAGTTTCTGGCGGATACGCTGCTTTACGCCATCACCGGTCAAGGAACCATCGGGCAATACAATGGCGGCTCTGCCGCCATCTTTTAGCAGATGGATCATCAGGATTAAAAACAGGTCTGCCGATTCCTTGGTGCGGTAGGTCTGGGGGAAATTGTTTTCGTTGTTGTTTGAAACCACCCCGCCGAAAGGCGGATTGGTAAGGATAACATCAACCCGGTCTTTCTGGCGGTATTCGACCAGGGGTTTTGCCAGCGAATCGCCATACTTGATATTGGGCAGATTAATATCATGAAGGATGAGATTGGTATTGCCGAGCAGATAGGGCAGTGGCTTGTATTCCCAGCCCATGACGTTATGCTGGATAGCATCCCGTTCTGCCACGGATGAAGCTTTGGCCTTAAGATGTTCCAGTGCGGCGGTGAGAAAGCCGCCCGTGCCACAGGCCGGATCAAGCACCTTTTCACCTGCTATTGGGGCGGTAAGTTCGGTCAGCAGTTCAGTGATGGCACGGGGGGTATAAAATTCACCCAATGTACCGGCACTTTGCAGTTCACCCAAAAAGGTCTCATAAATCTGGCCGAAGACCTGCTTGTCTTTGGAGTTGTTAAAGTCAATTTCATTGAGTTTGTTAATGACCTGCCGCAGGTGAATACCGGATTTCATGTAATTGTAGTTGCCTGCAAAAACTTCATGTACCAGTACGGCACGTTTGTTGCCGGTGGAAAGATCGACATTTGCCAGAGTTGGGAAAAGTTTTTGATCGACAAAGGCGAGTAACTCATCACCGGTCATTCCTTCGTCATCTCCGGCCCATTCATCCCAATGCAGTTCAGCTGGTATGGGGGAAACATAGTCGTCCTGCAATAATTCCAACTCTTTGTCTTTATCGCTGAATATTTTTAGGAAAAGCATCCAGCCCAATTGCAGGATACGCAGTTCATCACTGCCGGTCCCCGTGTCCTGGCGCATGATGTTTCTTGCTGATTTTACGATACCGCTGATATTTGCCATGTTCTTTATGCCGCCTTATATATTTCCTGTTCCAGTTCTGTGATTGCCTGCAAGTACTGCTTTTTGCCACCGAAAAGACTGATAATCTCAAGGGGGGAACCGAACTGATCCAGTGGGTTAACTTGCAGAATTTTCATATCCTCAATGTTTTCAATACCTTCATCCGCGTATTTTTCCAGCAGTGCTACCAGTACCTTGCGGGTCTGATCTCCATATTTGGTGAAGTAATCCCGTTTTGTGACATTGTTCGCCCGTTCTGCTCTGGTCAATGGTGGTTGGTCAAATGCTGTGTGGCAGATAAGGTCAAAAATATCCATTTCCTTATTAATGGCTTCCTTAAGATTCTCAAAAACAATTCCTTGTTCTGTCAGTTCTTCGATGATAACCTGTTTTTTGTCGGCTTGATTCCATTTGTTAAGGAAGTCAGACAGGGTGCGGTATTGCTCACGCACTTTTTCTCTGGTGTAATCCTTGAGGCTGCCGGTAATCAGTTTTCCGTTGTTATCCATATACTGGATACGCTCATTAAGCACAGCCACGTTAACACCGTTGACATAGTATTTTTCTCTCGGTTCGGCGATAATGTCTCCACCTGTGGTGATATCAGGCTCATAAGGAGGTGAATCAAAGACTATTTCCTCACCGTCTTCATCAATGATCGGGTCAAGGGATTCTGCTTCTTCTTCGGGTGATTCGAATTCATCATCTTCATCAAGTACTTTTACCCTGACAGGATCACCGTCAAAGTCTGGATCGGCAAAGAGATCTGTTACATTGCGAAAGTCCATGATCGTGAAGAATGTTTTACCAAATTCTTCATTGATGCGTGTTCCACGGCCTATGATCTGTTTGAACTCTGTCATGGAACCTATGTTGCTGTCCAGCACAATAAGTTTACAGGTTTGGGCATCCACGCCGGTGGTCATCAGTTTTGAGGTGGTGGCAACAACCGGGTACCTCTCCTCTGGGTTGATGAAGTTGTCCAACTCCATTTTTCCTTCTTCATTGTCGCCGGTAATCTGCATTACAAATTTTGGGTTTTGTGCCATTAGATCGCTGTTTTCGTTGGCTATAGCGGCTCTCATTCTCTGGGCGTGATCAATGTCAACGCAGAAGATAATGGTTTTATCAAAACGATTGGTTTTTTTGAGAAATTCACTGATTTTTTTGGCAACTGTTTCGGTTCGTTCATCAATTACCAAAGTCTTGTCAAAGTCTTTACGGTTGTATATGCGGTCATCGACAAACAAGCCTTGCTTGTCGGTTTTGCCATGTTCAGGCCGCCAGCCTTCCAAGTCAACATTCAAGCCTACTCGTACAACTTTATACGGGGCAAGGAAACCATCTTCTATGCCCTGTTTCAGAGAATAGGTATATATGGGGTCACCAAAATATTCGGTACTGGAAACGGTTTCTGTTTCTTTGGGGGTGGCGGTTAAGCCGATGTGGGTTGCATCTGCAAAATAGTTGAGAATTTCCCGCCATGCACTGTCGGCAGCGGCACTGCCACGGTGGCACTCATCAATGACGATCAGATCGAAAAACTCGGGACTGAATTCACGATAAGCGTCTTTGTCTTCATCGTAGTTGGTTAAACCCTGATAAAGGGCCAGATAGATTTCGTAAGATTTATCTATTTGCTTCTTCTTGATGACCGTCATTTTGTCTTTAAAATGACGAAAATCTCCCCGTTTGGTTTGATCAATCAGGGCGTTTCTATCTGCCAGGAACAATATGCGTTTTTTGGTTTTGCTTTTCCAGAGGCGGTGGATAATTTGAAACGCTGTATAGGTCTTGCCAGTACCTGTTGCCATAGTCAGCAATATACGATTTTGTCCCTTGGAAATAGCCTCAACCGTGCGGTTAATTGCAATTTGCTGGTAATAGCGTGGGGTTCTGTCTGTACCATCAAAAAAGTAATCCTGGGCGGCGACTCGTTCCTGTTCTTCTGTTTCAATGCCTTTATATTTTTTGTAGCGTTGCCAGAGGGTTTCAGGAGAAGGGAATTGATCAAGGGGGAGTTCTGTTTCTATTTGTCCACCTGAGCAGGTGCGATCATGTTCATAAAACCCATCACCATTACTACTATAGACGGAAGGAATATCTAAGATTTCGGCGTAATGAAGACCTTGCTGGATACCTGCCTTTACTGAGTGTTTATTGTCTTTTGCTTCAATTATGGCAATGGGAATATTGGGTTTGTGATAAAGGATATAGTCTGCTCTTTTTCTTTTCCCTCTGCTTGTCAGGTTGCCTTTGACATAGATACGACCATCAGTAAAGGAGACTTCTTCCCGAATTTGGGTAAGAGGATTCCAACCTACTTTTTCAATGGCTGGCTGGATATATTTTGTGCAAATGTCTCTTTCTGACAGGTCTTTTTTCGATGTCATTTTTTGCTACTCATTTTTTTACCCTTAATGCTGCCTCGGTGTTTGTTTTGGAGAAGATAACATAGACTAGTTGTACGAACAGACGTGATTAAAAACAGCTTGAACAATTATGCTGTTCATTTTGTTCAATGAAAAACCGCTGTAGACTTTGCGAAACACTTTTGGCAGTTTTTTATAAACAAAGAGTTCTGTCAGTTAAACAGCGGCATTTGTCACACCATTTACGGACATGTATGCTATCGGCTTTATCATGATTTAGCAGCCATCGAAATCCACATACCCATAATATTGTTTTATTGTCAAGATGATAGAGGGTTTATCCAAACTTCTTGATCAGGTTTGTCATGTAATTCAGATGAAGCACTATTCTTATCGCACGGAAGAGAGCTATGTTAACTGGATAAAACGTTTTACTGGAAGGGGCAAATGCAATTAAGGC
>JAWOIJ010000058.1:0-69767 GCA_046484745.1 Desulfobacterales bacterium | reverse complement strand
TTCCTACGTCTTTATTAATCCCAGGAATCAAATTTCGCTGATCACTATAAAATTGAATCTGCCGCTCGGTCATACCTACCAATGGAGCAGCTTCTTTTTTTAGCAACGTAGTTTCTTCCATTTTAGATTCTATCTTTAATTTAAAGGTTGTCATGTTGAATAAAACAATAAAACATCCCATTGATTTTTGTCAAGAAAAATCTTTGCCATTTTTAGCCATTCGAACACTTTATAGCATTATATTAAGCCGTTATTGATTTATTTTTTAAGGAAAAATTAAAAAACAGGATCTTCATTTAACCTCGAATGAACGACTTCAAAGTTATAACCATACCTTGAAATAACTGCTTCTACCAAATCGGCAAACCAATCTGAAGCACTTGGTGCAACATAAATTCGCTCAATTAATGTCTCAATGTCTACTTTTATTTGCAAACTTTTTTCAATTCTAGTTGGCCATTTTGATACTATGACTCTAATTTCCTGCTCATGTTCAAAACTCTTTCTCTTGTGAACAAAAGGGTTGAGAACATTGCCTCCACCAATGTATTCTTTATCGTAGTCTATGTATTTAACCTTTCCTAAATAAATTCTCTCATCATCAATTAAACTTTGTTTCAGCTTTGCATAGGTCGATTGTATCGCAATACCTTCATCGCTCTTTAAATACAGTTTCCACATAGCGGCAGATTCATATTCATTCATACACCAACAGTTTATAGCCATAAAGCGTCTAGAATTCTTAAAGTGCCCCCCCAGATCGCGCGTCGCTTTTAAATAAGCATCATGTCCATCAGGGGGGATTCCTTCAGGTACAATCTCTCTCATAGCAACATTTACTTTTGGCCACGATCCTTCGAATGGATCTTTGAATCTATCGGCACGTGTGAAATAGAGCCTCTGTGATTCAATTAGTGATACAAATTTAGTGAAATCCATATACCGCCAAACTTTTATATCTTCGTTTTCTGGCTGAATAAAAGTTGGATGTGCTGTATACATAACCTTCCTTCTTATTGTCTCTTTTTCGATCAATCAGCTTTATTCTTGGGTAGATGCTGAGTTACACATCGCCAGTATTCCAATTTTCCCTTTGACCTAAAATAATCCCGCATCGTTTCGACGAACAGTTTTTGTGTATTGCTCGTTCTTTTTTTTGGAACACCATGCCAAGCTTTAAAAATATTATAGTATTTTGGTCGTAACTCTTTTTTATCTCGAAAATAAGCACACGCATCGAGTAAAAATAATTCCGTCAATTCAGTATCAAACTCTATTGTCCCATTTGGGTCTCTATCGGCGTGTTTGAAAAAATTTTCCGGACGGTTCAAAAAATTACGAATCATCTTGCGCTTGGATTCTGGATATTCGTTAATATATCCAGTCTTTAAAAAAGGACAATCAGAGCCACTTTTTAAAGCAATATCACGCAATATGTTGTAAGCAGCTGACGTAAGCGTATGAGTAGCTACCGGATTATCGCTTACAAAATACATTTCAATCGCGGCATCCAACTGTGCTCGGGCAGCTTTGAGTTTTGAAATATTAATTTTAGACATCTTATCTATCTCTTACAATATAAAATCAATAATTACCAAAAGCCCAACTGCTTTTTCGATAAAATTTCTTCCTAATTTCTTCCATTGAAACCACAAAATATGGTAAAAAAGGGCTAAAAACGACTAAAATGACCAAACAAAAAAGGAGGCTTCGCTATAAGCTAACCTCCTGTTTTTATAATGGTGCCGGAGGCGAGAATCGAACTCGCATGGAGTTGCCCCCGGAGGATTTTGAGTCCTCTGCGTCTACCAATTTCACCACTCCGGCATGAAGTTTGGTTTATAAGCGAATCAACCGGGATTGTCAATATGGATGGCTTGGGATTTTTTCTTTTCTTCCTCTCAATCTGTCTATAAACAGATGAATATCATCCAGAATCAGATATCCGCAGGGTATCAGAAGGAGCGTGATTAAGGTTGCGAACAGAACGCCGAATCCCAGACTGACCGCCATGGGGACCAGAAATTTTGCCTGAATGCTTCGCTCCAGAAGCATCGGGGTCAGGCCGGCAAAGGTGGTGAGCGATGTCAGAATGATCGCCCGAAACCGAAGGGCGCCCGCCCGGGTGACCGCATCATGAACATCCAGGCCATCTTCCCGAAACCGGTTTATCCTGTGGACAAGCACCAGTGAATCATTTACGACAACACCGGTTAATCCGACAATTCCGAACAGGCTGATCACACTGATGTTGAAGCCCATAATCAGATGCCCCAGAATCGCCCCGACCATGCCAAAGGGAATGGCGGACATGACAATAAGAGGCTGCGAAAAGGATTTAAACGGTATCGCGAGCAGGGCATAGATGCAGAAAAGAGCGATGATAAAGCCTTTCTTGACATCCGCAAGCGTCTCTTTCTGGCGTTTTCCCTCGCCCTCGATGGTGAATCGAAGCTCCGGGTACAACTGTTTAAGCCGGGGCAGAAAACGCTTCTCCAGGTCCACCCGGATCTCGTTTGCGTTGGCGGCTTTTTCATCCACATCCGCCGTGACCTTGATCACGCGCTGTCTCTGGGCGCGCTGGATGGTAACATATCCCTGCGTCATATTGACTTCCGCTACCTGACTGAACGGGACTTCCACTCCCTTAGAGGTTCGAACCCGCATTTCCTCCACATTCCCAAGGGATCGTCTTTCCGCTTCCGGATAATGGACAAGGACCTTGACTTCATCCTTATCCCTCTGAAATCGAAGAGCTTCTGCGCCGTAGAACGCGTGCCGAACCTGCCTGGCCAGATCGCTCAACGTCAGTCCCAGGCTGGTCGCGGACGGTTTCAGCTTGAGCTGCATCTCCTTTTTGCCGGGCAAAAAACTGTCTCCGATGTCAAAAACACCCGGAATTCCTTTCAGTTCTTCCTTGAGCAGGGTCGCGGCTTCAAGAAGCTTCTCCGTATCATCCAGTGAAAGATGCAGTTCAATGGCATTCCCGGCATTTTCGATTTCACTTTTAAACACAATGGTTTCAACATCTGATATCTTTCCCGTTTTTTCGCGCCATAAATTATTCAGCTTCATGGAACTGATATCCCGCGATTCACCGTCGAGAAGCTGAATCCACACCTGGGCGAGATGGCCTCCGGTCTCACCGCTTGACGCGTGTCTGCCGAACTGGGCTCCGACGAGTGAAATGCTGTGCTCCAGGAGCGGGGGCGCGCCCGGCTTCCTCTTTTTATCCTCTTCTTTCAGAACCTCCCTTGCGGTATTTTCAAGACGCGCAACCACTTCCTGCGTCCGTTCCACAGGCGTTCCGGCCGGCATGGTAACCAGGCATTCCAGGACATCCCCTTCCACTTTCGGAAAAAACGTAAATTTAATCCATCCGGCTCCCCATACCCCCAGGGTCAGAAGAAGCACGGCGATCCCCGTGGCAATGGTCGCATATCGCCACCTTGTGCAAAATTCGATCAGCGTTGCATACGGCCCTTCAATAGCCTTGTTCATCAGCCGCGCCATCAGCTTTTTCTTGTCCTTGCCGTAGGCGGTTTGCACGGCCCTGCTTCTTGCCAGATGGGCGGGCAGGATAAAAAGTGATTCCACCAGTGACCCGGCCAGTACCAGCATGACAACGATGGGTATGTTGCGCATGAATTTGCCCATGGTTCCTCCTGCGAGGAGGAGAGGCCAGAAAGCCACGATGGTAGTCAGCACCGAAAAGATTACCGGGCGTCCCACCTCCAGCGTACCGTCAATGGATGCTTTCAGGGAGGGTATTCCGCTTTCCTGCAGTCTGTAAACATTTTCTCCGACAATGATCGCGTCATCCACAACGATTCCAAGGACCATGATAAACGCGAACAGGGAGATCATATTGATGGAAACATCCAGTTGAGGCAGCAGCACAAGGCTTGCCGCGAAGCTTATGGGGATTCCAAGGGTCACCCAGAACGCCAGGCGGAGATTCAGAAACATGCCCAGCAGGATGCTGACAAGGATCAGCCCGAAAATCATGTTTTTCATCAGCAGCTCGATACGGCTTTTCAAAATTTTGGACATGTCCGCGTAATAACCGATTTCAACACCTTCCGGAAGACCGGGCCGGACTTCTTTCAGGTATGCCTTTACCGCATCCGCAACCTTGAGCGCATTCTGATCTGCCACGCGGTAGACATTGACCATGGCGGCCGGCTTCCCCTGGAAATGGGCAAAAAGATCTATGTCCGCAAATCCTTCTTTGATCTCCGCGATCTGTTCCAGCCTTACCTCGCTTCCGTCACTCCGTGTAATCACCGGGATGTCCCGGTAATCAGCCGCCTGATACCTTCTGCCTTTGGTTCGGACCAGAACTTCGCCGCTACTGGTTTTTACACTTCCGGCGGGGAGGTCCAAGCTTTCTTTGCTGACTGCCTGTGCTACAAGCTCTAAGGTCAGGCCGTATTTCTTGAGCGTCTCCTCTGAAATCTGAATATGGATTTCACTGGTTCTGATCGCCGTCAGTTCCGCGAGTGTCACACCCGGCAGATTGGTGAGATCGTCTTTCACTTTTTCCGCAATATGTTTAATGGTCGATTCCGGCGCATCTCCGTAAACCGCCAGGTTGATCACCTGTGTCCTGCGCGTTACCTCCCGGACGATCGGCTTTTCCGCTTCATCGGGAAGGGTGGTTATCCTGTCGACTTCCGCCTTGACTTCATCGAGAAGCTGTTTCAGCTCCCAGCCTTTCATCACTTCTATTGTGATTGAACCGTATCCTTCCCGGGCAATGGAGTCGATCCGCTCAATCCCCGCAAGCCCCGCCACTTTTTCTTCGATCCGGCGCAGGATCGCCTCCTCCACTTCAGCAGGTGAAGCACCTGTATAGACGGTTGATATGCTTATCATGTCCAGGGAGGATTCCGGAAAAACCTCGAGCTTCATGGTCAAACCGGTGACGATTCCGGCCAGCAGCAGGAAAAACATCAAAAGGTTGGCCGCTACATGATTTCCGGCAAACCAGGCGATGGCGCCTTTCATGACGTCTCCTCCTTTTCAGGCAGTATTCCCCGAACCTTCATGCCGTCACTCACGGCTTTAATGGGAGAAGTGACAACCATTTCACCATCTGAAAGGCCCTTCCGGACAATGGCTCCTTCCTGTGAATTCCGGACGATATCAACCTTTCGGAATGACAGCCTTCCCGCCTCATCCACGACCCAGACCATCCCGCCTGAACGAACAGCCGACCTCGGAATGACCGCCGCATCTTCAAGGGTTCGGCCCTTGATGTGAACCGTTACAAAAAGCCCTACGGCAAGAGGGGGTTTATACGCGTATGGTTTCTCCACCTCAACGATCACATTGATCAACCGGGTGCGTTCATCCAGTTTGCCTTCGGACCGGACAACTCTTCCCGGCCAGGACAGCTCTCTGCCGGCCACGTTGGCCTGTATTTCCGCTTCCGCTTCTTTCCCGTCTTCCCCCTGGGTAAATCCAGGCACATAAAACCAGAAAAGGTCTTCCATTTCCATGGGCAGCAGAATCTCGGCGGCATCTGTTGAGTACAATACGGCAAGCACCTGTCCGGGCGTCACGTATTGACCGATATCCACACTTTCATCGCTCACCCGTCCGTCAAAGGGAGCGGTGAGCTTCGTTCTCTCAAGGTCAAGACTCGCTCTTTTGAGATTGGCCTTTTCCGCGTCAAGGGTTGCCTGGGCTGCGGCAAGCTGCGGTTCCTTGGCCACCAGGGGGGGAACCCTGCTGTCCGGATTGAGGTTCTCCCATTCGGACCGAGCGGCTTCCGACTCTTCACCAGCAAGTGTATACCGGCTTTCCGCTTCCTTGACCCGTGCCTCGGCCAGGGTCACGGCGATGTGATAATCCGCCGGATCGATCTGAAGCAGCGTATCGCTTTTTTTAAATGTACCCCCGTTTACCATGGCCCCGGAAACCTCGATGACCTTGCCGCTCACCTGGGGAACCAGCCTGATCTCCCTGACCGGCTTCACCGTACCGTGCCCGGTTAGAATCATCTGATGGGTTCCGGTCTTAACCTTCACGACTCTGGCCATCGGAACCGGGACATCATGATCGACTTTTTCCAGGGCAGGTTTGCTTGCTTTCATGAGCTTGAACCCCAGCACGCCAAAAACCAGGATGCCGGCCGCGATTACAAAATGAAAGATTCTGCGTTTTTTCTGTGTCATGTTCAATCGTATCCCTTATTCGGTCTGATCCGTTTTATTGTCTGATGTTTCACCGTTATCAGGCTGTTCCGGGTTTCCCCAGCCGCCTCCCAGTGCCCGGTGCAGCGTGACCCGGTTTGAAAAAATTGAAAAATCAACCAGTACAAGATTCTCTTCAGCTGAAAACCGGGTCTGCTGGGATTCAAGAACCGTCAGATAATCGGCAAGCCCCCGCTCATAGCGCTGCTGGGCAACCTCCTGGGTGGCACGAGCCTGCTCCAGAAAGTTCACAACCCGTTGACGCTTCTCCAACTGCTGTTTTCGGACAAAAAGAGATCCTTCCACTTCGGAAAACGCAGCCAGTACGGTTTTCGCATAGTCTGCCACGCCCTGTTGATAGCGGGCTTCCGCGCCTCTCTGCTGCGCGGCCAGTTTGCCGGCATTGAAGACGGGGAAGAGTCCGCCTGCCGCGATATTCCAGAGTTCGGATTCCGGCTTGAAAAGGCTGTCA
Organism: Desulfobacterales bacterium; assembly: GCA_046484745.1. Taxonomy (GTDB): domain Bacteria; phylum Desulfobacterota; class Desulfobacteria; order Desulfobacterales; family SURF-7; genus JAQYVL01. The sequence continues at coordinate 63,095 of JAWOIJ010000058.1, read as the reverse complement.
AGCTCTCCGCTTGCATACCCGAACCCGCCGGTCAGGGTAATTCTCGGAAATCGATTTGCTTTGGCAACTCCCACCATTTCATTCAATTGTCTGAGACGGGCTTCCGCCGCCAGAATATCCGGCCTCCGGGCCAGAAGATCGGAAGGCAGCCCCGGCGGAACCGGAGAAAGATTTCGATAATAGTCTGCTTCATGACTTCGCGCCTGTCCGGTCCGGGGATATCTGCCCTGGAGTATGGCGAGCTGCTGCTGAACTTTTCCAAGGTCCTGCGTCAGCGAAGGAAGGGCAGCCTCGGCCTGAGCCAGCCGGCGCCGCGCCTGGTGAACATCGAGGACAGAGGTAAGACCCCGCCGGTACCGGCCTTCAACCAGGTTAAGACTTTCCTGATAGGTCTGAATGCTCTGGCGGTTAATCCATATGCTTCTTTCCAGCATTTCCATCTGAAAGTACAGAGTGACTGCTTCGGCGATTAACGACTGGGCAATGGTCCTTCTGTTCTCCCCGGCAATCAGAAGTTCGGCCCTTGCCGCTTCTTCGGCTCTTGCAAGCCGTCCCCACAGATCCAGCTCAAATGAAGCCGGAAGCGAAAGAGACCACAGGTCGGCTGTTTCGGATTCCACACTGCCCGTAAACGGATTGGTGATGGATTGATGCTGTTTCCGGTACTCAGCCTGCAGGTTGACACTGGGGTACCGGTCCGCCCCCGCTTCCTTGAATCGGGACCGAACTTCCAGAATCCGGGCGGCGGCTCGTTGAATATCCGGGTTGTTTTTCAGCACCGCCTCCACCAGTTTATCAATCTCAGGGTCTCCAAAACCCTGCCACCAGCGATCTTCCGGAACAGGCAGTCCTTTTTCCTTGAAATCGGATTCATGATAAGAACCCGGCGGTTTCAGCCCGATATCCGGACGCTCATAGTCCGGGCCGAGTCTTACACATCCGATCGCGCATAGCATCGCAAAAAGCAGCAAACAGGATTGAAATCTCTGGTTCACAACTTCTCCTTCCGTAAAAGCGAATTGAATCCATCCCTGGAAAAAGAGGCGATATGTTCAACCAGGCGCATCTTGAATTTCGGATCATATGCCTTGCCGGTGAATCGTGTTACCACCGCGCGGGAAAAATTGAAATACAGCACCACGGCAAGCATGCTGATGTTGCTTAAAACCAGGCTTGTCTCATCGATGTCTTCTGGAAGACAGCGTCTCAGCCGGCAAGTGAGGTCTTCAAAAAAAGGAGCCGTCACTTCATTTGCCACCAGCTCAAAAGCTGCGGTAGGGTTTACGATTTCACGCTGCATGAGCTGTACATGAACCTTACGTTCTTCGTCATCAAGCGGCCCTTCGATGAATGCGTGCGCCAACGCGCCGAAAATCTCCTCGATGCCGGGACTCTCCTTTTCAGCCAGAACGTTTTCAAAACTCTCTTTGATCCGCCTGGCCCGGGGAACCCATCTCTGACGGAACACCTCCAGATAAAGGTTCTTCTTGCTGTCAAAATAATAGTTTACTGCTGCCAGGTTGCTGCCGGCCGCCGTGGTAATCTCCCGGACACTTACCGCATGGAACCCCCTCTGGGCGAACAGGATTTCCGCGTGTATGAGAAGCCTCTCTTTTGTCTTGATATCTTGATGGTTTCGCAAACAGCCTTTCCTTCTCCGAAAAAAATTTAAACGAATGTATTAAACGATCGTTTTAATGTCAATCCAAAAGAAACCCGCATAGCTGTTTCGGCTGTCACCATAACCACTTCATGGTATCAAAAACGGATAAAAATCCTTGAAAACAAATGCCTCAGGTGTATATAGTTTCTGAAATGATCCAGTCAGGATCATCAGCGATCTCACGCTTATCCATCAGAAAAACCTGTAAAGACCGGAATGACCATGAAAACAGAAACAGTGGATCCATCCATCCTTGAAGCCATCGGAGCGATAAAAAATTTCATCACAGAGACCACCGGGAAGGCCCCAACCCCGGAAGAGCTTGCAGACTCGCTGAAACGCTATTTTGTCATGAATGAAATCAAGGATCATATTCTCATGGTACGGCAGGACAGCGAATCCGGAACCGAATCCGGTTGAGCCAGCTCATGTTTCCACAGCCAATGGCCGAAACCCTTTCGAATAAGAGACGGTTATGAAAGTATTTTTCCATAATGACTTTTACAGGGTCTACACCTCGGACCCTGCTGCCGAATCCGGCAGAATGGAGGCGGTTGTGCAGGCTATCAAATCCGAAGTGGAATTCGTGATTCCGGAACCTGCATGTGAAGAGGATATTGCGCTGGCTCACTCAAAAAATCATATCTCATACGTCAAAGAGGAAGGACTTTATGATATTTCCGCCCTTGCCGCAGGAGCCGCGGTTCAAGCTGCCGCTTCAGGTCTTGCAGAACCGAGCTTTGGACTCATACGACCTCCGGGGCACCATGCATCAGCTTCCTCCTGCTGGGGATTCTGCTATTTCAACAACATGGCGATTGCCATTGAAGCCCTCAAAAGAGACGGGAAAATCAAATCCGCCTACATTCTTGATATTGACATGCATTATGGTGATGGTACGGAAAATATCCTGGGAGGGAAAGACCATATCACGATTCACAACCTGAATACACATGACCGGAAAGCCTATTTAAATGAAACCAAACATGCCATGACCAACTGCAAAGCGGATATTATCGGAATTTCAGCAGGCTTTGATAACCACATCGAGGACTGGGGCGGCGTTCTTCATACCACCGACTATTTTGAAATCGGCCGGATGGTCAGAGAAGCTTCCATACGATGCAATGGCGGCTGCTTTGGAATCCTTGAAGGCGGGTATAATCACGACGTGCTGGGGCTGAACGTTCTATCGCTGATCCGCGGGCTGTCCGCAGGACAATAGACGCTATTCCTCTGCTGAAACGATTCCCCATTTGTTATTCAGATAATGGTGCATACGCTCGGTTTCCGAATCATCCAGCCTTCGATCAAACACGATGAATTCGAACAGTTCTCCGTCGATGAATACCGCATCCTGTCCACTTCCTTCTGTCTCTTCGGAAGCCCCCAAAACAAAACCGGTTACGGTTTCAGGCTGAATAAAATTATACGCGGAATAGGAATCGCCATCGATTGAAAAAACAGCAACATTTTCATTGGATATCCTGCCGAATTGCAATGATGCCGCAAAAGGTGATGATACTGCCGGGATACGCAGCAGGTCGTTCCAGGATGTTTTAACGACAAACCGGACGTCTCCGGGAGCCGCCTCCTGAAAAAGGCCCGCGTAATTACCCAAGGAGTCTCGGCCAATAAAATAACAGCCAGTCGGATTGATATTGTCGTCTATACTTCTCCCGCTGTCTGCCGCGATAAAAACCGTATACGCGGATGAAAAAACAGAACTGTCCAGATCCGCCCCAAGCCTGACCACCATGCTGCTCTGGTTACTGCTGTCAAACCTGACCGCGCTGAGGCTGTGGATGAGGTCCATAGGTACGGCAACAGGTTGTCTGTCAAAAACCGGCTGCTGGGCATGATTTCCCATACCGCTTTTATCAGCCCATATCTCAACCGGGCCTTCAAAATCATCTCCATTTCCGGTAATGTCGGACCCGTCAAGCCACACAAGCAGATGGCCATCCCTTCCGATCGATAGCGGAGCATCCGCGTCCATAATCATCGGAATCTCGCCATCATTATCCTCAACCGCCATCATGGCCCTGTCTATTGCAGCGGCGCTTTGAGACAAATCCTCCAGGGTCAGGACGCTTGCCCGGTTGTAGTTTGATTCATAACCATCTGCATCTCTTACCGTAACAATAAAATAATAATTTTGTTTACTATTCAATCCTTCAATATTGTATGTAGAAATGTTTTTTGTCCAAGCCATATTTTGAAGGGATTCTGAGCCGGATATTCGATACTCCAATTCGGTTGTACTGGTTCTGTAGTCGGTTGCGGGGTCCCAGCTCAGGGTGCAGAACGTGGTTCCCACATTGCTTACCGACACGTTGCCCAGCCCACCGGGAATCGGCGCCTGTGAAACGGTCAGATAAACGGATTTATTGTCATATTCATCTCTTACAATGACATTGAAAAAATCGACCTCCGGGCTCAGGCCGGTTACCTGGAACGGGAATTCAATCTGATCATAGGTCTTCCATTCCAATATCTCCGTACCCTGTGTTTCCGCTCCTGCCACGGTACTGATGTTGTTCGAAATTGAACGCACAACCTTGTATTCCAGCAGACGTTGAGCTGTTCCGTTATCGGTTGACTGGGGCCAGTTCAATTCCAGAGAGTTGGAGGTTTCATTGCTGATCGTGATCACCCCCCCGATAATCGGATCCGTGATATCAATCGTTTTTTGAGAGGTCATGGTGTAAGCTGCCTTACGCCAGGATTCATCTCTTACAATAACATTAAAGTAATATACCTTGCCATCCAAAAGGCCCTTGATGTCCAGTGAAACAATATCCCGATTCCATACAATCTCTTCTTTTGTCTCGGTTTCCGGATCATCATAGGTCATGGGCTTGCCGTTTCTTTCGGCATTATCCAGTGTGTCAATATTATTACGAAGAGAAGCAACCACTTTATATTCAAGATATGGCTGAAATGTCTCATGATCGGTTGCTCTGGTCCAGTTTACGGTCAGCGAATCTGAGGAAACATTTGTGAACGCAATCATCTGTCCTGGAGCCGGCGCGTAATCCTCCTTGTTTTCACACCCCGAAATCACGGCGAAAACGGGTATCAACAAAAAAAGTAAAAGGGTTTTCTTCATTTTCAATGCCATAAATGCTCCCGATCTCATAAACGCTGCCTGAAAAAAAGCCATCGGACCATCCAGATCGATCTTTTCTGGAGTTTCATGCCGTGAAACTTTCTTCGAGCCGGCCATTATGAGAAACAGAAATTTGATAATTTTGGATTGTAATAGTTGTTTATTATCTCTTGGAAGACTATTTTTCAAGAAAAATATGATATCCGGGCTTAAAATAACAACCAGGGTTTTCACAGGTGAACGTCGTTATCAAATCCTTCTGTCGGGCTGAACCTGCACGTGGCGTAAAAAGGGAACCGGATAAAATGAAAAAATCAAGGATGTTATGTGTTAAAAGAATGGAGAATGGAACTGATTTTTCTTGCCCAGCGTTTAAAGGCAGCTTTGACATTTACGAAACTCGGGGAAACCTCTTCAATCCCCGCCCCGATGAAACAGCCTCCACTTGAGCCATTATCGGAAGAAACTCCCAATGGTCTGCGATAGCCAGAGCCAAAGGCAAGTCCCGATGGATCTATGATAATTCGGCCAGCAGTGTCGTCATCATCTCCGGTACCGCCATCAGTCAGGGTCATGACCATCTGATCACGGCTGCTGCTAAACGATACATTTTCCGTAAAATCATACCATCCGCCCTCATTGTCGCTGTACTTGTAGAACTGACAGCTTTCCGGAACAATTCCCGGTAGAAAAAAGATAACCGATACCTTGTCATCCGGACGAGCAACCCTGATCTCCATCTCAAAAAGACCATACATCATGGATTCTGTTCTGCTGTCGAAGGAATCATCGATCTCCTCCGGAAATATGGCATCTATCCGTGTGAGAGACCCGTCACCCTTGATTTTGACACCCAGCATATCGCCATAGGCCGACGTAAATGGAACAGCCTCATTTGGAAATCCAAAATCTCCCTTCTCCTTCACCGCAACAGTGATTTCTGTTGTACCGACAAGTCCATCCGCATTTTCCACGGATAGAACAAAAACAAGGATCGCTGCAGTGCGATCAACCTGCGGTGCAACAAAACTGGGAGCCATGGAATCTGTCTCGGAAAAAACGACAGCCGGGCCTTCAATCTGTTTCCATTTATAGATCAACTCCGAGTCAGAAGGATCAACCACTCGATATGTATCCAGAATTACCGTATCTCCTTCAAAAACCTCCTGCCCGGATATCGTTTCCACCAAAGGGGGAATCCCGCCTCCTGTTATGTTGACAACTACCGTATCGGTTGAGAACAACCCCCCTTTATCCGTTACCTGAAGTTCAAACACGAGGGCTTCACCTTTTGATTCGACGTCATGCGCGATAAAGCTTGTCTTTACATCATATGGATTAGAAAGTTTCGCCGGTCTTCCGGTAAGCTGTATCCATTTATAATACAGAATGCCGTCATCCGGATCAAAAGAATCGGAGCCATCGAGAACCACAAAATCTCCGGGGGAGACCGTTTGGGTTGCTCCGGCTTCACTTGACGGCGGAATGTTGTTTTCCGTTATCGTGACAAAACAGGTATCCGATGATTGGTTGCCTTGGTTGTCCGTCACCGTCAGTTTAAAAACAAGCGTCTCATCTTTAACGATTTCCGGGGCTGCAAATTGTATCTTTGCATTCGATGAACTGTTAAGCGCCACCGGTGTGCCTTTGATCTGGGTCCAGCGGTAAGAGACAATACTGTCATCCGGATCAAAAGAGTTTAGTCCATTTAAAAAAACGGTTTCATTTTTTCCCTCAACCTGATTGGGACCGGCATCGGCTATCGGGGGTTTGTTAGAATACTGGGATATTGTTTTATAAGCGCTGTTATAGGAAACTTCATTGGAATTGCGGCTTTCATAGCCTGCAATCGAAAAAGCTCTTACGACAAAAAAATAATCCTTGCTGTCTTTCAACCCGTACAGGGTACACTGGGTTTCACTGCCCTCCCAGTCCGGATTCATAAAATCATAGCCCTGGTTGTTCAGACGGGAAAAAAGCCTGTATCCGGCGATATTGCCCTCAAGATTTTTATTCCAGGCCAGCGTGACATCGGCTGAATGGGCCTGTATCGGGAAAATAAATATTAAAAACAGATAGGCTATAAACAGAAAGATTGTAAAAAGAGTGGCCTTACCGGATATCGTATTTCGCATTCAGGATCCTTGATTCAACCAGATTCAAATAACAGATTCTACTGAAAAAGCCAGTCTGCTCTGCTGAAGTATTAATTGTAAGCCGCACGGATCTCGATAGCCCCGGTTTGATAAGATTGATCCAGGTTTTTCCGGGATAAATTGAACCTCCTGTCTTTGTCGGTACGTCTTTCAGGGATATAAAGAGAATATGAGAACATTCTCCGGTCAAGTCCGCTTCTCTTGTCTTTTAGATCAATGTAAGATTTCAACGTATCCTCCCCGCTGTTTTTTATTTGTAAAAAGCCTGGAAATTGATTGTTCGCTCGATCCAAAAAATTTAAACCCCATTGCGATATTACTCTTTATTATTACAAAATCTGCATAGAAAGTCTTACCGTCATCGTCATCATTAGCCTGCCATCAAGCAAAATGCGTGCCGCAATCAAATCAATGATATTTTGCTCGATAATCATAACGATTCTTTGAAATCCCGGCGGCGAAAATGCACCTTGAGTTACGGGTTTTGCACACTCGGTTACGATATTTGCACACATCGGATGTGAAACCGGTTCCTCCAGTTTTCTATTGTTGTTTCTGACTGTTTGAAGTATTTAACAGCGGAAAGCAAAAGTCCCGAAGCGTTGTTCCATCTTCAATGCTCTTTAATGATTACCCTTTCATCTGGAAACCGGATTCATGAAGCCTAAATTCGGAATAACAAGCAAACTTCTGATATGGTTTTTCTTTTTTATCTCTATTTTTTTCGGAACCATACTTGTCCTGTTTATAAGCATTCAACAGCTTGTAAATATATCGGAAAATATCGTTAATCATAATTTTGAAATTTCATATACATCGAAAAAGATGATCGAAAATTTATTGAGCATGGAGGAAAGTGATAAGAAATATGAGTTGTTAAAAAAAGACATTTATATTGAATACTTTATATCTGCTCAAGGTGAATTCGACAAAAACCTTTCCAGAATATTGAAGCTTACGGAAAAAGGGAACAAAATATCAGATGAGTGGAATGTCATGGCAACTGAGTTTCGTGAATATTCCGCTAATAAGGGTAAAAATAAAAGCGACATCAAGGTGGAAAATTTATGGATTCCCGAACAAAAAATTAACCGGTGGATCAAAACCATATCCAACATCAGGACTGCAAACGAAAGGAAAATTGAAATTGCGACCAGAGAGCTGAACCAGAAAGGCCAGATCTCTTCCAGGAACACTCTTGTAGGGTTAGCTTTTTCAAGCATTGTCGGGCTGATTGGAATCCTTTTTTTATCCTATTCAATGATACGACCTTTGAAAGAACTATTGAAGGGAATCCGTTCCATCTCAAATGATCGTTTCAGCAAGCCGATTCGTGTCCGTTCAAAAGATGAATTTGGAGAATTGGCAAAGGCCTTTAATGAGATGGCTATCCAACTCAAAGAGGAAGAGCGGATGAGGTCTGACTTTATCGGGATGTTAAGCCATGAGATCAGAACCCCCTTGACTTCAACCCGTGAATCAGTAAATATGATTGTCGAAGAAGTAATGGGTGAAATCAATACGCGTCAAAGAAAATTTCTTGAAATTGCAAGTACCGAGATCGGCAGGATCTGCGACCTGTTAAACCATTTGATGCAAGTTTCAAGACTGGAGTCAATAGACCTTAATATCAAGCAGCAATCCATTAAGACATCCGCTTTTGTCTCGAGTTGTATCAGTCGCTTAAGCCACGTGGCTGATACAAAAAATATCCGTATGGCCGCGAGCATACCTTCGGATTTGCCTGATATTATAGGAGATCCTGAATATTTACAACGTGTGTTCTATAACCTTATGGATAATGCAATCAAATTTTCAGTTCCTGGAAGCAAAGTCAGTGTTGGAATCAAACCGACCAAAAACCGTGCGAATCTCCTTTTTTTCGTCAAAGACAACGGTCCTGGAATTCCTGAAGAAGAACAATCCCTTATTTTTAATAAATATTATCAGGCCAGAAATACAAGAGACAATATCGATGGCGTTGGGCTCGGACTGAACATCTCAAAGCATATTATAAAGGCGCATGGTGGAGATATCTGGGTGGAAAGTAAGGACAACCAGGGAAGCACATTCTGTTTCAGTCTTCCGGTTGCCGGTCGAAAATAATCTAACTATTTATATTTTAAAATAATTATGTTACAAAAATCACAATCAGGAATCTCTCACTTCAAGGTTCTCTTCATTTTCTTTTTTATATGCTGCGGTTCTGGATGCAGCCAGAACCAACAATTCCAGGGTTTTCAGATAAACAAAGGCATCTATGACTCGAATAACGCGACCCTGCGGAAGGGACATGAAGCCTTCCAAAATGAAGATTATCCAAAAGCGCTTGAAATATACCAGAGGCTGAGTCAGCTTGCCGGCAATGCAGAAATTCGCCGAAAGGCACTGTATGGTCTCGCCTGCACGCGACTGATTCTCTCTGAGAACAGAAAAGACCTTGATGAAGCGATCATTCTCTGGGATGCATGGAGTAGGATAGCTCCTTCGGAACTTGCTGATGAAGATCCGCGAATGCTTGAACCGCTCTTTTCAGACAGAGCGATTCTGGAAAAAATTAAGCAAAAAACAAGTTCCGGAAAACAGATTGATGATAACGAAGATAGCTCGGAAATGTTAAAAACCAGGGACGACAAAATTCTTCAACTCCAGAAACAGCTTAACATCATGGAAAATGAGGTTGAAACACTGAGGCATCAAATCAGATCCCTGGAAGAGATCGATCAGGACATTTTTGAGAAAAAAAAGGATATTTCAACCAATTCAAATTGAATTGAATTGAATAACAAAAGATGGTTGATGGTGTAATCCGATAAACCTATCCCCAAAAGTACACTGAAAGGGGTTTTATTTTGAGTTCCGTAAAAAATATTTTAATCGTGGATGATGATCTGAATGTTCTTGAAGTTCTGGAGGCCAGGCTTCTTTCAAACGGATTTAGGGTTTACAAGGCCGCCAATGCCCATGAAGCGATCAACATTCTGGATTTAAACAAGATCGACCTGATGATTACCGATATGAAAATGCCCGGCATGGGAGGAATGGATCTGTTCCAGGAGGTTCGTTCTTCACGCCCGGATCTCCCTGTCATTTTTCTAACCGCATACGGCACGATCCAGGATGCCGTGAATGCAATGAAGGCAGGAGCTGTAGACTATATCGCCAAACCGTTTGACGGTCAGAATCTTTTAAAAAAGCTTCGCAAGATCATGAAGGAAATCCCGGCTCCACCTGAGGATATCGAAAATACCGGATATACCGTTGAAAAGCGCACGACGGCGGAAGATTCTGAAAGAAGTCCGGCAATGAAAGAGCTGTATGAGCTTGTCAATAAAGTCGCACCAAGCAATGTCAATGTGCTGATTCTCGGGGAAAGCGGATCCGGAAAGGAATATGCGGCACGCCAGATCCACAACCAGAGCCCGCGTCAGGAAAATCCGCTTGTGGTTGTAGATTGCGGATCTACGCCTTCCGGACTCCTTGAAAGTGCACTCTTCGGGCATGTACGGGGTGCGTTCACGCATGCTGTCCGGGATAAAAAAGGGTTGATCGAAGAAGCGGATCTGGGGACCCTCTTCCTGGATGAAATCGGCAATATCTCACCGGAAATGCAGACACGCCTTCTCCGCTTTCTGGAAGACCGAAAGATCAGGAGAATCGGAGAACTGCGGGAAATTCCGATTGACTGCCGAGTAATCGCGGCCACCAACTCCGATCTGGGTGAAGATATTAAAGCCGGACGATTTCGGGAAGACCTTTATTACAGGCTCAGGGTTGTGACCCTTACGATCCCTCCGCTCAGGGAGAGAAAAGAAGAAATCCTGTCTCTTGCCAATCATTTTGTGACGTCATTCTGCACCAGTAATGGGCTTCCTCTTGTAGAACTTCCGCCTGAAACCCAGAAATGGCTCATCAACTATCCGTGGCCTGGAAATGTACGGGAACTGAAAAATGCCCTGGAAGCCGGTGTTGTTCTGTGCAGAAACAGTGTCCTGCTCACGGATGATCTTCGTCTTGCCGGACTTCCCGACCTCCCTGACAGTCTGTCATCACCCGAACCGGATTCTTTTTCACTGAAAGACAGTGAATGCAGCACGATCCTTCGCGCGCTGAGACAAACCAATGGCGTACAAAAAGACGCCGCAGAACTGCTGGGAATCAGCCGCAGGGCAATCCATTACAAAATAAAAAAATTCGGGATCAATGTCTCCGAAATCAGATCCAATGGCAAAAGAACAGCATAGACAAGGGGAACTGATCATCATCGCTTTTTCCGGAAGTGACGGATCGGTTGCGACCATTCGGTCGGGAGACGGATTTCTGTATAATGACCTGGTAAAGCTTAAAAAATAAGCGGCCCCCTGCCTCAAAGACGCCAGTAGGTGATCTTTTTTTCTGCTGCTTCTGCCGGGCTGAAAAGCCCCTTGACATCGATCAGAATGGGCTTCCGCCTGCCGCATAACCCTGAAATCTCTTCAATCCCGAGCTTTTTATAGGGGCTGTGGGTGACGGCAAGGACAACGGCATCAACATCTGTAATGGTTTCCATCTCTCTCAACTGAATTCCGTAATATTTCATCGCTTCAGCAGAATCCGCAAAAGGATCATGCACAAGCGTCTCGATACCGTAATCGCTGAGCTCACGTATGATGTCAGTCACTTTTGTGTTCCGAAGATCCGGGACGTCCTCTTTGAACGTTATGCCCAAAATCGCAACCCTGGCTTTATGAACCTGTTTTTTTGAATTGATCAGCATCTTGACTACCCTTTCCGCGACATGTTTACCCATCACATCGTTGATTCTTCTCCCGGCAAGAATCATTTCCGGGTGGTACCCAAGTGCTTCTGCCTTGAAAGTAAGATAGTATGGGTCGACGCCGATACAGTGTCCCCCGACAAGACCGGGTTTAAAAGGTAGAAAATTCCACTTGGTACCTGCAGCCTCAAGCACTTCGGTAGTATCGATCTTCATTTTATCAAAAATAAGAGCGAGTTCATTCATTAACGCGATATTGAGATCTCTTTGCGTGTTTTCAATTACCTTTGCGGCTTCCGCTACTTTAATGGAGGATGCCTCATGGATTCCTGCTTTTACAATCTTTCCATAAACCGCCGCAAGAAGCCGGCGTGTCTTATCATCAGAACCGGATACGATTTTTACGATCTTATCGATGGTGTGGATCTTGTCCCCTGGATTGATTCTCTCCGGGGAATAACCGACGGTATAATCCTTCTCAAATTGCAGCCCGGATTCTTTCGAAAGGATCGGGACACAAATCTCTTCCGTGACTCCCGGGTAGACCGTTGATTCAAAAACAACACAGGTCCCTTTTCTCATGGTTTTCCCCACAAGTGAAGCCGCAATGCGAACCGGTTTAAGATCCGGGATACGGTATTCATCGATGGGAGTAGGCACCGCCACAATAACCATTCTGCAGGATGCCAGGTCCTCCGGGTTGTCTGTATAAAAAATATTCGCTTTGCGAAGATCCTCCTCGCCGGCTTCACGTGTTCGGTCATGGCCTTTCTTGAGCTCTGATATCCGTTCAGGGTTCAGGTCAAACCCCATTACTTTAAAATGCATTGAAAGATGCAAAGCCAGAGGCAGCCCCACATATCCAAGACCGACAACCGCAATCCCATCCTCTCTTGACACTAACGATTCAATGGTGACCATCTAATTCCTCCCGGAAGCGAACAGACTGACTGGTTATGATGACATCAATGTTAAGCTCTTTTTTTCTTTTTCCGTAAGATAGCGCCAATCGCCCTCTTTGAGGGCGTCCAGCTTAATGTTTGAGATTCTTATTCTTTTCAAATTTGTAACCCGATTCCCAACCTTTTCAACCATGCGGCGGATCTGTCTGTTCCGCCCCTCCTGAAGGACAATTCGAAATCTGCGGGCCGACATCCGTGTTATGACAGCCGGCCTGGTTTTGGACCCCAGAATCGTCAAACCATCCGACATTCTCCGGAGTTCCCGGTCCTGAATCGGCATGGCAACCGTTACATCATATTCTTTTTCATGGTCATACGAGGGATGGGAAAGCTTCTGATGAACAGCTCCGTCATTGGTTAACAAAAGCAACCCGGTTGAATCCTTGTCCAGACGTCCTACCGGGTAGATCCGTTCTTTCAAATCAATCAGGTCAAGCACGATCTTTTCTTGCTTCTGATTACAGGAAGTTACAAACCCCCTAGGTTTATTCAGCGCAATGTATACCCGTTTTTGCGCTACCTGAACGAGTTTTCCGTCAAACTGAATTCTGTCGATTTCCGGATCGACTTTGGTGCCGAGTTCTGTAACCACCTCTCCATTTACCCTGACTTTCCCGGATCGTATATGTTCCTCTCCCTTCCTCCTGGAACAAACTCCTGCAACAGAAAGGAATTTTTGCAAACGAATCAATGCCATCGTTATTGACTTGCCTTGTATCGATAAAAATTCCTGCTGATCACCGCAGGTATTGCCAAAAACTGCCCTTTCCAAACCGGAACGATCTATGATCTATAGTCCGCGTTTATCTTCACATAGTCGACTGAAAAATCACATGTCAGAACAGAGCTGCTTCCGTTTCCATTGTTCAGGTCAATCCGGATCTCAAATTCCGGCATTTTTAAAATTTTCCCCGCCTCGGATTCGGCATCAGGGCCGCACCCGGCACCGTTTTTAACCATCTGCACATCATTAAAAAAAATATCGATTTTTTCAGAATCTATTTCAACACCGGATCTGCCTGCAGCAGCAATAATCCTTCCCCAGTTGGCATCTTCACCGAAAAGAGCTGTCTTCACCAGGTTGGAACCCGCCACCGTATCGGCAATCCGACGCGCATCCGTGTCAGAGACTGCGCCCATAACCTTAACTTCGACAAGTTTTGTCGCACCCTCACCATCCTTCACAATCATGCGGGCAAGTTCGTTAAGTACCTGTTCCAGTACTTTTTGAAAAACTTTTTCCGAGTCCCGATTATCCGCCCGAACTCCCGATACTCCGTTTGCCATTATGATCGCCATGTCATTCGTGCTTGTATCCCCATCCACGGTAATCCGGTTAAATGACCCTTCAACCGCCTCCGCAAGAGATGCCTGGAGGACGGCAGGCTTTATCTCAATATCCGTACAGACAAAACAAAGCATGGTTGCCATATCCGGTTTGATCATCCCGGAACCTTTTGCTACGCCCGTTACGGTAAAAGTCTTTCCTTCGATTTCTCCCTTCCGCGTACTTATTTTTGGAAATGTGTCCGTGGTCATAATGGCTGCCGCAAAATCAGGAAGCCCCGCGCCGGACAGAGAATCAATCAGACCCGGAACAGCCTTTTCTATTTTCCCTATGGGAAGCGGTTCGCCGATAACACCTGTTGAGGCATTAAAAACAAGCTCTTCCTGAATGTTAAGCCCGGACGCGACAAACCGCGTCACCGCCATGGCATCCATCATTCCCTGCGGTCCTGTGCAGCAATTTGCATTACCGCTGTTCACGATGATCGCCCTGCCTCTTCCGGTTTTTATCCGATCACGGTCAAGAATGACACACGCTGCCTGAACTCTGTTCCTTGTAAATACGCCTGCTGTTTTTGCTTCTTTCTCGGAAAAAATGATGCCGAGATCGATTTCCCGATTTTTTTTCAATCCGGAAACACAACCGGAAAACTGAAACCCGGGGCATGTGGTGGCTTCATCTTTCATGATTCAAACGATCCTTTCTCCCCAATTTCGAAAAAATCTGTTATGAAAAACTCGGAAGTAAACGACTGTCCATCAGACCCTGAAATCGGAACAGACGGTCGGATGCCTGGTCTTTTTTTGCCATGATTTCACTTCACCATCAACGATCGCTATCAAGGCATTGCCGAGGCTGTTTCGATTAGTGTGGACTTATTAACAAATTAAAATATATACTGCAACAAAGGAAAACGGAGAGAACGAATGGACAGATCCAAAGCAAAATGTTTGATATGTAATGGGAAACTTTCACTGAAGCGGTTATGACAAAAAGTGATTCTTCGCTGCATGGAATGCGGCATGGAGTTTTCAGTGGAAAAATATGCCGAATTGATGGACCAGGTTCTGGAAGAAAAACTGGGCAACATACCCTGTGATCGACTGTAACCTAAAGTGAGCGTTTCAAAAAATACAAAGATATGGAAAAAAACTTTCTACTCACGCTGGAATATGACGGCAGCAAATACCATGGCTGGCAGAAACAAAAAAATGACCGGACCATACAGGAAGAGGTTGAAGATGCCATTTCAACCATGACAAAGCAAAAAATTACATTGATCGGCTCAGGAAGAACCGATGCCGGAGTTCATGCCCTGAATCAGACCGCAAATTTTCACTGCCGGACAAACCTGCTGCCGCAAATCTTTGTAAAAGGGCTCAACAGTCTGCTGCCGGAAGACATCATCGTTAAAAAATGTGTTGAGGCCGACATCGGGTTCAATGCCCGTTACGATGCCACAAACAAAACCTATCGTTACACGATACGGAACCGGGCTCTGCCGGCAGCTATCGGCAGGCAATATGAGTGGTTCATTCGAAGAAAGCTGGATCTGGATGCCATGAAAAAAGCATGTTCCCACATTGAAGGAAAACACGATTTCAAGGCTTTTGAAGGAACTGGAAGTCCAAGATCCCATACCGTCCGGAATGTATATAAAGCCTGTTTTCAAGAAACCGGAGAAGGTTGTATGCTTTTCCAGATACAGGCTGACGGTTTTTTAAGATACATGGTCCGTAATCTTGTAGGGACACTCGTGGAAGTCGGTCATGGCAGAATCTCATCGGAAGCCGTCCGGGAGATACTTCTTTCAAAAGACAGGGCAAATGCAGGAGCCACGGCACCCCCGCATGGGCTTTGCCTTGTTTCGGTTGACTATTCAGATTGATGCCTTTATAAAAAGTTCGATTCAAGGCGGAGGGATTGTGAGGAATGCCCTGCCGGATGCAGTCGACAGGCGTAACCGTCAGCGCTGACCGGACTTTTTACGAAGCGATCAACACATATAGGCAGCAGAGGATGCTCATGCAGCAAAAGGAAAAACAAAATATCAATGTTCTCGTTTACGGCGGCGGCGCTGTTGGTCTCGGGATCGCCAGTTGCCTGATCAAGTCGGGAGAAAAGGTAGATATTCTGGCGAGAAAACAGACCACGGATTTCCTGAATCAAGAAGGGCTTATCCGCACAGGGGTTTTTGGGCAATTTTACGCGGAAAAGAATCAATTTCAATCGGTTGCATCTCTTTCCGAAATAACTGCAAAGACAGCCTATGATTATATCCTCGTTTGCACCAAATCCTTTGACTCTCTGAAAGTTGGAGAAAATATAGCGGAAAACCCTTATTTATCCGGGGAAAATACCGCTATCGTGCTGTGCCAGAACGGCTGGGGGAATACAGAAATTTTATCCCCGTTTTTTAACGAAAAAAATCTTTTCAATGCAAGGGTGATTACGGGATTTAACAGGCCGAAACCAAACCATGTCGAAATCACCGTTCATGTGGATGCGATTCGTATGGGCAGTATTTACAGCAAGAACCTCGATTCTTTGAAAACCCTTTGCGAATCCATTTCAAAAGGCGGCATTCCCTGTGAAATATCCTACGGAATAATAAGAGACATGTGGGCAAAAATGCTTTATAATTGCGCACTGAACCCGCTGGGGGCTATCTTCAATGTACCGTACGGAAAACTGGGGGAATCGCGACATGCCAGCATGATCATGAATCACATTATCAAAGAGATTTTCGGTGTTATGGAAAAAGCCGGATATGAAACAGAATGGAATTCCGCAGAAGAGTATCTTCCCGTTTTTTTCAATTCCCTTATTCCCGCAACGGCAAAGCATGAAGCATCGACCTTGCAGGATATCAAAGCAAAGAAAAAAACGGAGATTGACGCACTGAACGGAGCGGTCGTAAAACTCGGCAGGCAATACGGATTAGACGTATCATTCAATAGAATGGTTTACGAAATGATCAAATTCAAGGAAGAACAATATCTAACCTGACGTGGGGGCAAAGAAGGCAAAAAAACGCTCAGAACCGATCCGTTGCGATTGCAGCCGGTCTGTTCAAAACCATATCCATATGAAAATACCCAATTACACTCCTTTTGCCGGCCCGGGCTTTCAATCTCCAGGCATCGAGAAAGCAAAAAACGCAATCCTTCCAATTTGTTATGAAAATGCCCCTTCCTATGGAACCGGCAGCAAGTATGGTCCTCTGTACATTTTAGAGGCCTCTGTTCAGTTGGAAGATTTTGACGAGGAAGCCTCTGTCGAACTGGAAAAACTGGATCTCTATACCCTGGAACCGATTTTCCCTTCCGACGATCCGGAACGAGCAGTCATCGAGATGAAGGCTGCCGCAAAAAAAATACTTTCAACAAAAAAATTTCTGCTGTGTCTTGGAGGAGATCATGCGATCTCAATAGGGCCGATTGCGGCCGCGGCTGAACTTTATCAACATACAGGTGTGCTTCAAATTGACGCCCACCTTGATCTCCGTGATACCTGGAACGGCAGCAGGTATAACCATGCATGCGTCATGAGAAGAGTTGTCGATGATATCGGCATTCCGGCAGTCCAGGTTGGGATACGCTCGTTCTCCAAAGAGGAGGCTGATCTTGTCCGTAAAAGAAAATTCTCTCCGTTTTACGCTCATCACATCGTACCATGGGACAATTCATGGATTCAACAGGTCATAGACCGCCTCCCGGAAAACGTTTATCTGACCGTTGATCTGGACGGCCTCGACCCGGGGGTTATCCCGGGCACCGGGACGCCCGAACCCGGAGGACTTTTATACAGACAGCTTCTGGATCTGATCCGGGCCCTTGCCGCTCGAAGGAATGTAATTGCGGCAGATATCAATGAACTGATGAAAATCGAAAACACGCAGGTATCGGAATACACGGCTGCCAGAATTGCATCCAAAATTCTAATTTACTGCTCAAATACAAATAATTCTTGACTGACCAGATCCTTTCAGGCATTTTAGGCAATGACGCAAAATAGGTAGCGTCCGGGTAAACCAGTTGTTTTTTAAATGAATAATCATCAGAATCCGGCCGCAGTACTGTCAAACATACAATCAGGATCGATCTTCCGAAAGACTCACGGTATCATGGGAGATCTATATATTTATGGCAAAGGGCTACAATTTTTAACTATCCAGGCTCAGTAATGAGCCAACTCTTTGAAAGGAGCGATTCATGGTATTAGATCCTACCAAACATGCAGACTGGGAAATTGCCCAGGATGCGGAAAAAGACATGAAAACCGTCTATGAAATTGCAGAAAATTTCGGGCTTACCAAAGAAGAACTGCTGCCACAGGGGCATTACTTTGGAAAAATCGATTACAGGGCGGTGCTGGAACGTCTGAAAGACAAACCGAACGGAAAATACATTAATGTTACCGCCATCACTCCCACTCCTCTTGGTGAAGGAAAATCAACCTCCACAATGGGTCTTGTACAGGGTCTTGGGAAACGGGGTAAAAATGTTTCCGCTGCCATCCGCCAGCCATCCGGCGGACCCACAATGAATATCAAAGGTTCTGCGGCTGGAGGAGGACTTTCCCAGTGTATTCCGTTGACTCCCTTTTCACTCGGGCTCACGGGTGACATCAACGCCATCATGAACGCACACAACCTTGCGATGGTGGCCCTTACATCCCGTATGCAGCACGAACGAAACTACACTGACGAACAGCTCCAACGTCTCTCCGGCATGCCGCGTCTGGATATCGACCCGACAAACGTAGAGATGGGATGGATTATCGATTTCTGCTGCCAGGCTCTGCGTAACATCATCATCGGTATTGACGGTGTTAACGGCAAAGCAGACGGCTTCATGATGAAATCGAAATTCGGCATTGCCGTTTCTTCCGAGGTGATGGCGATTCTGGCGGTTGCAACAAGCCTTAAGGATATGCGCGATCGTATGGGAAAAATCGTGGTCGCCTACGACAAAAAAGGCAAAGCAATCACAACGGAAGACCTCGAGGTGGCCGGCGCCATGACCGCCTGGATGGTAGATGCTATGAATCCAAACCTGTTGCAGACACTCGAAGGGCAGCCGGTTTTTGTTCATGCAGGCCCGTTTGCAAACATCGCCATCGGACAAAGCTCTATTGTAGCAGACCAGGTCGGCCTGAAACTTGCGGATTACCATATCACGGAATCCGGTTTTGGCGCAGATATCGGTTTTGAAAAATTCTGGAACCTGAAATGCCGTTTCAGCGGTCTGGTGCCGGATGCGGCAGTTGTTGTTGCAACCATCCGTGCTCTCAAATGTCACGGCGGGGCTCCGGTGCCGGTTCCCGGCAAAGCGATGCCCAAAGAATATGAAGGCGAAAATGTCGGCTGGGTTGCGGAAGGATGCAAAAACCTCATCCACCACATTGAAAATGTTCGCAAAGCCGGAATCAGCCCGGTTGTCTGCATTAACGCCTTTTATACCGATACAAAAGCGGAAATTTCCAAAGTTCGTGAACTGGCGGAAGCTGCCGGCGCGAAAGTTGCCTTATCCCGTCACTGGGAAAAAGGCGGTGACGGAGCGCTTGAGTTTGCGGATGCGGTTATTGAGGCTTGCGAAGAAAAGTCCGACTTTAAATTCCTGTATGAGCTTACTATGCCGGTTAAAGAACGTATTGAAAAAGTTGCCACCGAAGTATACGGTGCAGACGGCGTTGATTTCTCATCTGAAGCACAGAAACAACTGGCAAGAATCCAGAATGATCCGGAACTCTCAAAACTCGGCCTCTGCATGGTGAAAACCCATCTGTCACTTACCGATAATCCGGCACTCAAGGGTGTTCCCAAGGGATGGCGTCTTAATGTTCGCGAAGTTCTTACCTATGGCGGCGCAGGATTCATCGTGCCGGTTGCCGGAGCGATCAGTCTGATGCCGGGAACAGGCTCCAACCCGGCCTTCCGCCGCGTTGAGGTCGATGTCGAGACCGGAAAAGTTCAAGGGGTATTCTAACAGATAAAACTGGTTCAAAACCGATAAATTTTATCCGGTAAAATGATCAAAAAGGCACGGCGGAACTCTCAGCCGTGCCTTTTTTATATATAAAAAAAGACAAAATTCTGAAAGAAATTATAAAATAGGAATAGCTATCCGGTAACATTCCAATGGCTCGGCTTTATTTTTTACCTTTACTCTGATCCGTTTGTCCACTTTGAACCGGCTTCGAGTGCGGAGGTAAGTCTCTTGCCCGATGATGATTTCTCCGGCCGCGGCCAATTGCTGCAATCTGGCGGATACGTTTACACAGTCACCCATCACCGTATAATTCATCCGGGTTTTCGATCCGACATTGCCGACCAGAACCGTGCCTGTATTGATACCTATACCAATTCCAAACGTGATTTTTCCCTGCCCTTTCCAAGTCATCATTAGTTGTTCGGTGGCTTGCTGCATTTCAACAGCGGCTTTTATGGCGTCGGACTCGGCATCGGTTGTTGTCAACAGCCCGAACACGGCAACGATCTGGTCGCCTACGAACTTATCCAGCACACCGTTGTTGACGAAAACAATCTCGACCATAACCTCAAAAAACGCGTTGAGCATGGCGACAAGGTCTTCGGCGGCCATGGTCTCTGCTATCGTTGTAAAAGAGCGGATATCCACAAAAAGGACTGTCACCTCTTTTTTTTCATTCTCAAAAGGCACGCCACCCTTTTCGTTGACCAGTTTGTCCACCAGGTTTTCCCCCACATAGCGGCTAAGCTTGTTGCGCAACAGCTCTTCTTCTTTTGCCTTTTTAAAAGAACGGCTGATATCCCGCGCATAGGCCATCAACTGCACGGATTGCTCGCGTATGTCTTTCTCAGTGGCATGTATTGTCCCGACAATCGCGTTAAAATGTTCTGCGATATCATTGAGCTCCTGATCTTCGTGGAAGTGGATTAAATCATATTTTTTCCCGTTTGTTATCCTGCCTGTTTCACTTGCCAGCAAACCCAATTGATTCCCGGATTTGCGAAGCAGTATAAATCCAGTCAGCATGGAAAAAAGCACCAGCGCTGCGAAAACTAGAATCATTTCCGAAATGTCGATTTTCCCGCCAATAAAAAGGTAGGCTCCAACCAGATAGGGCAGAATGGCCGATAGATAAAATGCTACACGGGCCTTTCCCGCAAATGATCGAAAACCTTTATACGTTTTTTGCCCAGACTGTTTCATCGCAACCTTCAAAAGGAACTTATAAATATAAGACCATGTGTCCGTGGTCAGCTGATGCGTTCGAAACGCAGCGGGGTCACCAGTATGATTGCGACCTCAAAATCGCCTCTCTGCAGATTGTCTGCTTCGATTGTGCGCACCACCCGCCCGTGTGCGTTCATGTGGGCACTAATGTTGCCGGACTGTGGAAGATCAACCGAGATTTCGATATCCTGGCCCGGTGAATACCGCTCCAAGTGGCGAGTTATGAATCGCAGTCCGCCGCCGGAGGCATCGCTCAAGGTTGTCGTTTCTCGTAGGAAGTTTCCTGATGATTCCAGGGCTGACACAATCACCGGAAGGTCCATGGGATAGCGGACGAACATTCTTCTTTGCGATTGATCCATAACCTATTCCTCATCCGCTGGCTTCATTTCGGATTTGATTTTGCCTTCAGCGTCCAGGAGTGGCATCTTGCATCGTACCCCTGCCCGATGGTGGTAAAATCGTGTTCAACCTCATAGTCACCAAAGGTTGTTTTCTGGGGAAGGATGGTTTCCAGCAGTTCCCGCAGCTTGGGGCTTTCCCATTGTCAGCAGTCCGTGGTCGTGAGAAAAAAATAAATTGCAGATGTGATGCTCCAATCATATCAAAAATATTTAAAAACACAATATATTATTAGCCTTTTTTGTTTTAACGGCAGAGTGCAAAGAGTATACATCCACTCCTCCTTAAAACCACTTCATCAGGCAGCAGTCAACGGCATCCAGAAGCAGGTGAAGCAACAGTCCGACACTGACAACCCGTAATTTCGGCACGGATAGCATGATCAGGTAAAAGCAGAGTGCATAATAGGAATGAAGCGGATGGAATCCGATACTGCAGCGGTTGGGATCAAAGACAGGAGTAGCGAACAGATGGTCCAGGTCGATGACAAGGGTTGAAACCATTACAAGCCATGAGCTTTTCCATCTTTCTTTATAAAAGACTCTGGCCGCGATACCCGGTACTGCAAAATGCATTATGATATGGATGCCTGGTCGAATCATGTCGGATCAAGAAAGGATTCAGCGGACTGGGAAAATTTCAACCTGCAGGTGATCGCAAAATCTTCCGGATAATGGCCGTTGATCCACCTCAGTTGGGCTTCACTGAAAGCGCCGGGCGATTCAGGGAGTTTCGGCAGAAAGCAATACAAAACATGCTGGCCGCTTTCCGGCATATCAAACCGTTTTGCGCACTCTATCGCTGTAATCATTCTTGCCCCCATTCCCGTCAGTATTTTCATCGCGATCAGCATGCCCCGATCCAAACTGGTCCTCACCTTTGAATCCGTTTCCAGGATGTTCCCAACAGGTTCGATCGGCATGAGTTGGAGTTCCCATTGAGATGTCTGAGATTTGGGGACAAAAAGAACCACATGTTCATCCTCAAAAACGATCAGGCTTGAATCGTGGTCATCTCTTCCATCCATGCGATGGTTGGATCGTATGGCGCGGAGATAATCCTTGAAAAAAGAACTGCCTGTCTGACGATGATACTCCATGATAAAATCATGTATCAGATCCCCGCAGGAATATGATAGAAGCTCCCCTGATATTTCTTTCAAACCTGCTTCGCTCTTTTCAGCATAAACCTTGGAAGGAACCATTGCAAACTGCTGATGAATCTGCTGGTGCGACGCGTGAAGCCGGTATTTGCTCGGCGCAAAGTCAAAACCATAATTCCAGCCCCACAACGAAGCATTAAAGTCAAGGCGGAAACTGGCAGCTTTTTTTGAAAGCGCTCTGTTGATTTCCATGCGCAGCGCCTCAAGATCCTCATGAGGAATTGCTTTTCTCCTTTGTGGAACAGGGATATCAAGCTGTTCCGCCATGCGCGTATAGGTCCTCTGGTAGTAAATATGCCTGAGCCCTGTTATATCCTCAAGTGACAACTCCTTGATCTGGTATCTTATTGAATCATCGGCCATATTTGAAGCATAATGCCCCCAGGGAATGTAGCTGTTTCGCCTGAGGTATTCAAACACATGGGCACCGGTTCCGTTTCCTGTCCACTCTCCGACAATCTCACTTTCCCCCTGGACACCGGGTTTTAAAACCATCGCCCTCTTATATTCATCCGGAAGATGGATATTGTTCACCAGAACCTCGAAAAGATCGTGGTTCTTTACGTCAGCTCTGACAGCACCCTTGTCATTCCGCTGATAAACAAGGCCCTCCGGCTTTCCGGTTTCAGGGTTACGAACAAACTCACAACACAGCGCTGCAATGCGAACCAGATCCGCCGGGTCAGTGGATGTTTCCGCCAATGCCAGGAGTATCGGTTCCGGCAGCGCTGCAAACGCCTTATCTGTTTTTTCCTGCAAGGATCTTGAATCAAATTGATTTTTCAGAAAATCTGAAAAAGAAACCGATGGGGGTTTCGGCAGAAAAATCGATGAAGGGTTTTCCGCCTTTTTCTCTGCCCAGCTCTTTGCGATATAGGTGGTGCCTTTAAATGGAAAAGGATTTGGAATTTCATAGATCCAGTCCGCCCGGGGTTCATTTACATCTCCCTTTGGGAAATTGTTATGATTTACATGTCCGCTTCCGTCAGGAAATACTCCCAACATGGTTAGAAAATCATTCTCCCTCAGATTCCTGACTGTAAAAGAGGGCTTGTGAACACCATAGATAAATCGGCCATCAGGCGTCACACAGGTTCGAAGTTTCATGACGAACTCCCATAATTTTTAAAGATAACCGCTCTGTCTGTTTTGGTTTTTAAACCTGCCGTCCTGCAGCGGAATCCTCAAAACGCAAACAATTGCACTGCCGGTGGTCCTGCTTTCAGGGCGTTGCGTGTACCATAACGTCCTTTGCTATCCGGATGAATGGTTACTTCCCCTTGAATACAGGTTTTCGTTTTTCTTTAAAAGCCCTTGGCCCCTCTTTTACATCCTCGCTCATAAAAACAGGTATCGCGATCTCCATCTCCTTGGCAAGCCCCTCATGTAGAGTAAGTCCTATGTTTGACAGGACAGCCTGCTTGACAGCGGTAACAGCCATGGGACCGTTTTCTGCAATAATCCCGGCGATTCTTTCCGCCTCTTCCATGACCTTATCCTGAGGCAATACCCGGTTTATAAATCCAAGACGATATGCTTCATGGGCATCAATGAGCTCTCCGGTGAGCAGTATCTCCATGGCCTTTGCATATGGAATCTGCCTGGGAAGTTTGACGCTTGATCCGCCCATGGGAAAAATAGCCCACTTGACTTCCTGCAGGCCGAATCGTGCATTCTCACTTGCAATCCTTATGTCGGTTGAATAAAGAAGTTCCAGTCCACCTGCAATGGCATGCCCGTTAACCGCAGCGATTACCGGCTTATAAAGCTGAAAGTCTCTTAATAAAGCTTGTTGCGCGAGAAGCGGATTTTGTTGAACCTTTTGATCTGCATCTGTTTCCGGTTTTCTTGCCCCGGTGAACAGCGGAATCAGCTTTTCCAGATCAGCACCGGCACAAAAAGTTTTATCACCTGTTCCACTAATGACAGCGCAACGCATACTGCTGTCATCACGGTAATCCTTCCATGCATCCAGAAGCTCAAGAACGGTTTCAGGATCTATTGCATTATGCGCTTCGGGACGATTGAGGGTCAGATAGGCAATATTCTTTTTTTTTTCGTAAATAAGGGCCATTTTTCATTCTCCTGTGGTTTTTTAAAACATTAGATCTTCTTATAGCAAGCGGCCTGATTAATTTTATGGGAGAAAAAACGGTTATCTGTTGAAAAGCTCACGCTGGGGAAAAGATAAAATCACTGAAAACCGGTTTCCTGGAATGATTTCCAAAAAATAAGGATGTTTAATGAATATCCATGTACGGACGCATGCATGGGTATCCGGAAACAGGATGATACCTGTTTTTCACACAGCAGACTTCTTCACTAATATACTTCAAGGACTTTCACATTCTCAGTCCCGGTTCTTTGACCAATATAACCGATAGCGCCATCGGTCTGGGATACATACTGTATGAGTTCAGCTTCTGTCTTGAAGCATTTGGGCTCACACCCTTTGCCGGTAAAAATCATCTTTCTCCAGTGATTTTTGTATTGTGAAGTGCTTCTTTTGATATATGTTTTCAGAAATTCCCGATGAATATCCCCTTCAAGTGTGACAAAATGAACCGGCGTGTTATCCGGCCATTTTACAATTTTACCAAGAGAAATCTTTTTGATCTCGGAATTGCTCAGACTGTTTTCAGGAATGTTCTTGTTTGCGATAACCGCGACATCGGCAAATGCTCCCGTGCCTGAAAAACCGAAAAAAATAACAACGATAAGCAGCAAATACAGAAGCTTTTTCATGATTGCGTCCTCCTTTCCCATTATTCATCCTGATGTGGATAAAACCGCTTCAGAAAGCCCTGGTGCCAGAATATTTGCTTTTTTTATAATGCGCTACTGTTCTTTCGGCGTTGAAGAAGTACGAAACAGACAACATGCCAAGACACTGTGATCTGATTCTTTTCAAAAGGTATTTTTATCATCAAGCGTTCCGGTATCATAAATTCATATGGATTTTGGAAAAATAATTTTATTTGGATACCTTGATTTATGTATGCCTCTATTACAATATAGAGTGTATGTAAACATAAAATTGCACATAATATCGTTTTTTTTTATGCGCAATGCGGACGGAATCTTTTTCAATCCCTGTCTTCCCGAGATTAATTATTGCTTTCAAAAGCGTTTCAATATAGTAGGTATCCTTTCAGCCGATAAAAACTCTTGATAGCATATTGAATTTTATAAGGAATAATGATGAGAATCCCGCAGGACGCCCTAATATCCCAGATCAACTCCCTTTTTAATCCGCGATCCATTGCCATTGTGGGATTACCGAGAGGGTTGAAAGCCGGGAAACTGTTTCTTCTGGCTCTTCTTGACCAGGGATACCCCGGGAAAATCTACCCCGTCAATCCAGGCGCGGAAGAGATAGACGGCCTGAAATCATATCCGAGCGTATCTTCAATTCCAGATCCTGTGGATCTGGCCATCATCCTTACCCCGCATAAAATCACCCTGCCTGTCATCCGGGAATGCGCGGAAAAGGGGGTGAAAGGGATTGTATTGTTTACAGCCGGTTATAAAGAGACCGGAACAAATGAGGGCAATGACCGAGAGCAGGAGATTGTTCGTATTGCGCAGTCCGCAGGTATGAGAATTATCGGGCCAAACGGAATGGGTTTATATTCTCCGAAAACAAAAATCTCCTTTTTCCCGCAGCTTTCAAAAGAACCCGGAACCGTTGGAATCATTTCTCACAGCGGTTCCTTGACCAATATTTTAGGATATGTCGCCCCAAAAAAAGGTATCTGTTTCAGCAAGGTTGTGAGCCTGGGGAACGAATGCGACCTGAACAGTGCCGATTTCCTGGAATATCTGGGAAAAGATACGGACACGCGGGTTATCGGGGCATATCTGGAAGGGATAAAAGAGGGTTCCCGCTTTTTCAACGCGCTCAGAAATGCCTCATTTGAAAAGCCTGTGGTGATCTGGAAAGTCGGCCTGACACCCGAGGGAAGTCAGGCTGCCGTATCCCATACCGGTGCATTGACAGGGGCCGTGGATATTTGGGAAGGAATCGCAAAACAGGGAGGCGCTGTTCCGGTTGCAGGAATAGAAGATTGGGTTGATACTCTCATGGCTTTTTCGCTTCTGCCACGTGATCCCGGCAATCGGGTTGCAATCATTTCCGGTCCTGGAGGCCTTGCCGTATCTGCGGCCGAGGCCTGTGGACGAGAATCGTTGAAACTGGCTGAACTTCTGCCGGAAACACGCGAGATCCTGGCGAAATTTGTTCCGGATACCGGAACAAGCCTAAAAAACCCTGTAGATGTCGGACTGACAGCCTCCCTTGACATGGATATCTACATAGAAGCTGCTCGCACTGTGGCGGCTGATCCTGATGTTGACATCATCACCATGATTGGTGTTGGATTTTCTGATGAAACAAACAAACAATATACAGATGCAATCATTCAGGCGCGCAAAGAATTCAACAAACCTTTTATGATTGTAAATGTTCCGGGTATGAATTCTGAATTCGCAGACACTTTCTGCAATGCCGGAATTCCTTTTTTTGAATCTGCCGAACGCGCTATGAAAAGCTATGCCAAACTGATTCGATATCACTGCTGGCTTCAACGTATGAAAAAGCCATCCTAGAGCATTGGAGCTCTTTTTATTTTTAAAACGATGAAGGATTTTACCATGTCAACCTTAACAACTCTCTTACAAGATGGTGGAAGAAACCTTTCGGAATATGAATCCAAAAAGGTTCTCGCTTCTTACAACATTCCCGTAACCCATGAAATGATTGTACGTGATGCCGGGGACCTTCAAGAGGCGGTCAAAAAAATCGGATACCCGATGGTTTTAAAAGCGTGCTCTTCGGAAATTATCCATAAAACAGAACAGGGCCTTGTTCACACCGGGATCACGAATCTGGATGAAGCAAAAGCGGCCTATGATGTTATCGTGGATGGGATGAAAGCGACAGGAGGGGATGTACTGGCCCAGGAGATGATCAAAGGCAAGCGAGAACTAGTCGTCGGCCTTGTCCGCGATCCTCAGTTCGGTCCTTGTGTCATGTTCGGCCTCGGCGGAATATTTACCGAAGTGCTGAAGGATGTTTCCTTTCGCGTGGCGCCTGTCAGCCGAGGCGACGCGCTGGATCTCATGGAGGATATACGCGGAAAAAAAATACTGGATTCCTTTCGCGGAATGCGGCCGGTAGACCGTGATCTGCTTGCCGATATTATCACTGCTGTCGGAAAAATTGGGATCGATCACGATATGGTGCAGGAAATCGATATCAATCCACTCATCATATCTGAAGGAAAACCAATTGCGGTTGATGCGTCAATCATTTTGAAAAATCAGAAATAACAAGCCGGATGATTCGAGTAAAACAGGCTGAGCAGCGTATGGACATGGAAAAACGTAAAAGGCTGGATCGGATGTTCAATCCCAGAGGGTTTGCGATATTCGGAAGCGTCGGTACACTGGGTGCTTTTGGCAACTCAATGGTTCTTAGTCACATCAAATATGGATATCAGGGAAAAATATATCCCATCTCGCGAAAAGGAGGAGAGGTTGCAGGCCTGAAAATCTATAAAAGCCTCGCTGAGGTTGAAGGGCCTGTCGATCTGGCCTCTGTATCCGTTCCTGCTGCTGCCGTTCCGGAGGTGCTGCAGCATTGTCTGGAACATGGAGTTGCCGGGGCGGAAATTCATAGCTCCGGCTTTTCGGAAACCGGTGAAAAGAAGGGACGGACTCTCCAGGAAGAGATTGAAAAGATAGCCGGAAAAGGGCTTGCGATCGTCGGTCCCAATTGCTTTGGCCTCCACTCACCCAAAGGAGGGATAACACTCCTTCCCGCATTCGATTTTTCAAAAACCCCGGGACCTGTTGCCATGATATCGCAAAGCGGAGGCGTCGCAAATGATTTTGGACATGAAGCGCGTTTGGCCGGGCTCGGCATCAGTAAAATCATCTCTTTTGGAAACGGCTGCGGGTTGGGTGCCGCAGAGCTTCTGGAATACCTTGAAGATGATCCGGACACCGCTTACATTGCCGCTTATATTGAAGGGGTGAATGACGGGCGTTCATTTTTCGAGGCCATCCGCAAGATAACCCCGAAAAAACCACTGGTTATCTGGAAGGGCGGGTTGACGCCTCTTGGAGCCAGGGCTGCCCTGAGCCATACCGGTTCACTGGGTGGTGAGACAACAATCTGGCGCTGCGCTCTTAAACAGGCAAAAGCCATCCTTGTTGAGGGTATTGATGAAATGATCGATACCCTGATGGCGCTTACATACATAAAAAGCAGAGGCAGTCGGATCGCCCTTGCGGGCGGAGGAGGGGCGATCGGTGTTTTCAGCTCCGATCTTGCCTTTCGATGGGGACTTGAAATACCGACGTTCAGCAAAGAAACTCAAAAGGCACTGAAACGGTTTTTCCCGGCACCCGGCAACAGTGTCCTGAATCCATTGGACACCGGAACGCCTGCGCTGCCGCTGGATTCCGTCAAGGGATGCGTCAAAGAAATTTTACTTCACGAGCCGATCGATATCCTGGTGTTAATCATGCTTCTTCATCCGCTTGAGATTGTTATGCCGGCCTTTATGGAGATGGCAGGGTTACCGCCCATATCCGGAGGGGATTACCTTAAAGGACTTCTGGAAACACTTCTTGCCCTCAAAGAGGAAACCGGTAAAGATATCGCACTGGTTCTGGAAAACAGAACCTGCCGTATCGAAGACGCGAAAGTTGAATCCATATTGCGGGAGCTGCGGGAGCGATACCAGTCAAAAGGAATTCCGGTTTATAAGAATACCGAGAATGCCCTAAGAGGGATTAAAAACGTTTCGACGGCCGCCTGATCCATGCTCACAAATGGTCGGTTCCGTTTTTTAATCGGAAAGCCCGGCTGACATTTCTCTAAGCTTGTTTGCGAGGTTTAAAAGCTCTTCCGCGCTATTGTTGACCATTGAACTGCTATCCGATATCATCCCGACATCCGTGTTCACCTCAGCGATGTCTTTCGCTATTTTATCCGCAAACAAGGAGGTGTTTGCCACGTTTTCATTCACCTCCTCTATCCCCGTTGAGGTATAGGCGACATTACTTGAAATCTCCTGTATGGCCTGGGCCTGTTCGCCGATTGCTTCTGTAATTGAAGCTACAATATCATTGACCTCATTGATAATGGTTATGATCTGTGAAATTTCATCCGCGGTCAGGGATGTTGTATTCTGAATCTTTTGAATTTGTTCCTTAATCTGTAAGGTCGCCTGGGCTGTCTGCTTTGCCAGTTCCTTGATTTCATTGGCAACGACCGCAAACCCTCTTCCGGATTCACCGGCCCGTGCAGCCTCTATGGTAGCGTTGAGCGCAAGAAGATTGGTTTGATCTGAAATTTCGGAAATCACTTCCGTAATTTTCCCGATTTCCTTAGCTGCCTCAGCAAGTCTATCCACTTTTTCAGAGACGATTTTCGATTGGCTTACCGCCTTGTTGGACGTTTCCATTGCCTTTTTTGAATTCTGAGCTATCTCATTTACCGTTGAGTTCATTTCTTCCGAAGATGCCGCCAACGTGCTGATGGTCTGGGAAGTCTGATTCATGGCAGCAGCCACGGAATTGATATTTATACTCATTTCTTCCGATGCAGAAGCAACATCTGTGGACCTTCTGGCAATCTCATTTGTTCTCCCGCTCATGCTGCTCGAAAGGTTAAGGAGCTCATTCGACGCAGAATTAAGCATTTCGCATTTTGTTCCGATATCGATGAGTACAGCCTTGAGTACATCCCGATTTTTTTCAGCCGCCTTCTTGGCTTGAACAATTGCATCTTTCTGTTTGCTGAAACGTCCGGATAAAAAGCAAATAAACAACACCGGCGGTATGGCGCAATAAACATAAAACAGCTCATGCTGCATCGAGCCTTTCTGATTTAAATAGAATATTCCAAAATAGGAAGCAGATACATGCAGTACCAATACGGTTGCTGAAATCAGCAGGGACCACTTCAGGGTTGAGCTGATCAAAAGAAAAAGAAGCGCAAATACCATAAAAAACAAACCCGCCATTCTCGCCTCATGCAGCAAAACTATCCATATGACATATACAATCATCCAGCATCCGAATTGTGAAAAATAAAACAGGTCCGAATTTTTCTTCGTGATCTCCTTCATTAGATAAATGATGGTTAGGAAGATCAAAGTGGCTCCCACGGAAAGAAAAAGGCACAGAAAAATCTCAGAATAGGTGATACTGCTTAACCCCGTTAATTTGGCAAGCAGACTGGCTGCCTGCGTAAACAGATATGCAATCAGCACTAAAATGGTGTTTGCAATCTGAATTTTCTTTCTTCGCTGGTATTTTTCAGCCGTGATATCATCGATCATACAAACCCCTTCATATCTGTCGCACCGGTATACAAATTTTTCTGTTGCAATAAATCCCATCCAAATTATATTGGGTACAATATGAAAAACACATCATCATGAATCAAGTCCACGCCTTAACAAAAATTAAACCCAATGTAAAGCAGGACATCCGTTTCAATCCAGCACAGGACAGGTAACGTTATGACATTCTTGAATTTAAAGGATATTGAAGAAAAAGAGCCCGTACCCGGCTTTAAAGTCCGTTTCATCCATTCGGAAAACATGACTTTTGCACACTGGGAAATTGAAAAAGATTCTTCTCTGCCGGCACACTCCCATCCGCATGAGCAGGTGACCCATGTTTTAGAAGGCAAATTCGAACTGACCATAGGGGATGAAACCCGCGTGTTAACATCTGACATGGGGGCGGTTATCCCACCCAATGTCCCCCATTCCGGCCGGGCCATCACGGAGTGCCGGATCATCGATACGTTTTGTCCGGTTCGAGAGGATTATCGTTTTCACTTCGAATAATCATCAAAAAATTGTTTCGGGCTCTGTATTTTAATGCCCATATAATCTTTTATTTCCTGTAAAGATTTGTCTCCGGAAATAATAAATTTTGAATTTAATGCCACTGCACACTCAATGAATTTGTCATCATCAGGGTCTTTTTCAACAACGCTTAAATTTGGAGTTTTTGCAGTGAATAATACATTAAAGCCATGTGCAAAGAGGCTCAACAACTCTTCCAGCTCACGCTCATTCTGCAGTCCCATACGTCTGAGCACATCAACATATTCGTCAATAATGGGTCGAGAAAGGCAGATAACAATTTGGCCGGATTTCCATAAATCAATGATTTTTCGTGGATTGCCGCCAAAGAAAGAAGATATGAAAATATTTGTATCAACCACTACCCTGATCAACGTTTTTTCCTCACCTCGCGAATAGCGCGCTTGATATCCTTGGGACCTACCCCACCTGACGTGAGTTTGCCTTCGATACGATCCCATAGATTATCAATATAGGAACCAATATCTCGGGTTTTGACATATTCTTCGAGCAATTCCCTGACGACTTCACTGACGTTTTTTCCTTCTACCTTAGCAAAATTATTGACTTTGGCTTTGAGATCAGGATCGATCCTGACGATCATTTGAGTAGTCATTATATACCTCCTCTTCTCATGTTATAACGTATATACAATATAACACTCCGGCAATCATGTCAATGATGGAATAATTTTCAAAAAATTTGAGATAGGGTTTTTTAGTAGGCTTCCCAGAGAAGTCGCTGAACTCCCCCCGGCGGAGCCGGTATGTTGGAAGAATGCCCGGTTTCCGAAAACCCTTCCTCACCCGCTCCGGATATGCCTTTCCCGGTGCTGACAATTGCGGTTGCCCTGCCCTGCCGCGTAATCACGTTGATGCCTGAGGGGATGCCGGTTTTTTTTAAAATACGGTATGTATCTTCCAGCGTGCCTTCATCAGCAAGGGCGGTGGATGAATTCTTTTTTTTCAGATCAAGAGAAGCTGTTCCATCCGAATAATCAAGGGCATACGTGAAGCTATTTCCTTCTGGCGTACAGCTATCCGAAAATACCGGCTGAAAGGTTGTAAAATAAACTGTTTTAAAAAAAAGCACCGGCCTGCTCAGGCACATTTCCCCGATGTGATCCACTGAAATATCCTGACTGCATTTTCCCTGTTTTCCAAGCACTTTATACCATCCGCGGCAGGTCTTGTTTACACCCGGATAATCCTGCGTGCCGTATAATATCTCAAAAAGGCTTTCCTGTAATTCTTCATCTTCTCTTCCCATATCTGCATCATATTCAAGAATACCGTTCTGATTCACGTCTGCATTGCGATCCAATTCATCACATGTCAGGTTTAATAAATCTTTTTCAGTCGCAGGCGCATCGGTGTCGGAAATCGCATAAAACCGGTTCTCATAGTCAGGCACAATTCCTGGATGGACGCGATCACCTGTGCCGAAATATAAAACCGGTTTGTCCGTCCACTCGCTGCCCATATAGGATACATCCGGAGAATAAAAAGTCTTTCTGCCAACATCAGCCATGCTAAGCGAAGGTTCTACGGATAGGGCTGTCACGGCATCGGGTTGATCAGAGCCCGGGTTTGCCTGAAATATTCTTTTTACCCGCCATTTATCTTGTTTATCATACGGATCATAGGTTGCCTTCCATATCTGTCCATATATATCAGCGGCATAAATCAACAAATTCCCCGACAGATTGATTACCGAAGGATCAGCAGGAAAACACCATTTCATTTCGGAAAAAGCCTGACGTGTTCCTGAGGTGTGATCTTCCCCGAAAACAACCTTGAACACATGGCTTCCATCGTCAAGATCCACGATAAATATCCCGCGCCCTGTCTCATTTTTCTCAGGATTAAAAACATCATACCTGTCATTATCAAAAGCATCGTGCAGCGGGTTTTCCACATCAAACACATCATGAGGGTTTTCCGGATGATATCGTCCATCCGCATCGCCGTCATTCCACGATTCGGGAAAATGGTCTTCCTCATCATCATACCCGCCTCCGAATACAACCAGATTCTTCTGGATTGCCGAATCGGCCGCAATAGAAGCAAATACCGGTCTGGACCAGGAGTACCCGAGTTCAGGCGAATAATCCATCGTATCGGTTCCGCCCTTGAGTCTCCACTTTACCGACCACTGGCCTGGATCAGGCCTGGAAACATCAAGGGCCCAATAACACCTTCCGCCTCTTCTTTCACCAAAAACCAGTGTCTTGTCAAAATATTCTCCGGGTCGTCGTACACTGGAAGATGATCCGGCATTCTTCCAGGTGGTGGACCTGTGGAGGGAAAGAAATCCGTCCACAAAATAATGATGCTGTTGATAGCCCGCAAACTCTTTCAACCGGGGAAGGAGTTCACCGGGAATGAAAGCCCAAATCTCGTCACCCGGCTGATAATCCCTGCCATTAATGCGAACGGTCATATCCGGTTTGTCAGGATTACTCGTATCGACAAAAACATGAAGCATGCCGTCATTTGCGCCGACCGCTATGAAACGGTAAGCCAGGTCGTGGTTTTCATCCAAATAATCGATTACACAGGGCTCGGAATGAATAATATCTCCCAGAATCCACTTTCGCCGGGCTTTTGGATCACCATCTGTTTCCTCCTGGTACGCTATCCCCATGCTGTCTGTAACATCCAATGTATACCCGTAAATATAATTAATTATTCTGTCCCGCTCCAGATAATCCGCTTTTTGATTGCCGGTCGCTATGCCCAGATCAGAAGGCAGAACCGTATCCTCGATATTTTTGTCCCTGTCGCGATAAAACGGTACAATGTTTTTTGAACCATCAGGGTCTTTACAGGTAACGATATTGCGAAAATCATAAAACGGCCCTGTGGAAAGGTCTACCAGGTGAAAACGTTCCATAAGGCATTCACCAGCGCCTCCTGAAATGACGCTCTCTCCGTCAGCCTCCTTTGCCCAGAAGGAAATCGATTTTGGTTTAAAAATGCCATCACAGTCAACCGCGGGCAATCCATCCTTTCCGGTTACTACCCATTCCGGATGCCGGCGGTTACAGTCGCCTTGTCCTCTCGTCAGATAGCGCAGGCCATATTTTTTTAAGTTGCCTGCCCATGCTGTTTTCTCTTCCGGCCTGAAAAACGCCATATAGAGATTTTCTCCGCTTTGTGTTCTGTTAGCCGGATCAACAGGTATAACAGGAGGCGAAAAAGAAGCTGATGAAGAAATTATCGTACCAAGATTTGAAAAAGAAGATAGCAGTTGCCGTGCACTGCAACCTGCCTGATAAACTCCGGAACCAGCCTCCGCCATATCCATCATCAACGGGTTGTTCAAAGAAAAATCTATGATATGAAGCGTGTGCCGATAAGTTGCTTCATTTCGCAGCCAGTGAGCCACGTCATCACAATGGTTTTCATCCTGCCAGGGCTCACTGTCTCCATAATAAAGGCATTCCGACCGGTATCCCTCCGGACAGAATCCAAACTCAGGGTCGGGATAATCCAGAGCAGTGGCGTCCCTGATTCTGTCCCACTCATCATCTTCTGAAGGATATCCAGCTGTAACAACAAAAAAGGTGTTCACCTGACATTCATCATACAAAGGATCCTTGCGAAACTGAACCGAATTATAATTATAGGCATCCTGAATTGCTTCGCCTAGCGGGCTTGCGTCATTAAACTGAATCTCCTCGATCCGGTTTAACAGCTCTTGAGGGTCGGTTCCAACCGGCGCAATCAGTTTGCCGCCGTTATTCCCGTTAAATACCGTGATTCCCCAATTGATCGTCTTCCCCGTTTTCCCCAACATCTCTTTAATCGCCGCGGCTGTAATTTCCATCCTGGATTTTATTTTATCTTCACTTCCCGCATCGCTGCTGCCGCACACAAAGGGTTTTCCGTAGTCCGGCCGTGAGAAGCACAGGCACCTCCATGCCTTATCGTGCTGATGGTTGTAATATCCTTCCTTTGCATATAAATCCAACGATTCGACCACTCTGAAATCTTCAATCAGCTTGATAAAATTAAGCCAGTTTCCGGTGGCAAACAGATAAACACGTTTGCCTCCGAATCCGGCCTCTGCCAATTTCGATTCATCCGGAGTGAACACCAGGTCCGCTCCGATTTCTTCAAACAATCCGGAAAAATAATACCCGGTCGATTTCAGGATCCCCAAAAAGCCTGTATCTGTTGTTTCTCCGGTATCCGGGTTTGTAATCAAGTTGCATAAAGAGATATCCTGAAAATTGGGGAGACGAAACCCTTTGACCGTAGAAGGTGTCTCTACTTCTCTTCCATCCATATCCATCGTGATGCCATCTGGAAAAAGAATGTGCTGGTCTTTATCAATATCAATCGTCGAAGGATCTTCTATTGTCCATTGTTTCCCTGAGCCATTTACGGCCGGTACAATCGCATTTGTCAGCAGAGGATATCTTCTGTTCGCTTCCGGATCTGTTTCATCTCCCCTGTTTTCGATCGGATCGGAAATTACGGAAAACCATTTTTCGATTTTTTCTGAGTCAACAAGCTGGACGGCATTATATTCCGCCCAGGTGCTCACCAGATACACTCCGTTCGGATTCAGCCGGTCATAATCATTTCCGGATCTGTCTGTATCCCACCAGAGTTTTCCGTCCCTGCAATCATTTTCATCCAATACGAGATGTTCATCCATCATCCCTTTCATCAAAGCGCCGTAATCAACCTCCTCATCATACACCGGCCAGGTCATGCTGCCTGAATTATCGATCACCATCATCACATTTTTCCCGTTCTGTCCGCGATAAATATCAATATCTTCGGCAGACGACTGGCCGGTGCAGACAAAAAGTAGCGCCGCCAGGACATGAGATAACAGTCTGCCATCAAAAAATTTTTTCATTGTGTACCCTTCCGAAAGTTAATCTGAAAGAAGAAGTTCGCTGACATCCGATCAATCTGTTTTAGGACCGATCATGCAATATCTCGCCTTTATACCATTACCTTGTTTTCTTACATCGATATCATAATCATACCGATTGAAAGATGTTGCGGAAAATCCTTTTGCCGGCAAATACCTGCCGACATATTGCAGCGTAAAATCATATGAATACCCCTTGACATCATGTGGACTGGGCGTGGGCAGATCAGAGGACTTTTCTGTTGCGATCACTGACGGATTATCGGTATCCTTTATCCTGTAACTGCCGTTACCGAGTTCCTGAGCTTCCCGATGAACACCGCCTTCTGCAATATAAAAATAGTCACAGGAATGAGCCTCATTTTTCGATATGAACAGTTCCATTCTCGAAAGACCGCTGACGCAGATTCCAAGAATGGTCAGTATCACCAGTACTGCAACCGCAGCCACCGTGATGGCGCCATCCCTTTCCACTACTATTGTAACCATGCTTTTCTCCATTTTTTCCAGTCAAATCCATGAGGTTACGGTTCAGGGGCCGCGAAATTTCCTTCCTTGTTTTTTGCCGCCGTAGAAGAAGAACCTCTCCTATCCGGTTTATAAAAAACGAGGCGCTGAGCGGTCCGATCGATTCAGTAGGAATCAGCGATTGCTCCCGACGCAAGGCACTTGATGGTGCTGACGCTTCTCGAACGCCTTCCCTTATCCCAGGTGACCGTAACAACAAACGTTTTTGTATTTTTTATAGGGGTATCATCCGCGACATTACAGAAAAGATCATATTTCCCCCAGTAAACCGGTTTCCCGTCCACATTGATATTCCTGAAATCGAAATGGGCAACGGATTCCAGATCGCTATTGTTTTCTTTGTTGATATCCCGGATGCCGGGAGCATGGAAATCGCTGCCGATGATACTTTCCAGATGAAGCTGTGCAATTGCCCCGGCAACTGTCGATGAACCGGCAAGTGAATTGTTTTGAATGCTCTTGATCTGCAGCGTCATGATTCCCAGAATTCCAACCGATAAAATCGTCATGGCGATAAGGACTTCGATCACTGTAAAACCGGCATTATGGACCGAGGGATTTTTTTTGAACTGCATTTTCCGTTCCCCTTTTCAAACCCCTTTATTCCTGACTCCCACCATGGTCTCCAGATGGCAGCTCTTTTTCACCGAGCCTGAGATCACCAATTCTCCGGTCAGTCGCACATTTACCGCACAGATGTTTCTTTCGTCTCCGGATGGATCGTCAACAATGCTTCTATCATCCAGAATATATCGAAGCTGAAGATCTGAAATGCCTTCGGACACGACCTGAAACTGATTGCCGTTGCCAAAATTCTTTCTTTCCAGAACCGTCTGCGCAAAGGAGCTGTTTTGGTCATCCACCCTGTAGACGATGATATCCGCTCTTGCGATATAATCCCCCCTTCCGTAAGTTTTCTGAAACCGATCAGCCGTCATTACCGGTGGCCCTTCTGAAACAATCTTAAAAAGCTCTGAACCGCTGAGATCCGCTTTTGTCAGGACACCAAATTTACGCCCGCTACTGTTTAAATCTTCATCTCCATCTCCATCCAGGTCTAAATGATTCAGATATAGAATATTCTCCCCGGCTGACGCCAGTTCCGAGATAGTTAAGACACCTCGGTCATTGCTTGCTTTAACAATTAAAATAATATCCGAGTTCTTTTTGTATTTTTTTATACCCGTGATCCCATTGATTCCATTTACCAGGGGTATAAAGTCATCCATGCCTTTCTCAACGGGATTCCAGTCGATATCACCGCCATAACGCCCGGCATCAATACGGGTATAATGTCCAGCCATTCTGATATCTTCTGTGATCATGTCCATCGCCGTCCTCAAGTTCTGCTGCAGTGCGGAAACCCGGATCTGAACCTTGTAAGAGTTATGTTGAGAGACAAAGGCGGATATGATTGTTCCGGCCATGATACTTGTGATGGCAAGCACAACAAGAATTTCAATCAACGTAAAACCATTTTCAGATTCGTATAATGATCTTTTCCGGATCATGATCATCGCCATTCCCTGCCATTCCACCTTTTGATATGAACGAAACCCGCCATGGTAGGAGTCGATACGGCAAAAGTGGATTTGCGGCTGTTTTCCAGATACACATACCCCATTCTGTTGGCCATTCCCCGGGAATTGAACTCAGCCATATCGCCATTATAACTGATCTCATCGCCAGGTGAAAAACCGCCTCCACCCCCGGTTGCTTTTTCTGAAGCGCTGCCATAACCATATCGGATACCGCTCCCATAATCTGAAAGAAAAACCGTCTTCTCTATCATGTCGTCGCTTTCACCCCCATCAAGCGTTTTATTTTTCCCGCTGCTGACGAGTTGATAGGTGCCGGCAGATACGTTAAACAGGATCGCGTATTCTCCTCTGCTTTGTATCGCGCGCATTCGCGCATTCTGAAAGTTTGAAAAAAGATCCAGTGCCGCGCTCTTGAGCCTGTAATCCGGGATCCAGCTTATAAAAGGTGGAATGCTGATCACAGACACAATTGAGATAATCCCGATAACGGTCAAAAGTTCCATGATGGTAAACCCGTCGTTATTTGTAGAATGTCGCAAGGGTCTCATAATTATCTTCAAGGCTGTGCAATGAGGTTTGCAAAACGAATCGAACGGGTTTTAAAACCCGTTATAAAACCTTTTACCCTGCCGCGTGAAACAGGATCAAAACGTTCCTTTTTCTCCAAAAATTTCGCGATGTCGCGTGAAGATCTCGTATAAGATCCGAATTCAATTTGCAAATGAAACTTTATTATCAGAATAATTAAAGATATGTGTTCCTATATCATCCGGCGGGAGTTGTCAATATGATTTCGAGATTTTTTTACGATATTACGAATTTTTCAACTTGCTCTTTTCAAGCTTCCAGACACAGGAGTCTCTTCTGCTTTGGGGGAAATCGATCTGCAGCCCGGTTCCTTTCAACTTTTCAGCTATTTTCCCGCATTGGCAACAAAAATACGGTGCTCCCTTTTTCCCGAAAGACCAGGAGTACGCCTCTTTTGTTCTTCCCTGGGAACAGGATTTCCGCTGGGTAAAATGAGTGACTACCCAGGGAAAAATGATTTTCAGAAGTGTTTCCGGAAGAGGGAGTTTCCGGGCTGAAAAATTGACGATCCGGTTTTCGATTTTTTCGCGGTATTCTTGAAGAGCGCCCATCCGCTCGTAGCATCCGGATCGAAGCAGTCTGCCTCCGCTTCCGCACGGGTTCAGAACAAACCGGATTTCGCTCTCTGTTTCCTGAATGGAGAAAGCTCCCCTGTGATACCCGATGCCATTGCAATTATCCGTCCCAAAAATCATGGTCGCGAGAAAGGCAACTTTCTTCTCTGCCGTCATGTTCTTTGTCTTGAGAAGCAGCTGCTCCTTTACACATTTGTCGAACTGAATATCCAGCGCCTCGCCTACAACCGATTCTCCGGCAGTGTCCGCGATAAACGTCAATGTTGCCAGAATCATCATGGCATACAGGTCATGAAGGGTTAAAAACTCGTCTTTTACTTCCTTTACCAACCTGCGCGCCGTGTTGCGATCTCCCTTTCTGAGCGCTTCCGCAATTCGATCCGTCATGGGCCTGGCCAGCTCTTCCAGTTCGAAATCCGTAAAATATCTTTCTTTTCCGGCAGGCGCCAGTCTCATTTTTCCAGGCTTTCTGGGCAGATTCAGTCTTTCATAATATTTTTCAGGGACCCTGTCCGGGTCTTTATAAACCTGCCATGCGCATTCATCCTCGGGTCCTTTCAGCGGATCCACCGGCCACATGATCCTTCTGTAGTCTGATTCATACGGAAGAATCTCATTTAAAAAAGGGCAGTGAATACAATATGTCGGAAAACCGACACGGCTGTATGTCCAGGGGTGAGCCTTTTGGGAAAGCCGCCCTCCCCTGCCCTTTTCATACCAGCCCTTCCGCCAAAGCCTTGCACCGCTTCCACAGGGATGCAGGTGAAATGTAAATTTCTCATCATCCTCCGTGATTGTGAATTTTCCCGGATATTCACCAGCACCGAAACAACTGTGCGCCCTCCATGATTTTGCAAGGAGATAAACCGTCAGATGGGGCATAACCTGGGCTTCCGCGACATCATAATACTGTCGTTCCGCCGACTGTTTGAAAATGTATCGAAACATGGCATCCATGGCATCTTCGCCAAGACGCTCTCCGATAAAGCTCCAGAGAATGGTGCATGAATCTGCAAAAAAATCATGCAGCAAAATTCTTGAACCGCGCATTTCGTCACACAAGGAGATCGCTTTCTCAATCTTTCCGTTGTGGATACATCTTGTTATACGGTCCGGATATGAAACGGCGAGTTCAGCCAATTCATCAGGCGCGAAAAGACGATTCATGGTCATTTTTGTTTCCTTTTGCCGGATCTGGTATGAAATCCTGAAAATTCTTCGGATCAGTACCTGTCTGCAATGATCTGAACGTGGTGGTACGGATTGCTTCCGC
Organism: Desulfobacterales bacterium; assembly: GCA_046484745.1. Lineage (GTDB taxonomy): Bacteria > Desulfobacterota > Desulfobacteria > Desulfobacterales > SURF-7 > JAQYVL01. The sequence continues at coordinate 22,085 of JAWOIJ010000058.1, read as the reverse complement.
CCAGAAGCTGAAGTACTTTGATGTCACGCATGATTTTTTCCAGCCCGTACTCATGCATATACCCGTATCCGCCATGGATTTGGATAGCATCCAGTATAATTTCCAGCGCCGCATCCGTGCAAAACGCTTTTGCCAGCATGGGGTCTGATGATGAAAACGGAAGATTCAGCTTTTCTTCATGATACAAATGGGTATATCCGGACGTCCCCATGCCCAGCTTCATCAGCATGCTTCCGAGCATTCTCTGAATCTCCTGATGCTCTATGATCATTTTCCCGTACTGATACCGTTCCCCGGCATACGCAAAGGCTTTTTTGTATGCGGTGCGGGAACTTCCCATGGCCATTGCCGCGATAAATCCGTAAAAAGCGCCCTGTGCCTTTTTCATCAGATTCAGGCTGCCGCCCTGTTCTCCAATAATCGCTTCAGGGGCTATCTCCACATCTTCACAGGTTATCCGCCTGAACGAATTGACCTTCAAGCCCGGAAGTTTTGCATCCTCCCCAAAAGAGACCCCCGGGGTATTTTTTTCGAGTATGACACAGGTTAACCCGTCATCGTTTTCAGGATCTTCGGCAAAAACGCAAAATAAGCCTGCCGCATCCGTATTTCCGGTGAGCTGGCTTGTTCCGGAAAGAATAGGCCTGCCCTCTTTTTGCGCCAGAATGATATTTTCCTCTTCCATATTGGAAGGAAAAACTACAGATGCCGGCATTGCATGATTTCTCCCTGCGCCGGAAATCCGCCTGATATATTTTTCGCACTGGTTCATGTCGGAATGGATAAGCGGAATACAGGCAGCAAAATGGTGAGCAAATATGGATGCAACGCCCGCGCATTCGGATGCGAGCGCATCGAGCACCAGCGCGCAGCAAAACGGGGAATAACCGGCTCCGTCATAAGCCTCCGGGATTAGAAGCGATGGAATGTCCAGTTGCACGCTCTTGGACCAGATACCCTTAACCCATGCCATGTCGGGAGCAAGATCGGCATCGAGGGCTTGATCCCTGATTTCATTTTTAGCAAATTTTCTGCATTCCGTTAATATCTCATTGAGCTCTTTGAAAGACATTCCCTGATTCTCCAAAGCTGAAAGGAACAACAACAGATAAGCCGCATCGGAAATCTACTTCTATATCATTTCACCGATCGCATTGTTAAAAAGGTCGATCCGGTTTGCCTGATTGGAACCTTCATATATTTGCGTAACCTTCGCGTCCCTGAAGTATTTTTCAATTCCATACTGATAGGACATCCCGTCAAGGCCTACCACATCGAGGACTCTGGCGCTTACTTTCATGGCCAGGTCGGTTCCGGCAACCTTGAGAGCTGATCCTTCTTTCACGAACATTTCAACCAGATCATCTGTAACAATACTGCCCTTGTATTTAGTGCCCGCCGAACCCACCATCCGATTCTGTGCGATCTCAAGAACAGACTCTCCCAATATGAACTTTTCAGGAAGAACCGCAAGGGAGGCCTTGATCGGAATTTTATCAAACAGACTCCATACGTGATAGGTATCCATGGCCAGCGCAAAGTTATAGCACGCGGCGCGAACCGCCATGATATCCTTCAGCATATCGGAAATCGCGAATTTTACCCAATCCTCCTCGATCAGACGGTGATTTTTAACCTTTTTCCGATTCGCGAACTGGATACAACGCTGGAGCGCCCCGCTTGCGATTGCAGATCCACAGAGGCCTATATACCCTCGTGTGATGGAGAGAATCTCTCTTGTATGACGCAGGCCTCGTCCCGGCGGCTCCCAAAGATTTTCGTCAGGCACAAACAGATCGCTGAAAAAAAGTTCGGCTGTCTGACTGGCTTTCTGTCCGCATTTCCTTTCCACGCGCCCGACAGAAAAACCAGCTGAATCAGCCGGCACAAAAAAAGTCGCCATGGACTCTCTGGGGTTTGAAACATCCAGCGGAACGGTCGCAATTACATAGTCTGCAATACTTCCATTTGTAATGAAACATTTTGTCCCGTTGAGGATATACCCACCCGATACCTTCCTGGCATTGGAGGAAGGTCTCATCGTCGCCATGGCTTCTCCGTCCTCCACATCCGTTCCGGCGCCCGGCTCGGTGATCGCCCATGACCAGAATAGCGGTTTTCCTTTCTGCTGGGCATCAACCATCATCTTGATAATCTTCAGCACGGTTCCTGTCCTGCACTCCACAAGGGCGCCAAGAAGCCCGAAAGTGTTGAATGTAATATTGGCCGCACTGGCAATGCATACACTGGACAGCTCCTCAACAAGGACGGCATTGTCCAGTGCGCTCCATCCCAGCCCTCCCAACTTTTCCGGTATCGGCGAGATATTGAGCCGGGCATCATTTGCCCTGCGCCACAGCTCCCAGTCCATATATTTTGGGTCCTTGCCGCACTTTGTATCGATTTCAAGCACCTTTGGGAGCATCTCTTCCCGTGCAAACTTTCTTGCCAGGCACTGGGCCTCTTCCGCCCGTTTAATATATTTCGGATATGCCTTTTTCAGCTTTCCAAGCGCCGGGAGGTTATCCACCAGATCCGGTGCATCAGCAAAAAGTCCATACTTCAGGGTATACAGGTCCATTGACATTGCACATTACCTTTGCGTTGAAATCAGGGACAAGATGGAGCAGAAAGAAAACCGCCTTTTGACTCAAGCTAATGTATAATTTGCAGCTTTTGACTCATGTGTCAATATTTTTATAAACTTTACACCTAACGACAATGATGGGAAAAATGCCGGAGATCGAACAGACCGTCTCCGGCCTATTGGATTTCAAAAACAACCTTGACGATCTTATCGGAAGCGTTTCGAAGAAGCTTGAAGGCCTGCCGGTATTCATTCAGAGGAAACCGGTGCGTAATAAAGTTTTTCAGTTTGACTTTATCCTGTTGCATCATCTCCATGGCAAGGTCAAAGCTGCTTGTTTTTCTTCCGTTGAACACCTCAGCGCCGTGCGAGTTAACACCGATCACCTTCAGCTCCTGATGCCATATCGGGGTTTGGTCAAAGGAAACAGGAGTGAGCTGGTTTCCAATCATGACGTAATCCCCCCTTGCCTTCAGCCATCTCAAGGAGTCATGTATTGTCCGCGAATGCCCGACACAATCATAGATCAGATCAAATCCCCCCAGAATATTGTTGTTGCCTAGCGGCCCCCTGTAAAGTTTTCCCCCGGTCGCATCAGCGACCTCCGAATATGGATCACCCTCCAGCAAATGGTCCGCGCCAAGCTCTAAAGCAAGCGCCTTCTTGAAATCAATTTTCTCCATCAGAAAAATGGTGCATCCGGGGCTTATGGCTTTTGCAAACTGTATTACATTCAAACCGATCGTACCCGCTCCGATAACCAGAACATTTTCACCCTGCCCGGGAGACCTTTTGAGTACCGCGTGAAGGGAAACGGCAGCAGGCTCGATCAGCACGGCATCTTCATCCGATATTTCATCCGGGACTTTTACGAGCTGGGAATGGTGGGCAATGAACCGGTCTCCAAAACCGGCTCCAAGATTTTTCGGCAACTCGCCTACTGAAAAATTCTCACAGGTGTTGTAATTTCCGTTCCGGCATGAATCACAGGGCGGATCAATCTCCTTGATGGAACAGCACGGAAGATAGGACTGCAGGGTAACCCGATCTCCCACGGAAAGATCGGTTACGCCGTCACCTTTTTCGACAACCCTTCCGATGATCTCATGTCCCAGAAAAACCCGAGGCACACCAGGCAGAGCGGCGATCGAGATGGAAGGATGTGCTTGAACAAAAAACATTGAAATGTCTGTGCCGCATATCCCGGCAAGGATGTTCTCAACCCGAACCCATCCTTTTCCGGGAAGACTCTGGTCCCTGAATTCTCCGAAACCGACAGGTGAAAACGAAGAGAAGCAGATGGACGGAAAAATTGTTGATAACGATTTGGTTATGAGTATTTTAGGGATGCTGATATCAAAATAAATGGCTTTCATGCTAATCGCTTTCCATGAACGGATCACACTTTCTATCCGGCCTGTTTGTAAACATTCGGATATAGCGTCGAAAAGCCCCTGACCAGGAGCCTTCTATTTCCCTGAAATTCCGGGTTACCTGAAGCCACAGCCGCCACTCTTTCAGCAGGAAGGGAAGCTGTTTGATTGTAATATTATATTTTTTGAGCGCCGACAGATTATCCCGAAAATCCGCAGAGCGACTCCAAAAACTTCGATTGGGTTTCCGCATTTCTTCCTCCGCCGTTATATCGGGATTGACCCGGAAATTGGATTTTTTCGCGTAATCAGTACAAGCCCCATCAAATTCCCCTGCGGCACTTTCCCGGGCACACAGGAACCTCCGATCGGGTAGTGGTCCCAACCGGTTTTTGCGGCCATCAAAAATACATCAATACCGCATGCTTCCATGGAGTATGAACTCAGCTCCGGATGACGGCAGCCGTTTTTTGTCATAAGGTCCTGGCAATGCGGCTGCAGATGGCAGAAAGGGTCCCTGCAGTTTCCGGCTGCGAACCCATGCGTTCCGGCATATCCCATTTCCCTGGCTCTTTTTTGCAGAAGCTTGACAATAGAAAAAACGAGAATATAGTATCCTCCAAGATTAAATGCGTTCCCCTTTCGATCCATCACACCGGACTCGACAGCCTTGTAAAGTGATTCCGCGGCGATGATGTCACTCTTTACCGCCACCCGGAAAAAAACTGCTTTCTCAAACCGCAACACGATATCTTTTACTTCCTGAATTGAATACCCATGCGGCGGACAGTGTCCGCAGCTTCCCGACATATAGCATTTCGGGATCATGCATTTCAGCCTTACCCTGGGATCGATTATAACATCAGAAGCAGGAATGACGATCGCCTTCTCCGCACCGGCTTTTATTGAACCTTTTCGCAGTTTTTCCAGGTCAGCGTCAAACAATGGATCCACCTCCTTCTAAGCGACCATCAGCAATCCATAAATCACGGAACGGTTTCCCACAGGCTTCCAGCCAAGATTTTTTGCCATGGCGATCGCGTCCATTCCAGCCGCCTCCATCGAGGGCCTGCCTTTGTTTGGATGGATGCAGGCTTTTCCTTTCAGCATGGGGAGACATCTTTTTTCATTCGCGCAAAAGACCGAACGGCAGTTTCCGGCCGCAAATCCGGCTGCAAGATGATATCCCTCGTAAAACGAGATCGATTCCAGCATGGAAACAATTTGATAGATTTTTAAGTAATTTTTCCAATGAGCCTCATTCTGAATGGGCCTGCCGCCATACTCCGGCATTTCCTTGTCGCCTGTGACCCTGAAAAAAATGCCTTTCCGGTATGCTTCTACAGCTTCAATGATATCATCTTTGGGATACTGAAGTGGCCAGTGAACTGAAGGGTAGGAATCATCTGAAGAAACACGCTCAAGAATTTCAGAATTGAAAACGACATCTCCTGCATCGACAACGACCGCGGCTTCCGCTCCGAACTCGATCGCCTTTTTACAAAGACGGTCAAGGTCTTTCTCAAACTGCTTCGAGTCAATAGCAGGAAGGATCCGGCGCACATGATCCGCTTTGCCTGGAAATTGTGTCATTGCCTGCCCCATAAAAGGTTTAGCGTCAAAAACGAAATGCTTCTCACCTGAAATCATTGATAAATCTATGATTCAGGTGGTTCGAATTCTGTTTCGCATCAATCTATGATGAAAGTCGCTAAAAAGACAACCCTAAATTAATTCTGATTTAATACGGGGAAAAACCCAGCAATATCCTATGGCTTTTTATGTCAAACAAGACACAATAAAAAATCGGGTCCCGATGCACCCGGTTCTCTCTATCCGGATTGAACAGCCGATAACAATACGGCAACGCGGCTAATCCCTTCGATACATGGTCACAACCGCAGCACCGCCTAACCCGATATTGTGCTGAAGCCCCACTTTTACTCCTTCTACCTGGCGGACCCCGCACTCTCCGCGAAGCTGCCAGACAAGCTCAGAGCACTGGGCAAGACCGGTTGCTCCAAGAGGATGGCCTTTGGACAGCAGCCCTCCTGACGGATTGGTCACCACTTTACCGCCATACGTATTGTCGCCGTCCTCAATGAACTTCTCCGCGGTCCCTTCAGGAGTCAGCCCCAACCCTTCATAGGTAATAAGCTCATTTGCCGTAAAGCAGTCATGCAGTTCGACGACACCGATATCTTCCGGACCGATTCCCGCCGCTTCATATACTTCCTTCGCCGCCGCCGCGGTCATATCATAGCCGACAATCTTCATCGCGCTCTTATCTTCAAAGGAACTGGAAAAATCCGTAATCATGGACTGACCCGCGATATATACCGGATTGCTGATATGATATTTTTTTGCAAAGTCATCTGAACAGACAACGGCTGCTGCCGCGCCGCATGTCGGCGGACAGCACTGGAAACGGGTAAGGGGCCCAAACTGATGCGGCGATGCCATGACCTCTTCGACCGTTAAAAGATTTCTGAACACCGCCCTTTCATTGTGTTCTGCATGTTTTCTTGCCTTTACGGATATTTTTCCAAAAGTTTCAGGTTTTGTGCCATACTTTTCCATATATTCCACGCCGGCACCTCCGAAAAGCATGGCGGCGGGCGGCGCACCTTCTTTTGGCGCCTGGAATTCAAACAATTTTACAAAAAAAGTTTCCATCGGATTCGGCCGGTCGTTAAATGTCGCTCCAAGAGCGCCGGGTGTCATTTGTTCAAATCCAAGAGCCAAAGCGCATTCGACAACACCGCTTGCGACAGCCTGCCTCGCGAGATAAAGTGCGTTTGATCCGGTTGAACAGTTGTTGTTTACATTGAATATGGGGATGCCGGTCATGCCCAGTTCATACAGAACTTTTTCACCTGCGCAGCTGTCAGCATAAACCCAACCGGTATAGGCCTGCTCAATTTCATTGTAGTCTACTCCCGCATCCTTCAAGGCGTCCACTGCCGCTTCTTTTCCCATAATCGTGTAAGGGATAAGGGCTTTTGGTGTTGTAAACTTTGTCATACCGACACCGATAACATTCACTTTTCTCATTTTTTCTTCTCCGTTATAATTTGGCTTGACAGATAAAAGCATTGCAACGCCCGCTCTTCAGTCCGACATGCTTTCCAACAGCAGCTTATCGATCTTCCCGGTAATCTCTTGAACGATTTTATCCTCCTCCTCAACGACAGAAGCGGAGCTTATCGCATCAACGCCCTTATAACTGTATTTCAACTCCTCATCACCGGCGGAAAGAAACAGAACGACCTTTTTATTGTCGCTCAGCGAATCAATATAATTTTTCATCTCCGGATTGAATCCGCCCCACGCGATGATCGCATCCATGACAAGGATTGCATCATACCTGTCATATTCCACGGTCTGGAGTTTATCCAGATTGATCACTTCGATATAACAATTATCACTGTATTTTTTGATTACCTTTTCTCGAATGTTGTCCCTGAAGTCACTCCCGTTACTTGCGATCACAATCTTATGGGGTGCATTCAGATTATTGATGGTGGTCTCCTTGATATTTCTGCTGCATGAAGACAAAAATAGAACCATCCATGCTGCGAATACCAGGTATCGAATGCCTGGGACTTTCATGTCTCTCTCCTTTGAAATTTGGAAAATTTTGAAAACGATAGCCGTTGTCATCAAAAGTTTCGATCGAACAGCGGCCAAAAGCCTCCCTGTTCGTTGAAAGTTTCACACAGCCGGCTTTTTACGATTGCATCAATTCTGATTGGCTCTGCGCCAGACCTTTGGAGAAATATACACACTGCCGAGAGACCATATGCCCCTTGCAGCCTCTTTTGCTTCCCTCTCCGCGGCTTTGTAAGGTTCAATATCAAAGCCATGCGGCAGTTCTCCCCGATATACTTCCGCGAGTCCGGCTTTTACCATCTCAAGATTAACATTTTTCCCTTCTGAATCAACAACGGCAAGGATACGGTTATCTGCCAGACGGCTGTATGCTCTGTAAGAAAAAGATTTGTTCAGGATCATTTCAGACAGGGCTTTGAAGGCCTTTTGAGAGAATGGCTGGCCATTGATCTTTTTTTCCCCGGGCATTTCAGGGGCATCGATACCCGCCAGATCGATCTGGATCTTTTTCCCATTTGCCGCTATGACTTCAAATGTATCGCCGTCGATCACACGGCTCAGCCTGAAATTTTCACTGAAACACTCTGTTGGAAACGAAATGCAACCGATCAAAACAAGGAGTGTAATTCGTAAAAACTTCTCCAAAGAGTCTCCTCTTTTTTTCAGACACGCTCGATGGCTTTGCGACAAGCCGGCGTCAGCCCTGAAGGCTGCGCCTTCTACTGCCGCCGGCACGCTGCTCCGCGGGATTTGCGCGCCTCGAACTTGAGCTTTTTTCTTTGTATTCAATGTGTTAACTTTTAACAGGCCTTTCCAGCTTCACCGAAGCGATGTGCGTATGCCGCATCGCTTCCAGGCCGTCAGATCGGTTTGCGAAATATCTTTCATTCTGCATGTTCGTATCCAGATCCTCCTGAAGCGTAAAACCAACTTTTTTTAATTCATCAAACAGCTCTTGCTGACTAAAAGCGGTAATCATTTCCTCACCGCGACGCTTTGTAAACTTTCTGACCTTCTTGATGGTTTTTGTATCCGGCATCCGCCCATCGGCATCGGAGCAGGCATAATCAAATACAACCTCACTGCCCTTTGCCGCACAGGAAGAAATCGCTTTAAAGGTTTCAAAAACAGCATTTTTTGTAAGATAGTATGTTGTCCCAAGCCAGGAAAAAAAAGCCGGGATTTCATTTTGAAAAGGTGATGATGTCAGCACCTGCGCAAGAGACTCCTTCTCGAAATCGATGGGTATGTAGACCACATTTGACGGCGGGGTGAAACTGTTCTCAGACAGTTTGCCCTTTTTCCATTCCTGGGTACTGGGATGATCGACCTCATAGATCTTCACCGCCTCTTCAAGTTCGGGACGGCGCATTGCGAAGGAATCCATTCCCGCGCCAAGCAGAACATACTGCGAAATATCATTGCCAAATGCCTTTTCAAAACGATCTTCCGAATATCTGCTTCTGGCAAGTATTTGTCCGACAACAGGCCTTGCCCACCCGAAAAGGAAATTAGCGGTTATCAGACGGAGAATAACTCTTTTTTGGATCATCCATTTCCACCGGCCTCCGATGAAATATGCCGCATAGGGATCTTCAAATATGATCGGCTCGTAATTCAGCACAAAATGGGCTGCGCGGGCTGCGGCGGCTGATTCAGCCGTAAGGCTTCTCCGAGAATCTTTCATAACAGTCTCGCTTTTTGATTGATTGTATTGTGATGTTTCGGCGGTATTTCTATTTCATGCGTGAAAACCATCGAGTATGCTGAAAAGCTATAACAAGTTCAAAAATATGTCAAATAAAAGGAAAGATGGAATAGATTTGACATGACGCCTCAAATTTACTAATGATTTTGACAAAATATCCACTTCCGACAAACAATATACCCCGATTACCAACAACAGAGGTAATTTCGTGGACAGAACAAGGGATTATTTTTCAGAAAAATTCGAACATCTTTTCGTCCTTGTCCTTCTCATCGCCGTCGGCGTAATCAATTATTTTATCCATCAGAAAATCGCTTTTTTTAATTTTTATTTTCTGCCTGTAATTCTGTCCGGTTATTATCTCGGGCTTCGGAAATCCATTCTGGGGGCCATTCTCTGTATCCTGCTCGTTACGGCCTACACCATCATCTATCCAGATCTTTTTATCATGCCCGCCTCCAGGCTGGACCTTTATCTCTATATTCTCACGTGGGGAGGCTTTTTAATTCTGGCAGGAGCGTTTGTCGGAAAACTGCAGGAAAGGCTCTCTCTCAAAATCAAACAGACACATCTATTGAACAAAAAACTGCAACAGCAGCAAAAAGCCTTGAATAAAGCAAATATTGCCCTGAAGAATCATTCGAAAAATCTGGAAATACTCGTGCGAAAACGAACAGCAGCATTGCGAAACAGCACCCTGGCATTTCAGACGGCAAAAGAAGCTGCCGAGAAAGCCACAAATGCCAAAAGCGAATTTTTAGCCAACATGAGCCATGAAATCCGTACACCCATGAATGCAATCATCGGCATGACAGACCTTTTAATGGGTACGGAGCTGAATCAGAAACAGAGAGAATATCAAAATATTGTCCGTTCTTCGGCAAGATCCCTTCTGGGACTTATTAACGACATTCTTGATTTTTCCAAAATTGAAGCCGGAAAGCTTGAATTTGATAATATTCCGGTTTCCGTAAGAGAAATTGTCGAAGAGGTAACGGATATGTTTCTCGCCAAAGTTCGGGAAAAAAAACTGGAACTCATTGTTGATATCGATCCGAATGTTCCGGACAGGCTGGTGACAGACCCGTTCCGATTGCGCCAGGTGCTTATCAATTTGATTTCCAATGCCTTAAAATTTACTGATCAAGGAGAGATATGCGTCACCGTAACCAAACAGGATGAATCTCACGGCCATGTTGATCTGCTTTTCTGTGTGCGCGACACCGGCATCGGCATTGACGCGGAAATGTCGAAAAAACTTTTTCTCGCTTTTGAGCAGGCAGACGGATCCATAACCCGAAAATACGGCGGTACCGGTCTTGGGCTGACCATATGCAAAAAAATTGTCGAAATGATGAATGGACGTTTATGGGTTGAAAGCACCTTTGGCAAGGGGGCCTCTTTTTTCTTTACCGGTGTTTTTGGGTACCCTGTCGATGAACCCAGCCGGAAACCGATTCTTCCCCCAAAACTCATTGGACTCAGAGCACTTATCGCAGATGACAACCCTTCGTCCCTTCAGGTTCTGAAAAAAATCGTCAAGTCACTGGGCATGATCCCGGAAATCGCCGGAAGCGGTAAAGAGGCGATCTCCCGATATGAAAATTCAATTGACGGAGAAAAATTCGGTCTCCTCATTGTCGATGCGGGCCTACCCGATATGGACGGAATCCGGGTGGCTGAGATCATTAAAAACAACAGCCGCACCAGCCCTCCCCCGATTATTGTTACCGGCACATCAGGCAATGAAACCGATATCCAGCGCTCCAGAGATGCGGGTGTGGAAAATTTTCTCATAAAGCCGATCAAGCAGTCTGCCCTGTTGAATGCAACCCTGGAAATTTTTGGATATCAGTCGCCGCACACACCGAACATTCCAGCCGATATTGTCGAATCCAAATCTTTTTCAGGGGTTAAAATTCTTCTGGTGGAAGACAATCCGATAAACCAGGCCGTTGCCAGAGAGATTCTCGTGACAGGGGGCATTATCCCCGATATTGCGAAGAACGGACTGGAAGCTGTACGAATGATTCAAGAAAAACATTACGATGCGGTCTTGATGGACATCCAGATGCCGATCATGGATGGAATTGAGGCCACCAGACATATCCGGGAGAAACTCGCCATAAAAGATCTGCCGATTATCGCCATGACAGCACATGCCATGCACGGAGACCGTGAAAAATGTTTTAAGGCCGAAATGAATGACTATGTCCCTAAACCCATTGATCGAAAAGAACTGTTTGCGGCTCTCCGTAAAACCATTCCCGATCTGAACAAAAACGCTTCGGATAAAACCGGCCTTACCGAAAAACCGGAAGTATCAAAGCCCGAGTATCCTTCGGAACTTCCCGGTCTTGCCATCGAAGAAGGCATAAAACGTTTGGGGATAACCCGGGACAGATACTTCAATATCCTTGAAAAATATTACAGCGCATATAAAAATTTTGCTGACGAATTCCGAACCCTTGTCGACGAAAAAGATTATAAAACGGCGAGACTCAAGGCACATTCCCTGAAAGGCGCTGCCGGGAACATGTCCGCTGCCGAACTTAGCTCGGCAGCCGGCGATCTTGAAAATGCCTGTGTTGAGGAAAACAAAGATGAAATTATTAAGGTGCTCCGGAAAGCTGAAGAAGCTTTTTCCAAGGTTGAAGAGTCGATCACGATGATTCGTGAATTAAACGCTTTTGAGCAGCCTGTTTAATTTTTTCAAATTACAGTGGGGATGACCATTTGATAAACCCCGGGCTTTCAATAACAGGAGATCAAACAGGATAAGCTGAGATACAATCGATTGCGTTCTGAAAGTTCATTAAAAAAAATGGCTGGAGGTAACCATGAAAAAGGTTCTTATCGCTGAAGATGACGCTGTCTTTTTAAATCTTTTAAAATCAGAGCTGGAAAAATACGGTGACCGCTTTGAGGTTCTAACGGCAAAAGATGGAAAAGAAGCTATCCAGATTCTAGACAGTACCCAAATCTCCCTGCTGCTTACAGATATAAAAATGCCAAGAATGGATGGACTGACCCTTCTTGCCTATGTTAATGAAAATTTCCCTTTTATCCCGTGCTTTGTAATGACAGCCTATGAAACGCCTGAACTTCGGAAAAAACTTCCCAAAGATATCCGTCGATTTTTCCGAAAACCGTTTTCGGTAGATCAACTTATCCCTGATATTCTGAAAATATTTAACCGGGATATACCCAAGGGAGTTCTGCACGGAATATCTGTGAGCAGTTTTATGATGATGATTGAAATGGAAAAGAAAACCTGCATCCTGGAGGTTAAACTGCCGGATGGCGATAACGGATTGTTCTATTTCGAAAATGGCGTTCTTTATAATGCGGTCTGCAAGGATTTGAAGGGCAGGGCTGCCGCATTAAAATTTGTGCGCCGAAAAAGAGCACAATTCTTTTTCAAGCCGCTTCCTGAAAAAAAGATCTCCAAGATTGAAAAAATGCTTCTCAAAGATCTGATGCAGGAGGCCTCTTCTGCTGATGAAAAAACAGATGCGCAGAAGGATGATACCATGCAAACCGATGCATTAGATCTGCCCGGAGTTTTTGTCACTTCCGACAAGGAAAAGAGAGGACAGATGACAGTGACGAATATTTCGATCACCGATATCCGGATGTCATTCAAGCTCAAACCGGAACTGACAGTTGGGGACAAACTCATGGTCGAGTTCCATCTTGACGACAAACCGAAATCGCTGGTTTCCAAGGAGGTGGTTGTAACCGGTATCGCAGGTCATATTGTGGATGCTGAATTCTGTTCAAAAGAGCATTATGACAGGCTGGGACCCTATCTGCACTTTAACGGTCTTGAAAAAAAACGCTGGTGATATAACAGAAAAGGGGATAAACCACCCTTTCCGGCAGAATTTTGAAAATGATAGAATTTCAACACGTTGATTCCAAAGCGTTTTTCAGAGCGTTTTTGGTTTTATTTGGAAATATTTTGAAAAGTTTGACCTTGACGGGCACAATTTGGACACAATTTTACGGGCACATTTTCAAAGTTGAAACTCTAATGCTCCTTTTTTTGAATTATTCATCAATTAATTCTGCATATTATATTTGGGAGCAATGGATTCGATGAAATTGCGAATCCTTTGCTCTTATTCTAACTCGCGACCTCTATCGTGACAGGGCGAGCCAAAGCGTATTTCACCTATTCTTTCATTATATTAGTACCATCAAAAACCGTTTAGAGCCATTAAAAGCCGTCTAAAAAGCCGTCTGTTTTCCAAAATCATCATCAATAACAAAAATTCATTCCTAAATGATGAGCGAGTGTAAAAGGCTCCCTCTGCTCACTTTTTACGATCTGCCAATACCATAATTGGACGATTGAAATTTTAGTGTTTGAGAGTTGACAGGTGGCTGTATTTACAGAATTTACATCCATCATCACAAAAGCATCCATCCACCATATTTCTGTTACGATCTGCCGTTTGTGTGAACCTGTCCAATCTTATGAAAATAGGCACATTAATAAGGATAAAACTTCCATAAAGATCGTTCTATTTCTGTTTTGTTGCCTTCCATTTTCCCAAGGATCAACAACTTGGGAGATTCTCTTATCAAAGGCTCGGGTGTGGCTGTGATCTTTAAGGGAAATAACCATAAACCTGAGCTGTTTTTTTTCCTTGCGAACTGAAAAAAATCTGTACTTTTCTATATCTCCAATAACAGGCCATCGGTAAATCAAATACCAAGCAATTCTGGTAAAGACATTTTATCTATTTCAAAATTAAATAAACCTCGCACTGAATTATCAAAATTAAAATGCCACATGTCTATTGATACTCTTATTATTTCAGCTCGTTAAAAAGAAAGCCCTCTATATAGATAAATTTCTGGACTAAACCATCTCAAATCATTTAATTGTAATTGACTCTGAATTGTATATAAAAAGAAATGCAATGACAACGAAAACGGGCAAAAACGAATGTGGGAAATCCTTTTGAGGCAATCGCTCGCATAATTGAAATTGAAATTTTTAATTGAAATCGATAATTGAAAGGTGAATCAAAAAGAGATTTAATTCATTTAAATACGGAGGTAAATGATATGACCAGCAGTCTGGAAGATATCCAACAGGCATACATATCATGGACTAAGAAATCCAAAAAATTGATGGAGCAGGCCAGAGAATACATGCCCGGAGGAGATACACGTACAACGGCCCATTATGCTCCCTACCCTGCATTCATGACCAGGGGCGAGGGGTGTCGGCTTTGGGACACTGACGGGCATGAATATATCGATTTCATGAACAACTTTACTTCTTTGATCCTTGGGCATGCGAATCCGAAAGTAGTATCAGCTGTGAACGAACAACTTTCTCTTGGTACTGCTTTTGCCGCTCCCACTGAAAGCCAGATACACCTTGCCAGGATGATCTGTGACCGAACGCCTTCCATTGAACAGCTTCGGTTTTGCAGTTGCGGCAGTGAGGGAACGATGATGGCGGCCAGGGCGGCCAGAGCTTTTACAGGCAAACAAAAAATAATGAAAATGGAAGGAGGTTACAACGGCAATCACGATCTGGGCGAAATCAGTTTGATACCAATTCCTCCCGATGCCGGTCCAATCGAGGAGCCAAACACTCTCCCTCCTGATAAAGGGATTGCATTAAGTTCATTGGCAGATGTGGTCACAGTACCATTCAATGAGCCGGAAATCTCCGAAAAGCTCATCAAAAAACATAAGGATGAAGTGGCCGCTTTGTTAATGGAACCGATGCTGGGAGGATTGGGAATGATTCCTCCAAAACCCGACTATTTGAAGGCGATTCGTCAAATTACCGAGGATAACGATGTCCTTCTGATTCTGGATGAGGTCATCACCTTCAGACTGGCGCCCGGCGGCATCCAGGAAATATTCGACATCCAGCCGGACTTGACCGCTATCGGTAAAATTATCGGGGGCGGATTGCCCATTGGCGCCTATGGCGGTCGGCGGGAGATCATGCAGCTTTTCAACCCGGAAACGGCAGGTTTTATGTGGCACGCAAGCACCTTCAGCGGAAATCCATTATCCATGGCAGCAGGCATTGCCGCTGTCCAACAACTCCAACCCGATGTTTATGACCGGCTCAATAAATTAGGAGATCGTTTAAGAGACGGCCTTAATCTTGCTTTTGAAAAAGCCGGCATCAGGGGTCAGGCTATTGGGCTTGGATCTCTGGTAAATGTACACTTTACCGACAAGCCTATTAGCAACGCGCGTGATAGCGTGGAAGGCGTCTTTGGTGCAGGCGCTATTCCCATGTATTTTCATCTTTGCATGCTGCGTCGTGGTATTTTCCCGGCCAGTCGGCACATGTACAGTATCTCAACTCCGATGACGGATAATGAAATCGAGACGGCACTGGGAGCTTTCACTGAATCACTCGATGAGATGAAACCAATAATTGAGCGGGAGTATCCGGATCTACTGCGATGAGACAGAAGGGGGAAATAAATGACCATTCCCCCATCATTTGAAAATCCAAAAAATAACATTGACTACTTACATATCTGGAAAATATGTCAGATTTTTTGTTACTGGGAATTTTGACAGGTTTGAACGGAAAAACACCAGTTTTAAATTTCAGCCTACTTTGATATTTAAAAATAATACCACATATTGCTTCGAAGAAATTAAATCTCATATTAGCATTGCTCTCATTTAAATTTGTCCCAATCCAAACTCCCTCGGTCTCAATTTCGGCATATCATATCAACTATGCAAATACATTAAAGAAAGCATTTTGAAATTTTTTGCATTAAACGCTTGACAAATTTTTTGCTATATCTTATTAATGAACATGTTCACTGAACGTGATCATCAAAAATTTGTTATAGAAAGACCCTTCGGAAATGGTTGGTAAAAAGGAAAAAGGGATTGAAAGCAGTTAGGCGCAACATTAAATTAGAAAGGAAATGTAAAAATGAAATGGATAATCCTTACTTTCAGATGGAGCTATCGATTCCGTATTCCATTTCAAAAACTGGAAGGCAGAAATCGTAGTCGTCAGAGACCGGAATTGGGCCGTATCACCAATGACGATGTATATTACATTTTAGAAGAAAGCTGGAAAAATTTCCAAAAGTTACATAAAACCGCACCAAAGGGGAATACTCCTGGAAGTCGGGTAATGTTGAAATCAGGTGTTTGGTCTCTTGCCATGTACAGAGCCATCTTAAAAATTGGCGCTGAAAAGGAATATGCAATTGAACTATGTGGCGATGTACTTTGGAAATATTACCAAAGAGTTGTCAGACGGACTCGTTTAAAAGGCCATTTGTCAAGTCGTAAGCCCCAAAAGCGGATGGATCGAATACAAGAGATTTTTTTAAAGACCTTGGAAAAACCGGGATACGATTTGAAGGTTATTAAGGTCCCAGACGCATTTGCCTATGATATTTATCGCTGTCCGGTACATGATTATTTTAAGTCTGTCGGTTCAGAGGAGTTAGAATTCTTCAAAAAAACTTGGTGTACATTTGATTGGCCCCTTGCCGAATACCTTGTCAAGGGAGGGAAATATGAGAGGCAGTATACACTTTCTCATGGAGATGCGATGTGCGATATGCGATGGATGGTAGATACTCAGCCAGCAAAACAAAAAAGGGAGGATAGGACCCATGGCACGACATGATGAATTTGCATTCATGGATGCAACACACCAGGCGGAGCTCATCCAGAAAAAAGAAGTTCTTCCCATTGAACTTGTCGATTCTGCCATATATCAAATAGAACGATTGAATCCAAAGATCAATGCAGTCATTACATCCACCTTTGAAATGGCCCGCGATATTGCAAAACAGCCAGATAAGCTTCCAGATGGGCAATTTAAAGGGGTTCCGTTTTTATTAAAAGATATTTTGGGGGAAATGGAGGGGGTTCGGAGAACCTCCGGCACGAATTATTTGAATGATTTTGTATCCCCAATGGATAGTGAATTAGTGAAACGCTACAAAAAAGCAGGTTTGATCATTTTAGGCAAAACCAATGTTCCAGAGCTTGGCATTCTGCCAACTACAGAACCCAAGCGTTTTGGCCCCACACGAAATCCTTGGGATTTAAGTCGGACGCCAGGGGGGTCATCCGGTGGATCTGCTGCAGCGGTTGCTTGCGGTATGGTTTCTATGGCCCATGGTAATGACGGGGGCGGGTCCATTCGAATTCCTGCATCTTGCTGCGGATTATTTGGTATGAAACCCACAAGAGGTAGAATTACATTGGCTCCTATATTTGGAGAGCTGCTGTTTGGTCTTGTTTGTGAACATGTCATTACAAGATCGGTGCGCGACAGTGCAGCCTTACTGGATGCTACAGCGGGGTCAGCGCCTGGTGATCCATATTTTGCACCGCCTCCAAAAACTTCTTTTTTTAATGCTGTGGGAAAAGATCCGGACAATTTGAAGATTGGAGTCATCACTTTCACGAATAGCGGGATAGAAATAGATAATGATTGTTTACAAGCATTGAAGACATCAACAGAGCTTTGCAAAGATTTAGGTCATACGGTAGAGGAAGCAAAATTTGATACATTTGATGTTTCCATCTTAGCCAGCCTTCCGGATGCTTTTGATACAGTCTACAGTTCCGGAGTTGCATGGCAGATCCATGCCATGGAATATATTACAGGAAAAAAAGCAACACCGAATCATTTTGAACCATTGACATGGGCTTATGGAGAGAAGGGAACACTGAAAAAAAGCGTCGATTTAATGGATGCCTTGTTTATTTTTCAGCGGTTCAGCCGTGAAATCGGCAAACTCTTCACAGAATCCTATGACATATTACTGAGCCCGACGTTAGCGCTCATACCACCGAAATTAGGAAGTTTTGACGCTTCAGAGGAAAATCCTTTATATGGGCTTGAATTTGCACAAATGTTTTCCCCATTTACCGTAATTGCCAATATTACTGGGCAACCCGCAATGTCAGTTCCATTGTATTGGAATGAAGATGATCTGCCAATCGGTACTCATTTTATAGGGCGTTATGGAGATGAAGAAATGCTTTTCAGCCTGGCTGCCCAATTGGAGAAGGGAAAACCTTGGAAGGACTTTAAGCCGAAAATAACTAAAAAAATAGATTTAAAACAATAAGTCTGATGTAGTAGCTGTAGAGCTTACGTTACTTTTAGTATTGGAACTTTAAATGAAAATGTTTAAGGAATAAATGCTGGAATATGGATAAAAAATCAACCCGAACAACCCGTCAAAAACAAAAGATAGAAACATATAATTTAATTTTAAAAACCGCCAAAGAATTGTTCCTTGATTGGGGCTATGAAAAAACTACCATACGGGACATTGCAAAAAAAGCGGGTCTTGGCACAGGGACTGCTTTTATACACTTTCCCGATAAAAAATCGCTTTTAGCGGCTACCCTTTATAATGATATAGAAGAGACACTTAGTCAGGCTTTTGAATCCTTGCCGCCAAACAGTTCTATTATAGAGATGCTGGTTTATCCGGTTCGAAAGATTTTTGAATATTTTTCCAAAACACCTCAATTATCAAAAACGCTGCTGAAAGAAACTTTATTTATGCAAGGCCCATGGGGAAAAAGGAATGAGATGCAGCTGAAGCGCTCTATTGAATTAACTCAAAAGGTACTTGAAGAGATGAAAAATAATGGTCAGTTACGTGCGGACAGTAATTGTGAAATATTGGCTTTAGGAGTTATGTCCCATTACCTCTGCATCCTTTATTGGGGAGTAGGGCAGAAGATTGAAGTCGAGAAGCAGGTTGAAATTTTCCAATTACTTTTAGAAAGCTTGTTAATCGGCCATATCAATGGATGAGGTTAGCTGGAAAATAACACAACCTCAAGTGTTACACTATTTCGTGAGATCGGATTTTTATATCGCACTTGTAGCAATCTATTAATGAATGATGCATACTCCCAGATTCCGCCACATGATTACTGGATTCAATAAAAAGACTGAAGGCATCAACCCGACACCTGCGCCCAAAATTTGGACTTTTGACTCATTTTTCATCACGAAACAGGGCGTAGCCCTTTTCTTTTTCGTTTTCCAACCGGCTTTTCCAAGCTTCTCAGACAACATCCCTTGATTGAAGGTATGACTAAAGGGGACGTTTCTATTATTTTTTTAGACGAAAAGTAGAAACGTCCCATTTGATGTTCTATTCGATTGTAATCAAATCAAGAGGGTATTTCGTAAAGAGTTCCGCTTTTCCGGGCCTTACGCACACGATATATTCCAGTGCGAATACTCCGCAATTTGTCTTGAGATCGAAGATATGCGCACAGGGAACGATCATGACATTTTCCTCAAGAATATAGTCGTCGTCATGATAAAATGTCGGGGGCAGATGGCCTGTGCCGATACCGTGCCCTAGAGGAACGGAACCTATATCCGGATAGCCACCCTCTGCGAGACGATTGATATACCATTTCTCAATTTCCTTGGTACTCGCACCGGGCACAAACATCGAGTTCAATTCCTCTATGACCGGCCTGAAAAAATCGACCATCTTCATGTAGTCCTTTGATTGTTTCCCAAAGGCCAGTGTCCGGAAGCTATCTGTACGGTATTCATGCCACACGGGATGCAGATCATAATAAATCCGGTCTCCGTTAACCAGAATTCTATCGGTCGGCAAATGATCGCCGTAGCCGAGTTGGGATGTAAAGAGGCATTGATTCGGCGAATAGTAATAGGATGCGCCAAGCCTCCGCATTTCAAGCTCGGCATAGCCAATCAGTTCCGCCTCGGTAACTCCTACCCGTGCGTTTTCAATGATTTTTCTGGTGCCTGCATCAGCGATAGCGCAGGCGCGGCGAATCAGCTCCAATTCCTCCTCATCCTTGTGCATCATGACGTTGTTGATCATCCTTTCGCCATCCATGATGGTGGCGTCAGGCAGTTTCTTGACAAGGTGGTCGTACATCAGGTATGCAATGGACGGCATCTCTACAGCAATAACCTTATTGTGGCATTCGCGCTCATGAAGAATCGTAACAACAGTGTCCAAAAAGCTTATGGGCTCTAAACCGGCATACGCAGGCATCCAGAAACGAATGTCCCTGACGTACCCTTCAGTCATGAGTCTTCCCATTTCAGCAATCGAGACAAGGAGCGTAGGCTCTTCCTTCGCCCACACGAACAAGCAGTTCCCGAGGTTAAAGTCGTTGTGGTAGGTTCCCGCAACATAGGAATACTTTTGCTGATGCGTCAGAATCAACACATCGATTCCCTCTTTCTGCATTGCTTGCCGGACTTTTTCTGCATTCTTCCTGAAGAAAGAATAGTTCATTTCTCAGCCTCCTCCTTTTAATGATTTCTTTCTCATTGGTTCTATTTCAATAACTGCTCGATAAGGATACTGTAGTGCCCCCCCTAAAAGCAAGGCGATTATTTGGGGTCGGACCAAGTTATGACCTTACCCCATTGTTTAGGCCAAGTTTAAGGCGAGTGAATTATTGTTTACCATGTCCTGATGTTTCCTGGCAAACTCGTTGGGGGTACAGTACCCTAGGGTACTGTGCGGGCGGATCTCGTTGTATTCCCTCCGCCAGTTTTCAATGATTTGCCGGGCCTCTTTGAGATTGCTGAACCAATGCTGATTCAAACAATCATCCCTGAATTTACCATTAAAGCTTTCAATATATGCATTATCAGTCGGCTTTCCAGGTCTGCTATAGCTCAGTTGGATGCCTCGATTTTGTGCCCAGGAAACAAAGTCCTTCCCGATAAACTCGGGGCCATTGTCCGTATGGATCCATTCCGGATAGCCATGCGCCTTTGCCAGCATATCCATGTAAGCAGTAACTCTGATCCCAGGAATTGATGTCGATGCAAAAATACCCGGGCATACTTTCGTAAAATCGTCCACAATCGTTAATGCACGAAACCTTCGCCCATGCGTGAGAGAATTTATTGAAAACATGCTTTCCTGGCATCACAGCGGCTTCAATGTGTATTGCGGCAATACCATTTGGCCTCATGATCAGGATGCTGTTATTTCTCTTCATATCAACACGAAAATACTCTTCTAAAAAATCTCCGGGTAGACGCATCGATTACTCGACGCGTCCCCCACAGACCCGGACGAGCGGGATTCCCGCATCCGGTTCCTCGAACATAACTTTGCTGTCCAATATGCCTTTCAGATATTATGAACAATCCATGGATTAGGGAAAGGATACTTTTCCGCAAGAAGCTCAAATTTCTCCCACGGTATATTCCCTTTTCGGCATCTCCTGCTTAACCAGTATCGCCATGCTCTTCTGGCATAGAAAAGAACTCGAAGCAACATACGATAATTGCTGCGTATTCCATAGTACTGATAGTGGCCTCGTAGCTTACTGCACAGTATTTCGTACTGCCATTCAAACGGCAGATGACGATTCACCCGACACCATGTCCAAAGAGCTTTTACCGTCCGTCGAAATTTCTTCTTCGCAGTTTTCCGTTTTATAACCCAGTAACCTTCCCGTGATTTCGCCCAGTAATGAGCAAATCCAAGAAAGTCAAAAGTGCCGTCACCTTTGCCTCGACCTTTCGGCCCTGGCTTGCCAAACGGCACCAGGATTGTCTTTTCCGGATGAAGTTCCAGTCCAAAACGGACAAACCGTTTTGGAAGCACCTCTAATAACCGTCTGGCATCACCTTCATATTCACAACCGATTATGAAGTCATCCGCCCAACGGATGATGAATGTACGTCCCTTCATCCGGGGTTTGGCCTCTTTGACGAACCAGTCATCCAGAACATAATGCAGAAAGATGTTACTTAAGATTGGCGAGATCACTCCGCCCTGCGGCG
>JAWOIJ010000012.1:0-12338 GCA_046484745.1 Desulfobacterales bacterium | reverse complement strand
GCAAGCCGGAGCACCCGCCCCGGCTTGCGATCACTGTCCGGGGCGGGAGCGCCCGCTGCCCTCAGGGTGGCCTCGATACGTTCACTGGTCGACACGGGATGTCCTTTCAAGGTCGTTCTCCCCAGGATCCATCGTGAACCACGCCAGGGGTGTCCTGCGGGAAAACATCAGCAGGTCGGCATAGGGAAAGAGCTGCTCGATCCCCTCGCGGGGCTTTTCGGCCTCGATTGAACAGGGCAGGCCTGGGTGTTCACGTCGCAGGTGCTCCAGCATCTGTTTTACCTGGACAAGATTGCGGCCCTCGAAATGGACCCAGTCGATTTGGTCAAGATCGATCTGGGTAAAATAGTCGGCATCGTATTCCGGCAGATCACGGAAATGGACGATGGTGCGGCTGCCGCTGGCGCGGCTCAGCGAAACGTAGGAGGTGGGTACCTTTCCGTGATCAACGGTATGCACCGCACTCAGGTCAATCTTATGTTGCTGGAGGTCTGCCAGGATCGCTTCGGCATCGGGTTCTGATGCGAGGGTACCGGCCCAGCTGCAGTCGTGACCGAGCTGGCTCAGTACCACCAGTGAATTGGTCGCATTGCCACCACGGCAGCGTTGTTGCGACAGGGCGCGAACCTCCTGGTCCTCGTGCGGATAGTTATCGACGAGATTGATGATATCCAGAGTCGCATTGCCCACTGCCAATATGCGTGCCATAGATTCCTCTTGATAATGACTTCAATCGCGGCTTCATCCGCTGCACATTAAGCGAGTTATTGATGGTGATGCAGAGCCCAGCGAATGTGTTCCTCGACAACAGGGGATGGATGGTTCAGGCGCTGTCGCAGAGCGGTAATGATCTCCGGGCTGTCCGGATTGTCAGTCAGTGCGTTACCGAGTGCAATGGCGATGTTACGCAGCCAGGACTCGTGGCCAATGCGCCTGATAGGGGATCCTTCTGTGAAGCGCAGGAATTGCTCCTCACTCCATAAAAACAGGTCGACCAGGTGAGGACTATCGAGTCCGTGGCGCGGCATGAAATCCACTTCCTCGCTCACTTGTGCAAAACGGTTCCAGGGACAGATCAACTGACAGTCATCGCAACCGTAGATACGATTGCCAAGCAACGGCCTCAACTCCTCGGGTATGACGCCTTTGTATTCGATGGTGAGGTAAGAGATGCATCGTCGGGCATCGACCACATAAGGTTTGACGATCGCCGCTGTGGGGCAGATATCGATGCAAGCCTGGCAGCTGCCGCAATGTGCGCTCACCGGTGCATCCGCCGGGAGCGGCAGATCGGTGTAGAGTTCGCCGAGGAAGAACCAGGAGCCGGCATGGCGGTTGAGGATGTTGCTGTGTTTGCCGGTCCAACCCAGCCCGGCCTTTTGTGCCAGCGGTTTTTCCAGTACCGGGGCACTGTCGACGAAAGCCCGATAACCGAACTCACCGATCTCATTGGCGATGCGTAGGGCCAGTTGTTGCAGACGTTTGCGCATCAGCTTGTGGTAGTCACGCCCAAGCGCATAGCGGGAAATGTAACCCAGTTCGCTGCGATCAAGTACTCGCCAGGGATCACTGGACGAGGGTGGCAGATAGTTCATGCCTTTTCACCGCAATCGCAACCTTTACGGCGTCCCCTGTTTACCAGGCCACCGCACAAATCGTGATCGAGAAAGAGAACCCCAACCTGGTGTCCATCGAGGAAGTCATGGCCGTTGATTCCACGGGTACCGATTATTACCAGACCCAGTACAAGATTATCCAGAGCCGGTCTGTGGCCCGTGAAGTGATCCGCCGGCTGGATCTGAAAAACAGCCCCGAGTTCTTTCCTCCGCCCAAAGACAACATTCTGTCCGATATCACCATGGGGATCAAAAATGCGCTGAGGAGCGCCATGGACTGGATGACCTCCCTTTTGAAAACAGGGGAACCCGAAGACGGGTCCGCCGGGTTGGCGGACGAAGATGCCGCCCTTGATTCCAAACTGGTTTCCGCGTTTATCGGACGGATCAAGGTGAGTCCCATCGAAAACAGCCGGCTGGTGGATGTGGGTGTCCAGGCCAATGACCCGGTCATGTCCGCCCGCATGACCAATGAACTCGTCAATGCGTATATCGACCAGAGTCTGGAGATCAAGCTCACGGCTGCCAAAAATGCGGCCAAGTGGCTGGGCGAACAGGTTGACGACATGCGAAAAAAAGTCGAGGATGCGGAAAAAGCGCTTTTGCAGTACAAGGAAGACCAGCAGATCATCACCGATTTTTCCAGTGACGCCGAGAATATTACCGCGCAGAAGCTCGCGGAACTCAACACCCAGCTAATCGAGGCGGAATCCCAGCGGGTTGAGGCCGAAACGCGCTACCGGCAGGCCGTTTCCATCGAGAACAGTCCGGACATGCTGGACTCGATTCCCGAGGTGCTGAGCAACGATCTGATCAAGGAAGTCAAGAAGATGGAGGTTGTGCTCTTTAACAGTATGTCGGAGCTTTCGAAAAAATACGGTCGAAATCATCCGAAGATGGTGGCCATTGAATCGGAACTGGCGGAACTGAGAAAACGAAAGCAGATCGAAGCCGGGCGGGTGATCAATTCGCTGAAAAACGAGTACAAACTGGCCCTGGCCCGGGAAGAATCCCTGAAAGCGGCCATGGCCCGGCAGAAAACCGAAAGCCTGAGTTTGAACAAGAAGGCGGTTCAATATGCCGTGCTCCAGCGTGAGACGGAAAGCTCGCGGAATATGTATGACATGCTCATCAAGCGGTTCAAGGAGACCTCCCTGACCGAGGAGATGAGGACCGGCAACATCCGGATTATCGACACGGCGGAGACCCCCCAATTCCCGGTAAAGCCCAACAAGAAACGCAACCTTTTGCTTGCCGTGATTCTGGGTCTGTTTTCAGGGTTCGGGCTGGCTTTGTTCCTGGAATACCTGGACAACACCATCAAGCTGCCGGATGAAATCAAGGAGGATCTGAACATTCCGTTCCTCGGGGCGGTGCCGGCCTTTTCCTCGAACGGCATTCCGGAGCATATACCACCTGAACTTGTTACGGTCCACTCTCCAAAGTCGCCTGCCAGTGAATCCTATCGCAGCATTCGCACGGGCATTCTGTTTTCATCGGCTGACACATCGCCGCAGGTAATCATGGTGACCAGCGTCAGTCCTTTTGAGGGAAAAACCACATCCGCGGCCAACCTGGCCGTAACCCTGGCCAACGCCGAGTCCAGGGTCCTGCTGATCGATGGCGACATGCGGCGGCCGAGGATTCACAAGGTCTTCGGGCTGAATCGCAAAATCGGGTTGTCCAATGTCCTTGTGGGAACAGTGCCCCTCGAAGACGCCATAGTCGCTTCGCAGGTGGAAGGGCTGGACATCCTGCCTGTCGGCGCGATTCCGCCGAACCCGTCGGAAATTATCGGCTCTCAGAAGATGGGACAGCTTCTGGATTCGCTAAGGAAAAAATATGCGCGGGTGATTGTCGACACCCCCCCGATCGTGTCGGTAACCGATGCCCTGGTGCTGTCCCGGATGGTGGACAGGGTGCTGCTGGTCATCCGTTCCGGTGAAACACCGCGGCCGGCCGTAAAAAGCAGTCTGGCGCAGCTGCAGACCGTGAATGCAAAAATCCTGGGTGCCATTTTAAATGCGGTGGGCGTGGGACGGGACAGCTATTATTACTATCAGTATTCCCATTACTATTACGGCGAAGACCCGGAAGGAACGGAAAGGAAACGAAGTGAAAAATATTCTGAGAAACATGTTTGAACTCCTCCCCGGGGAAAAGACCATTGTGCTGAAAGAAAAATGTTCGGACTGCGGCCGTGAGGCAGCCATAGAGGTAACCCGAACATCAGGGGGATTCGGATTGCGGGGCGGCGCTATATTCAAGAGTTCGTCCGGCGCGTATTTCGCAAAATGTCTTGAGTGTTACACCTCAAACCCTAAATCGGACGAGAAAAAGCTGAAATGTAAAGGTCTCCGACCCGTGGACCTGTGACTGAAATGAAAAATAAAGCAACAGCATCCACGATTCAAGCCGCGGGACGAAAAGCGGCGGATTGAAATGACCCAGAACCGGTCTAACCAATAACCATAATCCAGGCAGACATCCGGTTCCACAAAAGGCAGGGTATAAAAACCCTGCCTTTTGCTTTTTAAGTATTTTAAAAAATGTATTGGTTGCCGGTCTATTATAATGATGAAACCGCAACTGTTACTGGGCTTTTTTGTTTTTGGGCCAGTCGAAGATCCCGCTATGCGGGGCAGCAGTACCGCCAACGGCGGGATTGGAGACATCACCGAGATCATTGAAGCCCAGGGAAATCGCAACCGGCAATTTTTCTTTACTTTATATATACCATATGGTATAAAACACCATATGAAATCCAGGTTGATCTATCGAGAAAAATTTATTTATTCCGATGGCTCTATTCGGGAAATGGTTCTTTGGCAGCTATCCAAGGAAACGTCCGACAGACCTCATCGATTGAAATATCGACTTTATTACGGACTTAAGGATGGAACCTGTATTGTTCGATATGACAATGAAGCAGGTAAAGGAGATCATAAACATTTTAAAGGAATAGAAAGAACGTATCGGTTTACGGATGTCGAAACATTGGTAGCAGACTTCCTTGAAGATATTGAGAAAGCAAGGAGCGCAAAAATATGAAGAAACAGATTAAAATCGGAGTCGGCGATGCCGCAACCACGGCTAAAGAATTTATTGACATTTGGAGGCGTGCCGAAGGTGGTGAGAAAGTTGAAGAAGTGCAGCGATTGTATTTCGAAAATCTTGAAATGCTTCTCAAGACACTGACTGAAGCACGCTGGGTATTGTTGAAAATATTACGCGAAAACGGCCCCATGAGCATACGCGCGTTGTCGAATGAATTGGGACGCGACTACAAAAACGTCCATACGGATGTGGGGAAACTGGAATATATCGGGCTGGTCGATCGTACCGAAGATGGTAAAATACGAGTTCCTTGGGATGTTGTGGAAGCGAGGCTTATGCTTGCCGCGTAGTCAGAAATGGATTATTATCAACCTTTAATGTCGGCAGCAAGGGTTATGTGCATCGGGTGCATTCAAATGGGCGCTCTGCTTCATATGCCTTTGATTTCTCATTCATATCATGAGAGAACGAGGCTGGTCGGTAGTGCCCAGAGCCTTTCTCCAATCCTAACCGCATCTTCACCGTTGTGGCAAAGAATCGCTGCTTTGCAATGTGGTGTTGCTTTTAAAAAGGCATTCAGATCCGCAAGGTCTCTTTCCTGCCACCTGGCGGCTGATTTGAGTTCCAATGCTATGCATGACCGCCCCGCCTCTATAACGAGGGCGGTTCTGACGGCATCAGCGATGTCTCGTGGATAATATTCTGTCATAATGTTGCTATAGTGTCAAAATGCCTATGTCAAGTGATAAAATATGACAATATAGCTTGCTGACTTTTTATGCACGGCAAATTTCCTTGAAGATCTTCAGTTGACATGATGATTTTCAAGGTTTAATATGATCCCATGATTCCCCGACCAGAACCCATCCGTCAAATTAAAAGTTCGTTTCAGATCCACCCTGTTACTGCCCTGCTCGGACCACGGCAGTGCGGCAAGACGACCCTGGCACGGGTCATCGTTGAACAAGAGCCGTCCACGGTTTTTGACCTGGAAAACCCTGTCGATGTCCAACGTCTTTCTACTCCTATGCAGACATTGAAGGATCTTTCCGACCTGGTGATCATCGACGAAGTTCAAAGAAAGCCGGAATTGTTCGAACTGCTCCGGGTACTTGTGGATCGACCCAGCCAAAATGCCCGATTTCTGTTGCTGGGATCGGCATCGCCGCATCTGGTCAAAGGTGTTTCGGAATCTCTGGCCGGAAGAATCGGATTCGTTGATCTGGCAGGTTTTCAACTTTGGGAAGTCGGAATGCAGCATCGCGATCGATTGTGGATAAGAGGTGGTTTTCCCAAGGCCTTTCTTGCCGATTCCGAGTCTGACAGCACTCAATGGCGTGAAAGCTTTATCCGAACGTTTCTTGAAAGAGATATCCCTCAGCTTGGCATTACCATTGCCGCGGAAACCCTTCGGCGATTCTGGACGATGGTGGCCCATTACCATGGGCAGGTATGGAATGCAGCGGAGTTTGCCCGATCTCTTGGTACTGCTGAAAATACGGCGCGAAGATATCTCGATATCCTTACCGGTGCTTACATGGTTCGGGTCTTGCCGCCGTGGTTTGAAAATCTGAAAAAACGCCAGGTCAAAGCGCCCAAGATATATGTCCGTGACAGTGGTTTGTTTCACAGCTTGCTCCAGGTTTCAACCTTAGCCGAATTGCGGGGGCATCCCAAAATCGGCGCGTCATGGGAGGGGTTTGCGCTGGAGCATATGATCCATGTTTTTCGAACCAGAGATGCTTATTTCTGGGCAACACACTCAGGTTCCGAACTTGATCTTATGGTGACGATCGCCGGTAAACGGCATGGTTTTGAATTTAAATACAAAGATGCTCCCGGGCGAAAGCGGTCGATGCATATTGCCATTAAAGATCTGGGTCTGGAACATCTGTGGGTCATATATCCCGGGGATCAGAAATACGCCCTTGACAGTAAGATTACCGCCATTTCGCTGGAGGAAATGTTGCAGCTTGCGCAAACCGGGCTCACGGCTTGAGATGACTGGTTGGGTATTTTTTTTGAATCCGGTAGAAATCACATGCTGTCCATTTTTGAAAGGAGAAAAGAATGTTTGACGAAAAAGAATTCAACGACGTGGATTTATCGGTAAAGCAAGACAACCTGTATCTGGAAGAGTCTTTTACCGATCTTGATATGGCTTCAATACGGCGTTTGACTCCGGTCAAACCCAATGGATTGAAAGATAAAACCCGCAAACAGATTTTTGTGGGC
This sequence comes from Desulfobacterales bacterium, assembly GCA_046484745.1. Lineage (GTDB taxonomy): Bacteria > Desulfobacterota > Desulfobacteria > Desulfobacterales > SURF-7 > JAQYVL01. Next base: position 5,430 of record JAWOIJ010000012.1, on the reverse strand, counting down.
CACCTCAATCTAATGACCCCCCAAGGGCCAATTCCAATTCAGGCGCCTCTTAAAGCCAGAAATCTCAAAGAAGCCATGGAGCTATATCCGGAAGCCATAAAAACCGCATTGAAAAAGATGCAGGAAGAAATCGAAAAACTTCAGCGAGAACAAGATTCTCGTATTATCGTTCCCGGGAGTTGAAACCGGTTTTTTCATTACAAGTCGTTATCTACGAGTTCTTTCAGGGAAAATTTAAGCATACCTGAAGCGATTCATTTTCAAAAGGCTAAATTCTTAACTTTTTTAAAGTTCCGAAATTGGGTCTTTGATACAGAATTGACAAAAAAATTCCTTTTGAGTATTTAAAATAGTCTTATAACTTGGGCATCAATTTTTTACGCAAGGATGATTTATGGAAGGTAGTGGACTTAAGAAAAGGACCGGCATTGCCGGCATATTGGAAAAAACGGAAATCAAAGAGTATTTCGATACCCTTTTTATCCTGGTTGGAGGAGTTGAATTCGTTATATTTATTGCCCATTTTATTGGCTCCATGGGTGCGGAAAAGGGACCGTTTCCCTGGAAACAATATTTTTTTGTCTCTTTTATGGCTCCGGTTGTGCTGATGTTTATTGTGGGTCTTATTGTTATCGGATTCAACTATTATTTATATGGCAGCCAACAGGCGGCGTTTGATCTTGAAGAAAGTCCCTTTGTGGGAACCAAAATAAAACGGTTCGGACACAGCTTCAAGTTTCTGTTCTCCATCATTCAACAGGTACCGGTTCTTGCAGGTTTGTTCATCCTGGGGGTTGGCTCCGTTGTATTGTTCAAGCTCGATACGATCTTAAAGGTGTTGGGACATATTGGCGAAAAGACAGCGTTTTATCTTTTTATTCTGCTTTGTGTGCTGGTATCCGGAGTGTTGATTTTTCTGATCTTTTGGCTCTACTGGCAATTCAAACTCCAGAGATACCATATTCAGCAAGAGTGGGAGTATAAACAAAAAGTTATCGAAACATCGGGCCTTATTATCCTTGATGATAACCGGGTGGTTAATCGGGAAGGAAAAATCATCTCTTATGACGAAACGATCGAAGCGATAGAAAATAAGGAAAATAACGGGCCGACACCTGCCAGAAAATTGCTGTTGAAATAAAACCCATATTGACCAGAATGTTAAATAGAAGGGATTTAAGGTTTGGTCCTGAGCAACAGATGGTAAACTCGAGTCAGGAGGATAAATGTGTTGTGATCACCGCCTTTGTCCGGGTGAAGCTTCTGGATCCTCTTCCGGTAAAGCCGGATCAGGTCTTTGCGAGTCATTTTTTTCAATTCCTCCGGCGTTGACTTGAACAGGGCGCCGGCCTCTTCCAGATCGGCCTTCCGGGATTTAAACGGCGGCCGGTAATCTCTTCGGCTGTTGATGAACTTTCGAATATATTCTTCCATAAATGATTTGGGAGCGTAATCGTAATCGAAATACATGACAGCATAACGAACAAGGTATTCATTCAAGCTATTGCCGGTTTCCATGCCGTTCCAGAACGTTGGGTCGCTGTTTAAGCGGCAGATTTCCTCCAAAAAATGTTCATCCACTGCCCTTTGGTCCAGCATTTTCGGTGCAGACCGGGCAAACCATTGCGTGAAGAAATCCTGCAGGTTAAAAATAACATATGCATAGGTTTTGTATTCTCTCACCGTCAGAATTTCTTCCATCTCCATGAACATCTGTTCGATTTCATCTCTGGATTTGGCCGTCAGTACCTTGAGCAGCTTCTGCGGAACGCCGGCAAGGTTGCGGTGATTCGTCTGACCGCATCTCAAGTAAAGGATTCGACGCTGATCAAAAATGTGAAATTTTGATGCCTGCGCCGTTGTTTTTGCTATTGGCGTTTGTCGGTATTTCAGGTTTTTTTGCCGGTTTCGAAAGGTTTCCAGAGATCTGCTGATGTCCGGATCCAGAAAGCGCCAGAATATATCTTCCAGCTCATCGCTTTTCGGATAGACGTCCATATCATTCAGTTGTTCTATCACGGATTCGTTGATGTAAAACGAGTTTCCGCCCGGATATACGATGTATTGAGCGGGATCGAACCCGAGGTCAAACAGATTCCGACTCAAAAATCGATTTTTATGCAAATAGGATTCGCGAATGGAATAATGCGTCCGACCGTTTATTTTCCGTTGTGCAAGATACAAGATTATTTTTCCTTTTGGCGGTAATTTTTTTGAAATATCACTTTCGGTCTCATGCTTCTCCAATATAGATCCGCTTGACCCGACGGGATACGCCACAGGTCAATTCATAGGGAATTGTTCCGATGCTTTGGGCAACATCCAGAAGTTGAATGGCGTCCCGGGGTCCTTCACCCCATACAATCACCGGATCTCCGGGGTTAACCGGGTCATCTCCGACATCGATCATAATGTGATCCATGGTGACCCGACCGACCATTGGGTAGCGTTTTCCTTTGATCAAGACCTCCCCTTTATTGGTCAAACTGCGTCGAATTCCATCTGCATAACCGATGGGCAGTACAGCAATGGTTGTGGGTTTTTCCGATGTCCACTTCCTGCCGTAGCTCACCGGGAAATTGGCCGGGATTTTTCTGATATGCGCCACGAATGTTTTCAGGGTCATGACCTGTTTCACCGCTATTGAACGGGACGTCTCCGTTGACGGATAGTGACCGTATAACAGAATGCCGGGTCGAACGGCATCAAACCTGCTTTCAGGCAAATCCAAAACAGCCCCGCTATTGGCCATATGAATTATAGGGGGCGTTTTACCTTTTGCGTTCAATTGGGAAAGAATAATTTTAAATCTGGACAGTTGAATATTCGCGTAATTCTTATCCGTTTCGTCTGAAGTGGAAAAGTGTGAATAGAGTCCTTCCCAAGAACAGTGTCTTGACGCCAAAAGCGCGTCAAAAAAATCGGGTTCCCGGTCCAGAAGAACGCCGATTCTCCCCATGCCGGTTTCGACATTTACATGGACATGTACCGGTTTTTTCTGTCCGGCCTTCTCTATCCACCGGATGTCTTCTATTCCAAACAGACTGATTCTCAAACCGGCGTTTATGGCCTCCGGAAGTTCATCCGGGAACAGCCTCCCAAAAATCAGTATGGGACTGGATACTCCGCTATCCCGCAATTCCATGGCTTCTTTAAACTGTGCCACGGCAAACCTCCGAAGGCCTTCTTTCAAAAGGCGTTTGGTCACGGCAACGGCACCGTGGCCGTAGGCATCGGCTTTTACCACAGGGATGATCTCAGATGGGGTCACTTTTTCTCTGATGGCAACGGTGTTGTGAACCAGATTGTTCAGGTTAATTTCAGCGAATGTTTTTGCACTCATTGATTCACCCTTTGAATTTGGGGTCCGATTCGATTATCAAGATGGGTTAGGGTTTCAATATCATGTTGTCGATCAGGCGAGCCTTTCCGATTTTTACGGCAAGGGCCATCAATGCAGGCCTGTCGATGCTTGCCAAGTCATCAAGGGTTTCCGGATCGCATACGGAAATGTAATCGATCTCGGTTTCCGGATGGGATCGGATCAGCGCTGCTGCCGCGTCAATTATTTCAGCTGCATCCCGAAGACCATTTTCGACAAGAGTCTGTGCCTTTTTCAGTGATTTGTTTAATGACAGGGCGCTTAACCGCTGCTCTGGCGTGAGGTAGGTATTTCGCGAACTCATGGCAAGTCCGTCAGGCTCTCTGACCGTGGGAGATCCGATTATTGTGATATCGAGATTAAGATCACGCACCATTTGGCGTATAACGGTGAGTTGCTGGAAATCTTTCTGACCGAAGACGGCTATGTGGGGTTTGACAATATTAAACAATTTGGTAACAACGGTTGCAACACCTTTAAAAAATACCGGTCTGGAAATTCCACAAAGATGATTCGGCAGTTTTTCCAGCTCTACATAGGTTTGGAATCGTTCTCCATATATCTCACCGGCATTCGGAGTGAACACCGCGTTTACACCTTCTTTTCGGACGAGTTCAAGGTCTCTTTCAAGATCCCGGGGATAGGCCTCCAAATCTTCACCAGGGCCGAACTGTTTCGGATTGACGAAAATGCTCACGACCAGATCTTCTCCATGTTTTTTCCCTTCACGCATCAGGCTAAGATGCCCTTCATGAAGAAATCCCATGGTGGGGACGAAAACAATGGTTATTCCCTGGCGGCGTATCCTGTCAGAACGTGCCTGCATCTCTTTGGCTGTGGTTATAATTTCGATGGTGCCCACCTCATGATTTTATGGAAATACATAGACGAACGGTTATTAAATGTCAACCGGTGCAAAAATGTCGGAAAGAAAATGGATGGGAAAGAGATTCATCATTCAAGTGGTCGGGCAGTTTAACGTCTTGCCCAGGACCAGAGACTGCAACCACTGCTGCAATGGGCGACCCTGGGTATCATAAAACGCGTCATGTCGTTCACCTCCTTTTTCGGTTTCAGTGACAAAGAAAGGTTATATCGCAATATTTTTCAGCTTCCCGCCTACTGAAGGAGAAATAGAATAATATGGGTCCGCACTTGTCGGACATACGGCTTCATCAGCAACCGATTCTTTCACTTTTTTATAACGGCAGGATAAACAGGTCCAGTATTCCCAATATCTTTTACTGGCATCATTCAAACAGTCTCTGTAAAGCGGACAAAGTACATTTCTATACCCTTTGGCATAGACAGGTTTTCTGTTTTTTTTCATGAGGCAACTCCACATTTTGGGTCGATAAATTACTGGTATCAGTATACCTTGACTATAAATAATACCACAATGTGGCTATGTCAACTTTTTTCCATACTTCAAGTTGCCGGATTTATCGGGAAAGTCGGTAAAACACTTTTGGTTGGGGAGGCGTGTGAATCATTTAACAAGTCAGAATCATTAAAGATCCTGCCTTGTTAAATGAAATTATTTTTTATATGCCGGCTTCCATCTGATTATTGTCTAATGGATAATGACTTCAACAGCGTTTTCCATCGGATCTTTGAAAGGTATGATTACTTTAAGCAATCCATTCTCGTATGTTGCCTGGGCATTATTTGCCTTCACCGGGCAGCAAAAAGAACCTGTCGAAACATAATCGAACTCCGCTCTTGTTGCATGCAGATTGAAACTGTCGTCGAGCAGTTTTAGACGTATATCTTCTTTCTTAACTCCGGGAATCGTTATTTCAAGATTCAGATTTTGATTATCTTCGTCAATATAAGAGCAAAAGCCTGGAGCAACTTTTTGTCTTTCATCGGCCATACTGCACCTCCTATGTGTGATTTAAACTACCAAATGAAGAATCATTTGGTTTTTATATGTGTTCAGGGGGCAGTCATTTCCCCTTCACTTCGGTGTTTCCGTCACTTGTATTTTCAGTAAGTTAGCAGTGGTGGCATTCCTGCCCCCTCCGTGTTCTCCCGCGAAAAGCATG
>JAWOIJ010000057.1:0-11912 GCA_046484745.1 Desulfobacterales bacterium | reverse complement strand
TGAGGAACTTGCGAATAGGTGGAGCGTGTGAACGGCCGCTTGTCGTTTGATTTGATTTCTTGGTTCGGATTGATTCGATTTCTTGTCGTGTCGCCCACCCATTAAAGAAAGGGACATAATTCCAGGGACATGATACTTAATTCCAACAAAAAACATTCTGAGGGCTGGCCGCATATGTTTTCGTTGAGATTTCCCTTTGTATCTACTGAAAAAACGTCCTTCGAAAAAACTGATATCTATCCTTTGAAATTGGTTTGATGCTATTCAATCAAGAGCATAAGATTCTTTTATCTGATCTGTCAGGTAATATTGAAGAGGTTTTAAAACCAGTTCTACTTCATCTTTTTGGCATGCCTGGCTGCCGCCAGCCCGGCAACACACCCTTCTCCTACTGCTTTAGCCACCTGCCAGGGTGGACCGCAGATATCCCCGGCGGCAAAAATACCGGGAATATTGGTCTGCTGCTGCTTATCGGTCACAATGAACTCATATTTTTCCGGATCCAGCGCAACCCCAAGAGTAGCCGCCAGTTCTACAGCCCCCTTTGCCCCTGTCTCAACAAACACCCCCTCAACATCGAGCTTTGTGCCGTCATCCAGGATGACGCCTTCGACTTTTTCCTTGCCTGCGATTTCCGTTATGGTTCTTTTTTCGTGAAGGATGACATTCGATTCTCTTACCTGTTGATCCAGACTTTCCGTCACCTGAAGTTTAATCGAAACCAGATGCACCTCTTTTGCATAAAAAAGAAGCGTCAAGGCACCGGAAACCGCGGCTGATTCGTTTCCGGTTATCGCGACCCTGGCTCCCCGGTAAAAATTCGCATCACAATCAACGCAGTAGCTTACGCCTCTTCCGGCAAGCTCCTTTTCCCCGGGCACATTCAGACGGTTTCTGGATATCCCCATGGCAAAAATCAGCGCGTGTGTATAGATCGACCGATTGCTTTCCGTGACAATTTTAAAGCCCTCTTTCTCCGGGGCTGTGAGAATAACATCTTCATGAAGGAATTCAGCCCCTCCCGCAATTGCCTGTTCGACTCCCTGCTTTAAAAGCTCTTCTCCGGTAACACGTTCCATGCAGCAGTAATTTTCCACGTGAGCACGATACAGGCTTGATTTCTGTTTCCGCCCGAGAACCAGCACCCTGACCTTTGTCCGTGCCGCATGAATGGCTGCCTGAAGGCCTGCCGGTCCTGTGCCGAATATTACAACGTCATATTGTTTGGATTCCATTTCCGACTCCAGCCTTTCTAGAGTTAAACATCTGTTGGATAAAACCGGTTTACAAATCGATACGGTGATGGAGCAGGTCATAAACCCCGTATCCGACCTTTTCACACCATGAAAAAACCTGAACCGCACTATGAGACCGGCGGATTGCCTTCGGCACACATTTTAATCACTTTCAACATTTTACGTTCCATTATAAAGGAAGGCACCTCGGACAGCGCAATCAGAAAAAAATCAAGAATCACGTTTTTGGGAGGCCATTCAATTGCCCACCGTTCCAGCAGCCTTGCTGATCCACCGGGTTTTTCAACCAGGGTAAAGCTCCAATATCCCGCAATATACATCTCTTTGGGTATTGGGACAAAATACTTTCTCCCTTCGATAAGTTCCCGCGAATCCATCCACAAAACCATTTTCCGGTTTTCCTCAAGGGTTTCAACCGTTGCGCCCATACCATTCCGGTGCAATTTCAAATGATCACCGACTTTTAACTCCTGCAGCTCAGGGACAATCCGATAGACATTATGGATACCGAACCCGAACAGTCTCTCCAGCCAGTCATAGCTGTAAAAACCGCCCCGACCCTGTCCCATCTGTTTGAGCCATGGCCACACTTTATGAGGAGGCGCATTGATATCAATGGCATGGGTCATATAGATAAAAGGATTCGGAGCCAGATCATCCTCCGGCATTTTCATGGCATGCTCTTCGGCAGTAGCCCCCCACCTGCAATACCATCGTCTAAACACCAGCAGGTAGAGCAGGACAGCAGCCACTTCCAAAACAATTGTCGCAAGCACAATATTCACTATATTGATCATCGACCGACCTTTCCTTGGCTGGTGTCGTAATGATTTACAGGATTCGCTTTTTGGCTCTCATGATGAAACTTGGATGATATCGAATTGTTAAAACCACTTCTGCTGGTATCATCTGATCGTATTCCGGATATTTTACGCTTACGGGGCAGTGAAGTAAGTGGTTTCATAACCTCAAATCATAAGTGAGCTATAGACGTGAACGGATTTAAAATATATTCATACACCGCAGCAGTAATGAACATTATCGAGCAGCATGGCAGCTATCGGACAACAGTTGATGCTATGAAACCACTTCAAAGAAGCTATAGCCCGTGAACCATCATCTGTCAAGCAGGTGTTTGACAACCGCCTAATCCTTTGATAGTTCAATGGATATCAATGTAAAAATTCGGGTCTGCTGATACAGCAAAATGAAGCGTAACCGCCCCAAACCATGAGTGTGAAAACATGAAGCCCCTGCCGACAAGAATGTTCTTAAGGCACCACGACTTCATTCCGTATGAAAGGTGAATCTATGAGTAATCAATCTGATCGGTTAATCGATCCCATGACGATTGTCCAAGAGCTTGCCTCCCTGCCCCACCGCGGCGCCACCACAAAACAGGAGCGCAAGGCCGCCGATATGGTGCAGCGTTATCTGGAGGGTATGGGAGCGGCCGTAACCCGCCAGAAATTTCAAACCGCCAAAACCTATATCAGCGAAGTCTGGTGGCTGGTAGGCGGATTGGCGCTGGGCCTTTTGCTGATTCCCCTTGCCTCATGGTTTGCTTTTGGACTCGTTACTGTCTGCGCCGGTCTATCTCTGGTCTATTTTGACTGGCGCCATACACCGGTTTCACTTCTGCCTCCAAGGGCAATCTCTGAAAATGTTATCGGCGTTTCTGCCGGAAAGGGAAAACAGGCCCCGGATTCCACTGAAAAAGAGAAAAAACGGCTGATTTTAATGGCCCATTATGATTCCGCACCCGTATCCCTTCTCTACCTGCCGTCAATGGTCAAAAATTTCCGTCAGTCTCTTCTGATCAGTCTTGGATTGATGGTTGTGGCTGTATTTGTTGCGCTGTTTGAAGTACTCGCAATCGGGCAGCCTTTGGCAACATGGCTTCGATGGCTGCTGGCGATCTATTTTCTTTCCCAAGCGATGATGTCTACGATTGATTATATTCGTTATGGTTTCACCAACGGCGCAGCCGACAATGCCACCGGCACCGCAATTGCAATGGCGACCGCCGAACGTCTCTGGAAAGAACCGTTGCCTGGCTGGGAGGTCGAGGTCGTCCTGACAGGCGCGGAAGAAACCGGCATGGCAGGCGCAAAATTCTATTACAAAATGAACCGGGAAAGGTTTGCTTCCAAGCCGACCTATCTGTTTAATTTCGACAATATCGGCAGCGGTGATTTAAAAATTATAACCAAAACCGGCAGCATCAGCAACGTCATCTATGATAATGCCCTGGCCCGTGCCGCGATGGAAACCGCTTCCTCCGAAAGCCGTTTCAATAAAATCAAAACCTCTGTCTGGCATACCGGTGATTTCGACAGCATCTGGTTTGTAAGGGGCGGTATCCCCGGATTGACCTTATCCGCACAGGATGAAAACGGACAGATACCCAATCTGCATCGCCCCAGCGATACCATCGAAAATGTGGATGCTTCGCTGCCCCCCTTTGCAGTTGAATTTGCTGAAGCAACGGTTCGGCGGCTTGCGAACCAGGCGTGAGATCGGGTCATACCGCGTTTTTGATACCGCTTCTACTCGCCTTGGTCCACGGGTCTTTCCGGTCCCAGAAGCAGGGCGATCCAACGGGTATCCTCTCTGCTGTCAAGTGCGATTTTTGCCGTAATGGTAAGCGGAACGGATAACAGCATCCCAACGGGTCCCAGTACCCATCCCCAGAACAGGAGCGAAAGAAAAACAACCAGTGTGGAAAGCCCTAATCCGCGACCCATGAATCTGGGCTCAAGAACATTCCCCATCACAATATTGACAGCCACATATCCGGCAGCGGCAATCAAGGCCTTTCCGACTCCAAGCTGTATAACGCAAAGAAGTACGGCAGGAATCGCGGAAATGATGGACCCGATATTCGGAACATAATTCAGAACAAATGCCAGAAGGCCCCACAAAAGGGCATAATCCACGCCAAGAATGGCAAGCCAGAGCGTAATGCAGACTCCGGTAGCAAGGCTGATCCAGGTTTTAATCGCCATATACTGTTTTACCGTATCCAGAAACTTTTCAAAACGCCCCAGCGATGAATCTTCTCCGCCCAGGACCATCTTCAGCTTTGAAGGAAAGCTGGAAGCTTCCAACAGAATAAATACAACCGTCATCAGAATCAGAAAAGCGTTGGCCAGAACATTACCCAGGCTGTTGAGAATCGAAGCCACAAGACTCATGGCAGCGCCCGGATTAAACGTTTCCCCCAGTGCGGGGCCGGATAACTCAAAACCGGTTTTTTCAAGCCAGGCGATAACGGAAGCTGTCTGATTTTTAAGTTTTGCCTGATATTCCGGAAGATCTTTCGAAAAATCCCTGACCGACGAACCGACCATCGCGGACACCAGAAAGCCGGCAAGCAAAATCCCCAGCACCACAATTAACAGGGACAGCCAGGTAGGAAACCCCCTTTTCTGCAGCCAGAACATGGGGGAGGCGCTGACGATGGCTATAAACGCTGCAAGAAGAAAAGGCACAAGAATTACCTCGGCCGCGCGCATGCCCGCAACGATGATGATAAAAGAAGCGATGGTTACAAGAATCTGAGGCGTCTTCATGTTGTTCAAACCTTCCTTTTCCCATCTCATGGATAGGGGCGGAACCGATCTATTCACACGCTTAAGTCATCTGCAGCGTAAAACTCTGTGTACCTTACTTTCAGTGGGGTTGCAACCGGTCAAATATGGATTTTGGCTTCCATGTATTTGACCGCCCGACCTGTCAGGAATACGCGATCTTTCTTCAGCTCGCAGACAAGCTCTCCGCCACGCCGGGAAACCTGTTTGGCCTTGAGCCTTTTCTTCCCAAGCCTTTCAGACCAGTATGGAGTAAGTTCGCAATGGGAGGAGCCTGTAACCGGGTCCTCGTTGATGTCGTATTTGGGCACAAAGAAACGGCTGATAAAATCTACTGTATTGCCGGGTGCGGTGACGATGACTCCCCGGAGATCCAGCAGTCTCAGCAGATCAAATTTCGGAGAAAGGGACAGGATGTCATCCTCGCTCTCAAAAACCGCCATGTAATCATCATGGCAGAGGAGTTCCATCGGCTCCTTCCCGAGCCCCCTGACAAGGTGTTCGGGGCAAGGGCACCTCTTCGGAGGTTGAGCAGGAAAATCCATCACCAGTTGATCTTTTGAATTCCGTGAAACCCTGAGCTCACCGCTTTTCGACATGAAAACGATCCTGTCCCGGCTGATTCCCAAAACCGTAAAAAGAACATATGCCGATGCAAGGGTCGCATGCCCGCAGAGATTCACCTCGGAAGCCGGAGTAAACCAGCGTATATGGAATCTGTCTCCTTCCGGAACATAGAATGCGGTTTCGGAAAGATTGTTTTCGGTTGCAATGGATTGAAGAACCTGATCAGGCAGCCATTCATCAAGAGGGCAGACTGCTGCGGGATTCCCTTTAAAAACCTCTCCGGTAAACGCATCGATCTGGTAAAGATCCAGTTCCATCTCATCCTCCAAAACCAGCTTAATAATAATTCATTTTCACTCATCCGAAGATCATTCAATATCATAATACCTGCAATCATAAAAGAGACATTGCCGGCAAAAATAAACCATACGGATAAACAATTGCAGCAGGAGTACAAATATGCAATATTCGGGCATCCATCTTAAAGATAATTTTAATGCTGATCGTAAAAACACAGCTCGAAAAAAGGAAAGACCGTGAAAATCCAATCCGTAAAACTGATTTATTTTTCCCCTACCCGGACAACCAGAAAAGTACTGGAAGGAATCGCCAAGGGTCTTCCGGTGGATCAAACAGAACCGCTGGATCTGACAAATCCGAAAACAGGAAAGCAGGCGTTTGAGGAAATACATGATGAACTGGCCATTATCGGCACTCCGGTTTATGGGGGCCGGGTTCCAGTTGATGCAACGGTTGATCTTAAGAGGCTCAAAGCCAGGCAAACCCCAGCGGTGGTCGTTGTTCTCTATGGAAACAGGGAATATGAAGACGCGCTCCTGGAGTTGAAAAATATTGCAATGGAAACTGGTTTCAAACCGTTCGCAGGTGCCGCGTTTATTGGGGAGCATTCATTTTCCAGCGATGCAGCGCCCATTGCTGCCGGGCGTCCTGATGCGGATGATTTGAAGAAAGCCATGGAATTTGGAGACGTCCTCTGGAAACAACTGGGCCGCGTCGCTTCGATTGATGATATTTTTCCGGTTCAGGTGCCGGGAAATTTTCCATATAAGGAAAGGATGAAAGCATTTACCATATCCCCGATCACCCGGGAAGCAATCTGCACAGCCTGTGGAACATGTGCCGCGGTCTGTCCCAAAGAAGCGATTGTGATAGAGGATACGGTTATGACGGACGTGAATGCCTGTATTGCCTGCTGTGCCTGTGTTAAAAATTGCCCAACCCAGGCAAGGGTCATGGAGGATCCCATTATCCTGCAAAAAGCGGCATGGCTTTCCGCAAATTGTCATGAGCGGAAAGAGCCTCAACTGTATACCGGTTTTTACCATAAAGCAGACAGCTTCAACCGTTCATGAGCGAACCGGTACATGGGGTTCGTTACCATATAATAAGAAAATCAACCTCTTCCCCGCCACTCCTGATAACCGATATCGGTTACTCTTGAAAGCCAAAAAATTTTCATGAAACCCATAAGGATTCAAGATATTTTTACAGCGCAGCGCCTCCTGGAATCTTTTGATTTGGATCTGGATTCACAAAAACTTGAATGAATTGGGGAACATCCGAATGCCTTTTGTCAAATCATTTCTGACATTGCTCAATTTGGCATGACCTTTGTATTAAAAACTTCTACAACGCACAACGTATCATCATTTAACCGGGGTGGTTCGTATGATAAAAAAAATCAAAAAGTTAAAAACTCCGACAGCATGTCTCCTCTTTCTATTGCTTGCCATGCCGGCATTTGGAGAAGAATGGCCTCCTAAAATTAAAATTAATAATTTCAATGAGCTAATCCCTTACCGTGAGACCGGAGTACCTTTCCTGACCGATAAAATCGTAAGGTTCGTGAACCTCACCAGAACAGCCAACGGATTTGTATTATATGAATTGCTGAAGGTAGAAGGCACAAGGCTAAATATTTGTTATTTAAAGAAAAATTTAAAAAATGCGCCGATTTTGGATTTTAACCGGCTGTTTTTGGAAGTGGAGCTGAATTTTTAACCTCAAAAAGAATCGCCGTTTCGCACAAATCAATTAAATTCATCCTGCAACCTGTATCGAATTTTGAACCCCCCCGTGACAATTTGTATAACTTGATTCAGGGAATAATAATCGTATCATCCGGTCGAATTGATATATTCGTATCCAGGTCTATCCCTTTCATAATTTTATTATAGTTAATTCGGAAAGTTACATTGCCTCCGGGGTTCTCTCGAATCAGAAGAATTTCATCTTTTGACGCTTTCCCCGTAAATCCGCCGGCAGTTGAGATTGCCTGCAAAACTGTCAGTTGTTTTGTCAGGGGATATTGACCGGAATGTAATATTTCACCAATGATATAAAACCGTTTGCTTGCCTGTTCTTTGACAATGACGTTAACAGCCGGGGACTCAACAAAAACAGCCAGGCCTTTTTCGATTTCTTTTTTCAGTTGAACAGGTGTCTTACCAACAGCATGAATGTCGTTCAGGAGAGGAAGTGTTATCTTGCCATCAATTCGTACCACCATTTCCTCTCTTGTGAATTCCGTACCACCAGTCCAGGTGATAATATTTAAAAGATCCCCGCTGCCAATCAAATAAACGACTCTTTTTTTAATGATGGCGGTTGACTGTTCACCGGCAAAGACATTTCCCAAAGGGCCATTAAAAATAACAAGAGTGATTATAACGGATAGTAATATCAGGATTTGGTTGAGTTGCCGTGGGCTGGTATTCACGAGCGCCTCCTTTTTCAACAATGCATGCTGTTTGAAGAGCGAATTAGATTGGACAATCAATAATATCAATAGAAAAGCTTTCAACCTATCGGGAAAATATGAATAAATGATGATCGTGTGTCAATAGATATGTGAATGTAGCTTACTGAATCAATCTTTACAAGTGTTTCTTCCTGTGTAACCACATTTGGAAAGTTATTGACACTACGGTTTAATTTTTATAAGAATAGGATAAGGCATGTTGTACGAAATCAATATGTAACCTCTCAAAACACAATATGATTTTCTTTTCTCACAGGCCTTTTGATTATTTTATAAAAAAAGTCAAAAAATCCATTTGTTGACATTTCATCGAAAGCCCGTCACGCAGTGAAGTTTAGCTCTATCCAGTCATTTCAAAAGGTTTTGGATTCCAACGCTTATTGGAATGATTATCCAAGTTAGGCGATTTCACTATTTGGAGAAAGCAAAATGAATGATGTCTGTTGTTGTCACTCCAGACGAATGCCGTTTTTTTTAATAGTTATCATTCTATTACATTTGAGTCTTGCTGTTTCCTGCACACAGACCAAAGAGATCAGAAAAAAACCGGATATTAAATATGTCGGAATGGCGCTTTCCAACAAAATTGATGACACGGGTGTAACAGCTAAGGCGATAGATGCTTCGACAATTTACAGTACCGCGGATAAGGAGGTTATAGCGCTTTTGGCATTGGAAAATTTATCCGGAAAACACGATGTTCGATGGGAGTGGTATTCACCGGATGGAAAGTTATACTATTCAACAGGAAATACAGTTGCTAAAATATCAGATAAAAGTCTTATCCGGGATGTAACGATTTGGCATCGTCTTTCAATAGCAGGAGAAAAAGCTGCCGGTTTGCTCGGAAAATGGGAAACGCATGTTTTTTTAGATGATGAAAGGGTGGATATACAATATTTTCATCTGATGGAACCAAAGTATGTCATTCAATTGCCTGAAAATATAAAAACCGAATATCAAAATAATAGATGGGGTCTCATTATCGGGATCGAAAAATATCTCCATCTGCCTGAAGTGATGTATGCGAAAAAAGACGCCCTGATTGTAAAGGACTATCTGAGAAGGATATTGGGCGTACCGGAAGGAAATATTGTAACAATTCTGGATGATAAGGCAACAAACGAACAATTGGAAAGCTATATCAATCAATATCTCCCGCCAAACATGCAGAACGATGCAATCTTATACGTCTATTTTGTCGGACATGGGTTACCTGGTATTCAGAATAATGAGCCCTATTTGATGTTGCATGCAGGAGATTCCAAGGCTGTAGAAGCGACCGGTTATCCGTTGAAAAAGTTTTATAACGAACTGGACCGTCTGAAAAACAGTATGACATATGTATTTCTGGACACCTGTTTCAGCGGCTATGCTTCAAGAAAAGCAGAATGGTTGTTACCGGAAATGAAGGCAAAGGCTTCAGTATCGAAAAGTGTCTCTGTGGATTCTAAAAAATTAATTTCAATTCATGCGGCAACGAATTCTCAGCCGAACATGCCTTATCATGCCATGCAACATGGATTGTTTGCCTATTATCTGTTAAGAGGAATTCGAGGTGAATCAGATACAAATTCAGATAACAAAATATCCATCCAGGAGACCTATGGCTATCTTCATCATAACGTGCTCAATATATCAAAACAGATGGGCATGGAGCAGACCCCTGTAATTCTGCCGGCAATACAAAAGATTCAGGATAAAACATTCAGCATCTCTAAAATGCCAATTGAATAAAAGGTTTTTAGATTAAGGTAACAATTCAGGATTGAAAGCAACCTGAAGGAGAAAAGATATGGTTTTTTACAAGAAGATAATCGCTATCATCGTAATGGTTTTTACCATACTTTTTTATCAATCTTTTTATATAAACGCTCAACCTGCTGTTACGGAAAGTAATGATAAAATTACGCAGAATGAACCTGAAATGATGGCCACTCCGGAAGAAACGATTCCTGTTAAAACAATTAAGAAAAAAATGAGCAACTGGTGGTGGGTCGCCGGAGGTGTTTTGCTCGTTGCTATAGCGGCTGCTGCAGTCGGTGGTGGCGGTGGAGGCGGTGACGATGGAACAGTCTCTCAGCAGCCGGCAGGTGATGCCAATTCCGGAAATGTTGAAGTAAGCTGGTAAAAAGAAAAAATGTTGTTTGGGGTTAGATGAGAAGAGAAATTTTAAAAAAAGTAGTCGTGCAGGGGATCTTTGTTATTCATGCATTTGTGATAATATTTATTTTTGCAGGCTGTGGCGGTGAACCGGAACGTCTGGAGGAAAATTCAGCAGAATCCGGTAGAATTGCATTAAGCATCACCTGGAAAACGCAAAGTGCAGATTCGTCCGATATTCAGAACCCGGATGGCACATTAAACTGTGAAAATAGTGATGTCGCATTTGTTTATGCGGCAGTATATGATTCTGACGACATTAAGTTAGGTGACTCCGGATCTCAAGGATGGGATTGCAATATGCATTCCGGTGTTATCGAGGGGATTAAAGCTGGTGAAGGACGTAAAATTGTTATTCTGGCTAAAAACCAAAACGATGATGTTATATTCCGTGGGGAACGGAATAATATCACGGTTACTGCAGGCCAGACAGTGAAACCGGAACCTGTTGAGGCATATCCCTTTTCGCCGGAACTAACCAATCCTGAATCAAATTCAACGATTACAAATGGAAGGCTTGTTTTTCGATGGCTTGATGTCCCTGGTGCATCTTTCTATGAAATTTCCATATCAACTGCAATCGATTTTAACGATATAATCGAGTCTCAAATTATCAGCGAGACGACGTATAATTCTGTGGGGCTTGATTCCAGGAATGTTTATCACTGGAGGGTCAGGGCGCTCGACAATCAGGGAAATGAAGGAGACTGGTCCAGTATTTACTCGTTTTATATCGAGGAACCCAGGAATTCTTCTCCGGTTGCAAATGCAGGTCCGGACCAATCCGGAGTTTATGGTCAGACCATCACATTGAACGGAAGCGGATCATCGGATGTGGATGGAGATCAATTGACCTATTCCTGGTTTTTTACCTCTCGTCCTCCAGGCAGCGCGGCAGCCTTAACCTATGCGGATACTGCAAGGCCGAACTTTACAATCGATGTATCCGGTGATTATACAATTCAACTGATCGTCAATGACGGCACGGTAAACAGTGCGCCGGATACGGTAACCATATCAACAAACAACAGCGCTCCGGTAGCCAATGCAGGTCCTGACCAATCCGGAGTTTATGGTCAGGCCATCACATTGAACGGAAGCGGATCATCGGATGTGGATGGAGATTCATTGACCTCCTATTCCTGGTCATTTACCTCTCGTCCTCCAGGCAGCGCGGCAGCCTTAACCTATGCGGATACTGCAAGGCCGAACTTTACAATCGATGTATCCGGTGATTATACAATTCAACTGATCGTCAATGACGGCACGGTAGACAGCGCTCCGGATACGGTAACCATATCAACAAACAACAGCGCTCCGGTAGCCGATGCAGGTCCGGATCAAACAGTTTTGAATGGTGATCTCGTTACACTTGATGGAAGCGGATCATCGGATGTGGATGGAGATTCATTGGCCTATTCCTGGTCTTTTACCTCCCGGCCGACCGGCAGCAACGCAGCCTTAAGCAATGCGGATACTGCAAGGCCGAACTTTACAATCGATGTATCCGGTGATTATACAATTCAACTGATCGTCAATGACGGCACGGTA
>JAWOIJ010000005.1:0-76764 GCA_046484745.1 Desulfobacterales bacterium | reverse complement strand
TTCCCGGAACGCTATAATAAGCAGAACTGATATGAAAGCTGTCATTTTTGATGTTGACGGAACCCTTTATGATCAAAGAAAATTGCGTTTACGGATGTTATCTGATATGTTCGCGGCGTTGCTGCGCCGCCCCCGGACTCTTTATGATTTTAAAATCCTGTGGGATTTCAGAAAAATAAGAGAAAAAAATCTTTTCCTGGCTGAAACGGGAATTCAAGAACGCCAGTACGTATGGGGGGCAAGGGTTTCAGGAGTGCCTGTCGAAAGGGTGGAAACGGTTGTAACAGAATGGATGGTTGAGAAACCCCTTCGCCATTTATCTGAATGCAGATTTGACGGAACAGCTGAATTATTTGATTATTTAAAAAAAAACAGGATTCGAATCGGCATTTTCTCGGATTATCCGGTTATCCGGAAGCTTGAAGCCCTGGGGTTGGCGGCTGACGAGGTTGTATATGCCCTGGACGAAGATGTTGACCGGCTGAAACCCGATCCAAAGGGGCTGGTTGTTGCGGCCAAAAAGCTGGGGGTCTCTGTCCGCGACTGCCTCTTTATCGGAGACCGGGATGACAGGGACGGCGAATGTGCAAGAAGGGCCGGGATGCCCTTCTTGTTTCTGGACCGAAAGCAGAATTTTTATCGTTCCCGGAAAACCCATGACCGGATTGACAGTTGGATAAACCAATGACAAGGCTGAAATCCTTTTTACAACTTGCCCGCCCGAATCAATACCTGAAAAACGGTTTTATCTGGCTGCCGCTCTTTTTCGGATACCGACTCGAAACGCTTGATGCGGTTTTGGATACCGCTCTGGCATTTGCCGCCTTTTGCTTTATAGCCAGTTCTGTATATATCATTAACGATATCAGAGATATCAACGAAGACCGCCTGCACCCGATAAAAAAATTCAGACCGCTGGCGAGCGGTGCATTGAATCGCACCGAAGCCCTGATCTTTTTCAGTTTTCTGGTTCTTGCTGCCGGAATCATCTCCTTTCTGTTTTTACCGGTTCAATTCACATGGATTGCCGGATTCTATTTTTTTTTGAATATTGCCTATTCATTTTATCTGAAACATATCGCCATCATCGATGTAGTCTGCATCTCCATGGGATTTGTGCTTCGGATTTTCGCAGGAGGATATTCAGCAAATGTCGCGATCAGTCCCTGGATCATCATCATGACATTTCTGCTCGCCCTTTTCCTTGCTCTTGCCAAACGCAGGGATGACCTGATCCTGGCGGATGACGGGCATGGCGCCCGTAAATCTCTTGACGGATACAACATGGAATTTATATCCTCTGCGATGGTGGTAATGGCTTCGGTTATCATTGTTTCCTATCTTCTGTACACGGTTTCGCCGGAAGTAACCCGGAAACACCATACCTATAATCTTTACCAGACCAGTTTCTGGGTTATTATCGGACTGCTCCGATACATGCAGATTACGTTTGTAAAGAAAGGCAGCGGTTCTCCCACGGCCGTCCTCCTTAAGGACCTGTTCCTTCAGGCGGTCGTTCTGTTATGGCTGGCAAACGTTTACTGGCTGATTTACTGAGATTGAAAGCTGCTTCTCCGGAGGATGAACCTTTTTAACAATAGCGCGGACACTCACTTGTGCGAGGATGAATGAAACTGACGAGCTGGGGAAGATATCCCCGCATAGAAACAACCGGAGCATCTTTTGAAACAACTGATCAACTGGCCGCCCTTTTGGAAAAAAACGGGGACCTGATCGCCTATGGGATGGGCCGCAGCTATGGAGACAGCGCTCTCAACTCACGAGTGGTTTTTTCAAAAAGATTTAACAAAATAATCGATTTCAACCCCGAAACAGGGCTGTTAACCTGTGAATGCGGCGTCTCCCTGGAAGAGATCATCAACATATTCATGCCGCGCGGATGGTTCCTCTCTACCACCCCGGGTACAAGGCTGATTACCGTTGGAGGGGCAATTGCAAGCGATGTCCACGGAAAAAACCACCACACAGCCGGATGTTTCAGTGAAAGCGTCGAATCATTCGAAATCATGCTGCCCGATGGAAACATCCTCCAATGCAGCCGGAAGGAAAATCCGGAAATTTTTCACGCGACATGCGGTGGCATGGGGCTGACCGGTATTATCTTAACCGCTGTCATAAGACTTCAACAGATAAAAAGCTCCTATATCAGAGAAACGGTTACCCGGTGTCAAAACCTTGAAGAAATCTTTGCGTGCTTTGAATCCTATAAAACCACAACCTACTCTGTTGCATGGATCGACTGCCTCGTATCCGGAAACGATGTGGGCAGATCCGTGCTTATGGCTGGAGAACACGCGGAAACCGGTTCTCTTGAAGTTGAACGAAAACAGCCTCTCACTGTCCCATTTGACTTCCCCGGATTTTGTCTGAACCGTTATTCGACAACACTTTTTAACTGGCTCTATTATCATTCACGGCCTTCCTTTGTTGAAAACAGGCTTGTTTCTCTTGACCATTTTTTTTATCCGCTTGACAGCATCGGGCACTGGAACCGAATTTACGGTCGAGGTGGTTTTACGCAGTATCAGCTGGTGCTTCCAAAGGCGGCAAGTTATGACGGACTCAATGTTATTCTGAAACGGATCGCAAAAGCCGGTCTGGGATCCTTTCTTGCGGTTTTGAAGCTGTGCGGTCCTCAAAATGATAACGACCTCTCTTTCCCCATGGAAGGATACTCGCTTGCACTGGATTTTAAAATCGGAAGCCGGCTCTTTCCATTCCTTGATGAACTGGATCAGGTTGTACTGGATTACGGGGGAAGGCTTTACCTGACGAAAGATGTAAGAATGCCGAAACATGTTTTCCAAAAAGGGTATCCCGGCTGGGAAGCCTTTGCAGAGCTGAGGGAAAAAATGGGAATGAAGAAAAAATTCAATTCTCTTCAGTCCAGACGATTGGGGGTATAACCATATGAATCTTCTGATTTTAGGAGCCAATTCTGATGTCGCGTATGCGGTTGCAAAGACCTTTGCAAAACATAAAAAAGCAGATATCTACCTTGCATCCCGCGACATGAAACTTCTTGAAAAAAAGGCGCAGGATTTAAAAATACGATACGGCATAAAAACCGCCTGCTTGTATTTTGATGCCATGGATTTCGAATCCCACCTGAAATTCTATCAATCCCTGGACCCAAAGCCGGATGGTGTGGTTTATGCCGCGGGCTACATGCCGGACCAGGAAACCGCTCAAAAGGATTTTAATGAAGCAAAGAAAATAGTTGAAATTAATTTCTCCGGCGCCGCAGCCATCCTGGAAATTGTCGCTGATGACTTTCAGAAACGCGGACACGGATTTATAATCGGAATCAGTTCCGTCGCAGGAGAAAGAGGCAGACAAAGCAACTATATATATGGAGCCTCCAAGGCAGCTTTTACG
The DNA here is from genome assembly GCA_046484745.1 of Desulfobacterales bacterium. Taxonomy (GTDB): domain Bacteria; phylum Desulfobacterota; class Desulfobacteria; order Desulfobacterales; family SURF-7; genus JAQYVL01. The sequence goes on along the minus strand of JAWOIJ010000005.1, from coordinate 73,365 downwards.
GTATACCTCAGCGGACTCCGCAATCGTCTTTTTAAAAGAAATGTACAGGTTCTGACAGTACTGCCGGGTTTCATCAATACCAAGATGACGGAATCGATGGATCTTCCCGGATTGTTGACCGCCCATCCGGATGAAGTGGCGGAAGACATTTACAAGGCGCTCCGGAAAAACAGAGATGTCCTCTACACGAAATGGTTCTGGAAATGGATAATGGCGGTGATCAAAAGGATCCCCGAAAAAATTTTTAAACGGATGGGGCTGTAACTCCATTTCATCGAATCCTTGTGGAAAACCATGAAAATCAATACCATCATTAACCGATATCTTCTGAAAGAGATGTTGCCGCCCTTTGTCATCAATCTTGCTTTTTTTACCTTTATCTTTCTGATGACCAAGATACTCGAGATTACCAACCTGATTGTAAACTATCGGGTCAGTCTTCTGGATGTTGTTTTAATGCTGATCTACTCGATGCCCTTCTTTCTTGAATTTATTATACCCATGTCGGTTATGATGGCCGTTCTTCTGACCTTTCTGCGCATGTCGGGAGACAATGAAATTATTGCCCTCAAATCCGGCGGCATGAGCATGTACAGATTTCTGCCTCCTGTATTTCTTTTCTGTATGTTCGGTTTCCTCCTGGCCGGCTTTATCGGAATATGGGGGATGCCCTGGGGCAAAAGTTCTTTTAACAGGCTTGCAATTGAAGTTGCTGAAACCAGTGTTCATGCCGGCTTTAAGGAAAGGACATTTAACGACAGCTTTGACGGTGTCATGCTCTACGTAAATCGGATTGAAACAAAAAGCAGGGAGCTCATCGATGTGTTCATTGAAGAAAAAAAATCCGCAGGGAATGTCAATACCGTGATTTCACCAAGAGGCCTTCTCTATAAAGAGAAGGATAAACACATTTTTCATTTAAGACTTTTTGACGGGATGATCAACCAGGTGGATCTTCAAAATCGCACGGTAAGAACCATCAATTTTGATGAATATGAAATCAATCTGGATCTGAAGCAAGAGATTACCGGCGGGACTGAGCGGGAAAAGCGTATCGAAGAGATGAACCTTGGAGAGCTGAAAAAATTTACTGAAACTGCGGTCACAAAAAATGCAAGATACTACACCGCACTGATGAAGTATTATGAAAAATTTTCCGTTCCAGCTGCCTGTTTTGCGCTGGGTCTTCTTGCAATGCCCCTTGGCATGCAATCAAAAACGGAAAGACGGTCTCTGGGAGTAGTAACCGGCATGACGCTTTTTTTTATTTATTATATCATGTTATCCGTGGGGTGGTCGTTTGGGGAATCCGGTGTTTATCCGCCGATTATCGGCATGTGGGCTCCCAACATCGTTATGACCGCTATCGGCCTGTACCTTTTCATCAGAACAGCAAAAGATCGGCCTGTGCGGATCGATTTTATATCATACGGTATGAAACGACTGCTTTACAGGTTTACCGGTAAATCCATTTTCGCATGACATTATTAAACAAATACATCCTGAAAGAAATTATTAAAATTTTTTTCATTGTGCTTACGCTGGTTATCGGCATTTTTATTACCGTTGATTATCTTGGCACAATGGATGAGTTTATCCATTCGGGAATTTCTCTTCAGAGAGCCCTTGTCTATGTCCTTCTAAAATTACCTTTTGTCGTAACCCAGTTCATTCCTGTCGCCCTTTTGCTATCAACCCTGATCGTTTTCGGGCTGATGAGCAAAAACAACGAAATTCTCATTTTAAAAAGCAGCGGTATCAGCATCTTCTATCTCCTGCGCCCGGTAATGCTGATCGGTTTTATTTTTACGGTTACCCTTGTCGTTCTGGCAGAAATTACCGTGCCCATTACCATGTCAAAATCAAACGCCATCAAGTACAGAGAGATTCGAAAAGATGATGTGGTTTCTTCAAAAGCAGAGAACCTCTGGATCAAGGGAGAGCACAAAATCATTCATATCAAATATTTTCATCCTGCAGAAAAAATGATTTTTGGCGTTACCTGCCACTTTTTTAATGATGACTTCAAGATGATCAAACGGATTGACGCAAAAAAGGGAACTTTTGAAAATGGGAAATGGATGCTGCATGATCTGATGATGCAGGTTCTGGATGAAAATTCCGAACAATACCGTATTTCTTTCCATAATACGATTGCTGAAAAACTCGATTTTTCTCCGGAAGATCTTCAGAAAGCAGTAAAAAAATCTGAAGAAATGAACTTCAAGGAGCTCTTGAACTATATTCGGAAAGTTGAAAAAGAAGGATATGATGCCACAACCTATCGTGTTGATCTATATTCAAAGACCGCATACCCTTTTGTCTGTCTGATTATGGTTCTTGTCGGGACAGGACTCACGGCAAGCGGGAAGCTGGGAAAGGGTCTGCCGAGAAGTATCGCCATCGGACTTGTCATTGCTTTTTTTTACTGGATTTTTTACAGCTTTTGTCTTTCTCTGGGATATGGCGAACTCCTGCCCCCGGTTGTTGCCGCCTGGGGAGCCAATATTCTTTTTCTGTGCCTTGCCTCACTTTCTCTCCTGAATGCTGAGTAAGAATCATTGATCGAAAAATTTCTTTCTTGATAATTTGCCGGAAATCATCAATAATGATTTCATATTCAATGCATATAAAAGGAGGAGTAACATGGAAACTGGACAAAAAATCCTGGTTGCGATAGATGATTCCGAAAACGCCATCCGAGCGGTCGAGCATGTTGCGAAGTTCTTCACCCCATCAAATAAAATAACCCTTTTCAGCGTTCTGCAGGATACTGTCGCTCTGTTCAACATGAACCATCCTGAACTGACTCCTTACTTTATGGCTCAGCAAACCTATTTCGGAGAATTAGAGGAAAAGCAGAAAAGCATTGTAGAAGAGGCCCAAAAAAAAGCCAAAAAAATTCTATTGGATGCAGGGTTCAATGAAGAGAACATCTCCATAAAATCGCAGCACAGGCGAAAAGGAATTGCCCGGGATATCATAGAGGCTGCTTCGGGTTATGACATCATCGTTATGGGCAGAAGGGGGCTTTCCGGTATTCAGGAATTTCTGATGGGAAGCGTTTCAGACAAGGTGGTTCATTCGGCAAAAGATATTTCTGTTCTGATTGTAAATTAGCAATCCGCAATACAAGGCTTCAGATAAAAAAGCAGGGCCATTGTTCGGCCCTGCTGTATAATTGGTAAACATTGTGACCCTTCCTCTCCTGATAGGCCGATTTAACCGGCGTGCTTAAATCGGTCTCACTTTTACTGCCTGCTCTCCTTTTTCAGTCTTTTTTATCTCGTACGATACTTTGTCAAATTGCCTTAATCCAAAAAAACCATGATCAACGATTCCGGTCTTGTGAACAAAAATTTCACCATCGTTTTCCGTTTCGATAAACCCATATCCTTTTTTCTCGCTATACCATTTAATCTGTCCTTCAGCCATTAACTGAACCCTCCTCACGTTAGAGTGTTGAACGCTTATTTGAAAATGTAGTTCGATGAAGAGTAACACTTAGAGCCGGAAAAAGCAAATAAGCTGAAATGAAATCAAATATAAAAACCCCATTTTGTCCGGAGCTATCCTTTTAATCCATAATTTCAAGTTGATAGAAAGAACAACTCTACTGCTGCGTTTCTGAAATGATAACCCGTGCAAGCCCTGTTCAGCTCTTTTGCATTTCATTTGCGGCCGGCTCCTGGTTTATTTTTTCCAGAGCGGCCAGTGTTGCCGCTGCAGCGCCATAGCCTGGAGCAAAAAACCAGCCGATTAAAGGAATAAGAAGCAACAGAATAAAGCCCATGCCGACACCGGTTACCATAGCTCTGTTTTTATGCACAAAGTCAATGCTTTCTGAAACCGTATACCTTTTTCTTTCCAGGGTATAGTCGATCAGGCCAAAACCGCCGTAATACGACTGAATCACAAAAATCAGCAACGGAGAAAGTATCGCTCCGATTAAAGGAAAAATGCCAACAAGCCAGGCCATCAGGGTTAAAAAAAGCATCCAGCCTATATTTCTTGCGTTTATAACGAAGCTTCTGATGATGTCCCTGAAAAAATTTTTTATTTGAAATTGCGGCGGCTCCTGATTGTAAACTCTTTTTTCAACAATTTCAGACAAAAATCCCAGAATCGGTGAAAAAAAGATCAGGACGATTTGTTGATAGGACAGATATCCGATTACGATAAGAAAAAGCCATAAAAGGATCGAAACAATCACTACCATTGTATCGCCACGGATAAACCCTGGAATCCAATTTTCATTCACATATTCCGACATGCCTGAGAAATAGATCACACCGAGAATTGCCAGCATCAGGATATAGCACAGGCTCAGGATGCCCGGTATGGCAAGCCATGGCCATAGTCTATATTCAGAAATAACCTGATTTGCTTTTTTGTAACTTGTTATACCGGCAAACAATTCCTTTACAAACATCGATCTTTTCCTGAATCTGATTCTCGAGTTTTTCTTTTATGAAGGAAGCGACTATAACCTATTTCGTTTTAATTATATCCTCAAAATTCTTTTATAAAATTCCACATCGTATGATAATTGGTTCTACGATTAAGGTCAACCGGTTTCCATATAGAAATCGCTGTCCTTATGCAATATATAAGGCCCGGTCTGTTGATAAAAACAATTTCTCTTCCCTTAAAATGATTGTCTGGTTGCCGGGAAAATATCAATTTCAGATTATCCGTTCATATGGTATGACAAAAACCATGGAAAAGCGTAGAAAGAAAATTGAATCCGCTTCCGAATACAAATATCAGCGGGATTCCCTGTATTTTGCTCAAGTTGCCGAAGACATCAAAGAAGCAGGAACGGAAGAGTTGTCCGTGCTCGGTGCCGGGGATGTCGTAACAACGTATCGTGGAATTCATTTTCATGCCGAAAAATCAGCATTGTATCGGATTAATTATGAAACAAGACTGATTTCACGAATTCTTGCAACGCTGGTGTCATTCAACTGTCATCATACGGATCAACTGTACGAAAACGCAAAACAGATAAGATGGGAAGATTTTTTTTCAAATGGCCAAACATTTGCAGTTTCAGGCAATGTTTCGGACAGCGGCATTTCTCATTCCAAATTTGCGTCTCTCCGCCTGAAAGATGCTATCGTGGATTATTTCAGGGAAAAAACCGGCAAACGGCCGGACGTGAACACAATTACTCCAGACATCCGACTGAATCTTCATATTCGGAAAAACCGGGCGGATATTAATATCGATACATCAGGAGGCGCTCTTCATCGGCGAGGTTACAGAGAGGAGACCATAGCCGCACCGATGCAGGAAACCGTTGCTGCGGCAATAATCCGATTTACCGGATGGGACGGATCTGTTCCTTTATATGACCCCCTGTGCGGTTCGGGAACACTTCTTTGTGAAGCATTGATGCACTACTGCAAAATCCCTTCGGGTATTTTCAGAAAAAAATTCGGTTTTGAATCGATGCCCGATTACGACAGATCTGTCTGGGAGCAGATTAAAAAAGAAGCGGACAGCAAGATCAGGGAACTGCCCGAAGGGTTGATTGCCGGAAGCGACCTTTCCGGAAACGCGGTCAATGCAGCAAAAACTAACCTGATGGGTCTTCATTATGGAAAAAATGTAACCATTGAAAAACGTGACTTCAGAATGCTTCCAAAAATTGAAGGGCATGTCATTGTAACCAATCCTCCTTATGGCATTCGAATGGGGGGAGACCAGGACCTTGACGCATTTTACAAGAGCTTCGGGGACTTCCTCAAACAAAATTGCATGGGGTCAACCGCCTACATCTATTTCGGAGAACGAAAGTACATTAAAAAAATCGGTCTGAAAGCATCCTGGAAAAAACCCATCAAGGCGGGGGGGCTTGACGGCAGGCTGGTTAAATATGAGATGTATTGAAATCTCTATTGATATCCAGATGAGTGAATCCGGCGAATTCAAAAAGTACCATTGTATTGAAGAATGACAAGGCTCTTTCACAAGACCGAATTGGAAAAACGATAGGAGCGGAAAGGTATCGATGTTGTTTCATCTCATCGCATCCGGGAGGATTTTTCTATGTATCGAATAAGTGTTGAAGAGATAATAGACATGGATATTGGGCGAGTGTTTGAAAGGCTGACAGACCATGCACACTATAATCGGTTTCCAGGTATCAGCCATTCTGAACTGCTGCGCACGGGCAAACCAAATCCAAATGGTGTAGGGGCATGTCGAAAGATTAAGGCCGGTCCGATCACATTTGAAGAAGATATCGTGGGGTATGATCCGCCCAATCTATTGGAATACCGAGTTGTCAAATCGTCTCCAATCCAAATTGATCACAGGCTGGGCACCGTGAAGCTGGTAAAACAGGGAAACCGGACAAAGGTCAACTGGGTATCTGAATTTGAAATACAGCTGTCCATCATCGGAAAAGTTATCGAGAAAATTGCGGGTTACCAATTTACAAAAGCATTCTCGAAAATATTAAAATCCATTGAAAAAGAATGACTCTCGAACACTGACCCGATGCACAAAAAAATGGCAGGTGATCTCTCACCCGCCATTTGATGTGCTTTTACAGTTCGCTAAATCTATTTCTTCATTTTTTGACGACTCAAGCCAACCAGACCGATCAATCCCGTACCCAGAAGAAGCATGGTTGCAGGCTCGGGGACGCTTGTTGGGTTGTATCCGGTGAGGTGGGATATCGTAATGCCACCCCTGCCCCCCAGGTCTCGAATCCATAAATCATAGGTGCTCCAGGTGCCTTCAGCTGCTGCCGGATCAACATCATAAAGAGCAAACGCATTTGCTGCCTTTACAACGTAAAGAGCGATGGCGGTGTCTGTCGACCATGTACCGGATCTTGAGGCATTGGCCTCCGAATATTCATCCTTAAAGTGCTCTGTCAGTTCGAAACCGGGGGCATAGCCCTCGTTTGCGATCAGCCAGGCTTCAATGTCTGAAATCTGATTGCTGTCGTTACCTTCAAAGACTCCCAGCAAATCCCCGCTGTTTACATAGGTTGCGTAGTCGGCTTCCGATATCGCTGCTCGATCTGCATTGATATCTGTAATTTCAATCAGCAACGCATGGGCCGATGAAGACATCCCGATCACAATTCCAACAATAGCCAATAATAGTAACTTATATTTTCTCATCTTACACTTCCTTTCACCTTAATACGATATTAAGATATCCTATTTCTGTTGCATTCTATCTTTTTATGTTTCAAGAAATCGCTGTTTCGATCTCCTGGTTTCCGACCATTCCAGCCAGCCTTAAGGCCAACTATGCTTTTAAGCCAAGCAAATAGCATGCCGATTTTAAACCCTTGCATCAATGTTATATAACATGCTAACAAATAAAGCAATTATATAGTTGACCGACTTTAGAACCATCCCTTTTCCCTTCAATAGCTATGTAAATTATTTCCCACTATGTAATCTATTCTATATTTTCCATAATCGAATGCCATAATGGGGAATGCATAAAGCCACCTCAAAAACAGACCGACGGATCTTTATATAGCAATGCTCACCAGTGTCAAGATAAAAAAGCCATTTCAAGCCCCCAGGATCTCAAGCGTCTTTATGCTGTCATCCGGGTCAGCAAGGTCACCGATTATCCCCTCCGACAGATATTTCAAAAAGGCCTTCAATTCAAACATCAACGGTTCGCCTTTTCTGACAAAACAATTTCTGACAACGTATGAGTGGTTGATATCAATATACTCTGATGAAGAATATTCATTCAGTGTCTGGTTAATCAGATCGGCTTCATAGTATCCCTTACTGGTCGCGATCTCGATCGTCCTTCTCTTGAAAGGCGTTAACCAGTTCGTTGTAATGTTGGCAACCAATCCGTTTTCAAGCCGCAGCGCGATAATTGCATTATCCTCGTTATGGTTATGGATCTTCTTGGATTTAAAAATGTTGCTTTCAACAATTTCTCTGTTTGTAAGGAATCTTATCAGATCGATATCGTGTACGGCAAGATCCGTTAAAACACCGACATCGGATATTCTGGGTGGAATGGGGCCGATTCTCGTGTTACAGATACTGTATATTTCTTTGTTTCGAATCTCCTCCTTCAAAGCCAGAACCACAGGATTAAATCTCTCAACATATCCCAGAACCAGCTTGGTATTGTTTCGACTTGCGCACTCCTTCAATTTACGACCATCATCGCTGTTTGACGCAATAGGCTTTTCGATCAGAAGGTGAATTCCTTTCTCAATGCACTTCAGGCCGATTTCCGTGTGCAGGGAGGTTGGGGTGGACAGAATCACCGCGTCAACAGCTTCCTCGGACAGCATCAAATCAATGTCGTTATACAACCTGGATTCCGGAAGTTCAGAGATGTTCGGATCGCAGACGGCTATGACCTTAGCGGTGTTCATCGTTTCCAATACCCTGAAGTGATGCCTGCCCATGACCCCATACCCGATTATCGCAATGTTAATCATGTTCGATGCCTTAAAAAGTTTTATTCGTTCGTGTGGGTTTTTTGATGCTTTGATAAAATGTCTAGTATCAAAGCAGGTTGTAAATGAAAAGAAATTTCGTATAGTCTGAATTGAATAACCAGGTGTTCTCAGTTTTTTAGTTGCCCTTTCCGGCCTTAAAAGTATAAACGTCGGGTCAAAAAGGGAGATTATTTTCAATCTAACTCCTTGATACATAGGTCTCCAATGCGAATCGAACTCTGTTTTCAGAAAATTGCACCCATCCATTAAAAAAGGTTTTGCCTTTTTCACAGGCAGGTGGTTAATTGCAAATAACTTCCTTTCACCGAACATCAGTAAAGGTGTAAAAAAATGATTTCTAAATATATATACCGAAATTCAACCGGAAGATGGCTCATCCTCATCTGCTGTATACTGTTGTTCGCTGACCTCGTAACGGCCGGGACAGCAGAAAAGCTATACACCCCTCTTGAACAAAGCGATTACCGGCGATTGACAGGCGCAGCGGAGCGATCCAAATACCTGAAAAAACTATCCGCATATCCATCAAAGCAGCTCTCGGTTCATCACCGCATTTTAGGGAAAACAATCGAAAAGCGCCCCATCGAAGCCCTGTTGATACAACACTCCGAAAACAATATCCAAACAAAAGAAGAAAAACTGCGTGTCATGTTATTGGCCGCCCAGCACGGAAGCGAGATTTCCGGATGCGAAGCCCTCTTGGTAATGGCCGGGAACTGGATATCCGGATCAAGCCGATCAAAATGGCTTGAAAATATGGAAATCTTGATCGTTCCGGCTGTCAACCCGGACGGCATTGCAAATAAAAAAAGGGTCAATGCCGGGGGAATCAATTTAAGCACCGACTACGGCCTGCTGGCAGCTCCGGAAAGCACTGCCGTGAATGCGGCTCTATTGGAGTTTAAACCCCATGTGGTCCTCGATATCCACGAATCGGCATTGCTGAAGAAAAAAAGCCTGGGGGCGGAAGGATGGCTGACCGACTTTGAGGCCCAGTTCGAATATGCCAACAACCCGAATGTCGACGAGGCATTACAGCAATTCAGTGAAGAGGTCATGCTGCCCCAGATTCTGCAATCGGTTCACAAGCGGGGACTCCGGGCCAACCGCTATATTGGTGAAATCACGCAAACCGGTCAGGCAATCACCCACGGCGGCCTTTCAGGGCATAATTTCCGCAACAAGGCCGCTCTGCTGGGTGCGGCATCCTTTCTGCTGGAAAACCGTCTGGATGTATCCACCGGGACATACCCGACTCCTCGAAACATCAAGGAACGGGTTCGAAAACAGATGTTCTGCATCAGCGCGTTTCTGTCTGTCTGCCACAAACATTCAAAACAACTCATGGCTCTTTCGGAAAAAGCCCGCACCGCATGCGGCAGGACCAAAACGATCTGGCTGCAGCCGACGTATGTTCAGAACCCGAAATCGCCTTTCATCGAAATCCCGCTGCGTCGGATCGACACCGGCAAACTGGTAACGCATCGTTTCCAATACCGAAAAAAAATATCAAAAGGGCCTGCCACGAATTTGAATAAAGTATATCGTTTCTTTTCTCAGACTGATTTTTTTGCGGACTGGCTCGAGAAACAGGGAATTCGGTCAACCGTGTGCCCTTCTCAAACAAAATCAAACTGCATAGAAGCCAAAGCAACGGGAATAAACGGCTGTTTACTGCCGCTGTATCTGGAAAAAAAATCCACATCTTCCATTTTAGAACGGCTCCCGTTTGATCCCAATACGGTTTGGATGCAAAAGGAATAACATGATTTCATAAGCGGTTTATACCGCATCTTTCAACATGCCGGGATATCAAAAATTTTTATCAAATCTACCCATATATTCCATGACCGCCTGGTTAAAACGATCCGGCACATCAAGATTAACCGCATGACCACCATCAAGGACCAGCAGTTCAAGATTTGGAAAATTCGTTTTGGCAAAATCGATCAGCGGCATGAACTGCCTGTCAAATTTTCCGGCGATTAAAAGGGTGGGCACACTGTTTTTATGAATCAGGTGCCGGAGGGAACTTCCAGCCACGGTATAAAGGCATGTATGAGAAAAGCCGTTGATATCTACCCGGTTCACGTCTTCAATAAGCGCAGACTTTATTTCAGGGGAAAGGCGTTTGTTTTTTGATGGATGAAGCGGAAAATCATCGATCACTTCCCGCCCTTTTTCTTTTATAAGGTTTGCAATAAATTCCATGGTTTCATCCATGGATTCATCGGTTAGCGCGGATCGTGAGTTGGTGAATATCTGTGCCATGACCTGCTCTGAATGATTCAGTGCATAGTTCAGCGTTAAGGCCGCGCCAAGAGACTGACCGCAAACGAACCACTTCTCAATGGAAAGTTCATTTCGAATGCGCTCAAATTCAGCCGAATAGTAATTCAGCGTATAACATTTCGGATCTTCGGGAGAAGGAGACCGTCCATGACCGAACAGTTCAACCACCACAGGACGGCAGCATGAGCATAGCGCTTCCAGATTAGGGATCCACTGCGCCCTTCCGGAAAGCATGCCATGAACCAGCAACAGGTAAGTTCCCGTTACTCCATGCACCTCATAATGTATGGATGGTTTTGGGTTCATATGCTTTCTACGACCTATTTTACGGATCCTGATTTCTTTTTAAATTCAGCGAAAATTTTATCAACAACGTTGTCAGGGCTATCTGAAAAGCCTCTAACATATGATATTTTTAAAATCAAAAATTTTAATTCCTCAAATTCTTAAAAATGTTTACGGAGAGCCAATAAAAACGATTTTCATCGATTCATTTCAGGACCCAGCCGTGCATTCTTTGCGAATCCGGATCGCTGACAAAAAATATTTGACAACCTGCAAAATTTTATGTTAGTCAATCGACTAAAGATCGCTGGTATTTCAATATTTCTATTCATTTTCTCCAAAAGCGGCTGCCTGAGAGGAATCCGATTTTCCGCGTATCAAAAGCCGAACCGAACAGCAGGTGTAAGGGGTTTGAATTATTTAATTTAACATTGACATTATGAATCGGCTCATGATTTAAATGAGCTGTTCTAGGCCAAACTCAATTTCCCAGGAGGCTGTCATGACCAATACCGAGCTGGAAGAGATCAAAAAACAGGCAATAGCCGATTTCGCAACCTATGTGAACCCCCAGAAGGCCCGGGTTTTAAAAAACGCGGGACTCGATATTATCGAAGACAAACGGGAAGGTGCTGCTGTCTGGGATATCACCGGCAAAAAATATATTGACTGCATCACATCCGCGGGCTCCTTTAATGTCGGCCGCAGAAATCCTGAAATTGTAACAGCCCTGAAAAATGCCCTCGACCACTACGATCTTGGCGGTTTTCTGCTCTGCAGCCGGCAAAAAGCGGAACTGGCAAAAAAGCTTGCCGAGATTACACCGGGAGATCTCCAGTATGTCATGTATGGCTGCGGCGGCGGCGAGGCCAATGACTTTGCGATCAAGCTTGCGCGCGGCTTTACCTTTAAAACAGACATTATTTCCACCATCAAGGCCTATCATGGTCATACCGGATTTTCTCTGGCAGCCATCGGAAGAGACGAATATAAAAAGCCGTTTTATCCCATGGTTCCGGGATTCAAACATGTCCCCTTCAACGATCTCAAGGCGATGGAAGAAGCCATTAACGAGGACACGGCTGCCATCATGATCGAGCCGGTTCAGGGGGAAGGCGGGATCCACCCGGCAACCGCCGAATACGCAAAAGGTCTTCGGGAACTCTGTGACAAACATGACATCCTGTTGATCTTCGATGAAATCCAGACAGGATTTGGACGGACCGGAAAAATGTTCTGCTGCGAACACTTTGATGTCACGCCGGACATCATGACCGTTGCCAAATCCCTTGGGGGCGCCCTCTATCCAATCTCCGCAACCATCTACCGGGAAGAGCTCAACGATTTTGTGATCACGCATCCGTTTACCCATCTCTCTACGTTCGGCGGATCAGACCTGGGCTGCATCGTGGGCCTTGCTGCCATCAATTACCTGATTAAAAACCGGGTTCCTGAACATGCAGCTGCCATGGGTGAGCGTTTCCAGAAGGGTTTCGACACCTTCCTTACAAAATACCCCGAGCTTCTGGTGGAAGTCAGGCGGAAAGGACTCATGATGGGACTTCAGTACACCAATGCTTCCATCGGCCCGCGCATGAGCTTTCAGCTTGCCCAGAACGGAGTCATGGCAATCTATACCGGCAATGAACCTTCTGTCATGCGGATTATGCCGGTTCTTGAAATCAGTCCTGAGCAAGTCGATTTTGTTCTGGATGCCCTTGACAGGTCAATGGGAGAAATTATGAGGCAAGGAGGGATTGAAAAATACTGAGAAGACATTTAAAAAAAACAAATATCGAATTTAAATTACCCGGGAGGACCTTATGGCAACATCTGAAGAGATCATGGAAGCGCTGGAAGACTTTAAGGAACAGTGCAACAGCAACAAACGTCTGCGAAGGATGCAGCGGGACTGGAGTAAAGTAATCCATTACAAAGCGATCGACACAGGTGATGCATTTACCAGCACGGTCGTTGAGGGTGAGCTTGTCAAGAATGAATCCGGCGCGAACGAAACCCCTGACGTTGTAGTCGAATGCGACAGCGAGACCCTGTGCGATATGTTCTGGGGCGACATCAATCCAACGCAGAAATATCTGCGGGGCGAGATAAAAGTAAAAGGAAGTCAGGAAGATGTAATGCGAATCGATGCAATTACCGCGATCATCTGGCCGGAGGTATGATATGTCGATCATCGATGATATCCTTGCCGAAACAGATCACGTAAAAATCCGGAAGGAAACGGAAACCAACTACCGTGAATACATAAACCCCTTTGCCCTGCGGATGTTCAAAAATGCAAGCCTCGATATTATCGAAGGGAAACGTGAAGGCGCTAGTGTCTATGATATCTCGGGAGAGAAGTATATCGACTGTGTCACCGGGGCCGGGATCTTCAATGTCGGCCGACGCAACCCGGAGATCGTGGATGCGCTGAAAAAAGCGTTGGATGTCTATGATATGGGAGGCTGGATCAGTATTATACGGGAACGCGGACTTCTGGCGAAAAAACTGGCGGAGATCACGCCGGGCAATCTCAAATACTCCCTTTTCTGCTGCGGCGGGGGGGAAGCCATTGAAGTCGGCATCAAGCTGGCAAGGGCTCATACGGATAAAAGCGAAATTATCTGCATGGAAAACGGCTACCATGGCGTCACCGGATTTGCACTTCCGGCAACCGGCCGTGATGTTTACAAAACCCCTTTTGTCCCCCTGACTCCCGGCTACACGCACGTGAAATTTAATGACATCGATGCCGTCCGGGCCGCCATCACCGATAAGACCGCGGCAGTCCTGATAGAACCGGTCCAGGGAGAAGGAGGCATTCTCCCGGCAGATGATGCGTTTCTGAAGGAGCTTCGGAAGGTCTGTGATGACAATGAAATTGTACTCATTTTCGATGAGGTCCAGACCGGTTTCGGACGAACCGGAAAGATGTTCTGTGCCGAACACAGCGGCGTGACGCCGGATATCATGATTCTGGCAAAATCCCTCTCCGGAGGACTGTATCCCATCTCCTGCGCGGTATTTACCGAAGAAATCAGCGATTTTCTTATGACCCATCCGTTTACCATCATCAATTCATTCGGAGGAACCTCCATGGCTTCTCTTGTGGCCCTGGCGACCATCGAATATATCGAAAAGCACAATCTGCCGGCCCATGCAGAAAAAATGGGTCAGCGCTTCATGTCCGGACTTGCTGATCTGAAGAAAAAATATCCGGATCTGATTATCGATGTCCGTGGCAAAGGGCTTATGCTGGGAATGGAATTTCCGGAAGACAGCATCGGCCCGCGAATGGCATACCAGTTGAGACGAAACGGTGTCATTTCAATCTACACCTTCAACAACCCCCGGATCATCCGAATCATGCCGGCCCTGGTGATTACCGAAGAAGAAGTCGATTTTGTACTGCATGCGTTTGACATGTCTTTAGCAGAAATTCAGGCACAGGAAGAAAGGATGACCACAGCGAAAACCGAATCCTGAAAAACTGAACCATCGAACTCTAATCGCGGCGGAGTATTTCATGACGCAACTACGAAGAGAAATCAAACTGCGCACGATCGTAGCCACAGGCGCCGGCATGGCGCTGGCGACCGTCAACTATGTTTCATTTATCGAACTGGCCAGCTACCTGACCGGCAATTCCGCCTGGATCGCCATCCTGACATCCGGCATTATGGCGGTACTGGCGGGCTCCTGCTTCTCGGAGTTAAACTCCATGTATCCGACCGCTGCCGGAATCAAGCTGTTCATTGAAAAGGCCTTTTCAGAAAAGGCAGCCATCATAATTGCCGGAGCCTATGTCATGGGACAGCTCTCCATCGTGGGTGCTGAAGTCTACATCCTGTCACAGGCGATCAGCCAGGGAATCACATTCGTCCATCCGGCTGTATGGGCCGCCCTCTTCGGTGCCGTGCTTCTGGCGCTGAACATCCGGGGAATCCGCATTGCCGGCAATGTTCAGGATGTCATTGCCTACACCATGTTTATCAGCCTTATTCTGATTTCCATCTATGGTTTTTATAAAATTGATTTTAAGATTACCGATCCTTTTCTGATTGGCAGCATGGACGGTTTTATCCAGGCGGTAGCCATCGGCATTGCCTGCTTTATCGCTTTTGAATGGGTCGTCACAATCTCAGAAGAAGTCATGGATGTAAAAATGGTTCCCAAGGGGATGATGATCTCACTGGGGGTTCTGGCAATTGTGTATGCCCTTTTTTCCACCGCCATGACATCCGTTCTCGGAAAGGAAGAACTTGCATGGGTCTTGATGCCTGAAGGGCTCCCGATCCCCCACCTGTTATACGGAAAAAAACTCCTGGGCAGTTTCGGCCTCTATTTTATGATTCTAATGGCGCTGCTCGCTTCTTTGACGTCACTGAACGCCGGCATCATGACCTCCTCCCGATTTATCTATGCCATGGCCCGGGACTGGTCGCTTCCAAAATTTATTGCCAGGCTTCACCCGAAATACGCAACACCCTGGGTAGCCATGCTGATCGTAACGGCATACAGTATCTGCGTGACGGTATACGGCTTTCTTACTCACTACATCCTCTCCATGATCCTGGTTATCGCGGCCACCGAATGTATGATCTACATGGTCATGGCTGTGTGTGTTATCCGCCTGCGGAAACTACAGCCGGATACTGAAAGAAGTTTTAAAATCAAGGGCGGAAATATCATTCCGATCATTGTAATCGTCATCTACGGCATCGTGGGAGGATTTATTCTTTTCGGCCCGGTAAAACCTCAGGACGTCGTGGACCAGCAAATCGCCAAGGGCTTTATTGCAGGCCTCATTCTTTTAAACTGCATTTATGTGTATGGGGTCTGGCCGCGGCTGAGAGCGAAATACCAGAAAATAGCCGAGGCAAGAACGCCAAGGCGCAGGCGACGACGGCCAAAGGCAGACGAGAAGGACTGATCTTGCTGTCTTAAAAAGAAGGACGCAGTCAGTTCGATCTCACGATCATATATAGGAAATATCATCATTCAGAGACGCAATCACGAATCAAGGTTTGACTCTTTTGCTCTTTAAACTTGAAATCCGGACTTTTTATCCAGCATAAAAAAGCCCGCCTTATGAACTACCGTTTCCGGAATACATAGGAGAGATTATGAACCTGCAAAAAACCTTCAAAAGAAACTGGATGAGAATGGTAACGGTCCTGCTGACGCTGTTTGCTTTCTCGGCAGTTATCAGTGGCTGTTCGGCTCATAAGATGACAAGGTTATGGAAGGTCATGTCCCTTTTCGATGAGGCTCATATTGTCGAAAATTTTCGCTCCATGCCTGAAATGTTTCCCTACCACGAGATTCATCGGGGGGAAAAGGTATTTGAATTCGAGACGGCTCTCCAGGGCCTGCCGGAGACTTTTGAATACAATGGGAAAACATATCGCATCGAAGAGCTGCTGAAAAATACATGGACAACCGGCCTGATTCTAATCAAGAATGATAAGATCCTGTTTGAAAAATATTATCGAGGAAACACCAGAGACACTTTGAATATCTCATGGTCAGTTGGAAAATCCTTTGTATCCGCCTTAGTCGGGATTGCCATTGAAGAAGGGTATATCAAGGGCGTGGATATCCCCGTAACCGACTATGCACCGGAATTGAAAGGAAGCGGCTACGACGGCGTTCCACTTAAACACGTTCTCCAAATGTCTTCCGGAGTTCGGTTTGATGAGGATTACGGAGCTTTTTTTTCGGACATAAACCGGATGGGGCGTGTTATCGCCACGGGAGATTCCATCAACGAATTTGCTGCCAGCCTAGAAAAGGAACGGGAGCCCGGAACCTACCATCATTATGTCAGCATGGACACCCAGGTCTTGGGGATGGTTCTAAAAAACACAACCGGGAAAACGCCTTCCCAATATCTTGAGGAAAAAATCTGGAAGAAGATCGGCATGCATTCCAATGCAAAATGGCTGGTTGACGATATGGATATGGAACTGGTGTTCGGAACCTTGAACGCTACGTTGCGCGATTATGCCCGATTTGGAAGACTGTACGCAAATTATGGAAACTGGAATGGCGAGCAGGTTGTACCAAAACAGTGGGTTATCGATTCCATAACCCCTGACGCGCCTCACTTAATGCCGGGTGAAAACCCGTTATCGAATACAACGATGGGGTACGGCTATCAATGGTGGATACCGGAAAAACCGGAAGGCGATTTTATGGCCCTTGGAGTTTACGACCAGTACATTTATGTCAATCCGGCAAAACAGGTTGTTATTGTGAAGAATTCAGCCTTTCCCGGCTGGGAGATCGGCGGGGAAACCAACGCTGTGGTCATGGCGTGGTTTCAGCATCTTGCAGCAACCCTGTAGGGAAACGCGAATGAACAAAACTACAGGGATGACTTCCGGCCTTTTACAACTGCAATGGCTCCGGCCATGCGCACCTGCAGATCCCTGATTCCACCCTTTTCAAGGAATTCCTGATATCGAACTGCCGGAAGTCCATGACTGAAATAGCCCCGTGGCAGCATAAACCTGTCGATCATAAAATCCGAAATCGTTCGTTCGCCGCTGCATGCAGCGGTCATCAAAAGCGGCGCTTCCGGTTTCAATGATCTGCCGATCTCGATGCCGGCTGCCGTAGGATCGGGAAACGCGTGAAAGCCGGCCAGCGAAACAGCACCGGAAAAAGTCCTGTCCGCAAAAGGCAGATTTGCGACATCCGCGCGAATGAAAATGACATTATCGATATTTTTTTTTCTCATGCGCTCCCTGGCGGCTTGAAGCATTCCAGTAGAAAAATCAACCGCGACGAACCGGGCCCTGGGGAACGACCTGTAGATGGAAATGGAAAAAACTCCGGTTCCAGCGGGTATATCGAGAATCCAGCCAGCCGGTATCTCTAAAAATTTACGAATCAAAAAAGGTACCTTCAGCACCCCGATACCCCAGATAAATCCCATGATCAGGGGATTTCTTATCCAGAGATCATACTTTAAGCCTCCCACAGCATCATACCCGGCTTCCATTTTTGGATCACATCCTTCTCGGTCATGATCGACCAGATCGATGATTCCATCCTGAACCGGATAACCACGTCCTTTATCATTCACCAACGCTCCCTCCTGGTAATTCAGGGGGGTGTGTGTCCTGGGACAACGAAGGAATGGTAATAGTTCTTCTGGTGATATTTTCATCATACTGTCCTTGAATAGCTGCTGCCCGAAGAATTTTTAAATCCATAGCAGCCGACACCTGAATGGCGCTGCTTAACGCTATAATTTGTTGATCAAATTTTCACACCAGGAAACGGTTGTCAACCGATTTGAGTTGAACCGATTTTCTAAACCCTCAATCGGGTCTAAAGAAAACAAAACCCTTGCCCAAACAGACCGGCTCAACTATATATGAGCCCAAACAGAAGCAAAATCAGGATAGGACCAAAATGAATTTTCGTCTGACAAAAAACAAAGTACTTATTTTGGTGGTTTTAACCTGCGGGCTACTATTCGGAGCCGCAGGCGGCATTCTTCTGGCGCTTACCCGGGATCTGCCTCAAATCCGGGCGCTTGAAAACTTTAAGCCTTCCGCAGTAACCCGGATCTATTCGGCAGACCGCGTACTTCTTTCCGAACTCTTCATTGAAAAAAGAGATCCCATTCCTTTGAATCGCATGCCGGATCAACTCAAAAAAGCAATTCTGTCGACTGAAGACAAAAACTTCTACCGTCATAGCGGCGTCGATCTGAAAGGTATCTTGCGCGCCATTTATAAGGATATACGGGCACGAAAATTTGTTGAAGGCGCGAGCACCATCACTCAACAGCTCGCAAAAACACTTTTTCTGACCCATAAAAAAACACTTATTCGAAAACTGAAAGAGGCGATTCTCGCGTTTCAACTGGAACGCCGCTATACAAAAGACGAAATTCTTGAACTTTATTTAAACCAGATTTACTTTGGAAGCGGGGCATATGGTGTCAAGGCGGCAGCGAAAACGTTCTTCAATAAATCCGTAGAGAATCTTACCCTTGCGGAATCAGCCCTGATTGCCGGTATGCCCAAATCGCCCTCCCGTCTGTCGCCTCTAATCAACAAAGAGCTTGCCATTAAACGCAGAAACACCGTGCTGGCGCAGATGGCCGGAAATAGAATCATACCAAATGATGAATACCGGAAAGCGTTAAACGAAACGCTCCAGCTTTCGGAGACCCGAGAACAATCAGCGAAAGCACCTTACTTTGTTCGTCATGTTCTCAACATACTGGAAAAGGAGATCGGTTCGTCACTTTTATACCGGGGTGGGCTGACGGTGTTTACGACACTGGATTATGATCTTCAGGCTGCCGCGGAATCAGCCGTTATAAAAGGCCTCGCAAATCTCGAAGCCCGCATGAAGCAGAGAAAAATCCAAAATCCAAGCCCGCAGGCCGCGGTCATATGCCTTGATATCAAAACAGGCGGCATCATGACCCTTGTGGGTGGAAAAGACTTTGCCCTAAGCCCTTTCAACCGGGCAACTGATGCAAAAAGGCAACCCGGTTCGGCATTTAAACCCATTTTATACGCCTATGCCATTGAACAGGGATTCTCCCAGAATATGCTGATTTTAGACGCCCCGATTATTTTTCCAAAAGCAGGAGGAAAATCTTCCTGGAAGCCGGAAAACTTTTCCCAGGACTATATGGGGGAAATCACCCTGCGGAAATCACTGACGTTTTCAAAAAACATCCCGGCAGTCCGACTCATGGAAAAACTGGGTCCTTCTTCTGTCTCAGGCTTTGCCCATTCCCTTGGAATCAAGTCCCATCTTTTTCCCTATCTTTCTCTTGCACTCGGAACCTCGGAAATGACGCTGCTTGAGCTGACCTCCGCCTATGCTGTTTTTCCCAACCGGGGAGAGGTTATTACACCCTTTGCAATCACCGAGGTGCATGACCGGCTGGGAAGAATACTGTGGCGCGCAAAGCCCAAAAAGACAATCGCCATGTCCAGAACAGGCGCGGCACTCATAACCGACATGCTTCATGGTGTTATCATGGAAGGAACCGGTCGGAAAGCGAAATCTCTAAGACAGCCCCTTGCCGGCAAAACCGGCACTACCAATCAGTACAAGGATGCCCTTTTCATCGGGTTTTCACCTTCAATCACCACCGGTGTATGGGTTGGACAGGATTCTTCGGAAACACTCGGAAAAGGTGAAACCGGTGCAATGGCGGCACTGCCCATATGGATCGATGTGATGGAAAAGGCGGAAACCAAAACGCCAGGGCTTTATTTTGATTTTCCGGATGAAACCGTCAAGGTTCACATGGATCCGAACACCGGGCATCCTGCTCCGGCAAACGATCCGAATGCGGTTGAAGTCCTGTTTAAAAAGGGTTCTGAGCCGGATGCATCCGATACATGAAAAAGCATGCCCGGCTGTCATGCAACAAAAACAGTTCAACATTCAGGTTTGACACTTTATGCCTTCTTTTTTATAGTTCAACCCAACCGGAATCCGACATTAAAATAATGTAACCATACCCTCATGAACAAACGAAAAAGAAAAAAAACACAGGGAGAAAAGAGCCGGGAAATGCAACTGCGCCTGATCCAGGCAACGCTTGCCTGTCTGCAGGAAAGAGGATACCACGGCACATCCATTTCTCAAATCATAGACCGGGCAGGTGTATCACGAGGCGCATGGCGGCACCATTACAGAAACAAAAAAGAGCTTGTGGCGGCGGCGGCGGAATATTTTTTAAGCGGCCCCATTGACACCGCCCGGGAAATCGCCCCAACCTTTAAAAATAGAGAAAATTTACTGACCGATGTTATAGACTATATCTGGAAAAATTTTTACCAGGGCACCTACCGTGACATCTGGCTCGAACTCAATGTCGCATGCCGGACGGATGAGGAACTGAGAGAACGTCTGGAGCCGGTGATTAAAAACTTCTTCAATACACTGGATGAACTCTGGAGAGAACATTTCTATACGGTGGACCATGCACCTGCCACCATCGAAATTCTGATGAACCTGACGCTCTATTCCATGCGCGGCATGGCGATACAGTCCATTGTCATCGACGAACCGGAATACTACAGAACCCTAAGAAATCAATGGATAAAAATAATTTCTCCGCTGGTAAAGATTCAGCAGGATGCCCTGGACTAGCTCGCATTCAAAAAAAACGCTCTCTCCAAATCTTCAGATCGATGATTCGAACGGGTTTTGGCTTTCCCCTTGATTTTGGGAAACGCATGAAGTAATCTGTTCGATCGCATACAAATAGTTATATTTTGCCCAAATAATCAGGATACTATAAACATATAACGATACTGATTTATGGATCAGGAGGTTTCGCATGTTTAAAATCGTAAAACGGGAAGAGATGGCCAACGGAACCGTGGTAATGAATGAAATTGAAGCACCACTGATAGCCCGAAAAGCCAAACCAGGGCAGTTCGTCATTTTAAAAGCCACGGAAACCGGCGAGAGAATCCCCCTTACCATGGCGGATACAAACTCGGAAAAAGGTACGATCACAATTATTTACATGATCGTCGGAAAGTCAACGGCTCTTTTTAAAACCCTAAAAGAAGGTGACGGTTATCAGGATGTGATCGGGCCGCTGGGAAAACCAACTCATATTGAAAATGTAGGAAATGTTGTTTGTGTGGGCGGCGGAACTGGAATAGCAGTCCTGTACCCCATTACACGGGCTCTTAAAAAAGCGGGAAATAATGTGATCAGCATCATTGGAGCCCGCAACAAAGAGCTTCTGATCCTTGAAGACAAGATGAGGTCGGCATCCCACAAACTGAATGTGTGCACCGATGACGGTTCATATGGTCATCATGGATTTGTCACCGATGTATTAAAAGAGATACTGGACAAGCAGAGTATCGATCTTGTCGTTGCCATCGGACCGGTTCCCATGATGAAATTTGTAAGCAAAATGACAAAAGACTACCATGTCAAAACGCTTGTCAGTTTGAACCCGATCATGATCGACGGAACAGGAATGTGTGGAGGCTGCCGTGTAACCGTCGGCGGCAAAACGCAGTTTGCCTGTGTGGATGGCCCTGAATTTGACGGTCACCAGGTTGATTTTGATGAGCTTATGCTCCGTCTTCAGGCTTATGTGGAGGACGAAAAAAAATGCCACGAGGAATTTTGCAATTTGAATCCGTAATGACTGCAATTTGCGTACATCAAAGAAACAGACACGTGATCCTGTAAAAGGGTTTTTTCAGAACTATCATACGGAGGATGTGATGGCGGATAAAAAAGAACAGATATCCCGGCAGCCCATGTCGGAGCAGGAACCAAAAGTCAGGGCCAAAAATTTTGAGGAAGTTCCTTATGGGTACAGTCCGGAAACAGCTATGGAAGAGGCCAAAAGATGCCTCCAGTGCAAAAAGCCCGCATGTGTAGAAGGATGCCCTGTAGGCGTTGATATTCCGGGATTTATCGGACATATCCGGGAAGGAAAGTTTGAACAGGCCATCGGCTTGATTTGGGAAAGAAACGGTCTTCCGGCTGTTTGCGGCCGCGTATGCCCGCAGGAGCTTCAATGCGAAGGCAAATGCATTCTGGGGAAAAAAGGTGACCCGGTCGCCATTGGAAACCTCGAACGGTTTGCAGCAGATTATGCCCGCAAAAGCGGCGAATGCGAGCTGCCTGTAAAGGCTGAAAAAACCGGCAAAAAAATTGCGGTTGTCGGATCCGGGCCATCCGGACTTACCGTAGCCGGTGATTTAATTCTAAAAGGCCATGACGTAACCATTTTTGAAGCGTTTCATAAGCCCGGAGGCGTTCTTGTATATGGAATTCCCGAGTTCAGACTTCCAAAAGAGATTGTATTTGCGGAAGTGGCCGGTCTCGAAGATCTTGGCGTAAAGCTGGAATGCAACGCGGTCATTGGAAGAACCGTTTCCCTGGACGAACTGTTTGAAGAGGGATATGATGCAATCTTTCTGGGCGTTGGCGCGGGACTTCCAACATTTTTAAACATCCCCGGAGAGAATCTGATTGGAATTCTTTCCGCAAATGAATACCTTACCCGGTCGAATCTGATGAAGGCCTACATGTTCCCCGCATATGACACCCCGATCGTTCGAGGGAAGAATGTGATCACACTTGGCGCAGGAAACGTGGCCATGGATTCAGCGCGGACAGCTCTTCGTCTTGGTGCCGAGTCTTCGCGAATTGTTTACCGCCGGTCACGACAGGAAGTTCCGGCAAGGGGAGCAGAGGTTCATCATGCAGAAGAGGAAGGCGTGGAGTTCCATTTTCTGACGAGCCCTGTAAAATTTTTAGGGAATGAAAAAGGACGCGTAACCGGAATGGTCGGACTCAAAATGGATCTCGGAGAACCCGACGCTTCAGGACGCCGCAGGCCGATCGCTATTGAAGGATCGGAGTTTGAACTGGAATGCGATCTCGCCATCATTGCAGTCGGAGCCGGAGCCAACCCGCTTCTGACCCGCTCTACAGAGGGCCTTGAACTCAATAAATGGGGATACATCAAAGCCGATGAGAAAACCGGCAAAACAACGAAAAAAGCAGTCTGGGCCGGCGGCGATATTGTTACCGGATCGGCAACGGTAATACTTGCAATGGGAGCAGGCAGAATCGCGGCGGATTCTATCCATGATTATCTCACAAGAGGATGGTGATCTTACCCGAAAATCTGCTTTCAAGGGGTTTTTCGCATCCAAAAAATAAAAGGCTGCGAATTTTAATTTTTCAAAAATGACACAAAAATATTACAGGGCGTTATCCATCGCGGGATCTGACAGCAGCGGCGGTGCCGGAATTCAGGCGGATCTGAAAACTTTCTCCGCCCTGGGTTGTTACGGCATGACGGTCATTACGGCCCTGACCGCCCAGAACACCAGGGGTGTAATGGCAATTCACGCTGTTCCACCCGATTTTGTTGAAAAACAGCTCACAGCCGTTCTGAATGATATCGGAGTCGATGCGATCAAAATCGGCATGCTTTTCACCGCAGATACCATCCGGACAATTGCCGGGGTTTTGAAGAAAAAACCATTTCGAAACATTGTCCTTGACCCGGTGATGGCTGCTCAGAGCGGAGACAGGCTTCTCGAGGATGACGCGGTTTCCTCCCTGAAATCGAATCTGTTTCCCCTGGCAGATCTGATTACGCCGAACCTGCCGGAAGCGGAAATTCTGGTGGGTCGAAGGCTAAAAATACCCGATGACATCGAGGAAGCTCTGCGCGACCTGAATCAAAACGGGTGTGAAAACATATTGATCAAAGGAGGACATATAGAAGCAGGCGACAGCAGTGACTGGTTATATCTTGGAAAAGAAGACCGCGTGGTTCGATTTCCGGGCAGCCGTATAACCACCCGAAACAATCACGGAACAGGATGTACCCTTTCTTCGGCAATCGCTTCGTTTCTGGCAAGAGGAAAACCGCTTGAAGATGCTGTTCAATCCGCGAAAAACTATATTTCCGACGCCATTGAAGCCGGCTCCAGCTACAAGATCGGGAAGGGAAACGGGCCGGTTCATCACTTCCATAAATTCTGGTGACCACCGCTTTCTGAAAAGTTCGTCCAAAAAAATCTGATTTGATCCGGTTCCGGAACACGGAAAACAAAAAAAAGACTGTTTCATATAAGGAAAAGCATATGAATTCAGATGCTACGGAAAAGCGGCCGCCTTTCTCCAAAACCATGTCGGATATTTTAAATTACGGCAGTTTGAATCTGGCGATGGCCATCGGTTACCGCACCCGGCTCTTCGACTTCATGGACGAAAGTGATTCATTCCAATCTGCGTGCGCAATCGCTGAAAAAACAACGCTCAACGAAAGATACATTAAGGAATGGCTGGGCATCATGGTTTGCGGCGGAATTATCGAACTTGCGGTCGATCAGAACGGAGAAGAATTGTTTCATCTCCCCAAAGAGCATGGCAATCTGCTCACCAGACGCGCTGGAAACTCCAATCTGGGCGTCTACACCCAGGAAATCCCCCTGCTGACACAATGCGCTATGGAACATGTTGTTCAGGGTTTCTATTCCGGAAAGGGAGTTGATTATCGCCATTATCCAAAATTCCAGTCCTTCATGTCTCAGCTGGCCAACGCCAAGCATGCCCGGGTTCTGGTGAAAGAATTCCTG
This sequence comes from Desulfobacterales bacterium, assembly GCA_046484745.1. Lineage (GTDB taxonomy): Bacteria > Desulfobacterota > Desulfobacteria > Desulfobacterales > SURF-7 > JAQYVL01. The sequence continues at coordinate 48,186 of JAWOIJ010000005.1, read as the reverse complement.
CCCGCGGTCGATGCCGGAAAGATGCTGGAAAAAATGAAGTCCGGAATTGAGGTATGTGATCTGGGTTGCGCTGAAGGCATTGCATTGATTCTGATGGCCGAGGCATTTCCTCAAAGCGATTTCCTGGGAATGGATATTTCTGAAGAAGCCATTGAAAAGGCTGCGGCTTCTGCCGGAAAGAAAGGCCTCAAAAACGCAAGATTCATCAAAATGGATGCAGCAGATTTGAAAGATAACCGGAAATTCAGATGCTCTTTTGATTACGTCACCGCGTTCGACGCCATTCACGATCAGACACGGCCTCTCGAATCTTTACACGGAATCCATTCAATCTTAAAACCCGGGGGATGTTTTTCCATGATAGACATTGCAGCCAGCACACACCTGCTTCAAAACAAGGAACATCCGATGGGCGCGTTTCTATATACCGTGAGCCTGATGCATTGCATGCCTGTTGGCCTGGTAGATGGGGGCACAGGTCTTGGAATGATGTGGGGCAGGGAAAAAGCCATACAGATGCTGGAGCTTGCCGGATTTAAGAAAATTGAAATTCAGGAGATCGCCAACGACTCTTTCAATCTCCATTTTTTCTGCCGAAAAGAAACCTGATAAAAACGCTTCACCCGGAGCCCGGGTCACAACGGGATCATTGTAAGGCATCAGCCGCTTGGATCAAAACAATTGATTCCCATGCTGAAAAGAGGATAGTTCCGAAAGAGGGGCAAGGATATGGGTTCCGGTAAACACCAGGCACTGTCCAACCGGGTATGCATCTGGAAACTCTTTTTTCAACTTGCCATAGACATCCTTAGCGCATGAAAACAAAAGCTGGTAATCCTCTCCTCCCGCAATTGCCACATCTTCCGGTTTGAGCCTGTATTTTCGGCAAAAAGCTGCAAGATCGGGATCGATATCTTTCCTGTCAATGGAAAGTTCAATGGTAACATTGGATGCCTCTGCCAGTTGCATGGCATCCCCTTTGAGTCCATCGCTTATGTCGATTACGCAACGGACACCATGATTCAAAAGGATTTTTGCAGCATCAAACCGGGCTTTTGGAAATTTAAAATGATTTGTCAGCCTTTGAAAATCCGTATCTTCCTTTTTAAGCAAGTAGAGGCCGGCCCGCGCAAGCCCGAGTGGACCGGTGCAATAAAGTCCGTCACCTGGTTTTGCTGCTGACCGGAGAGGAAAAAGATCGGCAGATCCTTCGCCGACCGCAAAAAGATCCAGGGACAGCAAATCACTGCCTGAAACATTTCCGCCGCCCAATGCGCAGTTATATTCGGCAAGGCCTCTGCCGATACCCTGGTACAGCTCCTCGGCTGTCTTCTCTGAAAAAGAAGAAGGAATTCCAAGATTGATGAACAGGCTGACTGGTTTTGCGTAGGACGCCGCGAGATCGCTCAAGGTGACGGCCACCGCTTTCCGGCCTATTTCTTCCGGTGTCTGCCAGTCAAAGCGGAAGTGTATATTTTCTCTATGGGTATCTGTTGTGATGACCGGATATCTTAACCCGGACAGAAGGCAGGCATCGTCTCCCGGCGGCACTTTAATAAAATCGCTTTCCCTGCCTATCATTCGGGAGGCAGAAGCAAGAAGATTCCTGATTAATTTGAATTCATCTTCCACAGCGAGATAAAGCTCCTTTGAACCGTTTTGTGATTCATCCATGTCCTGTTTTTTTTTATCAAGTCCTTTTGCATGAGTTTACACGATATACAAAAAATTATTCACGAACCGGCGCTCATAATGAGCGACTATCCCCCTCAAACAACTCAACCCATTTCAAAAACCTTTCCACCTGACCCGGACCATAATTTTTCAGTTTGGCCAAAACCTCTTCAATCGTTTTTTCATTTTTCACGCCATCCGGATCTTTTGAAAAAAATTTATCGGCAAAGCAAATAATTTTTTCTTCAATGCTCTCCGGAACCATATCCCTTACCGGAAGCGGTATATTCCTTTCCAGTATATCTTCCGCAGTAATTCCGGCTCCTACATGACGTTCACAGGTCAGCGCGTGACGGGGAAATCCTTTTTGTTCAAGAATGATCCGTCCAAGGTAACCGTGAACCACATATGGATGGCTTCCTCGGCATCCAAGCTGCCTCACATCGGTTTGAAATATACCGATATCATGAAGCATCGAAGCCTCTTCTATAAAATCAAGATCCGGTTTAAGATGAGCCACATTCTCCGCGATCTTCAGCGCTTTTTGCGCGACCAGTTCACTGTGCTTTACCAGGATATCATATAGACGTGTGCCTGGCCTGTAATACTCAGATATAAGTTCAAAAGGATCCATCAATCCCGTGTTACACGTTTCCGGACAGAAGCACTCCATTGATAAATGGATCGATGTTTCCGTCAAGTACCTGATTCACATTGCCTATTTCGAGTTTAATCCGATGATCCTTAACCATCTGATAGGGATGAAGCACATAGGAACGAATCTGACTGCCCCATGCAATTTCATCTTTGCTGTCATGGATATCCTGAAGTTTCTGATCCTGTTTATCCTTCTCCTTCTGGTGAAGCCTGGACTTCAAAACTTTCATGGCAAGTTCCCTGTTCCGGTGCTGTGATCTTTCCTGCTGGCTCTGTACAACGATTCCTGATGGAAGATGGGTGATCCGGACCGCACTGCTTGTTTTATTGATATGCTGCCCGCCGGCGCCGCTTGCCCTGTAGACATCGATACGCAAATCCTTGTCTTCAATTTCAACTACGATTTCCTGATCCAGTTCCGGGTATACAAACACAGAGGCAAATGAGGTGTGCCGCTTCCCGCTGGCACTGAACGGTGAAATTCTTACCAGACGGTGAACCCCTGTTTCCATTTTCAGATAACCGTACGCATACTCTCCTTCTGCCGTGAAAGTCGCACTTTTTATTCCAGCTTCATCACCGGGCTGAAAGTCGATCACATTCAGTTTATACCCTTTTCGGTCTATCCACCTTGTATACATCCTGAAAAGCATCTCCGCCCAGTCCTGAGAATCCGTTCCGCCGGCGCCGGCATTTATAGAGATAATGGCTGTGCTGTCATCATCTTCTCCATTCAGCATCAACTCAAGGGAAAACTGATTGATCCGGTCTTCAATTTTCTCGATCTCACGGATAACCTCATTTTCCGTGTCAGCATCCGACTCTTCGTGGGCAAGCTCCAGCATCAGTTGACTGTCTTCCAGATCACCTGAAAGTTTTTTCCAGCGATCGATCTGTGCCGCGATTTGTGTGCGCTCTTTCAAAATTTTTTTGGTCTGTTCCGGTTCATCCCAGAAATCTTTTTTTGAAGTGAGCGCTTCAATTTCCATCAGCCGTTTTTCTTTTTCCGCAAGGTCAAAGACAACCTCTGAGTTGTTCCAGTTTTCGGTGAAGATCCGCAATCAAATTTTTCAGCTCTGAAGACATATTATCCTCCCTGAGGTTTAGTAAAAACCATTTTTATCATTATCCTGATAGAACCTATTTAATACCAATTACTTCGTTTATCAATAAAAACATCTTGATATGCCCGGAGGGATTTCAAAGACCCTTCCTCCCGGGTGCTCTAATTCTTCTTTATGAAACGGAAAACAATAAATAAGGTTGCGGACAAAAGGCAGATCAGAGCAAACAGATCCCCGGCAATCATATATATCGTTTTGATTTCCATGAACGGCACCGTTTGCGTAAGGGTTGCCTCTGTGGAAAGGGAAGTCTTCGAAAGTATTCGGCCGCAGGGATCGATAAAGCCGCTGATTCCCGTGTTCGCGGATCTTACCAGCGCTCTCTTGTTCTCAACCGACCTGAAAATGGTCATCGAGAAATGCTGATGTGGTCCGCTGCTTGTTCCAAACCAGGCATCATTGGTTATATTCACGAAAAGTGCCGCCCGGTTTTTTGCCATGGCCCTTGCCAGCTCCGGGAAAATGACCTCAAAACAGATTTGGATGCCGATTCTGTTTTCCCCCCATTTTAAAGTGCTTCCTTTTTTTCCGGGTTTGAAGTCACCCACCTGCGCAACCAGTTTGCCCAGAAAAGGAATCCATTTTTTCAAAGGGATATATTCCCCGTAGGGCACCAGGTGGACCTTGCTGTATTTTCCGATTGACTCCCCTTCCGGATTTAACAGATAAGCGCTGTTATAATATTCTATTTCATGATTGTTCCGCTCATAGGATGGACTTCCCACTAAAAAAAAGGCCCCTGACCTTTTGACCCCTTCCTGAATCAGTCTGGTGAGATCAACATGGTATCTGCTTAAAAAATAAAACGGTGTCGCTGTCTCGGGCCATACAATCAATTCCGGTGATTCGGATGATGTGGAAAGGGACATTCTGATGTATTTTTCAACCGTTTCCTGCTGATAGGAATGTTCCCATTTTTTTGACTGATCGATGTTTCCCTGTATCACGCTGATTTTTACAGCGGGCGAACCGGCCTGTAATTCATCTACGGTTTTGATTCGCTGATTTCCATACAAAAGAACCGCTGCCACCACCAGGACGGTCATCCCTGCTGAACCGGCAGCAACTTTTTTCGATACCGGAAAATTCTGCCATCTGACTCTGGTCAGGTGGAGCAGAACGATAAGAAAAGCCCCATTCACCAGTGCGATCAGAAAAGAAACGCCGTACACCCCGGTTATATCTGATATCTGAATCAGAGGCAATCGGTTATACTGGGAATATCCGAGAAGTTCCCAGGGAAATCCGGAAAAAAGGAATGAGCGGAGATATTCAAAAGATACAATCAAAACCGGAATCAGAAAAAATATGCCAACTGGCTGAATACAAAATCTTTTCAGAATTGCAGAAAAGGCTGCAACATACAAACCAAGATAAAGTGCAAGAAGAAAAATAAAGCCGGTTCCCAGCCACAGAGGAATGCCCCCATAGATTTCCATCATCGGGATAAGCCAGTATAACAGGGTCAGGTAATGAACGGTTCCTGTTGTCAGGCCCATACAAAAAGCTCTCCCGGGAGGAAGGCTTTGCAGCGCGAACAGCATGGGAACAAGCGAAAACCATGCGACCCAATCGGCGCCGACCTTCGGAAACGAGCAGGTCAGAAGCAGACCGCTCAGAACAGATAAAAAAATCTCTTTCTTTCTTTTTGATATTCCGCGGTAAGCTTTTTTTACAGACACAGATAATTCCTTTTCAACAACCCCTATCTTTCTCAATTGAAAATCAGATTAAAATTTTCAATGTTTTAGCACCTTAACGAATCCTGTCAACGAATTTTTACCTCGATTCCGGGATACTTCTGTCAGAAATTGAAATCCCTCCGGAATTTAATTTCAGACAATCCATAATAAGTTTGAGATTTTCTGCCAGTTGTGATAAAAAGGGTTTAATTTGAACGTTTTCTGAAATATAGACTCTATATCATCACGACAGTTATTCACCATTAAAAAAAATTGGGTCGTTGCGTGCGGTACTTGCCACTTTAGAGCGATCTGCGACTTTTGGCAAAGAATGCCTGCCTGGGCCATCAGGGATAACCATCATTTTCATCAAAAAGCGATGTTTACTTAAACAGGAGTGCTGTTATGATTGAGATCAGTAAAAACGGGGATCAGTTTGTTGTAAAACCGGATGTGGATCTGGTGGCTTCCATGGCGAACGAGTTCCGATCTCAGCTCCAGGGGCTTGTTCAAAAATCTCCAAAAATGATTGTAATCGATCTGAGCGGGGTTAAAATGGTTGACTCTGTCGGAATCGGCGTAATCATCGCAACGCACAATTCGTTGAAAAAATCTGATGGTGAACTGCGGGTAATTAATGTCGCAGGTGACATCTTCAAACTTTTCAATACCATGCGTCTTGATCATCATTTCACGATCAAGAAAAGAGAATAACTTCTGGTGATTTTGGATTGGTGGTCGGGGCGAGAGGATTTGAACCTCCGACTCCCTGCTCCCAAGGCAGGCTTTTTCCAAAGCAATTCAGACTATAACTAATTACATTTATTACGTATCTGTATCCGCCTTATTTTTCAACAGTGCTGATATTAGTGTGCATGGTATGCATAATATCAGATAGTTACGCATACTGTCGGTACAAAAAACGAGTTTGTAAAATGATCTCAAATCATAATAAAATCAAGCAACAATAATTTATTTTGTTTGAAATGAATTTATTAATTATTGATATTGGCTGTCAGGTTTGAACGGGCTGTTGCCCAAAGCCATCATAACCGACGAAAAATAAAATGTACTGACTACGACCAGATCTGACAAACATCCTTTCTGCGATTAGTGTCAGATTTGATCGTAGCTATTTCAAATTATGTCTAATCTGCATAGATCGAGAAGGTCATGAACAAAACCAGCTACCTCTGCTTGAATCGCTTCATCTGTGCCGCCTGTAATAAAGCGAGCAACTCTAACCGCTCCAACACTATCATTGCCGGCAAAATCTTCACTTAAGATTTTTATAGCCTCTTTCGCTTCCTTTTCATGTAATAATGGTTTCAAAGCTTCTGCAATATCCTCAACACTGCTTCCATAATTTCGGATGAGGTAATATAGGTCATAAGCATCTTTATTTTCCCCCCTTATTCTAAAAGCAAGCGCTTTAAGCATCACAAATGCACCCGGACCGCAGATATAAACATCTCGTTTTGCATTTTCACCAAATAAGGTATAACCTTTGAGAGTAATTTTTATTCTATCTTTGAAGGCAAGCTCAAGACCAGGAGTAATCACGGCTGCAAAATCTTCTTCAATAGCTTTAATCTGTCCTCCAACATCATCCTTATTGATCGGTGGAACAAGAAAATCAATTGTAACCTTTCCGGCTTTTTCAATTTTCCAGCGCTGACGGGTAAGGCGGCCCTGCTCATTTACATCCGGAGTAAATTTTGCGGATCGCAAACGATCGGTAATGGCTTGATATTTTTTGTTATCAAATATCGCCAAAGCAAACCCTATGTCCAAATCTGTTGTGCCGACATGGCTGTCTGCACCCTCAGGCAAGTTGTTCTGATCAATTAGAATGGAGGGCACAAGCCCACCAACTATAACTGCCTGCTCCATGTAATCACCCAGTATTGTGGCAATGTATAGACATGTCGCCCTGACGAGTTGAACCTGCTCCTTGCTGTATTCAACAGCTCTCGATGGCTTTTCAGGCATCCTTATTCCAATTTAAAAACTCTTTTCGAAGATTACCGGCCGCTTCCGTGGCTCTTTCTGGATGGCCGAATAGATCAAGATACACTTGAACCGGATGGGCGCAATTAACATTTTCTACTTTTTCAGAACCATGGAATACACCTTGGTCTTTAGGTACAACAAACCAGACGTTAGAACCTCTTTCTTCCTCTCTGAATCCAAGGATTTTTATTAATTTTTTTGATAGTTGCTCGTCTATATAAAATGTCACAATTCGAAAGCCCGCAAATTTACTAAACAACCAGGCACCACTGAGGCCAGTAGCGGCGTGCTTAATATCCTCTTTCAACAAAAGATCTGATATTTTCTGTAAAATTTCATTACTCGACCGGGCGGCTATATAGCCCTTGATGATTCGGTTCTTTTTGAAATCATATTCTTCGCGCCATGAGTCTAATAGAAGGTTCGGATCAGGAACAACAATTGAACCGTCTTTTTTTCGTAAAACAAGTTCTTCCTCTTCTAAACGTGAAACGATGCGACTGGTAAACCCCTCGTCTATATTTGTAGCGAACGATAATTCCCGTTGCGTCATCGATTTATCGGCATTGATTAGCAACCATCTTGCTATACGAGCGCTTTTGGGGGCAAAAGGGCTTGAAGGACGGCCGAGGCTTTTAAAAAGATTCGGCTGACCACCGATAAGTATACGCAAGTTTGGAGTAGAGATGTCCACATTCCCAGATAAATCAGCCCATGAGACACCACTATCTTCGCAGAGTTTACGACCAACTTCTCCCATAAAGGGTACCACAACTAGTGGAATAAGGGGTATCTGAGATTGTATCTGATTTTTTTTGAAAGTTTGAATTGCTGAAGAAACTTGAGCAGAGTTACTACCGGCCTTTATTTCAATGATGAACTCATATTTTCCAACTTTAATATGTCCATCAACATTTTTATTGTGAAACTGATCGTTTGTACGTATTTCTTTTTTTGAAACCTTTAGCCATTTGGCCAAAAGATCCACAATTTTTTGCATAGCTTCTTTTTCAGATATAGGCATCATGCTTGATTAAATAATGCTGATTGACGAATTTGTCAAGTTGTATAATTTAAACAAGCTGCTTGACATAAAACTTATCTTATTTATAACTTAACTAAAAACGGTCGCTTGACTATTATTTCAAATTAATTTTTTTAGCCAAGCAACGCAAGGTTGCAACAAAAATATCGACAGGAAGCGAGGTGATCGGTGGCAACAATTAATCGGAAAGAACTCTATAAAAAGGTTTGGAAAACACCCATAACTCGATTAGCAAGAGAATACGGTTTGTCTGATGTGGGATTCGCCAAAATTTGCAAAAAATACAATATACCCCGACCTTCCAGAGGATATTGGGCACGAAAGGAAGCCGGGTATAATGTCAAACTTTTGCCCTTACCACCTGGGGAGAATGTAATCATCTCAATCACATCGAACCCTTACAACCGAAATGCTAACAAAAACAGGAGACTTGTTGCGAGAATGTCACCTTCTAGTCAATCAGAGGAAGAACCCATTGTTGTTCCTGACAGGTTGTCCAGCCCCCATCCACTGATCAAACAGTCTTCTGAAATTTTGAACGGTCGGCAACCAAACGATGTTGGACTTGTAAACCCCCCGAAGAAAGGATGCCTTGATATTACCGTATCGAAGGGTAGTCTAAAGCGCGCTCTCCGTATCATGAATTCGATCATTAAAGCCCTTGAGGGGCTGAAATACAATGTGTACCTATCCGAAGGGCTCACCAAGACAAAGGTTCAAGAGATCCCTATTGGTTTCGGAATAAACGAGAAGCTGTCAACCAAGAAAAAAAGACCTGAGGAGCACGACTTGAATGGGCGTTATCGGTTCGGGCACAGCAGGTTTATAGAAGAACGTGTGCCTTCCGGGGATCTTAGCCTTACTATCCATGAGGCCCAAGACTTTTATATCTATGGCTGCCAGCAAAACTGGAATGATGGAAAAAAATTGAAGCTTGAGAATCGCATAAACAGTTTCATTGATGGTCTTGTAACAGTGGCCGTTGCAAAGATTGAGCGTGACAAAGAATTAGCGGAGAAAGAACGCCGAAGAATCGAGCAACAGAGGCAACTGGAGGAAGAAAGGCGGAAACTAGCTGAGCTCAGGCGCAGGTATCTTGAGGAGGAAGCCAGAGTAACAAAATTAATCGCCGAAGCCGAGAATTGGAAAAGGAGCCAAATTCTCCGTGAATACATTGCAGAGATTGAAAAACATACAACTAGCAGTGAGATGCCTTTTAGCCTTGATAAGCCCATATCAGAATGGCTTAAATGGGCCAATGATCAAGCGGACCGATTGGACCCCTTGTCTCCCAGCCCGCTATCAATCCTTGATGAAGAGTGCCCTGAAGAAAATTTCAAAAATGATTACAAGTGGCACCGTGACTATTAATCTGGTGATCCCCCATGAAGCGAGCCAAGACATACGAAGAACTCAAACCCCTAATCGACCGATGCAAGGCTGGCAAGCTTTTTGAAGTCCAAAATTGGCTTGCCTCCGGTAAGCCTGTAAACGGTCCCCCATCGGTTTCGGGATACAGGAGGAAGGGCCCGCTCGAGGTGGCCATGGATTTAGGATTTCATAGCCTCGTTCAGGTGCTGCTGGAAGGGGGCGCTGATATTAAGGAGCCACGGTATAATCCATTACAGCATGCACTATGGAATAAGCGACTGGATCTGATAGAACTGCTTGTGGATCATGGCGCTGACTATTCCTCTATTGGCATGGAAGAAGTTTTTGACACATGGCAACCCGATATCATGAGGTGGTTTATTGAGCACGGTGCTGAAGTTAAAACTGGTAATCCACTCGCACAAGCCCTATGCAATCGGATACGCACTGCTTTGGGGATATTCAGATCCTATAAAGATCGGTTCCCTATTTTCCAGGAACAGGCAAACATCGCCCTGCGCTACCACTGTAGAAAAGGAAACCTCAAGTGGGTGTCTCTAATGCTTTGGGCCGGAGCAGATCCTTATACCAAAGGACCTGATTCCTGGCATGAAGATCCTGATCCGGAAAACGATCAGAATGCTTTGGAATTGGCGGCTTGTTATGAACATTTTGATATTTTTAACCTTAAAAAAATCTGTTTAGATCCGACAAAACCAGAGTTGAAAGGCATCTTATTGGAAGCATGTAGTGCTAAAAAATCAAACTTCCTTGAAAAGCTGCTTAAAAAAGGATTCAACCCAAGCGAATATGAAAACAGCGGAACACCTTTGATACAGACCTTGCTCACCGGCATGAGCTGGTATTTCGATGTTGAAACTTGGGACATTTGGAGAACCGATAGAAAAGCAAAGAGGAACTTGGATACTGACAGGTCTCGTGAGAATATCAAAATGATCCACATATTGGTAAAACATGGTGCAAAATGGTTTCCCAAAGATCGCTTAGACATCAGTGATGCTCGCCATTCATTGTTAAAAATGAACCCAGACTACACCGTCGAGTTCATATGGATAATGTCAAAATATAATGCCTGCAAACGAAAGGATATTGAGGAATTAATCCGCACGCCATCAATTCGGTCCCTTATTTATCAGTATATGGAAAGAGTCAATGAACTCTTAAAAAATTTAGTCTGACGCCTCATCTGTTTCCGATGAGGAGAGAGATGATCGAAAGGCAACCTGCTGGCGGCAAAAGTAATCGCACGAACACTAAAATAGCACAACTATTTAAAATACTTTATAATATTTAATTTTCTTTTCTGTATTGCATCAAAAAAGATTAAATTTGTATATAATAATTTCAGTAAGTTAGAAAAACAAAAAAAGTGTCCGGTGGAAAGTTTGGTACCTATTTGGTACAAAATTGAAAATTAATGGAGAAATTAAAGATTGGAAGAAAAAAACAGAATCACAACTTGCTGAAATTATGTGATTTTTGGTCGGGGCGAGAGGATTTGAACCTCCGACTCCCTGCTCCCAAAGCAGGTGCGCTACCAGACTGCGCCACGCCCCGTAATTGACGGTTTACCTGATGTTTCGATACTAATGAGATTCGTTGTTCGCAAGCAGGGTGTCCAAAAATTTTAACCGTATGTATATAACAACCTGTTTTGAAGATTAAAATTTGAGAACAACGCAGACATCGGACAACATAGCCATCAATGGACGGGCACTACCTAACATTCTTTTCCGGCTTGTGCAAGCATATCCTAAAAAATTCAACAAATTTTTATAGAAAATTTTTGATACAACGAAAAACAAAGTAATCAAAGGCGAAATCTTATTTGTGGTAAAAAAGCTGCATACAAAAACAGACGAAATATATCTGCTTTTCGGGTCATTTGAATGGGTTTTCGCGTTTCTGAAAAAAATCGTCGATACCTCTTTTGATTTCTTGTGCAAAATAAGATAAATATTTATTATTATTTAATTTTTTTTCTTCGATCGGGTCTGTGAGATAACCGATTTCAAGAAGAACCGCCGGCATATCCGCACCTGCCAACACGAGTATTGGCGCATCGAGCACCTGGACGGCGGGGAATTGAGTGTTTTTTGATAACCGGTCATGGATGGTTTCCGCCGCTTCTTTGCTTGCAATCATATGTTTTTTTTGAATTTCATCCCATGGCACCCGCATGTCATGCCCCTCGATGGTATAGGAACCGGCTTTTCCAGATTGCGACTCGGTATCGAAAAATTTTTTGAAAAAGAATATCTTAATACCCCGGGTTTTATACTTGAAGCTTCCGCCGGTATGAATGCTTACAAAAAGAGATGCACTGTCGGCATTGGCAATGGAGGTTCGTTCGGCGATACCCGGACCATAGTCATCCGTTCTGGTTAAAACAGGCCGATATTTCCCGGCAAGCTTTTCAGCCAGGAGATTGGCCAGCGTCATGGTGACATTTTTTTCAAGCGTGCCGTCAGGTCCTCGTGCACCCTTATCACGACCCCCATGGCCCGGATCAATCACGATGGTCGGCTGCACCCGATTTTCAGAAAAGCTGTCTGCCGGGTTTGGTATCAAGCCGATGGTACCAAGCAGGGTGGTTGCAAAAATGAGCGCGAAAGACCGCCAATTGAGATTTTTATTTATTAACCTGAGCACTTAAATCCATTCTCCAATTTAACTTGACACCTATATATATTGATACTATTTTAGTTGTCCTTTATGCTTAATTGATTTTTTTAAGTAAAATGTCAAGGGATCTATCGCAATTACCCTTCATGATATTTAGAAAAAAAATGGCGTGTATGTGATATGGTTCAAATTCATTCTCCATATCAAAAAAAATTTGCGAGAGTGGCGGAATTGGTAGACGCACTGGACTTAGGATCCAGCTCTGGTGACAGAGTGGGAGTTCGAGTCTCCCCTCTCGCACCAGAAAATTCAACAGGGGACGTCTGAAGAAAATAGATGCAGGCACTTTAATTTATTGGAAAGGAAAGTCATGCTAGTTACCGTAGAAGATAAGAGTACCGTAAAAAAGATACTTCACATCGAAGTTCCAGAGTTAGAAGTAACAAACCAGCTGGATGCTGCATACAAACAACTCAAAAAAACGGCAAAAGTAAAAGGATTTCGCCCCGGTAAAACACCTCGCTCGGTTTTGGAGAGAATGTTTAAAAAAGATGTACACATGGATGTAACGTCCAGGCTGATACAGGATTCATTGATTGAAGCCATTAAAGGAGAAGATCTTTCCATGGTCGGGCAGCCTGAAATCGATCCGCCCGAACTGGATACCAAAGGCCCTTACAAATTTGACGCTGCAATAGAAATCAAGCCCGAACTGGATGATATCGACTATAAGGGCTTAAAATTAAAAAAAACCCTATATCAAGCAGGGGATAAAGAGGTCAATTCACAGATCGAAATGTTTCGAAAAAATCTGGCAAAGCTGGAACCGGTAAAAGAGAACAGAGCTGCAAAAAAAGGTGACTATGTCATTATCGACTATGAAGGATTTAAAGATGGAAAGCCTTTTGAGGCTACCAAAAAGACGGAAAACTTTACCATGAAAATCGGGGGGGGGGTCATCTCAACTGATTTTGATGATGAGATCACCGGAATGAGTATGGATGAATCAAAAGAGTTTTCTGTTCATTTCCCGGAAAACCATCCGAACAACGATCTGATCAATCTCGATATCAACTTCAAAGTAACCCTGAGGGAAATCAAAGAAGAGGTTCTGCCCGAAGCCGATGATGAACTGGCAAAACAGCTCGGCAATTTTAAAAGCCTTGAGGAGTTGAAAGAGAAAATCGTAAGCAATGTACAGAAAGGGTATGACAAGCGGATCGAACAGGAGCTGAATGAACAGATTTTTGAAACGCTGATTGAAAAAAAAGAGTTTGAAGTTCCGGATACGATGGTTGATTATGAGATTGAAGCCATAATCGCTGAAATGGAAAGAGCTTTTGCATACCAGAACCTTTCCCTGGAGCAGCTCGGCCAGACAAGGGAACAGCTTGCGGAAAAATACAGGGACACCGCTGTAAAGCAGGTCAAACGGCATGTTATCCTGGGAAAACTGATTGAACAGGAAAATCTTACTCTTTCCGACGAGGAGATGGAGGAAGGGTATAAAAATATGGCGGAATCCGTCAGCCAGCCGGTTGAAGCGATTAAAACCTATTACAGGGAAAACAAGGAAAATCTGGAGTTTTTTAAACACACGCTCCTTGAAAAAAAAGCAATCGGACTTATCATTGATAATAGCATAACAGAAGAAAAAGAACCGGAAGGGGCGGAGGCCGCTGAATAATCATTAAGATGAACATGTCCGATATGTTTGCGGGTTAACATTAGAACCTCATATAAGGTTCCATGCTGGGATGCAATTTTTGGAACCTGCCTCAACTCTTTATGGTTTTCAGAATGGATTTGCGATATACTTTTATGCCGACCCGGGATAAGAACCCCGGAGAATACCAGCAAATCTAAAAAAACAGTTTACAGCAAAACATATAACAGGATACGGTAATACCCGATCTCAAAGGAGGAACCAGTGCCACTGATACCCATGGTAATTGAACAGAGCAGCAGAGGAGAGCGAGCGTTTGATATCTTCTCAAGGCTGCTCAAGGACCGGATCATTTTTATTGGTACCGCCGTAACCGACGAAATCGCCAATCTACTCATCGCGCAACTCCTTTTTCTTGAATCTGAAGATCCGGATAAGGATATCAATTTTTACATTAACTCTCCAGGCGGTGTTGTAACTGCAGGCATGGCGATTTATGATACCATGCAATATATCAAACCGAATATCGCAACCGTATGCATCGGTCAGGCAGCAAGTATGGGTGCGCTTTTACTTGCCGCAGGCACGAAGGGAAAACGGTATTCTCTTCCCAATTCACGAATAATGGTGCACCAGCCAATGGGGGGAGCACAGGGACAGGCATCTGATATCGCGATCCAGGCCAAAGAGATTCTTCGCATGAAAGATACCCTCAATGTGATTCTTGCCCATCACACAGGAAAAGATCTTGAGAAGATCAAACTGGATACAGACCGTGATTTTTTCATGTCAGGCCACGAAGCAAAGGATTATGGATTAATTGATCATGTCATCAGCAGCCGGGATGATCTGGACAAGATTGAAAAGTCGGAGGAAAAATAATGACGACAAAGCAAGGTGACGGAAACGATAACCTCTTTTGTTCTTTTTGTGGAAAAAACCAGAAGGAAGTAAAAAAGCTGATTGCCGGGCCGGCGGTGTATATCTGCGATGAATGTATCCAGCTTTGCAGCGAAATTATCGAAGAAGAAAGTGAAAAAGGTGTTGAAGGTTCCGACAACCTGCTTGCACCCAAAGAGATCAAAGAGATGCTGGATGATTATGTGATTGAGCAGGATGATGCCAAGAAAGTTCTGGCTGTTGCTGTCTACAATCATTATAAACGCCTTGATTCCTCAGTCAATACAGGGGACGTTGAAATTCAGAAAAGTAATATTCTTTTGATCGGTCCAACAGGCTGCGGCAAGACACTGTTGGCGCAAACCCTTGCAAGATTTTTGAACGTCCCGTTTACCATAGCGGATGCGACAACATTGACCGAAGCGGGATATGTTGGTGAGGATGTTGAAAACATTATTCTTTCTCTTCTTCAAAATGCGGATTATGATGTTGAGAAAGCACAAAAAGGGATTGTATATATTGATGAGATTGACAAAATCGCGCAGCGCTCCGACAACCCGTCAATCACCAGAGATGTTTCCGGCGAAGGCGTTCAGCAGGCCCTTCTCAAAATCATCGAAGGAACCATGGCGAGTGTGCCTCCAAAAGGCGGTCGAAAGCACCCGCAGCAGGATTTTGTTAAAGTGGATACGTCCAATATCCTGTTTATCTGCGGCGGAACATTTACCGGGCTGGAAAAAATTATTCAAAAACGCCTGGGTCAAAAGTCAATGGGATTCAGCGCCAAGATAACCAAAAAAGAAGAAAAAAACATTGGTGACACTCTTCGGGAGCTTGAAACTGAGGATTTGGTCCGGTTCGGTCTTATTCCGGAATTTCTGGGTCGTCTGCCGATCATTACAACGCTTGACGAACTGAATGAAGCCTCTTTGGTTAAAATTCTAACCGAACCGAAGAATGCTCTGGTCAAGCAGTTTCAGAAACTGTTTGAAATTGAAGGCGTCAAGCTCAGACTGACCGACAGCGCGCTGTCCGCAATCGCCAACAAGGCGATGAGGCGGAAGGCTGGAGCCCGGGGGCTCCGATCCATTCTGGAAAACAGCATGCTGAACATCATGTATGAGATTCCATCTATAGAAAATGTCAAAGAATGTGTGGTCGGCGAGGAAGTTGTCGTGAACAAGGAAGACCCGATACTCCTTTACGAGCAGACAAAAAAACAAGCGCATAGTTAATATCCACAAAAGTCTTAACCATGATTAATATTCCGAAATTTTTCAAACCGGAGGAATCTGATTCATCCGAAAGTATTCTTCTGCCTCTTCTGCCATTGAGGGATATTGTTGTTTTCCCACATATGGTGGCGCCTCTTTTTGTCGGGCGTACAAAATCCGTTAATGCACTTGCCGATGCGATGAACAAGGACAAAAATGTCTTTCTGGCCACCCAGAACAAAGCCGGCATCGATGATCCAAAAGAAAAAGATATCAGCAAAATCGGCACCATCGGAAGTGTATTACAGCTTCTTCGGCTTCCGGATGGTACGGTCAAGGCCCTTGTTGAAGGCAAGACCAGGGCAAAAATTGTCAATTTTATTACCGGAGATGAATTTTTCCAGGTCGAGCTTGCTCCTGTTTCTGAACAAGGACTTCCCGAGTCCGAAGCGGAAGCGCTTAAACGATCCCTGGTAAAGGGTTTTACCGAATATTCCAAATTAAATAAAAATATTTCAAAAGACATTGTCAGCAACATCTCGACAATTATCGACCCGTCACAGATGGCCGATACGATTGCCGCCCATCTGACATTTAAGATTAAAGACAAGCAGCGTCTGCTGGAGATGGAGTCTCTGGGCGACCGCCTTGCGTTCCTGCTCAGCCTGATCAAAAGTGAGACTGAAATTTACAATGTAGAGCAGAGAATCAAAGGCCGTATCAAAACTCAGATGGAAAAGACCCAGAAAAACTACTATCTGAGTGAACAGATGCGAGCCATAAAAAAGGAGATGGGCGCAGATGACACCACCGCAGATGAGCTTGTAGAACTCGAAAAGCGGGTCAAACGAAAACGAATGTCCCGCGAGGCTGCTAAAAAATCCCGCCAGGAACTCAAAAAACTCAAGCTGATGACGCCCATGTCGGCAGAAGCCACGGTGGTAAGAAATTATATTGACTGGATTATTTCACTGCCCTGGTTTGACCGGAGCAAGGTAAATGACGATATTGAAAAAGCGGAGAAAATATTAAACGAGGATCATTACGGGCTTGAAAAACCAAAGGAAAGAATTCTTGAATACCTGGCTGTCCAGTCCCTGGTCAAAAAAGTAAGGGGCCCGATTCTTTGCCTTGTCGGCCCTCCCGGTGTCGGAAAAACATCCCTTGCAAAATCCGTTGCCAGGGCGACCGGAAGAGAATTTGTACGCCTTTCCCTGGGCGGAGTAAGAGACGAAGCCGAAATAAGGGGGCACAGACGCACCTATATCGGAGCACTTCCAGGGAAAATAATCCAATCCCTGAAAAAAATAGGCGTAAACAATCCTGTTTTTTGCCTGGACGAAGTGGATAAAATGAGTATGGATTTCAGGGGCGATCCTTCGGCAGCCCTTCTAGAGGTTCTGGACCCGGAGCAGAACAACAACTTTAATGATCATTATCTGGATCTGGATTACGACCTTTCCGATATTCTTTTCATTACAACGGCAAACACGTTGCCGGATATCCCCCTTCCGTTGCAGGACAGGATGGAAATTATCCGAATTCCAGGTTATCCTGAATTTGAAAAATACCATATTGCCAAAAATTTTCTGGTGCCGAAGCAGATCAAACTGAACGGTCTCGAAAATTCAAACGTTACCTTTTTAAAAAGCGCTATTCATTGTATTATCCAGCAATATACCCGAGAGGCCGGTGTACGGAACCTGGAGCGGGAAATTTCATCAATCTGCCGAAAGGTGGCACGTGATGTTGTTTTAAAAAAAGAGCCGAACAAGAGTTTTAAAATCACCTCAAGAACCGTTGAAAAATATCTTGGCCCATATAAATTCAAGCACGGACAGGCAGAGATAAAAGATCGGATCGGGCTTGTCACCGGATTGGCCTGGACACATGTAGGAGGGGAGCTCCTCTGTGTCGAGACTGTCATTATGCCGGGCAAAGGCGAGCTGATCATCACGGGCAAACTCGGAGATGTGATGAAGGAATCTGCCAAAGCAGCGGTCAGCTATGTGAGATCCCGCTCTGAAAGACTTGGCATTGACAGTGAATTTTATAAAAATTCAGACATCCATATTCATGTTCCAGAAGGTGCCATCCCAAAAGACGGTCCATCTGCCGGAATCTCCATGTGTACATCCATTGTTTCCGCCCTGACCAGAAGGCCGGTTTTCCATGATATCGCCATGACCGGGGAAATAACGCTTCGAGGAAGAATATTGCCCATTGGAGGGTTGAAAGAAAAGATTCTTGCCGCGCACCGGGGAGATATCAAGAAAGTTTTGATTCCAAAAGAGAATGAAAAAGACTTGAAGGATATTCCTGCGGTCATCTCCAGGCAGCTCAAAATTCATCCGGTTGAAGAGATGGATGAAGTGTTGTCGCAAGCATTGATTGTAAAAGAAGGAAAACCGATTTTTAACGGCGGAAACCAGCCGTTTGATCCTGATGGGGAAATCATGAAATAAGAAAGATTTTAGCTTGACATCATTTGATAAACTTGTTAGCAATGGCTTTTGTTTCCGGGGGGTGTAGAAAGTCCCGAAACGGTCAGTTGATTAAGGGCGGGTAGCTCAGTTGGGAGAGCATCGGCCTTACAAGCCGAGGGTCACAGGTTCAAGCCCTGTTCCGCCTACCATCATTGTCAACGCTGACCTAAAAACGAAACAAACTTTCAAGTGGAGTAATTTTCAGCTCTGGTTAGAACGTCCTGTCAAGCCTGACGGGATGATCGCGGATTCAAACCAGAAAAGAATCTCCCACAAATAAAAAGCGAATCGCGGGGGTGTAGTTCAGTTTGGTTAGAACGTCGGCCTGTCACGCCGAAGGTCGCGGGTTCGAGTCCCGTCGCTCCCGCCATATTTTAAAGGGTTTAGAAGAAATTCTAAACCCTTTTTTTTAAATTGTGGCACACGTTTTCTACATTCCGGGTAGAACGTCCCGTCAAGCCCAACAGAAAGACAGCAGGTTCGATTCCTGTCCTCCTCCCGCATCTTTTAAGCCGGGAAAGATTATAATTTTAACAGTCTTTTTCATTTACCGTCTTCAGGAATTGCATTGAAGAGAAGAATACGATAACGTATGGAGGTGAAAAAGACTTCAGGAGGTAAACGATATGACTCAAAATGAGAATACATTGAAAAGAAAGATTATCTGTGATGATGTGCTGATAGCCATTCGCCGCATCATCCAATCCGTTGATTTACATTCACGATACCTGGTACGCCATTTTGGATTAACCGGCCCGCAATTAATCATTTTAAAGGAAATATCCAATCGAAAAGAAGTCTCTATCAGCGAAATTGCAAAGTCCGTCAGCTTAGGGCAACCAACGGTAACCGGAATACTGGAACGGCTTGAAAATCGAGGGCTGATTATCCGAAGACGAAGCAAAAGCGATAAGCGGAAAGTGCTTATATCGATCACGGAAACATGCCAGGCGATTATGAAAAAAGCACCGCCTCCCATGCAGGAACACTTTACAACTTTATTTAATTCTCTCCAGGATTGGGAGCAATCCATGATTCTGGCTTCTTTACAACGAATTGTCTCTCTGATGGATGCCAAATCGATTCAAGTCGCACCGATTCTGGCGGAAGCAGGCCCCATTTCCGAAGCTTCTGAAAAATTATTTGATCAGGAGGCTCGTTTCAAAGAAAAAATTTTTATCGAAGCAGAAACGCAACTAAAATAATCCTGTGACAGCATCCAGTCATTTCTTACAATAAGATACGCATCTGCTCGACCCTCTCTGGTGGTGGTTTTCGTCATTCAATTCCCATTGAACTGATAATAAAAAAATATCATCATGTCATTTGGATGTCTGGCCAGAGGATCAATTTTTTTCTTAATTATCAAAAGATTATAAGTTTTAAACTAAAACGTTATTGACTGGTTGAATTTAAAGGGCGCTTCACAGGGGTTGACAATACATTGATCTGAATATAAAATATACCCATACACCCTCAGGCAACACAGATAAAATCGATTATGCTGGACCCGATTGGGTTGAAATGAATCTCCCTGTTTTTGATAACAGCATCTTCAAACAGATCGGCCAAACACCTTCGTCGTATAACAGTAAAAAGGAGCCATGAAAAAGAAATCTATAAAAGTAAAATTTTATCGGAAAAGGGACCTGGCGGGAAACATTGAGTCGCTCATTGTCGAGCTGAATTCAGACGGGGGTGTTGAAAAACGCCAATTTGCCGATGAGAAAGCGGCATATGCGTATATCGAAACCTTAAAAAAGAAAAAAGTTAACCTCCATGAGGTGTGAGTTATGATCCTTGCTGTTGGTGAAATCCTTTATGACCTCTTTCCTGGATATAAGCGCCTGGGAGGAGCTCCGTTTAATTTTGCTTTTCATTTAAAAAGCCTTGGATTTCCGGTGTGCTTTGTCAGCCGGGTTGGCGCCGATCCCGAGGGAGATGCGATTCTCAACCAGTTGCAGAAAATGGGATTTGATATCAACCATATTCAGATCGATGAAGAAAACAGGACCGGTGAGGTCCTGGTAACAATCGATGAAAACCGCGAACCGAATTTCAAGATTACACCCGATGTTGCCTACGATTACATCAAATATGAAAACGTGCGCGATATCATGCAGAGTAAAAAAGTAGAGCTCATCTATTTTGGTTCTCTTGTACAGAGAAGCAAATACGGATTTACAACCCTTAAAAAGATACTCTTATCCAAAAAAACGGCGACCAAATGCCTTTATGATGTAAATCTGAGAGCAAAGTGCTATGATAAGGCATCGATCGATGCATCCATCAAGCAGACGGATGTATTAAAAGTCAATGAAACAGAACTTGAAACCATAAAGCAGCTACTCGGCGCCAGCGGACAAAGCGACAAGAGTTTTATCGAGCTTCTCATGGAACAGCATCACATTGAAATCGTTGCCGTGACCCGGGGATCAAAGGGAAGCGATCTGTTTACTCCGGGAGATCACCATGCCGTCCAAGCACCCCGGAGTGAAAAAATAATCAATTCGGTTGGCGCCGGAGACGCTTATTCGGCGATCCTGGCGGCTGGATACTTACGCGGCTGGCGGCCGGAAAAAATCCTTTCAACCGCTACAGCCTTTGCCCTGCGGATCTGTGAAATAGACGGTGCGATCCCGTCCAGTGCCTCTTTTTATGACGATTGGCGTTTTGTTTGTGATAAGGCCATAGATGAGCAACAATAGACTCTATATTCAAATGTTCAGTATCCATGGATTGCTCCGGCATGACAACCTGGAGATGGGTCGTGACGCAGATACCGGAGGCCAGATCAAATATGTCATCGAACTGGCCAAGGCCCTCAGTCGCCAAAAGAACGTAGAACGCGTTGACCTGCTTACCAGGCTGCTATCCGATAAGACCGTATCCAATGACTATTCACAGCCGATAGAGGTGATTAACGGAAAGTTTCGTATCGTTCGCATACAATGCGGTGGCCGTAAATACATGCGCAAAGAGCTGCTGTGGCCTCATCTCGATGAATATGTCGACAAAACCGTCAAATTCATCAAACAGGAAAAACTGATCCCGGACATTTTTCACGGGCACTATGCAGACGGCGGATATGTTGCCGGCCAGCTGGCGGGACTTTTCAGCATACCTTTCATTTTCACTGGTCATTCCCTCGGGAGGGCAAAAAAAGAAAAGCTGCTCAAAGAAGGCCATTCCCCGTCTGAAATTGAGAAAAGATATAAAATAGAGCACCGCATTAACGTTGAAGAAGATATTTTAAAGACCGCGGACCTGATTGTTACAAGCACCAATCAGGAGATTGAACAGCAGTATGGGATTTACCGTGACAACGGACTGCCCGACTTTCGGGTGATACCGCCTGGGCTTGATGTAGACAAGTTTTATCCCTATTACCACAAAATCCTGCCGGAAAAAGAGAAAAACGAAGCGGAAATGTATGCGGAGGCTTCGGTGTTAGAAGAGTTGAACAGATTTTTTTTGCAACCGGACAAACCGCTCATATTGATGCTCTGCCGCCCGGATAAGAGGAAAAACATTTCAGGACTGATCCAGGCTTTTGGTGAAGACAAGGAGCTTCAGTCCATGGCGAATCTCGCCATTTTTGCCGGCATCCGGAAAGATATCTCCCGGAAAGAAGAAAACGAGAAAGAGGTTCTCACGCATATGCTGTTGCTCATGGACAAATACGACCTGTACGGAAAAATGGCCATTCCCAAAAAACACGATTTTGAACATGAGGTTCCGGAACTCTACCGCATCGCCGCAAAAAAAAAGGGTGTTTTCGTCAACCCCGCCCTGACCGAACCTTTCGGAATCACCTTGATCGAATCCGCGGCCGCAGGCCTCCCGATTGTTGCCACCAGTGACGGAGGTCCCCGGGACATCGTCAAAAACTGCAAATGCGGTCTACTTATTGATCCGACAAAACCGAAAGAGATCAGCCGGGCGGTAAAAACGATCATCGCGGACAGTGAAAAATGGAAAACCTATTCAAAAAATGGTATTTTAAATGTTCGCAAGCATTATACATGGGAGAGCCATGTAAAAAAATATCTGAAAGAGATCAAGCATCTCAAAGCCGAAGCCGGAATGGAAGGGATGAAGGTCGCGGTCCCTTCCGACCCCATTGGGCGGAGGCTGCTCAATCTCGATTATTTTATCATCACCGATATCGACAACACGCTCATCGGCGGTGACAATAAACATGTAAGGGAGCTTCAAAATATTTTAAAAAAAAACAGGCCGATTCTGGGATTTGGCGTGGCCACCGGCAGAACTGTCCAGTCGGCGGTTGAGCATCTGAACAAACATGGAATCGAGCCGCCGGACGTAATCATCTCCTCGGTCGGATCGGAACTCTATTACGGGGAAGAGCTTCGTTTCTCCCAGGGCTGGGAAACCCATGTGGCCCGGAAGTGGGAACGGAAAAAAATCAAGGCTCTTCTGGACGGCCTGCCTTTTTTGAAATATCAACCCGAAGAGACCCAGCGCAAATTCAAGATCAGCTACGACATGGCACCTTCAAAAGATCGCCTCGCGGTAATTCACAATCTACTGCTTAAAAACAAGTGCCGATACAACCTCATATACTCCCACGATCAATACCTGGATATCCTCCCCTACCGGGCATCCAAAGGCAAGGCGATCCGCTACCTGAGCTATAAATGGGAGATCCCCTTGCAAAACTTTCTGGTTTGCGGGGATTCAGGAAACGATGAAGAGATGCTGCGAGGTGGATCACTTGCCGTGGTTGTTGGAAATTACAGTCGGGAACTTGAGCACCTGAAAGGAGGCAAAGATATCTATTTCTCTAAAAAAACCTATGCAGGAGGCATTATCGAAGCACTGAACCATTATAAGTTTATGAGAAATGCGGGAGGGTAGTCTGACGATGACGATTCAAAACAAAGTTCAATTGATTACCTATCCGGATAGCCTTGGTCGAAATCTGCTGGAATTGCACTATGTCCTGCGAAAATACCTGAAAAAAGCCGTCGGAGGCGTTCACATTCTGCCATTTTATCCCTCTTCAGCCGACCGCGGGTTTGCACCGCTTACTTACGACCAGATCGATCCCTCCTTCGGCACCTGGGAAGATCTGGAGCATATCGGCCGGGATTTTGATTTGATAATTGATTTCATGGTGAACCATATTTCCAGACAATCCCCGTTTTTTCAGGATTACGTTGAAAAAGGCGATGACTCTGAATATGCGGATATGTTTCTCAGCTTTAAAAAACTGAACGTTGACGGTAAAATCAGTGACGCAGACTTGGAAAAGGTATACACACGGAAGCCAAGGCCGCCCTATTCCTTTATTGAACGTGCGGACGGCTCCAAAGAGAAGATATGGGCCACATTCGATTTCGAACAAATCGACCTGGACTGGCGTTCGCCGGTAACCCGTGAAGTCATGCGCAACTTTTTGATACGACTGGCCAGAACCAGCGTCAAGATGATCCGAATGGATGCCTTCGCATATACCACCATCAAAATCGGTACCAACTGTTTTTTTCTCGAACCGGAAGTATGGGAACTCCTGCAGTGGCTGGATGATTATACAGCACCCTTTGAAACGGAAACACTTCCCGAAGTTCACGAGCATTACTCCTATCAGTTGAAGCTTGCCGAAAAAGGATACCGGACATATGACTTCGCCCTTCCCATGCTCGTTCTGCACACCCTCTATCATCACACCAACAAGCGGCTGATCCATTGGCTCAAGATCTGTCCCCGAAAGCAGATAACCACCCTCGACACCCACGATGGTATCGGTGTCGTGGATGTCGCGGAACTGTTGAGCCAGGAGGAGATCGATAGAACCATCAACGGCCTCTATGACAAAGGTTCCAATGTCAAGCGCATCTATTCGAGCGCCGTGTATCAGAATCTTGACATTTATCAGGTCAACTGTACCTATTTTTCGGCACTGGAATGCAACGTAGATTCCTATATCGCTGCACGCACAATTCAATTTTTCGCGCCAGGTATTCCTCAGGTCTATTATGTTGGGCTATTAGCCGGAGAAAACGATGTGGAAATGGTTGAGCAGACCCAAAACGGCCGTGACATTAACCGGCACAACTACGATCTGAATGAAATCCGTGTTGAAATAGAAAAACCGGTCGTACAGCGCCTCTTGAAGCTGATGGAGTTCAGAAATTCATATCCGGCTTTTAATGGAGAATTTTTCATCGATGAAACCCCGGAGGATCAGCTCTCCCTGACATGGAAAAATGGAGTCTTCCGGACAAACGCAACGATTGATCTTAAAAATTACCAGACCAGAATAACCTGGTTCGACGACCAGGAAAAGCTGGAAAAGGATTTTCTGTTTTAAAATCAAGCCTCCGTAGACCCGTCCTCAGAGGCGGAAGATGCAGGCAATCAGCCTCCTATGGAAAAACGAAACGTCCCCAACGTCAACGCATTACCCCGGGAAAAGAGATTCGATCTCTTCGCTGATCTTGTGTTCATCCTCCGACTTCACAAGGCAAATCTCATTCACAAGCAATCCCTTTGCCATATCGATCAGTTTACGCTGTTCAAAGGATAGATCTTTGTCCTGATTCAAGCGGTACAAATCCCTGTATACTTCTGCGATGCTGTATAAATCGCCGCTCTTGATTTTGTTCATATATTGACGGGAGCGGCGATTCCAGTTCCGATCCATGGTTATATTCCGATCGCTTTTTATCCTCATGTAAACTCTTTCAACATCTTCCGCCTGAATAATTGCCCTCATACCAATTGAAGAGGCATTCTGGACAGGTACCATCACCACAGATTCGCTGTCCAAAATTTCAATGACATAAAACTCGTTTCGGTTGCCTCCGATCTCTCGTTGTTCAATTTTTTTAACCTGGCCTACACCATGCGCGGGATAGGCCACATAGTCACCGGGATGAAATGTTAACGGATGATCGCTAAACGTTACTTTTTTACACGGTGCTGACTGCATGAAATATTCCCTCCTTCTATTATATTGACCAGGAGACCGCTTTCAAGAGCAGGCGGACATTCTCTTCGCGGGCTATGAAAATACCCCTGGACAACTACGCTGCAACCCACTGTTTTTCATCCTATAGCAGCAATACGTTGCGCAAATTTTAATTTTTTTATCGGATATGATAATTTATCGTCTGCTCTCTCCCCCTTCGTTTTAACTGAAGGGATACCTTTGAGGATGATCGAAGTTCATCATAGATTTTCAGGGCGCTGTCGACAGATTGAATCCGCCTTCCATCGACGCCCGTGATAATATCTCCGTTTCGAATTCCCATTTTCCTGAAAATTGAACGGGGTCTGATCCGTGATATTCTGATGCCATCCCGGTGAGGGGAAACCAGAATTTGTTTCATAAGCGTATTCAGATCGCTCATGGCATTGTCGACCTGTGACCGCCTCAGAACGATTTTCCTTTGAGCCACAGGACG
Source organism: Desulfobacterales bacterium (assembly GCA_046484745.1). Taxonomy (GTDB): domain Bacteria; phylum Desulfobacterota; class Desulfobacteria; order Desulfobacterales; family SURF-7; genus JAQYVL01. The sequence goes on along the minus strand of JAWOIJ010000005.1, from coordinate 22,275 downwards.
CTTCGGCGCTCGGTATCGTCCCAGTCTTCTGATCTGGTTTCGAAATTCTTCCATCTCGAGAATTTCATTTTCTCCGTCCAGGTTGAGAATGACTTTCTCGTCCAGAATTTTTTGTATGGTTGCGCCCTGAACACTATCCCCGGTATAAAAAAGTTTCTGCGGGGTTTTCCGTTGACGGCCTCCGGATTCTTCAATCACCGCACAGGATTTCGATCCGCTGCTGATAATCGTTCCCCAAAGTTTAAGGTTGAGACTCGTAGGGTCAAGCGTTTCGAAGGATACGGTTCTCTCTGATTTCGCCGCTCCCTTTTTCGTTTTGAAGAGATTGCGTTTGATTATCGTTTTGTAATGCGAAAGAGGAGGTATCTTTTCTTTCGGAAGCAGGCCCGGAGATTCGATGGCTGATGGCTGTGAAGGTACAGGCGTATCCATCCCGCTGGTAAGCACTTTATAAAACAGCGACACGCATAAATAAGAAACCACTGTAAATAAAAACAAACGAGCAGAACTAAAAAAAATACGATATTTTGTTTCTAGAGACATTTTCCGCCCTGCTGAAAATTGATTTCGAGCCGGCGATTTGTATTGAACACGATAAAAACAATTACAGCCGAAACGTAGTTGCCCACTCCGATCACTCAGAGAAACTTCGGTATTTCATTGTTACATTTTCCAGAAGTAATGGGCCAGATCCAACCTTACTGCCGTTCGTACGCTGATCGTTACAGATAAAATTTCACAGCGCCGTGCCAACTACGATCACCAGACAAGGGAACGGTATATCCACCCTTTATCACCGTCGGCATGTACAATTTTAATCCAATTTCCCTTTTGTTTCAATACGTTAAAAGGAACCCCCCTCTCTGATTTAAAAACAATCCGATACCTGGTGCCGGGGCCGGAGCGGATGTTACACTCCTCTTTTTTGGTGATAACCGTAGAAAATTTTTTAACAAGCTTTTTATAGATCCAGCCAATATCACCTTCAAAATCCTTCAATTGATACCAATTGCCTTTCTTGTTAATAATTTCTATTGGATGATATTTCCCCACCTGCCACAAAACCTGGAAGTGAGTACCCGGACCCGACCGGATGTTCGCGATTTTTGCCTTTACCGCTAAACGCTGAGCAGCCTGGGCGGACAGTGCCCCCATAAGAAGAACGGCAGTCATGACCACCGCAAACGACAACCTTCTCCATCTTAAATGCCTGAAATACATCCCCCGTATCCTCAACTTGTCATTGCGCTCATCATATGACCCCTTTCAAAACGGAATTCTTCATGATGGAAAGGACCATATGAAGTCGTAATCTTACTCTCCATCATCACACCCGACTTTCCCGAACAATATGCGTTTGAGTTCACGGTAAGTAAAATAAGGGTCATCATTTCGCAAATAGGGAAGCAGTATCTTTTTTCTACGAATAAACTCCTTTGAAATGTCACCCATGAGCAAATCCGGTTGGTGCAATTTCGCTTTACAGATCCTCTGGCCGAAAGGATTGACGATTTCGCTGCCGCCCCAGAACTTATAGTTTTTTCCAGTGCCTGAGTGCAGGAAGGTTTTCGATACATCTTTCAAGGTCTCATCATCTACCGGCATCTCTCTTTTATCGAGCGGACGCTCTTCTCCCACACGATTGGCACTAACATTATAAATTCCAAAAACCCGTGAGTAAAACTTGTTGATGATTTCCCAGCTTTCGATGTTGCTGAAATCAACCCCCAGCGATTCTTCGGAGGAGTTTAAAATGGTGACAAAGATGTCCGCTTTTTCAGTGACCCCTAAATAGGGTAAGGAAGGATGCCACATATCATTGCAGATAAAGACCGCCACATTGAAATCCTGCAGCTTGAAAACGCGTATATGCTTTCCGTTGGCAAAAAACTTGCGTTCTTCAAAGACTCCGTAATTGGGCAGATTAAGTTTACGATATGCGAATTGAAGCTCTCCATCTACCGCGACCAGAGCTGAATTATAAAAATTCATCGATAGCGATTCCTCAATAAATCCGACCACGATGGCCGTCCCTTTCGAAGCCTCCGCCAACCGTTTGATTTCAGGGGAATCCATTCTAAGTGCAACCTTAAAGTATTCAAGCTCCACAAAATAGCCGGTCAGCGCCAGTTCCGGGAAGACGATCAAGTCAGCTCCTTTTTCCTTGCACTGATGAATTTGTAAAATCACATTTTCAAGGTTGGTCTTCAGATCAAGCAATACCGGTTCTGTCTGACAAATGGCAACCCGCATCTGTTCACTCCTTCTTCACCATTATCCATCGATTATAACTAAAAAAATCAAACCTTACAGGCACACCACTCTTGCGAGAAAGGCGCTATCGCCGCGCCCCATTCTTCTTCGTCCGCTGAGATCGAAATTCAAGGCAGATCTCCTTCTCGATATGCCTTGATATAATTCATACAAAAATCATCACGCCCGGAAAGTGCCAGGGCCGCTGAGATGCTTCCGGTCATCACTTTGTCAAGCGGGTTGATGATCGCCGCATCCAGGCCTTTTTCAATTGCCATAGAGACAAACGTCTGGTTTAAGAGCTTTCGTTCCGGCAATCCATATGAGATGTTTGAAAGACCGCAGATGGTGTGGCAGCCATCGAAAGTTCGCATAATCTGTTCGATCGCCGTCAGAAATTCAACGCCATAATCTTTATTGGTTGCCACCGGCTGAACAAGAGGGTCTACGTAAATATTGTCAAGCGGGACATTGTTTTGAACCAGCTTGTTGACGAGCTCCTCGGCAATGGCAATCCGTTCATCGGCCGTTTCCGGCATTCCCTCGTCACCCATACAGAGGGCAACCACTTTCAGATCACTGCCGGCGACTAAAGGCAGCATTGCATCCAGGCGCTTTTTCTCCAGTGAGATGGAGTTGATCATCGCCCTCCCCTGGTGTACCGACAAAGCAGTTTCAATGACATCCGGATTCGGACTGTCGATGCAGCACGGCACCGCGGACTCCTTTTGCACATTCCTCACGATCCATTTAAGATAATCCGCCTCTTTCTCAACAAAGACGCCCGCATTGACATCAATATAATCCGCACCGTTTTTATACTGATCATCAGCCAGTCTTCCAATCGCTTCGGAATCTTGTTCTTTGATTGCCAATGCGACCGGCTTCCGGCTGGCATTAATGAGTTCTCCTACGATAAGCATATGCCGTCCTTTACAATAAAATGAATTACCACCTTTAAGGCTCCACAATCGCATGTACTGCCTTTGCGATATCTTCAGTCAGGGGTTCCGGCTTATGTTCAGCCAGAATCTTTTCTACCTGCAGGGTTGCTCTTTCTCCCAAGCTTTTTGCTCCTTTTTTCCGCCATCCGTCATAATTGGATCGATCAAATAGCTTTGGATACCATCTCTCTCGAAAGCGCTTCATGGTATGGGGATTATCCAGATACTGTCCATCCGGACCCACTTCGTCAATTAAATCCAGGGCAAGCGTATCATCGCTGATTTCAACCTCCTTCATAAAGGCTTCCAGCCAGCTGATGATTTCATTACAAATGGCAAGCTGAGGAAGAGAACCAGAGAGGCCCGATTCCAGATACCCAACATCATGGATAAGGTTGCCTCCAAACAGTGCATCGGTAAATAATGTCAGAGCGGCTTCAGCAGCAGCCTGCTGATCCACCATTTTCGACTCACTGCATCCGGCAAGGCTAAAAGTCGGCAGCCCGAGGTAGTGCGCAAAGTCGATGGCCTGTCCTCTTTTTTCCGGATCAGAATAGGGCTGAATGGTTGTTTTCATGTCCAGCATGTTTCCACCCCAGCCCGGCATAATAAAAGGCGCCCCCTCTCTTTTCAGCTGAGACAGAACCAATCCAGCCAACACGCCCGCATTATTGATCGCCATTGTTCCGGCCAGGGTTATGGGAGCCGTAACTCCGCCCTGAGCAGATGGAATATACGTGAAGGGCAAACCCTTTCCGGAAAGGTACAGCAGTTTTTGCAGGGCTTCTTCGTTGTGGCGTAATCCGGTTGTCACATTGATATAACAGGTTGCAAAAGGCTTACAGCGCAGCGCATCTTCTCCACCCGCAACGATCTCAGCCATTTTAACCGCATCCCGGCAACCGGAAAATTCAGTTGTCACGTATACGATCGGTTTGGTTGTATAGTTAAGCATGGCTTCCATTTCATAGCGATCGAGCATCTTCTGAGACACATCGGAAGGCAGGAACATGCACATGACAAAATCGATATGTTCCAATGCGTCACAGACAGTCATCCCTTCAATAACGTCCTGCAATACAGCCGTTCGTCTTTCTCCTGTACGGTGATCGATGATGCGGAGGCAATCTGATCCGGTTCCAAAATAGCTTTGATTCCCACCAATTTTCATGGTTCGTTTGCCATTTTGGTCATACAGGGTTATATTTTTAGGAACCGTGGTAAATGCTTTTTCAACCATCCCGGAAGGAATGCGAACCCGATTCCCGTCGGTTACCTCGGCACCGGCCTCGTTGAGTAAATCAATCGCTTCCTGGTCATAGAGGCATATCCCGGTTCGTTCCAGAATTTCCAGACATGCCCAGTATAGTTTTCGGCTCTGTCCTTCGGAAAGTTTGCCGGCATAGGGACTTAATAAGGCATTTTGATTGCTGCATATTTTTGCCATTTCTATTCTCCTGATCTATATAAATTCATCATTTTCAATGCATAACGTTTTACAAGTGTTTGTTTTTTAGACAATACCTGCGACCATTACATTCACTACTTCAGCAGAGCTTTAGCAATTCTAACCGCTGATCCCGCATCTGATCCATACCCATCCGCACCGATTTCCCGGGAATATTCCTCGGTAACCGGCGCTCCGCCGACAATTACTTTCACGCTGTCCCTCAACTTGTTGTCAGAGAGCAGGTCAATTACTTCCTTCATCACCGGCATCGTCGTTGTCAGCAGGGCGGACATCCCCACAAGCTTGGCATTATGATCCTGCACCGCAGAAAGAAACTGTTTTGACTCAACATTGGTCCCTAGATCGACGACTTCAAAGCCGGCTCCTTCCAGAAGCATCTTAACCAAATTTTTACCGATGTCGTGGAGATCTCCGCGAACAGATCCGATTACAGCAGTCCCGCTATTCATCGCTTCATCAGCCGTGAGATGTGGCCTTAATATTTCAACACCGGCGCTCATCGCGTTTGCTGACATTAATACCTCCGGAATGAACATTTCTTCAGCTTCCATTTTCTCTCCGACAATATCCATTGCCGCAATCATTCCTTTGTTCATGATTTCACCGGCTTTTTCTCCGCTGTTTATCGCTTCCAATACGAGTAGTTTGGTTTTATTCTCATCTCCTTCAAGAATTGAATTCATGAGACTCTGCATGTCTGCCATCGTTTTTTCTCCTTCATGTGTATAAAAAATGTTAATACAAAAAAGATTTCCCCGTGTTTTCCAACGTGTGATCATCCCGCATATAATTGGCTTGACTGCCATTTCGCATAATCGCCTCGAGCCCTTCGGGATCATAAGGATCAAGATTAAATTCCGGTGCCTGATCAGAATTCGTTTCCCGACAGAGCACAATGTGCCGTTCCAGTTTGGCGATGGAGAAGGAAACCAGTTCCTTCAGGAAACCAAAGGAATGACGCATCTGGTGAAATCCATACTTTTTCATCAAGGCATACCCATCAATCGCTTCCTGCTCGGCTTTTCGATTGGGTTTTTCCTGACTGGTTGTGCAGGCTGTCTGGATCGAAGGCAGATCCAGCCGCTTATTGACTTTCTCCATCAACAGGTTTGCGATATTAAACGAAATCAATCCCAAATCAACTGCGTAATTGTTCTTGATACTCGCAATGGACGGAAGCCCGGCATGAACGACCATGACCCCCGGATTGACAACCTGTGCCAGCGTAATACCGAAAAGCGCTTCCGCATGGGTCAGCGTGACCAGACTCGACATGGAATACGGACCGGAAAGTCCGGCCATCGGCATTGTGGAAACATAGATCGGTATTCCTTTCCGAATACAGGAGAGAAAAGGCGGTATCATACTTTCAATGATGTTTAACGGGCTGTTGATAATGGAAAACTGAATCGTAAAATTTCCTCTTTTTCCATGGATCTCCTTTGCCCGTTCAATCCCATCGTCCGTTACCGCCGCCGCGTAAATCGGTTTGTCACAATACTCGATAATGGTGTCCATTACCTTTACTTCCTGTTTGGGAATCAAAACACCTCTTGCCATAAAATCGATCACATCGGTCTGATTAACAATTTTTGCAATTTGAGCGATATGCTCAAAGGTTGGAGCGATCAGTTCACCGGTTTGATCGTCATAAACAAACGGTGCAGTCCCACCGACACCAAAGGCGTTTTCCGAAATCCAGTATTGATCCCTTTTGGGTGCCGTTGCGAGAGCCTGTTCCACCAGGGGTCCAAGAACATGCAGGTGTCCCGTTGTTTCATCGTACGCGGCAAGACCGGTATCTTCAAGGAGTCGCCTTACCTCTTCGGAGGCACACCTTACACCTGTCTCTTCCAGCACCCGCAAGGCGTCTCGATGTATTTTATCTATCAGCTCAGTATTTTCAAACGTCATTCGATTTCCTTCCTCAGGCTCCCGTATATCCATTCAACATTTTGGTATCATGCGGATGGCTGTAAGCTTACCTTCCGCCATCCCGGCCAGAATTATTATCCGAAAGTCTTTTTTATATTTTTACGCGCATTCCATCGTAAGCAAATTGTACATTTTCATAATCATACTGCATGGAAAAATAGTCCGTATGACTGCGGTTCCAGTATTCCTCCAGATGGATGAACATAACCTGTTTGGCACTGATTCTTTTGCTCAATGCAATCGTTTCATCAATGGTATAAAGCGTCGTTCTTGAAATATGATGCGCCGGATAAGTGAATTGATGCTTTAACCCATCTTCGAAAATTCCCGGCTGGATCAAGAGCAGATCCGCCTTCTGAACCTCTTCCCGATTTTCCGGAAACGGTTTGATGTCACAGGGCGCGTAAACCATTTTACACCCATTTTTTTCAAACACATAAATAAATGAAACCTGGCTTTCGCGATTCACCGGCAAGGCCGTGATGTCGATATCGCCAATTTTCGTTTTCTCTTCAAAAGAAACGCATTTGATAAATCCGTTTTTTTCAAAATATTCAACTTGTGATCCATAAACCGTATGCACTTTTTTCAGACGCTCCTGCAGCAGCTTCGGCAAAATCAACCGAATTTGCTTCTCCGGGTATGCCTTCCAGGTTCGATAATCGATGGCGATCTGTTCTACAACCCGAAAGCCTTCGATATGATCCGGATCCAGATGCGAAAACATCAGATGGTCCACCGATTCGATCCGGGATCGATTCAGCTGAAATGAACTATCCGCGGGCGTGTCGATCAGAATATTTTCATCATACATAAAAGCAGACGGACCGGTCCTCGAAAAAGGCGGACCCTTGCGTCTCGCCTCATTACAGACATCACACTGGCACAAGGGTTTGGGGATCACCATGCACCCCCCGGAGCCTAATATCGATAATTCCATTGGTTCTACCTATGCCACCTTGCTCTTCTGTTCATCATTTTCTTCCGAACGGTCATGTTTCAGGCTGCCATCCACCGTTCCTTTCACCTTCTCTCTCTCTTCCGTGAAATCAAATCCTGTCCAGATTCCAATGGATCCCAGAATGGAATCCTGAGGATGGTATTCACGGAAAATTTTAAAATAATAAGCCGCCTCTTTGCTGTTAATCGTCGCTTTGGGATTCTCCCTTTTAATTTCTTCATATTCGTCATCGCTCATCTGGTTGGCGACTCTTTCACCCAGATCTTCACAACCCGCGCCCTGGGTGTATTGCACTTTATAGCGCCATAAAATTTCATCCGGTAGATAGTGGGTATCTTCAAAAGCCTTTCGCAGAATCCATTTTTCAATTTTGGCGCCGTTATGTTCCCGGATTTTCAACTCAGGCGGAATTTTCATGCCGATATCAATCATCTCCACATCCAAAAAAGGAACCCGCAGCTCAAGACTGAAATTCATTCCCATTCTATCCGCCCGCTGAAGATTGATATTGTGAAGATTCCCGATGCAGCGCCTTGCTTCCATATTCAATTTGTCAAAAGGGAAATGCTTCATATAATGGTAACCGGTGAAAACCTCATCCGCACCTTCACCTGTCAAAACAACCGTACAGAATTCCGCGGCGGCCTTGCATGTAAAGTAACATGGAACGGCGCACCGGACGAGAGAGGGGTCGTATGTTTCAAGCTTGCTGATTACATATGGAAGGATATCGTAATACTCCTGCTCGGTGAAAATATACTCGTGATGGTTGGAGCCGATATGCTTTGAAGCAATTCGAGCAGCCTTGATATCATCACTTAAATCTCCATTTTCATCTTCCATTCCAACAACAAAAGTATGAAGATTGGGAATTTCATCCGCCGCAATCGCTGCAACCAGGCTGCTGTCAAGTCCACCGCTGCAGAATGAACCCACCGGAACCTCCGGATCAGCCAGGAGACGTTTTTTTACGCATTTTATAAAGGTTTCCCGAATTATTTTCGCTGTCTTCTCAATATCGGTCATTACATGGTCCTGAATTTCAGGTACGTTGTAGTACTGAATAAATCCTTCTTCCGGTGTATAGTAATGACCTGCAGGAAATTCGTGAACTTCATCTACACCGGCAAAACTCATTGCTCCCAGCTCGGAAGTAAAATACATGTTTCCGTTCCGCCATCCGTAATATAGCGGTTTTATGCCGATCGGGTCCCTTGCAAGCATAAAATTTTCCCCGTCAACCAGCGCGAATGCAAACATTCCGTCTAAGTTCTTGACACATTCCGGACCCTTTTCAATATAGGAGTGAAGGATAACCTCCGAGTCAGACCTGGTTTTAAAAATATGCTCTGACTCCAAACTCTTTTTAAGTTTACGAAAATTATATATCTCCCCATTGCTGATTAAGCTTTTTCTCCCTCCGTCGGCAGTGATCGGCTGGCGACCGGTTGCGACATCCACAATTGAAAGCCGTGTATGCCCGAGTACACTGTTTTCGTTGATATGGATCCCCCTGTCATCCGGCCCTCTGTGTTTAAGAGAGTCGAGCATCCTGTTAACCGTTTTTACGTCTTTTGCTCCAAAACATCCTGCGATACCACACATAATTTTTCCTCCTTGATGTATTTCTTTCGTTTGCGCACCTGATGATATTGTAAAAAAAATAAACTCTTTCCGACTAAAACGCCATGGGATTAAAACTCTCTCATTGGTGCTGCGGTTTTACTTGAAAGGATCCCACCTGACCGTCTGCTGCTCATATGACGGCGGAAAGGATTTCAGAAATTCATCATAATAGTACAGCTCTTTAAAAGAGGCGAAAGGCAGACCATATGCGGCCTTGGGTCTTGCCTTTATCTCCTCGGTATCAATAAACTGAGACACAAGTCTATCCATGACATCATCCATGCCTGTTCCCATCGCGAATCTAAGTTTTTCACGATTTGCTATCTTTTCCGGGAGCATGTCCCTGAAAGCTTCTCTTAAAATAAACTTTTCTACCTGGTTCTCGCCATGGATCTTCCATTTCATGGGAATTTTCTGGCTGAAGTCCACCACTCTGATATCCAGAAAAGGCATCCGGTAATTAACTGAATTTGACATCCACGCTCTGTCAAGCCTTCTTAAAGCAGTGTTGTATGCAATATCCAGAAGTTTTTGCGCGATTCTTTCTCTTTGCTGCTCGCTTTTTACTTTTGGATTCTTCAAAACCATTCGGTATCCGCCAAAAAGTTCATCCGCCCCTTCGCCCACCAGGATACTGCTCGTATACTGTTTGACCAGCTTGGAAACAAAGTGGTTGGAAATGATTCCGGAAATGCAGTCCTCATCAAAACTCTCCAGGTGCCAGACAGCCCTGGGTATAAAATCGACCACCTCTTGATCTTCAATTTCACAGATATGATGCTTGAGTCCTAAGAAATCAGCCATCAACCTGGCGTTTTCCAGATCCGGACCGGGAGCGCTTTTTACACAGCCTGTAAAAAGCTCGATATCGGGGTTGAACTCCTTTGCAATCACCGCAATGATTGAGCTATCCAGCCCTCCGCTCAATGAGACACCCCCCACACCATCCATTCTTTTTCTGACCGCGTCAACCAGGAGATCTTTTAAAATTTTCGCGGCATCACTGATGTTGCCCGGAAGTTCAGGAAGATCCGATGTGGCTCGATCAAATTCCTTCATTCCTTTTCTCGAACTGTAGATATATCCGGGCGGAAGCTCGTGAACATCAAATTGGAGATGGTCCTTCAGCGCCTTCATCTCCGAGCTGAAATAAAAAACATCATTGTCAAAACCGTAAAATACAGGCATTGCGCCCACATGATCTCTGACCAGGACAACCTCCTCGTCCTTCTCAATAATGGCGCATGTAAACCCCCCATCCAGACGTGAAAAACATTCATGTCTGTAGTCATATTTATCATAGTAATCTTTCACAACATCAACATCCGTTGCGCCTTCCGGCCTTTCATTGTAAATGCCCCCGGTAAACAGTATATACGGATAATCATCCAATGAAGAACAGTGGGTCTTATCGGGTGTCAGGAGAATTTCATTTGCGCCGACCGCCCCGCGGTCATCCAGCAGGGAACGAACAACCATGTTGTCCGGTCCTCTGTGGCGCATTACACCAAGCATATTGCCTACTATTTTTGCACAGTCTCTTTCCAGTTTTCCCCGTTGTGAAACGATTCCGGCTATCGCGGACATCTGTCACCTCCAATGGTTTATTTGAATACTTTTAGATTACTCATCAACAGCTAAACATTTGTAATGTGTTTCTCTTTGCATACATGATCATTTTTGTCTGTCATTTTCTCAGAAATACTACTCTACGAAAACTTTCCCCAGATTGGCGGTGGTCAGCGGATCATCCATATACATGCCCAGGCCGATATTCATGATTGACTCCATTCCTCTTTCATCATAAACCGGCATTTCGATTTCCGGGGCATCTTCGGCAGTCGTATTCTCAAAAATTTCTATGCCCTTTTCTAATTTCTCAATTGAAAAATCGACAAGGTAGCGCAAGAATGCAAAAGGATGCCGAATCATATGAACACCATACTTTTGACACATCGCCTGCCCCATTTTCGCATCTGCATAGGCTCGCGCTGTGGGATGTTCTTCATGGGTGGTGCAAGCGCTCTGGAAAGTCGGAAGATCCAGGATGAGGTTCAAGTGGGTCATAAGGATATTCAACAGGTTATGTGATTTCAGTCCATAATTGGGGTTGTAATCAATTCTGGGATCTGCGATGGTTGGAAATCCTGCATGGATGCAGGCAACCCCCGGGTTCAGGAGTTGAGCAACGCAAATTCCAAAGAGAACTTCAGCATGGGTCATTGCCAGGACACCATTGTAGCAGAAAGGAGCGCTTATTCCCGCCATTGGCATCGCGGAAATAAAGACCGGCAACCCTGCCCGAACCACCTTGACGAAACTGTCAGAAAAATTTTCATTGATTTCTACCGGAGGTCTTGTCAGGCAGAAAACAATCATTATGTTCTTTCGTTTTTTGTATAGTTCAACAGCCCTTTTTAATGATTCATCTGAAGTAACCGCAAAATAGATTGGTTTGCTGCAATGCGCATCCATTAAATCCATTTGAAGCACTTCATCCTTTAATTTAACCGCTCGTCCCATACCGCTCACAGCCGCGCTTTTTTCTGCAATGCGGGCAATTTGAACAACATGATCTTCCGTCGGCATGACGCCGCCTTTCCCATTTTTATCATCATATATGTAGGGTGCGGTTCCACCGATAAAAAAGCTGTTGAGTGGTACGAAAAAGTCCGATACACCCGGAACGGTTTCAAGGCATTTTTCCACCAGCGCCTGCATCACATAAACCCGATCCTCATGTACAATGGCCAGTCCATCTTCTTCATATTTTTTAAATACTGCAAGAATATCGGGTTGTTTGCACCCTACTCCAAAATTTTCCAGTATCCAAAAAGCGTCCCTGTTAACTTGAAGCAGCATCTCAACGGTATCGCTGCCAAATACTGCTGTGGATTTTTTTAATTGACGTTCATTCACAAAAGACTCCTTACAATCATTTATAATAAAACAAAGAGGTTCTCTAAATTTAAGATATGAACCCTTTGTATTGGAAACAAATTAAATTTTGCACCAAAAACATTTTAATTCAATATAATTCTTTATCAGATTTCCACCGTAAATACAAGCGGTCACTATAAACACAATCACTAAAAGATTAATAATAACAGATTTATAATTAATGTCAACTGAAATATTCCTGGCAGAAGGCATCGCTGTCCGCACTCCCTTCAAATCCTTTAAATATATTCGATAGAAACTAAAATGGTTATTTTGACACATATAAATTTTCCATCATTATTTCAATAGATCATAAAATTTTCATTCGACCAGAACAACTGCAGCCGTGAACCTCCTGCAGTTCCGTTCTGGATTTTCCAGCATACGGAGGCGGAACCCAAAAACAGCAGGTATTCTATAATCATGTTTCGATTCACGCGTTCTCTCAGCAATCAGACAGCCTCTGGAAGAAGTCCAGCGAGGTCATTTGGAAAGCAGCACAACATAACATTTGAAGCGGTCTGAGGGATCTTGCGGATGGATTTTTCAACGTCATCAGCGTAAATAACAGCAAACGCTATCAAAGCGCCTGTAAAAAACGATAACCGGAGGAACAGCATCAAAAGCCGGCTGATTCAGGAAGGCCATGGTGCAATTTGTCGGAAAAATCCAACTGCCGCCCGGTGTTGCTGTAAGGCGATTTCCGTACAAAATATGGACTAAAAGAGAATGGGGCAACGATTTAACGATTCGCTGCGATTGGAAAGGATCACATCAATAAAACCGGGGCACAGCCTTAACCGACTTCCATTATTCAATATCACCCTTGTGAATGATGTTTTCTTTTTGTGGTTTCGAAAGCTTTTTAATTTTTTGTTCGATCTTTAAAGCCGAGGATCTGTCCCCTGCTCTTTTTTGGAAAACCAACGTGAGCGGTCCCCTGCCTCGAAGATACTTGGCTCCCTGTTTTCCCATTTCCAGATGTTTTTCAAAACGCCGGGCAACATCATTGGATATCCCGGTATACAGTTCGCCATCACGACATCGGATCATATACACATACCATTCGGTTTTCTCCGCTTCCAACTGGGTCACCCATTGCTTTAACGCTTTCCGGACTTTTCGATCGACAAAAGAAAAAACAGTTTGAGCTGTATCGCGGGAACGAGAACGGGTGTGGCCTGCCACCTTTGTAACATCGAACGCTAACCGGTCATGAAATTCATAATATTTTCTGTATAAAAATTCGTTTTTTAACAGACGATTACCTCTCCTGCACTGAAAACCGCTGCCTTCCAGACGGGTCCTTCTCGGCAAAAGTCCTGCAACACACTGAGAATCGGAATAAACATGGAGTTTTCCCGGCGTTGCAATGGCTGATCCGGCACAGTATTCTTCCAGAGCCCACAAAACTGTCTGGACCTCAATCCGGGTAGAAGAAGTGTCTATAAATTTTCTCAACACCAGAACTTCGTTCAGTTCCGATATGTTGATCAGACTGGACGGATTTTCAATCAACGAATCCGGAACGAGGAGATACCCGCCCACACCAATGTTGAGCCCGGGGTTCGCGCTTGCATCGGCAAAAAGAGCGTAATTTTTCATTAAAAAAAGGAGTTACAGGTCAGACGCATATTTCCTTCACCCGCCCGACTTCGCCGCTTTCCAAACGGACTTTAATACCGTAGGAGTGATGGGACGATTTTGTCAAAATGTCTTTCACAACACCTTTGGTGAGATTTCCCGATCGCTGGTCTTTCTTTAATACAATCAAAACCTGCATCCCCGGTTTAATGTTCGCACGATTTGTTCCATCCATAATCTGTTCATCCTATGATAAAAATCAGGAACCGTCAAACCTGACCACCCGAATGTTGCAAAATTGACATCCTGTTGCGTGAATCGTTGAGGCAATACAAGGTACATTCCAGATCGATATCCAATCCATAAAATGAAAAATTATCAATATTGGTGTGTACGTCGCTAATTTTGATGCACGGATTCATTACGGTTCCGGACTTTAATCTGAAAAAATGAAAGAAGGACGGAAGATGCGTATGTGTAAACCGTCTCTGAGGCTGATGATCCCTAGCGTTTTCATGTTTGGACCTGCGGGTACGGTCATGGCTGAAAACAAATTCGAAAAAGAGTTGGAAAAGGAAGCCGATGCGGTAAAACTCTTGCGCGAGGTTCAACAGGAGGGTATGATTTGGTCACTTAAGAAATGGATCGACTCCGGCAAAGATAATCCCTATTGTGGACATCATGCCTTTTTGAGGACAGTTACCAAAAAATGGATAAACGGATTCTATACCGGGAAGAAAAACAGATCGCTCAGACTGAATCGCTGGTCGTACAGATCAGGGAACGCGCTCGAAACCTGTATCAAACCAATCAACTGATGTGTGCCGAAACGGTACTGACGGCATTGAACCATGGCCTGGACGGCGGCCTGACCGACGCGCAGGTCGTTGCCATGACCGCTCCTTTTTGCGAAGCAATGGGAAAAAGCGGGTGTCTGTGCGGCGCACTGAGCGGTGCGGTGATGGGGGCAGGGATATTTTTAGGGAAAGATCATCCCTATCGCCATCGCAAGGAGATACGTGAAAGCGCCCGGCAATTGCACGACGCGTTCAAAGCATCAAACGGTTCAACCTGCTGCAGGGTGCTGTCGCAAAAGGTTAAGCATGATAAAAAAGCCCATTTCCAGAAGTGTGCAGATTTAACGGTAGATGCCACCGAACTAGCTGCAAGGTTGATTCTGGAAAAACGTCCTGAGCTGATACAGCAGGCAAACGGCAGATATCTCTCCAGGCGGCAGTCGAAAATCGGAGGTGCTATTTCACGTTTGTTTCATCTTTTTTCACACTGAACGGGCATTTTTCCTGTCCTGGATCGTTCAAAAAAGATCTTTACCGATCCGGGTCGGATTACGGGGTATGCGCTATGATTCGTCCACCAAGGGCTTTGTCCTTTCCCATCACCACCGACACGCTATGCTTGTCAAGACGAGCAGCTGATTCATTTTTTTCGTAAAAGGATTCAGGCTCATACTTCCACCCATTTGCCAAACGTCGTTCCTCTTTCATTAAGCGAAAGCAGGAAGTAACAAAAGGCATATCGCCCGGTATTACAAACGTTTTACATTTCTTATGGTTTTCCGGGCAGTCAAAAATTCAAGGTTTTATCCTTTATAACATCTTTACAGTTGACGAATAATCCATTACGGTATGCCTGTTTCGTATAAAAAATTACGCGGAGTAAACGCCATGACAACCTCCAGCCTTGATCCCAAACAATTTCCAGCAGCAATGGTCAATATTACAAACCGATGCACTCTCCGTTGCAGGCACTGCTTTGTCTTTCGGGAGGGCAACCCCTCTTCCACGCAAAATGAGATGGATACCCAAACTATGCTGCAAAAACTGTCTTCTCTTCAAGAAAAGCATGGCATCAACACCATGCTCTGGATGGGAGGAGAGCCACTTCTCAGGCCGGATGTTCTGGAAAAAGGTATTAAAATCTTTGCCAAAAATCATATTACCACCAACGGGACCATTGATCTTATAGACTTTCCAGACTGTATTTACGTGGTCTCTTTGGACGGCCCCCGTCAATATAACGATGCGATCCGCGGTAAAGGCACCTATGAAAAAGTGATGCGCACGATTAAAAAAGTCCCCGAAAATTTCAGGTCAAAAGTCATGTGCCAGTGCGTGGTAACAAAAGAAAATGAGACCATGCTTGAAGAACTGGTTACGCTTCTCAGACCCACCCGGTTTGAAGGGATGACCTTTTCCTTTTACGTCCCGCCGGCAAATGATACTTCAAAACTTACCTGGCACACGACCAAAAAAAGAGATTCAGCTGCTCTGGAAGCATTGAGATTAAAAGAATTGTACCCGGATTTTATCTGGAACAGCAGAAGAACCCTGGAGCTGACCCTTTCTGAAAACTGCCGGGCGATTACGGATAACTGCCCATCCAAGCAGTATGTTCTTCCCCTTTACCTGGATGGGGAGGACTTTACAACGCCATTCTGCTGTTACGGGAATGATGTTGATTGCGACCTGTGCGGGGCATGGGTGGTCTTTTATATTGCGGACCTGCTTGAGAGAGCGGGTGTTGAGAATTTTTAATCAAAGCAGTCCCGGATTTTTCTATCATTCAGATTTCCGGCGATACCAAAGGATTGATCCGCCAACCCGGAAACAGAAGAAGATTCGACATACCTGAGATCCTGAATGAACGCCTGCTAATCATGCAGCTTCAAAAATACGGTACTCATGAAATGATAAACAGACGCATTGAACCACCACATCGGCAAAGCAATGAAGTCGATGTAGACAAAATAGGATTGCTCCCAGATGAACATCTGCTTGCCGGTAAGCTGGTAGACCAGAAACCCGTTACACCATTCCAGGACAACCCCAAGCACACCAGCAATCAGGATGGATTTCATGGCCTTTACTTTCCGTGGTCGGAACCAGAATCGGTAGATAAAATAAAAAACAACGACCGACATGCCCCAATTTGGGAGGGTTTCAAAGCTGAACCAGTGATAGGGAGACTGCGGATAAACCCAGCCCCAGTTCCCGGTAGCAAAAAAATAGAGTTTGTTCTGGAGAAGTTCCAGCAGCCATAACAAAGGACCGATCACCACGACTTGCCGGGTGATATTTTTTAACTGGTTCATGGTTTACTGTTCCTTAATATGTTTTTAACCGGTAGCAATACGATCCGGTCAATTCGGCATTGTGCAGACTAGGATATCCATATACCTTTTCTCGAGAAATCAAAAGTGAATCTTTATTTTATTAAACATCAAAATATTGCGTCAAAAGGAGATGTAAAATCATTATTATTGCAAAAAAGGAGAACGGTCATGGTTGAAAAATTTGTGAAATGCGCGGGTTCCATCATTGTAATCATGATGCTGGCAGGTTGGACAGGGGGATGCAGCGGCTCAAAACAGGTTCTGATCACCGACGGATCCCTGAAACAAATCCGATTGCCGGCACCTCAGACAACCGGGGGAAAGCCCTTGATGGAGGCGCTTTTGGATCGAAAATCCAGCCGTGATTTCAGTTCCACGCCACTGCCGGAGCAGACCCTGTCCAACCTGCTGTGGGCGGCGTTTGGTATCAATCGTCCGGAATCCGGCAGACGGACAGCCCCTTCCGCCTTGAACTGGCAGGAGACAGATATCTATGTTTTCATTGAACAGGGGGCCTATCTGTATGATGCCAAAAAAAACGCACTTCAGCCGATAGCTGCCGGTGATTATCGGGGTTCAACCGGATCCATGATTCAACCGTTCGTCAAAAAAGCGCCTGTCAACCTGGTATACATCGTGGATTCAGCGCGGACAGGCCTGACGGGGAAAATGCTGAATACAAAGGAGCGCGATATGTTCTCGGACACGGCGGTGGGATTCATCAGCCAGAATGTCTACCTGTACTGCGCCTCGGAAGGCCTTGCAACGGTAGTTCGCGGTATGGTGGACCGGGAAGCGTTAACAGTGCTTTTAAAACTCAGGCCGGAACAGCGCATCATTCTGGCCCAGTCTGTCGGGTATCCTGAGGATTAGGAATGGAAAACCAGCAAAAAATTCATGTTATGGTTTTATAGCGAATGTCATAAATATGTACCGATTGATCACTGAAAGGACGCATGAACCGAAAAAATATTATGACAACCGCTATACACGATCATCGAGCTAAAAAAGGCAGGAAAAAGTTCATTCCCTGCCTTTTTGTATTATTACGTTCTACAAGGAACGTTACCCGTTAATTTTCCTATTCATATGGTCTATGACACGGGTGTGTTCCGCCTGGGGGCTGAACAGAACGAACTCGGAATTCTTTCCGGCCTTTACCGTGTGTCCGGGCGGCCAATAGAAAAGATCTCCGGTTTGAACCACTTCCCTGGTACCGTCTGTATAGGTAACGGTGATCTCGCCATCGATAAGATATCCCCAATGGGGAGCGTTGCATAAATTCCCCTCGAGACCTTGAAGCAGCGGTTCAATATCTGTCCCCTCACCCATGGAGAAGTATTCACCCCCGATCTTTCCATAGCCGCTTGCATCGCCAAAATCTGTTTTCTGGCGCGCCACCGCACCGGGTGTATTAATTTTAATCGGTATATCCTCTTTTTTGATATTCATTGTATTTTCCTCCCACGATATGGGTTACGGTTTAAAACAACATGGTGACATATATCATAAGCATCTGGAATGAAAGATTCAATTATGCGATAATCAAAAGTTCTCCTTTTAACGGAAGCATCGTCTGCGCGCAGCGCGTTTTCACTGCAACAGATGACTTATGAATACCCGGAACATAGGTATGAATACGGGCCTGTCAAATATTCATTGGCAATCAGGGGAGAATGTGCTGATAATCTTACGGTTTTCCTGAAATGTTTTTTCCCGCACGCGGCGACGCGATGCTCCGTTTTCGCTTATAAAATAACAAGGGGGGCCCAGTTCAATTTGCAAGGGTTCTTGCAATCTGTGATGAAATATTGTTTACACAATCAAATAACCATTTTCTGAACATATTTTTGGTGGGATTATGAATATTATTTTACTCCTGCTCGCTGGAACGGCATTTCTTTTTGCCGCAGCGCGCCAGATCATGTGGGTTCCGGTACAAGGGCAGAACGCCCCCATGGAAGAGCTGTCCAAAGCAATGATCGAATCAGCCGGCGGAGCCGTAGAACTGGCCATTGGACTGGTTGGCGTGATGACGCTGTTTTTGGGGCTGATGAAGGTGGCCGAAGCCGGCGGGATGTTAAAGATATTGGCGCGTCTGATCCGGCCGCTCATGGTGCGCCTTTTTCCTGATGTTCCACCCAACCATCCAGCCATGGGCGCCATGATTCTCAATATGTCCGCCAATGTCATGGGCCTGGGTAATGCTGCCACGCCTTTCGGCATCCGCGCTATGCAGGAACTGAACAAGCTCAATCCCCGGCCCGGTTCAGCCACCAACTCCATGGCCCTTTTTCTGGCCATCAACACCTCATCGGTCACCCTGCTACCCACCGGCGTCATTGCCTTGCGGGCAGCGGCCGGTTCAACCGATCCAGCCGCAATTCTGCCCACCACCCTGTTTGCAACCATCGGATCCACCACCATCGCAATCATTGCTGCCAAGCTTTACAGTCGCTGGGTTCCGGTAAAACCCCTTTCGGAAAAAGTCTCGCCGGTGCAGACCGATGACGGGGCCCAGGAGATCGATTCCGCTTCAAACGAGGATGATGGCCGGACATATCCTTTATGGGTCAGTGTCGCGGCGCTTTCGGCTTTAATGGCACTGGTGCCGGTAACCATATTTTTCGGCCGATCCATTTCACCCTGGATCATTCCCGGTTTAATGATACTTTTTCTGGTATTCGGATTTCTGCGAAAGGTTCCGGTCTACGAAGTGATGGTAGAAGGCGGTAAAGATGGATTTCAGGTGGCGCTGCGCATCATTCCCTATCTGGTGGTCATTTTAGTAGCCGTCGGAATGTTACGAGGCAGCGGAGCCATGGATCTTATCGTCGGCCTGCTGGGCCAGGTTACCGCCAAGGTCGGTCTGCCGGGCGAAGCATTGCCTATGGCCCTGATGCGCCCCCTTTCCGGATCAGGATCATATGGAATCCTGGCGGCCATTATCAACGATCCGGTCATCGGCCCGGACAGCTACACCGGTTATTTGGTCTCCACCCTGCAAGGATCGACAGAAACTACCTTTTATGTGCTGGCCGTCTATTACGGCGCGGTCCAGGTTCGCCGCATCCGTCACACCATGGCCGCCGCCCTGACCGCTGACCTGTTCGGAATTGTGTTTGCGGTGCTGGCCTGCCTCTATTTTTTTGGGAGGTAAACACAACCGAAAATTTCGCCGGGGAGGCTGATATTATCGCACGGATTACCCCTTTTTTATAACATTACCGATGGTAAACAGGAACGGTCAAACAGTAACCCTGCATCAGTTCTGCTTTACGCCGTTTTCAAAATGGACCTTGCCGTAACCCCTTGAAGCACCCAGATTGGTGTAGAGTCCTCGCAGTTGCCGGCCACCTAGAAGCACTTCGTAGGCTGCGACACCGTAGTTGTTCTCTTCCTCAGAACTCCGGTAGTAGACGCTCAGAACTCCATCGTGAAGGATTCCCGCGCCTTTAAAAAACTGCGGGGCGTCATCTGTCTGCGAGTTATCGACCTCCCATGATAATTGGTAGATATCGTTTCTTTTGCTGATGGTTAATAAACCGACATAATCCTCTCCTTTGGTCCGATAGGTTCCGTTGATATCGATACTTTCGTCAGCAGACACCGGCTTCAACTTGTCAGGAGTACCAAGGTGCAGTGCCAGCTCATCGATTTTGGGTGGGAAATTAGCCTGGGACAGGATTTCAACCTTGAGTGCCGCGATAACCACCCCGGTTTCCACATTTATAATCCGTGCGTTGATACTGTAGCATTCAAAGATTCGGCTCAGGCTGCCGAGAAGTACCAGATCGACATTGGCCAGTGAGCCAATTTTTCGGGCATGGCCATCCTCTGTCAGGCCGGTCTGTCCCAGTCGATACTCCTGAAGCAGTTTATCGATCTGCGTTCTTTCGACGATCTCGTAGCGACCGCCTGCAATAATCATGGTCCTGAGGTTTTCTGAAACCGCCATGGCCAGGTTTTCGTCAACTCCGACCGGCTTCAGATCAAGCACAGCCATACGTTCCCTGGCTCCTGCGGGTGCAGCAGCTATCAACAGCAGCAGAAGTATCCATATCGACCTCATGGTTTTTTCTCCTCCATTTTCAAACAACTTCAACAAAAACTGGATTATCAACGCAACTCGCTTTATTGGGAACAACCTATACATCAAAAACAATTGTGGTTCAACCCGACTCTGGGTGATCGGTAAAAACAGCTTTTCCAATATTAAAAGCCTGAACAGCAGCCGTATGTTACACCTCTTTACCTGATTACAGGGGCGTTTGTCTGGTCCGATCCCAAATGTTTATACACTGTTCCTCTGAGAAAAACATCAACTATTTCGGACTCAATTCCGAAATAGACTTGACTTTTTCGGAATTGATGGTAAAATAGTCAGCATGAGGCGCTATCTTGAAGACTATATTCGGGAAGATTTTAGAAACAAGATCATTCTGATTACAGGGCCTCGCCAGACCGGCAAGACCACGCTCGCCAAAATGCTGGACAGCGATTTTGATTACCTGAATTTTGATCATTCGGAGCACCGTATCAGGCTTCTTGAAAAATCATGGGATCGTGCAAAGGCTCTTGTCATTTTTGATGAACTCCATAAAATGAAAAATTGGAAATCGTGGTTAAAAGGCATCTTTGATACGGAAGGCATTCCACCATCGATCGTTGTCACTGGAAGTGCGAAACTGGATACCTATCAAAAGGTCGGAGATTCACTTGCCGGACGTTTTTTTCAGTTCCGTTTACATCCCCTGGATTTGAAAGAAATCCACAACACTCTTAAACCGGATGATTTAACAGCAGAGCTTGAAAAACTTTTGAGCGTTGGAGGGTTTCCGGAGCCATTCCTGAACAGGACAAGTCGGTTCTACAACCGATGGAAGAAATCGCATCTTGACATTATCCTGAAACAGGATCTCATTGATTTGGAAAATGTTCAGCAGATCACTGCCATTGAGACCTTGATTGAATTATTAAAAACCAGGGTCGGAAGTCCAATTTCTTATAGCGCCCTTGCAAGGGATCTGGAATGTTCGGATAAAAGCATCAAACGATGGCTGACCATTCTGGAAAATATGTATGTCATCTTTAAAGTCCCGCCATTTTATAAAAAAATTGCAAGATCCATCCTAAAAGCACCTAAATATTATTTTTATGATACCGGTCAGATCCTGGATGATCCCGGCACTCGCCTTGAAAACCTGGTAGCCTGCGCACTGTTGAAAGAGATCCATTTCCGCATTGACTGTTATGGAGAGGATATGGCCCTCTACTATTTGAAAAACAAGGAAGGGAAGGAGATCGATTTTTTAATAACCCGCAACAATACCCCGCAGACATTGATCGAAGTAAAGTTGCGCTCCAACACATTAAGCCACAGCTATCCAATCTTCACAAAATTTTACCCCGATACGAAAAGAATCCA
>JAWOIJ010000074.1:0-39239 GCA_046484745.1 Desulfobacterales bacterium | reverse complement strand
CTGGAATGAAAGACGAAGATTGGCCCAAAGCAACTGGAAATGAATGGAATGAAGTCTAAAAATGCCGGCAGATGATTCTGTTCCCCGCAAACAGCTGTAAGAATGTGAATCAGGCAGGATCGCTTATTTTTTTACATGTAATCTCGAAAGGTTATATAAAAATCTGTCAGAAGAAAGAATTCCAGGCAGGTACCGCCATCTAGGATTGAAGCTTCTGTAATACCCTGCTTCCCTCTCCTTGATCAATATCATCCAACGCAAATGAAAGTGCCGCCTCAATAAAGGCGGATTTGTTTTCTATGGTGAAACCGGCGAGCTTTAATTCGTGAAACTTCCGTGTAAATCGGTTGAGTAATTCAATAGAAAGATAAAAACCCGCCTTTTTCTTGGCTGCCTGGCCTCCACCTTCTTTTTCTTCTGCAGAAGAATTCTTCGATTCTTCCTTTTGCCGATTTTCTCCGGTGCCAATAGCGGAAAGCACAGGGTCAAATTTATGGTTTTCATAAAATTCCGGAGCCTTATCGTCATTAGATGTCATCCGTATCAACCCTCCTGATCAATTTTCGATAACCATCAGCGCCAACGGCCGTATTGCTGTATTCAAAAATTGTTTTCCCATGGGACGGCGCCTCTGACAATCGAACGTTATATGGAATCGGATCGCAAATCTGCTTTTTAAACATCCTGTTAAGTTGTTTCAAAATTTCAAAACTCTGTCTGGTCCGCTGATCAAACATTGTTGGAAGAATATACTTTAACTGAAGATCTGAGTTCAGCTTCTGAGCGGAAAGCAAATAACCAAAAAAAGTTTTCAGTCCCTCAAGAGATGGTCCCTGCAGCGCAACCGGACATAAAACTTCATCGACAGCCATAAGGATATTGACGCTTAAGACATCCCAACCCGGGGCGCAATCAAATATCAGATAGTCAAGGGTCCCCTTTTTGGGCAAAAGCGCTTTTCCCAACACGGTTTGCCGTACATCTCCGGGTTGTTCTCCAAGCCAGTTTTTGAGTTCCACCAATCCGATTCCGCCTGCAAGCAGCCAAAGATTTTTTCTGGACGGATAGATCACATCCCCTTTGGATATATATTCTCCATTTTTATCCCTTCCGGTTATAAACTCATAAAGTCCGTATTTTGGAGAAACTCCGAGAAATTTTGAAGTCTGCCCCTGTGTGTCACAGTCAACGAGTAAGACTCTGTGCCCAAGCTGGGAAAGGCCGTAAGCCAGATTAACCGCTGTAGTTGTTTTCCCGACTCCGCCTTTTGCCATTGCAATTGCGATTTTTCTCATGCTGAAACTCCGATTCTTATGTTACCGGTTTCTTCTGTTCGCGCTTTATAGCTTTCTTCCCTGGATTAATCAACCTCTTTTAAAAACCATTCAAACGCGATCTTAATGTGTTACGGATATTTGTTCAAAATTATTAAAAAACTTAAAATATACTTGCCCAATCCCTCATAATGCTATATGACAGCCAGAGTGAATACACGGCGGCAAAAAAAGAGCCTGTATGCATTGTAATTATTCGAGATTGGTTTAAAAATCGAACTTCAGACAAAACAGATGTTTTCATTCTTAAAACGAAAAAAACGACCCTTATCCTGATTCACTTTATTCATATTTTTTCGGCACCTGTAAAATGGAAAAAAGCTATAAGGTACTCATAATTGATGACAGCGAAGAGATATTAAAGACATATAAAAAATTTTTTAAAAAAAAAAATTATATTGTCTCAACTGCATCAAACGGCTTGGATGGCCTCAAGATACTGCAGACAGATCCATGTGAGTATGATCTGGTGATTACCGACATTGTGATGCCCAATATAAGCGGTGTAGGCATTATTTCGATTGTAAAAAAAAAATTTCCGAACATCCGGATTATTGCAATCACAGGATGGGGAGAGCACCCGGAAATGCTTGCATCAGAGGCAGAAGCGGATCTTGTGCTGGATAAACCGATTGATCTGTCGGAGTTGGACAAATTAATCGTTAATCTTATGGAATCAAAAAAGAGAATATAGGTTCACGGTTTAACAGCAGGGAGTGTTATAAAACATTTTCCATCATAACAACTTTTATCAATACTGATTACTATGCAAACAGGACCCCCGATAATAGGTATCAGCAGCGCAATCGCCAGAATATGTGACCTGGTTGATCACGTTGCCGATACAGGGCTCAATATTATAATTTCCGGTGAAACGGGCGTTGGAAAAGAAGTCGTTGCTCAAAACCTCTATCAAAAATCTCCACGGCGCGGGAAGCCCTTTGTAAAGGTCAATTGTGCGGCTCTTCCGGAAGGCCTTCTTGAAAGTGAACTATACGGTTACGAAAGAGGGGCATTTACCGGAGCTGAACAAAAAAGACGCGGCAAATTTGAACTGGCTAACGGAGGTGTGCTTTTTCTGGATGAAATCGGTGATATGCCGATTCTTCTTCAGTCAAAGCTGCTTCACGTCCTTCAAAGCGGCGAATTTGCTCCGCTTGGTTCGGAAAAAGAATTCAAAACCGACACATGGTTAATCGCGGCAACGAACCATGATCTCGAAGATGAGATCAAAAATAAAAAATTCAGGGAAGATTTATATTACAGGTTGAATATTATAAAAATAAGTATTCCGCCTCTTCGAGAAAGATCTGAAGACATCCCGCATCTGGTCAATTACTATATTGGTGTGTACACTTCCAAATTTAACAACCGGAACATTCTTCAGCCTTCTCAATCCGTATTAAACAAATTAACAGAATATCACTGGCCCGGTAATGTACGAGAGCTTCAAAATGTATTAAAAAGAGTTCTGGTTTTACAGAACTGGGATGAAATCATAGATGAACTGGACTATAGCAGCAGTAAACATGCGTTCTCAAAACAGAAACAGGCAGGTATCGATCAGCCTCTTCCCGATTCAAATCATTTTTCCTTTAACGATGGGAAAAAACCGGATCTGGAATCTTTTTCTCTAAAGGACATCAAGAAAAAGGCACTTGACCGGGTTGAGAAGGAAGCGATTTCGTATGTTTTGGAAAAAACAGGCTGGAATCGAAGCAAGGCCTCAAAAATTCTTCAAATCAGTTATAAAACCCTGCTATATAAAATCAGTGATCTTGGCATAACGCCGCCGGCTGGTTAGCACATCTGACAGGAGACTAAGCATCCTGCAATTTGTATTTTGTTATCAGTCGTGACAGATAAGTACGCTGAATTCCGAGATTCTTTGCGGCCTTACTTCTGTTGCCGCCCGTATGATCAAGATTTAATTGAATCAATTCCCTTTTAAAACTGTTGAGCGCCTCGTTTAAAGTCAATCCGACCTGCATGCCCGGGTACTTGATCTTAGCGTCAGAAATCGGGAGATCCTCCACCCGCACCTCTTTCCCATTGCCCATTACGACCGCTCTTTCAAGTGCATTTCGAAGTTCTCTTACGTTACCCGGCCAATCATAATTTACCATCTTTTCCATCGCTTGTTCTGAAATGCGCATCTTCGGAATTCCACTTTCACGCTTGAAATAGTCAATAAAATGTTCGGCGAGAAGCGGAATGTCTTCTCTTCTTTCCCGGAGGGGGGGCATTTCTATTGATACCACATTCAAACGATAATAAAGATCCTCACGAAATTTACCATCCTCAAGTTCCTGGATAATTTCCCGATTCGTCGCCGAGATGACTCTTACGTTCACATGAACCGGCGTGTTCCCGCCAACACGGTAAAAAACTCCTTCCTCCAAAACCCTGAGAAGCTTTGCCTGCATGCCCGGGCTCATCTCTCCAATCTCATCAAGAAAAATCGTGCCGCTGTCCGCCAACTCAAATTTGCCGACCTTTTTGCTCGTTGCGCCCGTAAAAGCTCCTTTTTCATGTCCAAACAGCTCATCCTCCAGTAATGATTCCGGAAGAGCAGCGCAATTCAGGACAATCAGCGGTTTGTCTTTTCGAATGCCTGTCCGGTGAATGAGCCTTGCAAACAATTCTTTACCCGTACCGCTCTCACCAAGAATCAACGTGCTGGCAGACGAGTTGGCTACTTTTTTAGCTTCTGTTATTATTTTTCGAACAGCATTACTTTTTCCCACAATCTGATATTTAATGCCGAGTTCTTCTTTTAAATCCTGATTTTCTATATTGACCTGAACAATCTTGCGTGCGTTGCCGATTGCATGAGCTGCCAGCTCACCAAACTCCGTTAAAATTTTTAAATCTCCCTCCCGGAAAAGGCTACCGTCTGACTTGTCGATGATTTCAACTACACCAATAATTTCATCACCGATTTTCATCGGTGCACAGGCAATGGAATGGGTCTGATAGCCTATGGATTCACTGATGTCGCTGTTCCACCTGGAATCCTGGCTGACATCGTTTATCAAAAGCGCTTCACCGGTCTTAGCCACCTTGCCGGCAATCCCTTCCCCAAGTTTAACTTTAAATTGCTTAACCTCTTCTTTTTTCTCTCCCGTCGCTACTTTGAAATAAAGGTAACCGGTTTCCTGATCCAGCAAAAGAAGGGAACCGGCCTTTGCCTGCATGATGTTTATTGCTTTCTCCACCGTAAATTCAAGAAACCGGTCAAGATTTTGAAAAGGAGAGCTCTCATTGAAATGATCAGGATTCAAACCATTCTCTTTATTTTTTTTCCCCATGCCTTTTCTCACATATAATATTAATGGTTCAATATACCTTGATAACCCTTCTCAAAAAAAATTCAATACGATTGGGACCAGCCCCCAAAAGAATTATTTTATAATCCCTGAGAGGCTTTTTGGATCAGGCTTGTGGATTATATCTATCAGAGACAAAACATGCGAAGTCTGCATCATTACACTTTTATCAAAGGACGGCAATTATTTCCAATTATTTACCTATTCGCATTGGAGTAAACATAGCTGAAAGACGGCAAGGTGTCAAATCATTGAACGTAAGTTGAATATAAATTTGAAAAAGAAAAATTGAAAATTAAAAGGATGACCAGGGAAGAATTGAAGGGGAAAATACTATTCAGGCCTATCCGATTTCCTGCGATCCTTGCCCGAACGTCTGTCAACGCCGCTTCTTCGTTCCGGGATGTATGATGTGTAGGAGAACTGACGGCGATCTGTTTCGGATCGACGTCCACCATTATCGGCAAGCTCAAATTGTTCGGTCAATTCAGTCATAAACTCTTCTTTAATCTATATGTTATAGCGCTCACTCCCGGAATTAAAGTATGAGCGGAGACATTCTCCTGATTTTACCGAAATCCAGATGAAAACACTTGAATCCAAATGATTACAACCTGCTCTAATTCTTATTCAAAAAAAAAGCAATTAAAAAATAAGCACTATGCCGCTCTGATGATGTTAGTCTCAGCAAAACATATGCCATGATTTTGGGAAAAATGCCATACTGAATTACGCTGTACATTATCAATAGATTAAATAATTCATCATGCTGCCGCAACAGATCGTGTATGACAAAAATCACAATAAAATAGCAATCTGTTTACATAAATACTGTGGCGTATTTTTCACAAACCCGCCTGTGGGTTCCATGTTCTAAATTTAATTTTTTATGGCGATAACAAAATCAGAAAATATGATCTGTCTGATTGTAAAAGGAGTTGGAAAATTCAAGAATCCAGGATCAAGGGGTTACAGATCTTTGAGGCAGCTTCAGTGATCAATCCAGCTATATTTTGGCCAGTTCTATTGTGGGGGTTCATCAGGTCAATATGGATGGACTTCCGCAACTCAGCAGCCTGACGAAAAACTTCAAGATGATTGATACCCGGATTCAGACCCGAACCCGACCTTCCAGTAAAAATGTTTTGCCTGACGAAGGCTCGACAATACCTTTTGAAATCACCATTTTTCTGCCCAAGGCCATGCCATCGGTCATGATTTCATCATGTTGCATCGAGCTCCGTCTTGTCAGTCTTTTTGTATGGGGATACCGGTAGCCAAAATACGCTTGAAGGCTCGGGTCATGCGCTTTCACCAGGGAAAAACTTTTGGAAATCTTCGTGTCGCTATCCTGTTTCTCCAGTTTTTGACGAAAACCGCTTATAATTCCAACTGCGAAATCGGTCTTGCGATACCGGTTATATCCCTTCCCCTGATTGTACTCTTTCCATCTTCTGCTGATGAAATGTTTTACAAATTCATAAACATATTCGGCAATCTTCAAATTTTTCGGGGTGCCGCTTATTTCAAGGACTTTTCCCATTTTCCCTTTACCGACAACATAAGCGGATACCCAAATTCCCCTTACAAAATAGAATGTTACCAAAAGATCCGCCAGATGATACTCTTCTCGAAAATGGCGCAATGCAGGAGTCCCGACAAAAAAGGTTTTGTAATCCCTCTGCTGATTGGTCTGGAGAAGATCGATGTTGTATTTTGTAATGAGTTCCCTTGATTTTGCCATGGCAGCATCGGCTTCATGATCATTTGGACTTTCTGCGAGAGCCATCAGTTTCTGAATTCGAAGCAGAATCCGGTCTTCCGCATCAGATGATCCTTCCGAAATTTCGTCGCGTATTGTTTTATAATTCCCGGAAGCTTTTGGGTTGGTACGCAGTAAATAACAGGCTTCTTTAAATTTTGGTCCATGGGCCGGCTCATCATGCGCGTTCAGAACCTCAGTGGCAAACTGATGGGCCATTTCGTGTAACAGAACATCCCTTACGGAATCCCAGGGATGATTCAAAACAAAAAATCGACTTAGAGATATCTCTCTTTTCTCTGCAGACCAGGATCCAAGCCGTTTTTTCATATCCGAAAGGCTGAACAGCGGTATCTTCATCCGGGTTCTGACTTCCGGTTCAAGCATATATAAAGCGGTTCCCCATTCACAGCTCAAACCATGAACGATACGTCTCTCAAGTTTTTCTGAAATCAGCTTGCTGTCTTTAACCATTCTCCTCGCGGCGTCAGTCACGAATAGTCAACACATTAACGAAGCGTATGCCGGCCAAAAAAACCGCGCTTATCTCTCGGGTATGAAAATTTTACGTTTTTCAGGGTCACGGTGCCTGCGATAGAAAATCGCCGTATGCCCGATCATTCCAACCATCTCGCATCTGTTTTTCTTTTCGATAACATCAATAAACTCTTTTTTTTGTACCTTCTCTTTAAAATCGATGAATTTCAACTTGACAAGCTCATGAACGTCCAGAGCCTCTTCCAAAGCGTTTGCGACTGAATCTGTAATGCCTTTTTGGCCGATATATATAACCGGCTTCATCCCATGAGCAAGTCCGCGAAGGTATTTTCTTTGAGATCCCTTCAGCTTTTCTGTAAAATTTTCCATATTCAAAGTCTTTTTAAAATTGTTAGAATGTATTGCCATCCAGAAGGTTCTCAGCCTCGGCTATTGAATTGACACTTTTCGCGTGATATCCAACCTCCTTGGAAAGTTTGTCAAACTGAAAGTGCCCAAGTGAACCGAATTTTTTGATCACACGCACTACCCTTGACATGCCGGCGTCGACGAGAATTTTTTGAGCCTGATAAACAAATTTTTCATCCTCATCGTTCAGGATTTCATATTCACGAAGATCTGTAATACAGTCAAATCCTTTTCTCAGATTCTGAACCACTAGTTCGATTTCCTGAATAGCGGTCATCATCTCATTTTCTTCCGTAACACTGCCGATTGTTACATAAAGTCTGTTCTTTTCGATATCAGCTCTGACTTGATACATAATGACCTCCGTTTTTATGGAGTACATAACACCATTTTGTCACAGATAATTTTTGAGTAATTCGATAAGCATGCCTGATCCACAGGGATTAAAAATTTACAACAACCGATTTTAAAAGCCTGCTGCAGCACTTTCGATCTCTTCAATAAATCTGCTTTTTGCCGCGGGCTGTCCTTTCCTGAAACTGGAATGACTTATGTAAAGATAATACGCTGCCCTCGTAATTGCAACATACATCAACCTTCTCTCTTCCTGTAATTCGGATTCCGATTCTTTTGATTTCCAGTGCGGAAAAAGATTTTCAACGCATCCAACAATAAAAACAACCGAATATTCCAGCCCCTTGCTTGCATGAATTGTGGAAAGGTTTACGCCAAGGCCATCCTCATGGTTATCTTCCTTATCTTCCCTTACCAAAGAAGCTTCTTCCAGATAGTTCAGTAAAGTCTGTTTCTGCGATGCGGTATAAATGAGTTCTTCAATATTTTCAACCCGTGCGATATAAGCCTCATCTGTTTTTGAATAACTCCTCAGATAATCAAAATAACTGCTTTTTGATAAAACAACCTGAATAGCTTTTCGGGGTTCCAGGTCTCTAATTTCGTCGATAATTGAAATCAAGTCTTCCATTTTTTTATGGATCCCCGATGCCAGGACTCTTTCATGAAGAGCCTTCCGCACTGCATCCTGAAGACTCATATTCCCGGTCCGCAGGTTTCCGATCTTCTTTATGGTGGCCGGGCCAATTCCCCGCTTTGGGGTATTCATAACTCTTTCAAAAGAAACATCGTCTTTTGGAAAAACCGATGCCGCCAGATAAGAGTTAATATCCAGAATCTCTTTTCTTTCAAAAAACCCCTTCGCACCCAACATGCGATAAGGGATGTCAACATACCGAAATGCTTTTTCAAACGCAAGCGAGCAGAACTTGGTTCTATACAAAACGGCAAATTCATCGTATGGAATTCCCATATCTCTGAGAGCCCTTATTTTTTTACAGATCCATCCGGCTTCTTCATCCTCATTAAAAAAATCGTGAAGCTCGACAACGCCGCCCTGCCTTTCAGCATAACACTTTTTGTCCATCTTATCTTCATTATACTCTATCAGATGGTTTGCAACCTGGACGATTTCATCTGACGAGCGGTAGTTTTTCTCCAGCCTGAATATCCCGGCATCAGGATATTGTTTCTTAAATGTCAAAAAATGTTTTACATTGCTTCCCCGAAAACCATATATGGCCTGCCAGTCATCTCCAACGCAGAAAAGATTTGGGCCAGATAGCAGGAGACGCGTCAATTCTTCCTGCAAGTTATTGGAGTCCTGGTATTCATCAACCAGTATGAACTGGAAAAACTTCTGATACTTCTGGCGAACATCAGCATGATCACGCAATAGGTTCCGCGTTAAAACAAGGATGTTATCAAAATCGACCGCATTCCTTTTTTTAAGTTCCGTTTCATACAAAGTATAAACATCGATTAAACGGATATGTGCCATATTCGGCCGTTGATCAAAATACTTTCCCGGGTTCCCTGAGTTTTTCGCATTTGAAATCTGTCCAAGGATTACCGGAACAAATTTTTTTTCAAAATTCAAATCCTTCATAATATCAACAAGCAACTTCCGTTGCTGGTAGCCCGCATAGATCTGGAGCGGCAAACCATACCCCAGAAGAAAACAGTGTGTTTTTAAAATTTCAAAACAGGCGCTGTGATAAGTGCGGACCCATGGAAAACGCTCTGCAACCATCCCGGTTAATTGGACAAGACGGCTTTTCATTTCACCCGCAGCCTTGTTTGTAAAAGTAATCGCAAGAATCCGTCCCGGATCATAGCCATTTAAAATCAGATGTGCGATTTTTGCGGTTAACGTTCTTGTTTTTCCGGCTCCGGCACCTGCAATAACAAGTGCCGGTGAGCCTGTATGTTCAACAGCTATTTTCTGCTGGTCTGACAATTCCATCATTATCGATCCTTATATTCATCTCTCTTCTTGAAACCTTTCTGAAACAACATTCGGGCACATAAGACATAAGCATTTAAAAATTTCAAGTGAAAAGCATCACAACGCAGGCATAAACTTTGATTTGCTCCTCTTGCTGCTTCCATCAGAGAGGCTTGTCTTGTATCGGAATTTTACATGAAAGATTGCATGGGGAATGCAATTCGATTGAAAGGATCAGAACAAAATGAATGGTTCCGGAATCATAACCCACAGTCACTGCGTTTGAAGGCATATCTCCAGATGTGGAAATGGCGGAAAATCATCCTTATTGGAATCAACTGTTTTATATCTGGGTAAGCAACATATTTTAAATTCAGGAATCCTTAAATTTTGGATTTCTTTCCGCGTAAAAATCCAGAATATATCTCTGAGGATTCACCTGAACTCCATTTAAGCGCACCTCATAATGGAGATGAGGGCCTGTAGATCTGCCGCTGCTTCCAATACGGGCAATTATTTCCCCTCTTTTTACGCTATCGCCGGATTTTTTTAAAACCTTGGAGCAGTGGGCATAGCGGGTTGTAATACCATGACCGTGATCAATAATCACGACTTTTCCAAGAAGGCCTTTCACGCCTGAAAATGTTACGATACCATCTGCCGTGGCAAGGATGGGACTTTTGTTTGGTGCCGCGATATCAAGCCCTTTGTGCATCTCGCGCCTGTTCGTAAAAGGAGATTTTCTGTACCCGAACCGGGATGAAATCCAACCGTTTGCGGGAAGAATCGAAGGTGTCGAGGCCAGAATATTACGCTTCTCTTCAAGGCTTTTTAATATTGATTCAAGTCCGTTATGCTGTTTTATGGCTGCATCATCAAGGTTGCCCACCTGCTCATGCATCTCTCGTATCAAAGTGCGATGCATGGTATTCTCCAGAGATGTGGAAGGATTCAAATCTTCAGGAATCGATCCGCCGACACCAAAAAGACTCTCATCATCTCCTGGTTTTTCAATGTTTGCGATAATTCTTATTTTTTTCTCGAATTGATTTAAATCAAGCAGCCTGCTTTTCAAAACATTGATATCATTCGCAAACGTTTCAATCTGTTGTTTCTGGGCTTCCATCTCCTTGAGCTGGTTTGCTATATTCAGCCGCAACGATCGGTTATCTGACAATGTCCGGTTGTAAGTAACATATCGAAGAACCATCGTACCGGCAAAAACCAGGAGGGCTGTCATCAACAAACCGGCAAAAATTATCGACATTCTGGAAAATGTTATCTGATTAACCTTGGAAGAAGCGTCACTGAAAACGACAAAAGTAATTTTTTTACGCATGGCAGTTTTCACACCTTGACCCCGTATGGATTTATAGTTCCAGTTTTTTCCAAAGAAAATACCTTATCCCATTCAATTCTACGGTATTTATATCAAATCATCTTTGATCGACAACGTTTTTTCACCTGATGGATGATCCGATACTGCTAAAGTACTGCTAAAGCAAAGCAAAACCAATGCCATATAAACAACAAAAAAACACTGAACGCACAAGCCTTCTATTTTTAAACTATTTCAAATAGATAAAAAATTGGATGCGAATAAAATCAAGTAACTTTGAATAATTTCAATATATAACAATCAAAAACCGTGTTGCCTGTCAACTTATTTATAATGATTTACGCATTTTTTTTCAATTTTCGAATTGGTGACATCTACATATCAATCCAGCATTTTTCCCGCATGTTGCCAATTTGCGGCAAAATTCTGCCAATTTTCGGCAAATATCCGACCGTCAACTCTAATCCGCTAAAAATATCACCGAAGGTTTTTTTTCGCTGTTCAATTTTATCAAAGCCCCGCCGCCTGTTTTTCCAATGGAGCAATTCACGACAAGAGTTTCCCCGATAAAGCCACTCCCGACATCCTCATGAATATGACCGCAGATACAAAGAGCCGGCTGATGTTGAGAGATCATGGCAGCGATAATTCGGCTTCCAGCATGAAACCGTCCGAAAACCCTGTCAAGCATACCAAATGGAGGTGGATGAACAACAATTACGGAATATTGTTCAAGCCTTGATACCATCCTGTCGACAATCTGTTTTTCGCATAAGGAGACCTTTGACCAGAAGGGAAACGGTATTGTACCCCCCAGCCCTGTAAATGTAATTCCCTCCGAAAAAACCTTCTGCAGATGAAGAGATGAAATATTGGACGATTCTGAAATCAAGGTGTCAACAATGGAAAAATCAGAATTGCCGCGAACGGCCAAAACAGGAGTCGACATGCCTTTCAGGTATTCGATTGTTCTGGCAGGGTATACATAGTTGGTAATGTCTCCTGCCACCACAAGCATATCGGGTTGATGTTCCAGTATGTTTTTTTTTATAAGGGCCAGTTTTTCCGGCTTTCCATGAATATCCGCCACGGCATATAGTATCATTTTGCCGGCCTTCTATTGTGCAGCGCTTGTATGCGAAAAACGATGATTGGAACTGAGCGACTGTCGATTTTGCAGCAGCCAAGCAGGTTGAGTGCAGCGAAATCCTGTCCTGCAAGTTTTAAATTTTGAAAATTCAAACAGATA
This sequence comes from Desulfobacterales bacterium, assembly GCA_046484745.1. GTDB lineage: Bacteria > Desulfobacterota > Desulfobacteria > Desulfobacterales > SURF-7 > JAQYVL01. The sequence continues at coordinate 27,018 of JAWOIJ010000074.1, read as the reverse complement.
AAATCCTCTAAAATTTTTCAGGAAACTGTTATTCTAATATAAACCAAAGGATGGATAGCCGTCAAGCCACGATGACAGGGATGACTGACAATCCATTGATTTTCTGCCGAAAAACTTTTTGCAAAGAAAAAATGAGGGTTAAACCCTGAGAAACGAAAGTCTGCCGATCGCTGTAAATCAGATTTAAATTTAGCCATTTCATTCTGTCCTCAATTAACAGCCAAACATTATTAACCAAAATACTTGTTTCATTGCCTATTATATGGTATGGGGAACTGGATTTTCGCGTTAACCCTTTACTAAATTTTTATTATATATATCATATAGTTATTAGAATCGAAAGGATGGACACCCAATGCCCCGAAACAACAGGTTCGCGCCGTTGGCAATTCCTATCATTATCGGAGTTGTCCTGCAGATACTTTTTATCTTTCCGGACAGGCGAGATACACCGACAAAAGCGATAACCGAATTTACAAAAGCCTATTTTAAAGCAGACCGGTCAATGATCGACAGGCTTTGCGATCAAAGCAAAACCGTTAATGATGTTGATGTTGTGGACCGGTATATCGAAACTAAATCCAAAGATGCCGCGGATCGAGGATTCGGAATGTTTTATATGAGAGACAGGGTTTATGATTTGAGGACCCAACTGATCAGCCATGATGATTCATCAGCAACATTGAGACTGACGGCAAAAGTTAAGCCGCCCCTGAAAGCCTTTTTTACCGGGGAAGGATACCGATCAATCGACGAGGTCGTAACCGTAATCAATGAAAGTGGGAAATGGAAAGTCTGCGGCAATGTTTTTTCAATAGCAGAACTGTAACCGAAAAACAGAACGTAAACGATTCGCTTCAAAGCGATCGATTACATATTTCGCCTGTACTGACCGCCAACATTATAAAGGGCTTTGGTTATCTGTCCCATGGAGCAAACCCTGACAGTATTCATCAGCTCTTCAAATATGTTTCCTCCTTCAAGGACAACTTGCTGCAACGCCTCAAGAGCCGCCGGAGAATCTTTCTCATTTCTTTTCTGAAACTCCGCAAGTCTTTCAAGTTGTGACTTTTTTTCCGACTCTGTGGCACGGGCAAGTTCGATAAAAGAGGAGGCTTCTTCATGAGAAATATCCGGATTGCGGAAGGTGTTTACTCCGATTAAAGGGAGGTCTCCGGAGTGCTTTAAATGCTCATATTTCAAAGACTCTTCCTGGATGCAGCTCCTCTGGTAGCCTGTTTCCATTGCGCCAAGAACTCCCCCCCGGGCTGTAATTCTATCAAATTCAATGAGTACCGCCTCTTCAACCAGCCTTGTCAGTTCCTCAACAATGAAACTTCCCTGATAGACATTCTCATTCCTGGAAAGCCCCCACTCCTGGTTTATGATAAGCTGGATAGCAAGGGCCCGTCTTACGGATTCATCGGTTGGGGTAGTGATCGCCTCATCATATGCATTTGTGTGCAGGCTGTTACAGTTATCATAAATTGCACAAAGGGCCTGAAGTGTCGTTCGAATATCATTAAACTGTATTTCCTGACTATGCAGAGAGCGTCCTGAGGTTTGGACATGGTACTTCAGCATCTGTGACCGCTCTGAACCTTTATACTTTTCTTTCAGTGCGATTGCCCATATCCTTCTGGCCACCCTTCCAATAACCGTATATTCAGGATCCATTCCATTTGAAAAAAAGAAAGAAAAATTCGGCGCAAAACCGTCAAGGGCCATGTTCCGTGACAGATAGTACTCCAGATATGTAAAACCGTTTGCAAGCGTAAGAGCGAGCTGGGTGATCGGATTGGCTCCGGCTTCCGCGATATGGTATCCTGAAATCGAAACGGAATAAAAATTACGAACCTTGTTGTCAATAAAAAATTCCTGGATATCCCCCATCATCTTTAAAGCGAATTCAATGGAAAATATGCAGGTATTCTGTCCCTGGTCCTCTTTAAGTATATCGGCCTGAACCGTACCGCGGATGTTGGAAAGAGTGGTTTCCCGTATGGTTGCGAATTCTTCATTTGAAGGGTTTTTTCCTTTTTCCGCTCTGTATTGATCTACCTGCTGGTCAATCGCTGCATTCAGGAACATTGCCAGAATAATTGGCGCGGGACCGTTAATCGTCATCGAAACAGATGTGTTCGGAGCGCAAAGTTCAAAACCATCATAAAGCGATCGTATATCGTCGATCGTGCAGACACTTACGCCCGAAGTACCGATTTTGCCATAAATGTCCATTCGTATCTCAGGATCACATCCGTATAATGTGACGGAGTCAAAAGCGGTAGATAGCCGGGTTGCAGAATGATTGGTTGACAACAGTTTGAATCTTCTGTTTGTTCGAGCAGGGTCACCTTCACCCGCAAACATCCTTGTTGGATCTTCATCTGTTCGTTTCAGAGGGAATACCCCTGATGTGTATGGGAATCGCCCAGGTATATTTTCTTCACGCATCCATCTGTAAATTTCACCGGGGTCTTTAAATTTCGGCAGTGAAATCCTGGGGATCTTAACATTGGAAAGGGATTTTGTGAAAAGGGGCACTCGAATTTCACGCCCGCGCACATGATAAACCAGTTCATCTCCCTCGTACTCTGATTCTATACCGGCCCATTCATGGATCAGGGCGATCGTTTCCGAATGAAGATTCACTTTTGATACTGCAGCGGTTTCATGGAGTTTTTCAAAAAGGGCTGAAATATCATTTTCAGAGCAATTTTCTCGGATCATTTTTTCAGCTTCCATGAAATGCCATTCCTTCCGAAGGATTTCCGACTGTTCTTTCGTACGCTGGTGATATGCTCGAACCGTATCCGCTATTTCGGAGAGATAACGGGTTCGTTTCGACGGAATAATAATGGTTTTTGAGGTAGAAAACCTGGTTTCAGGCCGGGCTAACCCGGATTTAAATTTCACACCCGTCTTTGCGGCGATTGCGTCAAGGATACCGTGGTAAAATGCTGTAACGCCATCGTCGTTAAATTTTGAAGCGATTGTTCCATAAACAGGCATCTCTTCAAGCGGGGTATCCCATGCCTTCCGATTACGCTGCACCTGTTTGCGAACATCCCGAAGAGCATCTTCGCTGCCCTGTTTTTCAAATTTATTCACAGCCACAATATCCGCATAATCAAGCATATCAATTTTTTCAAGTTGAGTCGCTGCTCCGAATTCACTTGTCATGACATAAATTGAAATGTCTACCAGATCATATATTTTGGAATCCCCCTGGCCGATACCGGCGGTTTCTGCAACAATCAAATCAAACCCCGCAGCCCTTGTGACTTCAATTGCTTCAGGCATGGCAGCAGGAACTTCGGTATCGGACTGGCGGGTTGCAAGGCTGCGCATATACAATCTTGGGTTGCCAAGGCTGTTCATGCGTATACGGTCACCCAACAGTGCTCCTCCCGTCTTTCGGCGGGATGGATCCCCACAGATGATGGCTACACGTATATCCTGAATATCAAGCAGCAGACGAAGAAGAAACTCGTCCGTCAGAGACGACTTCCCGGCGCCGCCTGTACCGGTAATTCCAACTACAGGTATTTTCCTGCTGCCTTTCTTTACCCTCAATCCGGACATGATTTCTTCAAGATTTCCGTTTTCAGTATCCTTTGCGAACTCTACTGCGGTAATTAAATTGGCGATCGCGAGCCTGTTATCTGTAGAAAGTTTTTCCAAATTGATGCTGATATCACTAATGGTTGAAAAATCCAGTTTTTCGACCATATGGTTTATCATGCCCTGTAGGCCTATTCTTGCCCCTTCTTCCGGCGAATAAATTTTTGTAACCCCGTATGCCTCCAACGCCTTGATCTCATCCGGGACAATAACACCTCCTCCCCCTCCAAAAATTTTAATATGAGGCGCACCTTTTTCTTTCAACAGATCAACCATATACTTAAAAAATTCCATGTGGCCGCCCTGATAGCTTGATACGGCAATTCCCTGTGCGCCCTCATCAATCGCCGCCTCCACAATCTCTTGAGCTGATCTGTTGTGGCCGAGATGAACAACTTCAACCCCGGTATCCTGAAGTATCCTGCGCATGATATTGATAGACGCATCATGCCCGTCAAAAAGCGATGTCGCGGTAACAACTCGAATATGATTATCAGGCTTATAAGATTCTGCCTCTGAAGCCATTTTTTTCTCCTTTTTCTACAACATAAAATAATTGATGCCCGGACAGTGGGTGCAATCTGAGTTATACTTTCTTTTTCTCTCCCAAAAGTCCAAAGATGGTCTTTGTCTGAAAATTAATAAACTCATTAATTGTATAATGGCGGGTGTAATACCACCGACGGAAAGCCCATGACTGTCCGAGAACGGAAATGTTATGGGCGACAAGGTCTATGGTTTTTTTATCAAGTTGGGGCAGGTCATCCGAGGAATTAATTCGACTAAGAACATCAACAAAAATACCGGTAATCCGTATCTCATTCTCAAGAACCTTCGTTTTCCACTGGGGGGGCAGAAACTGGGTGACCTGATACATGAGAAGCACATGATCGCTCAAGCGATCGCAAATCAATAAAAATTCACGAATTATCTCCGCAAGCGCTCTGCGCCCGAGAGTCTCCCTTGAAAGAATTTTCCCGACACTTTCTTCCACTTCCGCATGAATCGAATCGCAAACCAGATAAAGCACATCTTCTTTTGATGCGACATATTCATAAAGTGAACCGATTGAAAAGCCTGTAGCGCCGGCGATCTGCCTGGTCGTCGTTTTGTGAAACCCGTTTTGAATAAAAAGCCGGACAGATGCGTTAACAATCTGCTGTCTTCGCTCCTTCACAAGATCAGGATCTTTGATCTGTGTCGGCACATCTTGTGTCCTTCCTTCCGAAGACACTTCAGCCTTTGCTTTGATTTCGCCTTTTCCCAAAGGGCACCGCCTTTCAACTGATATGAACGAGCGCTCGGTCAAAAATAGTTTAATTATCACCTTGTTTGAATTTTTGTCAACATTTTTTGGATCAAATTCAATGGAATCAGAATACTGAACCAGAAATGCTGTTTTGCTTTTCATTGTTTTATGATAACAGATAAACTGGATTCAGTTGCTGGGATCAAAATCCCGAAAAAATGAGCGGGATTACCCCCTCTGCAGATCAGGTTGATTAACAATACTTCCATGATTTATTTGTCTGATGGTTCAGAGGAGTAACTTAAATAGAGCAAAAAGGGGATATGCAAATGAAAGAGGTTGTAATTGTAAGTGCTGTTCGGACCCCGCTTGGAAGTTTTAACGGCGCATTAGGGACAACCGGCGCTACAAAACTTGGGGCTGTGGTAATTGAAGCTGCAATCGAACGAGCCGGGATAGAAAAAAATCTGGTTAATGAAGTCATCATGGGACAGGTTCTTCCTTGCGGTTATGGACAAAATCCGGCAAAGCAGGCAGCCGTAATGGCCGGAATGCCCTGGGAGGCGGAGTGCATTACGATAAACAAGGTCTGTGGTTCATCATTGAAAGCCGTTATGCTTGCCGCTCAGGCCATTCAAGCCGGTGATGCGGATATCATTGTCGCCGGTGGCATGGAAAATATGAGCATGGCCCCATATTATCTTGAAAAAGCCCGTTTTGGCTACAGGATGGGGCCGTCCATGATACAGGATCATATGGTCCATGACGGGCTCTGGGATATTGTCAATGATTTTCATATGGGAATTTCAAATGAACTCTGTTCTGAAAAATACAATGTCAGTCGTGAGGATCAGGATCGATACGCTGCTGAATCTTACAGCCGGGCGATGAATGCGATCCATTCAGGCAGATTCAAAAATGAAATCATACCGGTTGAAATCCCCACACGAAAAGGTGAACCCATTCTTTTTTCCCAGGATGAATGCCCCGTGGAAACGAGTTATGAAACGCTTTCCAGAATGAAGGGCGCATTTAAAAAAGACGGGATAGGAACTGCCGGAAATGCCTCGATTATCAGTGATGGTGCTGCGGCTGCTGTCATCATGTCAAAAGAAAAAGCGGAAAGCCTGGGATGCACCCCTCTTGTTTCGATTGGAGCTCAGGCATCCTATGGAATTGATATGAAATATGTTCTCGTGGCACCCATATGGGCGATTCCAAAATGTTTAAACAAGGAGGGGATCTCCAAAGACGATGTGGATCTTTATGAGATCAATGAAGCGTTCAGCGGCTCTACGGTTGCTGTTTTAAAGGAGCTGTCCATTGATCCTGAAAAAGTGAATGTTAATGGTGGAAGCGTAGCGCTCGGGCATCCGATAGGCGCAAGCGGGTGCCGTGTCCTGGTCACCCTTATTCATGAAATGATCAAAGAAAACCATAAAACAGGGCTCGCTTCATTGTGCCTCGGAGGTGGAGAAGCCGTTGCAATGATCGTAAAAAGATGAATGACACCTGAACAAAAATGGACAATTCGGGACGGATAACAAAAAGAGAGAAGGAGATTATGATGGAAATTAAAACATTCGCTGTCATTGGATCAGGCCAGATGGGAAATGGCATTGCTCAGGTTGCGGCTTCCAGCGGGCTTGCTGTAATTATGACCGACATCAATACGGATTTTGTCGAAAAAGGGTTTGCAAACATTGAAAAAAAATTACAGCGCAGTCTGGGTAAGGGTAAGATCTCAGAGGAGGAAAAAAATACGGTATTGGGGCGAATTCAAAAAAGCACTGATATCGCGGATTGCGCTGAAGTAGATTTCGTGGTTGAAGCTGCCACCGAGAATGAAAAACTGAAATTTGATATTTTTAAAACGCTTGATCGTACATGTAAAAAAGAGTGTATTCTTTCGACAAACACCTCCTCGATTCCGATCGGCAGAATCGCGGCCCAGACTGGGCGACCCGAAAAGGTTATCGGAATGCATTTCATGAATCCGGTGCCTGTCATGAAGCTGATCGAAGTCATCCGGGGCATCGCGACATCCGAAGAAACCTTCCGAATAACATGGGATTTAAGTGAAAAATTCGGAAAAACCCCGGCAGAGGCCAGCGACTATCCCGGATTTATAGCCAATAGAATTCTTATGCCCATGATCAATGAATCCATCTACTGTCTTTACCATGGAGTCGGTCGCAGGGAGGATATTGATACCGTCATGAAGCTCGGCATGAACCACCCGATGGGTCCACTCGCGCTGGCGGATTTGATCGGTCTGGATACATGCCTTGCCATTATGGAAACCCTTTACGATGGATTCAAGGATTCCAAATACCGTCCCTGCCCTCTTCTTCGCAAATATGTAGAGGCCGGGTGGCTCGGCAGAAAAACGGGCAAAGGTTTTTATGAGTATTGATCCAAATAACCCTGTCAAAAATAAACGCCGAGTAAAAAACCGCTGTAAAAGAGTGTCCAATATCCTTTCGATGTTCTTGCAACAAAAAGAGGGGGACGGTTAAGGCATAGGGTCAGGTCCTTAACTGTCCCCGATTAACATTTTTCTGCTGATATTCCGGGGATCTTTTCTCTTAAACTCAGAGTTGATATGACGCAAAATTACAGGGTGATCCAGATTTTCGACAGATCCTTTTAAATAATCCATCAGGATTCGATCAGCAGCTTCATAATCGGCAACCCCGATCTGGTCAAAATCACTCCCCGTAATACCAAGCCCGTCAGTAGGAACCGCATCAATACAGAGTTTCAAAGCATCCGATTTTAATTTCTCATTCTCGTCTCTATATTTATCCGCCAGATATCCTGCAAGTCCGTAGACCTCTGTTTTCCATAAGTACTGAATTAATCCGTAGTTCCCGACATCCCCATGAAGTGTCCAGAATCCAAGAAGCAGCTCCGTATAGTTATCCGTGGACAAAACCATTCCTTTTTCAAAATGGGCAAGATTAAACAGGTAAATCATCCTGACCCTTGCTTTCATGTTTCCCCTCCTGATCTTTTCGTCGTCCGAATCGATTGCTTCCTGAACACTTCCGGCGATAAGCTCCTGATAGAGATTTCGATAGGCCTGTGTCAGGTCTTTTTGTTCAAAATCATCACAGAAAGCATCGCCGGTTTTTTTCGCTCTTGATATTTCAACGTCGGTATTGCTCTCAATCGGAATGCTTCGTCCTACCAGCTTCAAATCCGGCAGCTTTTTTAAAATCTCTGATGCGATTGCACAGGTCAGAGCGCTGTCAATTCCGCCTGAAAGACCGACAATTAAAGACTTCAGGTTCGGATTTGTCCGGATATATCCCCTGGCGCATTTTATGATATTTGAAAAAATTCTCTCGTAATCCGTTCTGATGGATAACATTAAATTTTTCATATTTTTTCCCTGTTTTCAACTTTGGACTGCATATATAATAAATGTAGGGTTCTTGTTAAAAGCACTGAGCATTACAATCCGGTTCAATGGAAAACCGATCCAGCGATTTGTTTTTTACCATGTTATTATTTTGAAATAAACCGTAAATAATGATATTCTTTTCACCGTGATTTCAAAACAAGACTTGGTTGAATTGTATTCAAGCAAGGCGCCGATTCTAATACGGGAAATGTTTCATGGCACTGGAAGGAGGATAAATGTCCGTAAGCATCATCGCGGCAATGGCAGCGAACCGTGTAATCGGAAGAGCGAACAAGATCCCATGGAAAATTCCCGGCGAACAGAAACTCTTTCGAAAAATTACCGAAGGGCACACCATAATCATGGGACGAAAAACATACGAATCCATTGGCAGGCCCCTTCCATTCCGTTTAAATATTATCATAACAAGAAAAAAAGATTATATCATTCCAGATTGTCTCACATTCAGCGATCTCTTTTCCGCCTTAGCGGAATTTAACGGCAGAGAAGTTTTTATTATCGGGGGGGAACAGATATATAAACAAGCGCTCCCGATTGCGGAAGATATTTATCTGACGATAATACAGAAAAAAATTGCCGGTGATGTGTTTTTTCCGGAGTTTTCAAAATCCGAATTCATCATTGTAGAAGAACAGGCCATGAGTACTTCCCCGCCATATACATTTATTCACTTCAAAAGGATACCCTCAAGAGCTCGATCAGATACAAAGTGATCATTCCAAATACAAAGAGAGGCGGTGAAACCTTCATCCGCCCCTCTTTTTATTGTAAAACCGGAATACGAGAACAACCGCCTTACCAGAATCATTTCTTTACATAAATGCCCTTTGCTCCGCTCTTGATATCTCCCCGCTTTTTGGCTTTGTAAACAAGATTGGATATCTTTTTAGCGTCATATCCGGTCTTTTTAATCAATGTTTCCACATCAACACCCTTCTGGCTTCGTTTAATGATTCCGACAACTGTTTCAATTGCGGTAGCGGATGTCTTTTTGGCGGGAACCTTTTTAGCAGATGCCTTTTTGGCCGAAGCCTTTTTAGCGGTTTTCTTTTTAGCCGGAGCTTTTTTTGCAGTTGCTTTTTTAACAACCTTCTTTTTTGCGGCTTTCTTTGCAGCAGCCTTCTTTTTTGCGGCTTTTGGTTTTGCAGTTTTCGTTGTTTTTAGGGCCTTCTCAACCTCTTTTACAAGTTTTTCAGCTTTGGTGCCGAGTGCTTTCAATTCCCTTGATACAGACTCTAAACCTTTTTTAAGATTTTTCATGGTTACCGATTCCTCCTTTTTGATTCTTAGTAATCAACTCTATCTTTGAGCTCTTTTCCACATTTAAAAAACGGCAGTTTTTTGGGTGCTACTTTTACATTCTCACCTGATTTGGGGTTTCTACCTGTATATGCTTTATAGTTCTTAACATAAAAAGAGCATAATCCACGAATTTCAACTCGATCACCAGCCGCAAGCGATTCAGACATTTTATCAAAAAAAATTTTTACAATTGTCCCTGCCTCGGACTTGGAAATTCCGGTTTTCTCTTTGAGTCTGCTGATCAGTTCCATTTTGTTCATATGCGTATCTCCCTTTTCAGGCAATTATATTCTACTCTTGATCCCGGAGTATCTGTTGACCTGTAATGCGGTTCGGTTCGTCCTTTTTGTATTATTGATAATAATATTTGCATGTTGTATTTTTGTCAAGAGATTATCGAACAATATTGAGATATTAAATATTTTTTTATTCGCCCCCCATAAAAAAACAAGTCGAGATTCTTTATAAACCCTTGCCGGCAAAGCTTTTAAAAAGTTTTTTCTTTACTTTTCATATCTTCAAGAATCTACCTTTTTTTACATAAAAACAGTAGAAGTGAATGAAAATTCCATCTTCATACACGTTATACTCCTCTCGCAGGGCAGGGTTTCAGAACAAAACGGCCATTCCTATGTCCCGGTGAATTCAGGTTTTCTTTTCTGGCTGAATGCCGCAACGGCCTCAAAAAGATCATTGGAAGGAATAATATTCGCACTCATTGAAGCGACATATTTGAGACCGTCATCGACAGACTTTCCGATACCAAAATTAAGCACATCTTTTGAGGCCATTACAGCAAGAGGAGAACTCTCCGCGATCTCGATGGCCATTTTCTCAGCCCCAATCATGAGTTCTTCCCTATCCTTGAAAACATGATTTACAAGCAGGATTTCCCTGGCTCGATTTGCGTTGATATCTTTTGCAGTATATGCCAGTTCCCTTGCAATTCCCTGCCCGACAATATGAGGTATCCGCTGCAACACTCCTACATCCGCGACAAAACTGACCTTGGCCTCCCGGAGAGAAAAAATCGCATCCTCGCTGCACAATCTGATATCACAGGCAGTAATCATATCAAGACCGGCTCCTATACATTTTCCGTGTACAGCGGCGATTATTGGTTTTCTGCATTTTTCAAGGCACGAAAGTCCCTCCTGCAGTTCAAAAATTTTTCTCAGCAGCTTTAATTTTAATCCCCCCATCTGTTCCTTAACCATCAGTTCCGGAAGCTCGGGCATCATCCCGACAAGATCGATTCCCGCAGTGAACAGCTTTGCCTTCGATGCGATAACAGCCACTCTGATCTCATCGTCCTCATCAAGATCCCTGCAGATAGGAATAAGCTCTTTCCACGCGGGTGGATTCATGGCATTTAATTTTTCAGGCCTGTTGAGATATATCCATGCAATAGGCGGTTTTTTGTCAACCAGATAAAAATCATATTTCATATTTTTCTCCCATGTTTAATTTTTAATCATCAAATAAAACAGCAGAAAGGTAATCGCTTTCTAAAAAAATCTTGTGCTTCAGAGAATTGCTGTTCTGCTTCCCATGGCAGGCAGCGCGTGGTGCTATCTATCGCAGCCTGCGGCATCTCTCCAAAAGGCAATGTTTCTTTGCAAAAATCTCGGCTATTTTTGAATCGACTCGGTGGCGGTTTTTTCTTTCTGATGCTCGGTATAGATGACATGAGCGGTTTTGGCCGCCAGCGCAATCAGATAAATTGTAATAATGATTACAACGATAATATGAAATTTTTCTTTTATTTTTTCAATCATGGTTTAACCCCGTTTATTATCCCCAAAGAAGGTTCTGAAGCCACTTCTACCAATTATTGAAACCGGTTTCAAGTCAATCCGACAAAAAAGGGCTGTTTTATCATGTACATGATAAAACAGCCCCATGGTATTTTGCTATGATGCTGATGTGTCGTCAAAAGCTGTATGTGACTTTTGCCGCGTACAGAAACCAGTCTTCTTCGTACTGACGTGTTCCGTCGGTAGGAGGGGGATTGTCTGCCCCGAGTATTACGGCTGTGCCATTCATCATATGGCCTTCCAGTTTGAACACCCAATTTTCGTTGATATCAAACCGTGTGGTGAGGCAGGCATCTTTCAGCCATGCCCGATGCTCCGGTTCCGAACGAAAACTCAGCACACGCTTTTTTCCGTCGCGATCATCATCATTTCGGTAATACTCTGAATAATATGCCCCGAGCTCAAACCAGTAGGTGAAGCGGTAGGAGGCGCTTCCATAATATCCGATCGAATCGAACTCCGGTATTTTATATATTCCACCCGGATATACTGAACCAAGAAGATCGTTTGCGATGCTGATGTTGTAGGTTATCTGTGAATACTCGGCAGCAAGCACCAGATTGTTCCAGGTAAACTCGGCCGAGCCGGTCAGGTTCCTGCCTTTGACCTCAAATGTTGTCGGAAAGGATTGAAACGTCACTCCGGCTGCGGAAAGCGGATCCAGCCCGACAAGGGTTGGGCTGATGGTTGTTGATGCACTGGCTTCAAAAAAATATTCAAACGTACTCCCGCCGAGAACAAGTCCTTCCAGCGGGGTGTTCCACTTCAGGGCGCCTGTATAAGTATAATCGACATTCACATCTGTCAGGTTGACTTCCCCTGGGAAATCCTCACTAACCTGATCTTTCAGGAGTTTTGCCGGGCCCTGATCAGGAGCCATGTTCATCGACCCGTACTGGATATCATAGGAAAGGCTCCCGACTACGCTCATGGGAACATTTCCATACAGGCCGGCGCCCTGCAAGTTTGCCGATGTCTCCCGCCATGCCTCGTTATATACACCCTGCGGCAGGAAAATGCTGGTTCGGAGCATATCGACATCCCGGGATTCGTTATACAGACCGTTCACCCACTTCATGTTACCGGCACGGATACCAAACCAGTCGCGCAATCGGTAATCCGCGATCGCCCAGTCCAAACGCACTTCATTATTGCCGATGTCCCCCATATCTCGGGCGAAAAACTGAACCCCCAGGCGAAGTTTTTCCATTACGTCTGCGGAAAAGTTGATTCCCATCTCATTAAACTGGGTCGTCCCTTTCTCTGTGTCCGCAAAAAAGTTATTGTCACTGCTTTTCAGATAGCCCTGGGAGATAAAAGCATGGACCTCGATACCACCCAGATTATCAAATTCCATGGCCTGTATCGGGTTGACGAAACCCAACAGGATGGTAATAAGAACCGGAAATATTTTTTTCATAATATTCATTATATAGCCTCCTCGTTTCACCTCTCTGACTTCCGAGAACTTTTCATAATATAAGAAAGCATCCTGTAAAGGCTTGCCTTCATCAACAAGACATATAATAGGAATGACGTGTCTGTAAAGAGATATCATTTAATTTACCTGTAGAACTTTTATCTTGTCTGTAATGACTTCAGATGAAATATAACCGATCGCACCTTTTGTGCCCGCGACATAATTGATCAGTTTTTCCTGTGTTTTAAAAGATCTCGGCTTGGTGCCTTTTCCGGTAAAAATCTGCTTCTTCCAGTGTCGTGAATACTGTTCCGGAGTTCTTTTCACAAACTCCTTGAGAAATCCATGATGGATCTCGCTTTGTGGAAGCGTAACAAATGTAATCTTCTGATTATCCTCCCACCTGGTCATCTTTCCGGTGAAAATGTTTTTAATATCTTCTTTTTTTAACATATCGGTGGGAACGCTTTTATTCGTAATAATCACGACTTCATCAGCATCGCCCATGCGTGGGAATAAAAAAAAGATTCCAACCATAAAAACCGCGATTAGAGCTGTAATCTGTTTACGATTCATAATTGATCTCCCTATACACCTGATTATCGGACTGATTAAAAATTTAACCGCCCTTAATAATTCTTCCAGATTTGCATTGTGATTTTGAAAGTCCGTAGCACGATATAGTGTGGATGTAAACACAAAATCTACATGATAAAGTATGTTTCAAAAAATTATTAAAACCGATCGCGCCAATCAGGCGATTTTTACTGCGATATTCGACGCAAGCTTCTTTGCTTGCCTTGTTAAAAAACCTATGATATTAAGCTGATAATGGCGTAAAACATTAAAATATATAATTTCATGCAGTTAGCCATCATTCGTTTATTCCCATAAAGCCCGGCAGGGCATATGGCACAAATGATTCGATCCAAAAAAGGATCGTTTTCATTGATCAAAGTACTTCCCAATAGCTGAGGAAACCGATGACCAGATTTTTCCATGCCGTAACCATTTCGCTGACTGTCTGCTGCCTGCTGTTTCTCTCCTCGGAAACGGTTCATTCACAGACATTGAAACAGTTGACTGCCCGCGACTGGCTGAAAAAGGGAATCGTCATGGGGAAGAAAAATGATTTTGACCAGGCGATTGAATGCTTTAACAAAGCGATTGAGATCAACCCCCGTCTCGAAAAAGCGTTTCAAAACAGAGGGATCGCCTGGACAAAAAAAGGTGATTTCAAACGCGCGATATCGGATTTTGACATGGCGCTGACATTAAATCCGCGAAATACGACCGCTTCCTATTATAGACGTGTTGCCATTGAAAAATCAGGAGGAAGGCACAAGATCGGCTCTCCCGCAAAACAACTGGATTACGAGGACTGGTTTGAGAAGGGAATTGCCAAAAGCCGGAATAATAACTTCGACAAGGCAATTGCCGATTTTAACATTGCCATCGATCTAAACCCTCTTTTTACGGAAGCTTACAAGGAGAGAGGAATTGCCTGGGATAAAAAAGGCACCTATGAACGTGCGATAGAGGATTACAGCAAGGCGCTGGAGATCGATCCTGAGCATGAAAAAATTTACTGTTACCGGGGTATGGCCAAAGACAAACTGGGTGAACTGGATCAGGCGATAGAAGATTACAACAAAGCGTTAAAAATTAATCCAAGTTATTATGAAGCTTACACATATCGAGGAATAGCCTGGCTGAAAAAGGGAGACTTCGATCAGGCTATAAAAGATTACGACAGATCGCTTTCAATCAAGCCCGACTATGATGAAGCTCTCAGCTACAGAGGGCTTGCATGGTACAAGAAAGGCGATGTTGATAAAGCCATCAATGATTACAACAAGGCGCTCTCAATCAATCCGAAGTCCGCTAAAGCCTTGAACTTTCGAGGTCTTGCATGGGGGAAAAAAGAAAATCTCCAAAGAGCTGTCGGTGATATCAACAAGGCGCTCGCCATAAATCCCACCCTGGAAAAGGAAATAAAAGAACAGAAAATTCTGGGTGATGTAAAAGAAACAAATCTTGAGGACGCTTCAGAAAAACCGCTTTCTGCAAAAGACTGGACAACCATCGGAATTTCAAATTTCGAGAAAGGCGACGATAAAAAAGCTCTGGAAAATTTTAACAAAGCGCTCTCGATCAATCATCGTTCTTCTGAAGCGCTTACCTACCGGGGGATGATCTGGAGCAAAAAAAAAGAATTCAACAAGGCGATAGCGGATTTCAATAAAGCGCTGTCAATCCAACCCAGATCTTACAAGGCAACCTTTCAGCTCGGAGTCGTATGGCAGGAAAAGGGTGAACCGGACCGCGCTCTCAGTCTTTTCGATAAAGCGCTGCAGCTTCAGCCAAACTCTGCGGAAGCATATACTTACCGAGGTATGGCCTGGGGGCTTAAAAACGATTTAGACCGGGCAATGGCGGACTATAACCGGGCGCTTGAAATCGATCCGCTCTTTGCCATGGCATTGACCCAACGGGGGATTGTATGGGGAAAAATGGGCGATCTCAGCCAGGCTGTCGCCGATTACAATAAAGCGCTTGCGATTAACAGCGGAGAAATAACTGGAGAAGAGGATACCATTGTTGTCAATTCAGACGCAGAAAGCGGATATGAAAACGATCTGCGGGCGAAAAGCATGTTTAATACCGGAATTGCATGGGGAAAAAAAGGGGATCTGAACAATGCGCTCAAATATTTTACAGAGGCTATCGAAGCAGATCCGAATTTTTCGAAAGCATATTATAATCGTGGAATTATATTAAACAGGCAGGATAATTATATACAGGCAATTGCAGACTTTAACAAAGCCATTGAACTTAACCCCGGATATACCAAAGCTTTTGTTCAAAGAGGCATCGCCTGGAACAAGGCAAATGATTATGATCAGGCTATCGCCGATTTCAACAAAGCGATTTCATTATTCCCGAGATTTGCAGAAGCGTATTATAACCGTGGTATTTCCTGGCAGAAAAAAGACGATCTGAAGCAGGCGCTTGAAGACTTCAGCAAGGCTATCTCGATCGATCCCCGGTATGCGGAAGCATATAACCGAAGAGGAATCATTCTGAACCAGCAGAAGGATCATTTTTCCGCTCTGGAAAATTATAATACCGCCATCGAGTTGAATCCGGAATATGGGGCTGCATTTTTTAACAGGGGTCTCGCGTTATTCGAACAGGGCAGGCATGATGAAGCGATAGCGGATTATTCCAGGGCAATTGAATTATCACCAACGCATGCCATGTCCTACATCCAGAGAGGTGTCGCCTATAATAAAAAGGGCTCTCCGGAAAAGGCGCTGAAGGATCTGAACAAAGCCCTTGAATTGACGCCTGATAATGCTGAGGCCTATTGTAACCGGGGCAGTATATTAAGCGCAAAAAAAGACTACGATCGTGCTCTCATTGACTTTAACACCGCGCTCAAACTGAATCCAAACTATCCCGAGGTTTTCAACTACAGAGGGGATCTCTGGAATGAAAGAAACGACCTGGCAAAAGCGATAAAAGATTATTCCAGAGCCGTGGAGCTTAACGCGAACTATGCCGAAGCATACATCAACAGGGGGGCGGTCTGGAGCAAAAAGGGCGACTACGATCGAGCCATATCAGATTTCAACACAGCGGTCTCCATTGATCCGGACCTTGCCATGGCCTATTATCACCGGGGAATGGCATTAAACAGCAAGGGGCTCTATTACCCGGCAATTGCCGATTATAACAAGGCTATTAAGGTCGACCCTGATTTTGCCAAGGCATATAACCAGCGCGGCATCTCATGGGACAACAAGAACAATCTGAAGCAATCTATTGCGGATTATAACAAAGCGCTTGAAATTGATCCCGGATATGCGGCAGCGTTTTTCAACAGAGGGCTTGCATGGAGCAAGCAGGAGGATTATGACAAGGCAATAGCCGATTTTACAGAAGCCATAGAGCTGTATCCCGGCTACAGCATGAGTTATCTACAACGCGGTCTCAACTGGAAAAAAAAAGAGGAATATGACAGGGCGATAAAGGATTTTAACAAGGCTCTTGAAATCGATCCTCTTTTTGCCGATGCCTTTCTCCAGAGAGGGCTGGCCTACGGGTTGAAAAACAACTATCAGCAGGCCATAAAAGATTATACCGAAGCGATTGAAATCAATCCAAACCACGCGGAAGCGTATTACAACAGAAGCCTTGCATGGGATTACCTCGGAGACAAGGCAAAGGCCCTGGCCGACAGTTCAAGGGCCGGTGCTCTGGATTCCCGTTTTGCGGTCACCTCCTATGAATATGATGGTGTAGAAACCCCAAAAGGCAAGAAAGCACAAGAGGTTAAGATCAGTCCGGATGCAAAGGCCTTTTTAAACAAAGGGCTTCAACTGGACAAACAGGGCAACTATGATCAGGCAATTGAGGATTATGACAGAGCACTAAAGATAAACCCCAATTTTGCTTCCGCATATTTTTACAAAGGGCTTGCGAAATATAACAAGGGTGAAATCAGAAAAGCTTTTGACGATTTCAAAAAAGCGCTGGAGCTTGATCCGGAGAATCAGGAATATCAGAGAATTGTTTCCAGTGTTGAAGAAAAAGTGAAAAAATCGGATAGCAGCAGGGGCAATGCGGTTACCAACTAGAATCAATCTGCAGACGGTTCATCTCTATTTCTTCGTAAAATAAAGCACAAGACTTTTGCCTGCAACCGGATTCAAGAGCTTATCCAGAAACCGGGTTGCGGCAGGTTTTTTCATAATATCCCATGTAAGGAAGCGATGATACAGATTGACAAGTAATGAGTCTTCTCTTGTCGGGCCCACAAAGCATTTAAGCCACCAGTAAGGAGAATGAAGGCTATGGGCGAAATGAGCCGCCCAGTTCCGAAGCCCGTTACTTTCCAGGCTGCGGACAAGTTCTTTCTTTTTATAAATCCGGACATGCCCCTGGTTGGCATTGTAGTATTCATCGGAAAGCGCCCAGCAAATCTTCTCGGGGAAATACCTTGGCACACTGACAACAAGTGTTTTTCCAGGCTTTAAAATCCTTACAATCTCTTTCATGGCCGACTGATCATCCGGGATATGCTCGAGAACTTCGGAGCAAATCACAAGATCAAAAGCATTATCCTGAAAAGGCAGACGTGTTATATCCGCAACTGAAATAATCCACTCGCCCCCGCCATGTTCACCAAGGGCATCGTGGTAAAGCAATCGCTTTCTGGCTTCACATGTATCCTTAAAATTCAGATCCGCACCGATTACGATGGTTTTCTCAAAACGGTATGCCGCGCATGTATGCCGGCCGGATCCACAGCCAATATCCAGAATTTTGTATCCGGGCCTGATATCCATCTTCTTAAAATCTACTGTAATCACGAATAACCTCCTGATATACCCGAACCGTTTTTTCAGCTGCTTTTTCCCATGTAAAATTTTCCTGTACCCTCTTATAGCCTTCCTCGCCGATCTTTTTCGCATGATCCGGATTATCAAGCAGATCTGTAATCGCATTCGCCAGCGCCATGTAGTCCGCAGGAGGCACGAGTATCCCGGCTTCACCAACCACTTCAGGCAGCGCCCCTCCGGTTGTGCTGATTACCGGAACACCGCATGCCATGGCTTCACCGACCGGGAGTCCAAAGCCTTCATATACTGACGGGACAACAGCCATGGAAGCCCTTGCATACTGCCGGACAAACTCTCTGTTGTCTATCCGGCCCGTAAACGTAATATACCGGCTGATTCCAAGATTCCGAACCAGATTGACAATCCCTCCGTTCTTTTTGGGAGTGCCGATAACGACAAGCCTGACGTTTCGTTTTTTCACGATTTCAGCGACAGCCTGCAAAAGATAGTAAAGTCCTTTCAAGGGGGTATCGGCGCTGTTGGTTACAATAATTCTGTCTTTTTCCCTTTGTATTTCCGGAATGGGGTAAAAAATGTCCGTATTGATGCCGTTTGGAACAACATGGAATTTTTCTTTCGGTATCATAAAATCGCGGCCGATATCCCTCTTTGCGCACTCTGAAACCGTTATAATTTTCGGAAGTTTCCGGGCGATTCGTTTCTGCATTCCTAAAAAAGAATACCATCTGAGGTGCTTCATTTTTTTCCATGGAGAACGAACACTCCGGATGGCAATATCCCGGTCCACCGTTATCGGATGGTGGATGGTCGCAAGGGTCGGTGCGAATCTGCTGATGGCCCAGACCCCATAAGAGAGGCTCTGATTATCATGTATGATATCATATTCTCCGAACCGGTTCCATAAATGGCGAAGCGCTCTGAATCCGAATGTAAATGTTTCCGGAAATCCCATTGTTGAAACACCAAGCCATTCAATCAGGTTTATGGGATCAACCAGCTCATCAAGCCGGGGGATTCTGAACAGATCTTCCGGATTGTAAAGATCAAGGCAGGGAAGCATGGTAAGCTTGATATCATCATCCAGAAGCGGATCAGGAGGGCCGGCAAGCACTTCCACCTCATGTCCGAGGCTTTTTAGTGCGCGACTCAAATTTCTGATGTAAACACCCTGCCCTCCGGAATGGGGATTGCTGCGATAGCTGAGAAGGCATATGCGAAGAGAATCTTTTTCGTGAATTTCAGGCATCCGTCGACGCCCCCGTTGCCTGACCATCTGGACCAGCAGAATTTATCTTTTCAATGTGCTTCAAGCGGACTCCATATTAACACCGGTTCTCAAAAAAGGACCCGGCATCGATGACAAAAACAGATACGCCTGGATTTTTATCCAGGCGTTTCAATTACAGCCCAGAAGCAATATTCGTCAAGCTTTTTTTAAATGGAATACAATTTGAAACCGCGTTTCAACAGGCATCCCGTATCCATATGCCTCTTTCAGTGAAACCGACAACTGCCTGTTGCCTGTCAACACAAAAGCCATGCTGACAAATTTATATTTTTAATTCAAATAGTTACGTTCAACTCCCGGATTCGTTTCACATAAGACGCTGACAGGTGTCACGGCACAGGGCAACCTTTCCGAGCCACAGGAATATTAAAATTGTTTTTTATAATCAATCTGTTAAAAATACTTATCCTGCCCTCCTGCTCCGGATACCCCATTCCGGCGAACCGGAAACCCGGGATAAAACCATAGACATCATGATTTCCGATGCCTATATTGATGAAAGAGTGCGATCCATTTATCCCGGTCAAAAAGGTTGACAAACAGGATATTTTGCCTAATTGTCATCAAGGCGCCAGCGAGCCGTTGGTGAGCGCCGGAAGAAGTGTGTTGATTCAACCGATTGTTTGGATCTTGAAAAAACTGCGAATCGAATCGGCAGTGAATTTTTTTATCCGGGAGTAACCATGAAAAAAAATATTATACAAATAAGATGGCACGGCCGGGGCGGCCAGGGAGCAATAACGGCGGCCAAAATAGTTGCCAATGCCGCTTTTCTATCCGGCTACAGCGGCGTTGTCATGACACCTACGTTCGGCACGGAAAGAAGAGGCGCACCGGTCCTTACATCTCTTAAAATATCAAAAAACAAAATATATGACCTGTCTCCAATCGAGGAGCCGGACATGATCGTTGTTCTCGATCATCTCCTTCTTGAAGAAGAGGGGGTGACAAAAGGCCTCAAACCCGGCGGAACGATTATCGTGAACTCTCCAAAATCACCGGATGATTACCGCTTCAATGAAATAAAAGTTGCAACCGCGGATGTGACATCAATTGCCGTAAAAGCGGGGCTCAAACAGGGAATCGTCAACACCGGTATATTGGGGGCATTTGCAAAAGCTTCCGGGTTGATGGATCTTGAAATTTTAACCAAAGAGATCGAAAAAGAATTTAAAGGCAAAAAACCCAGAAAAAATGCTGAAGCGGCAAGACTTGCATTCAGCATGACAAATATCGGAGGAAGGGTATGACAGACAACAAATTCGGGAAGAGAAAGTCCCACAGCGAACCGGGGCCCGGCGATGGAGGACGAACCGGGTCATGGCGGGTTGTACGCCCGGTCATTGACAATTCAAAATGTATCCCGGCAAAATCCAATAAAATGTCGTGTTTTACCTGCTGGCTGTATTGCCCGGATGGCGTGATCACGAAAACCATACCGCCGACCATTAATTACGAATACTGCAAAGGATGTGAAATCTGCGCGGAAGAATGCCCTGTGGATGCAATTACCATGGTGGAAGAAGCCGATTTTGTGAAAGAGGAGAAATAACCGTATGCATATTATTGAATCAGGCAATGTCGCAGCCGCAACCGGCGTAAAATTAGCGAGGGCGGAGGTCATTGCCGCCTATCCCATTACCCCGCAGACACCGCTTACGGAAAAACTTTCGGAGCTTGTTGATTCCGGTGAGATGAAAGCTGAATATATTCCTGTTGAAAGTGAGCACAGTGCCCTTGCCGTATGCATTGCCGCATCCAGCACAGGATCCAGGACATTTACCGCGACCAGCGCGAATGGGCTCCTGTATATGAACGAACAGATTCACTGGGCGGCCGGCGCCAGACTTCCCATTGTGATGTGTGTTGTAAACCGGGGCATCGGCGCTCCCTGGACGGTATGGAACGATCACCAGGATTCAATATCCCAGCGTGATACCGGATGGATCCAACTTTACGCGTGCGACCACCAGCAAATCATCGACACCGTCATCCAGGCGTTTCTCCTTGCGGAAACGGTCAGCATACCGGTCATGGTCTGCTATGACGGATATCTTCTCTCACATACCTATATGCCTTTTGAGATTCCCGAGCAGAGCGAAATTGACCGATTCCTTCCCCGGTTCAAACCGACATATCATCTTGATCCGAAAAATCCGGCTAACCTCAATACCGTCACCCTGCCGGACATCAGGCCCGATGTCAGAGGGGAGCTCGCACCCGGATATATGGAGATCAGGCACAATCTGCATACGGATATGAGGCGGGCGATCTCCGTGGTTAAAGAGATAGACGGCAGCTATCACAACATAACCGGCAGAGGCGGTACCCCGTTCATCGAAACGTATGAATGCGACGATGCGGATTTTATAGCCGTATGCCTCGGCTCTCTATCCTATCAGCTTCGAAATGTTGTGGATATGCTGCGTACGGAAGGGATAAAAGCAGGCGTGTTCGGCCTCCGTCTTTACAGGCCCTTTCCGGACCATGCAATTGCAGACGCGCTTTCCCGGGCAAAAGGCGTAATCGTATTTGAAAAAGCATTAAGCTACGGCAACCAGGGAGCATTGTTCGCCGATGTTAAGGCCGCCCTCTACAACAGTGAGAACAGACCGTTTGTCCACAACTACATCCTGGGCCTTGGGGGAAGGGAGATCAAAACACAGGATCTCCTCACCTCCTTCCGGGCATCGTGCAGTGACGATCAGAACATCGGGGACGAGCCTCAATGGATAGGCCTGAAAATGTAATGAAATAAAACATAAATTTATTGTAAATACAGGAAATAAAAAATGACAGAAAAAACAACCATCCTCAATCTGCCGGAAGAAGAACTGGTTCATCCGGGCAACCGGGCATGTTCCGGCTGCGGCTTAAGCATCGTATACCGAATCGGTCTCAAGGCACTCGGCCGGGATACCATTCTGGTTGTGCCGCCAAGCTGTCTCACGGTGCTGCAGGGGCTTTATCCCATCGCGGCAACCCAGCTGCCCTGTCTGAATGTGACCTTTGCGTCAACCGCTGCCGCGGCAACCGGTGTCCTGGGAGCTTTGCGGGCTCAGAAAAGAGAAAAAACAACCGTCGTGGCCTGGGCCGGAGACGGCGGAACAAGTGATATCGGCATCCAGTCCCTTTCCGGAGCCTGTGAAAGGGGTGAAAACTTCATCTTTATCTGCTATGACAATGAAGCCTATATGAACACAGGCGTTCAGCGGTCCGGGACAACACCTCAGGGCGTCATTACCACCACCACGCCGATCCGGGGAAAACTGCAGAAAAAAAAGGAAGTTCCCGCGATCATTGCCGCGCATGGGATTGACTATGTTGCAACCGCTTCGGCAGCCTATCCGCTTGACCTGTATGACAAAATAAAAAAAGCCAAAACCATATCCGGTCCGAAATACATCCACGTGCATACACCCTGCCCTGCCGGCTGGGGATTTGAGCCGCGATATACGGTAAAGATCGGCAAAATGGCGGTAGAGACCGGTCTCTATGACCTGTATGAAATCGAAAACTCAACATTCAAACTCACCGGCCCGTCCCAGAAGATGATCGGCAAAAAGCGGAAACCGGTTGCAGAATATTTTAAAACCCAGTCCAGATTCAAAGCATTATCCGACGAAAAGATCGAAGCAATTCAGAAGGAAATTGATTTGAAATGGAAGGGATACGAGAATCAATAAAAAAGCAAAAAAATTCTCGCGCAAAGCCGCAAAGGCGCTGAGTTCGCAAAGTTAACTCAGGTGATACTGACGCCTGATTAACTCTCTTTCCATAAATAGATATTGATTGAACGGTGTGATCAAGGGCCTCTTTGTTCGTTGATTGCGGCATTTGAGTGTTCTATCATTTGCTCCGCTAAATTTGAAAAACTCGGTCGCAGGCTCCCTCAGACAGTTTCAAATTTAACGCTCCGCTTCATGAAGAACACTTTCCAAATGACCTCAATAGACTTCACTCAGAGGCCGCTTGATCACCACGACAACGGTTGAATCGAAAAATTATGATGACAACCGCTCTACCATAGCGGATTGGGGAGTTTTTTCAAAACGACTGATTGTCTGAGCATGGTAGGGAGTGTTATGAAAAAGCTTTGAAAATTTATCCTTTTCGCTGAGCATCCTTTCATTCATCTGCTTTTAATCAAAACCCCTACCGGCTTTTTCATTACAATCCCTTGCATGCGAGTTTCAGGCGATTTGAAAAAATTTTCCAAGCCGCGGAGCAGAAGAATAAATTTACAATTTTTTATTTAAAATGGCTGCTTACCAGTATCGCACCAAGTAATAAAAAACAAAAGACATTCTCACGCAGTCGCAAAGACGCTAAGAAAAACAAGAGATTTGCTCATATTCCCGTTGTCCATTAAGTTTAATATATCGGGTTCGTAATCCCTACCATTACCTACCCGGCACATTAATTTTTAAAAATTCATTTAATATTCCATAATACCCAATAAAAATTTGTTATTATATGAAATTAATTTATTGAAAAATTTGGCATTTGTTGTATGATTTTAAAACTTTCAAGCAGTCGGGAACAAAACGATAAAAACCATTGAATAATTAATTATGGCCTAAAATGAAAAGAAAAGGGTTCAAGCGGAATGGGATTTTTTAAAGAGAACTGGATAGCAATCCTCTCCTTAATTATTGCTCTCGCTGGCGGTATTCCTGGCATTCTGGCAATAGTCAACCAAATTAAAGCGCACCCCGTTCTTAGCTTTCAGCTTGTAAATATTATTACGGGACAACAGCTAAATCCTATAACAAACCAAACAACTACAATGGTACTTATTACAGGGACCGCGTCCAATGAAGGGGACGTGGCAATGACCCCTGCATATTTTGAGCTGGCAGGTACTATCAACAATAAAAAAATCGAGTTTGAGAAAACCCTTATCCAAGGCAACCCAAAATTTTACAGTGAAGAACAGAGTATCTCTGTTGATGAACCCAGTAAAAAAGATTTACAGAGATATGGCGGTACGATCTCGAAAGGAATGCCTCTATACGGACATCTTATGTTCTTAGCGCACAATATAAGTCTTGATGACCTGAGGAGTAATCTCGACAGATTGAAATTGTCATTGATTGGCGTGGATGTGTTTGGGAAGCGATATAGAGCTCCAATTCAACTATACCTTCATGCTAAAGACGATGGCGGTACTGAGTTTCCCAAACATGGTTTAAAAATTCAACCAAAGCTATAACACCCTTTACACATTAATTCATATAATAACAAATTATCAAAGAGCTCTGTCACATCCTTGTCGATTACGGCTTTATTGTTCAGGGTGCGAAAGCTCTGTAACTACAAACCAAAAAAATATTATTTCCTGCCTACCCCTCATAAAGCACAGCCAGAATCGTCGACGTCCCTTCCTTTGCCGCGATGCTGTGCGGAGTGGTGGACAGGTAGTAGATGCTGTCCCCGGGCTCCAGTTCGAAATGATCTTCACCGATTTTGATACGCGCCACGCCATCAATGACATAGATGAACTCTTCACCGTCATGAACGGATACCTCCTCTTCCGGGTTCTCTTCCAGCGTGACCATAAGGGCTTCCATATGGCGGCCCTTTACTTCAGGCGCCAGGCTTTTATAGGAGTAGAGCTTTTTCTTTCCTTTTCCGGAAGTGGACCGAGCCACTATTTTTCTTTCATCCTTGCGAGTAACTGAATACAGCCCGCTGCCGACACCTGAAATGAGCCTGCTGAAAGCCGCATCCAGCGCCTTTGAAAGTTTGATGACCGTGCCCAGTTGCGGCTGGACCGTTTCATTTTCAATCCCTTCAAGGAAATCAACATCAAACCCCGTCATGTTTGAAAGTTCATTCAAGGAAAGTCCTTTTGATTCGCGGATGCTTTTGATTCGCTTCCCGATCTCTTCAACTGATTTCTCGGACGTTTTAATGTCACCGGTCAAATCTTCAAAGTAATCAACATTGATATGAGGTGTCTGATCCTTTTTTTCCATATCCGCCTCCATGGGTGAAAATGATAATCCGTGCAGGAATCAACCCGCGATTTCTGTTCACAGCCAGCAGGATTAGGCTTTTTTAAACTTTTCGGGCAGAACCGCTTTTTCAGGCCAATCAGCAGGCAATTTCTGTCCTTTCTTTTCTCCAAGAGCCTCTTTTCTTTTGGCAAGCCCCGGTCTTGCATGCTCCATGTGACCTTCTTTGAGCGTCCGGCCGTTGATGATCGCCTCGGATCGAAGCCTCCGGCCGATGGTTTTTTCCATCTGCTTGCCCAGCCACAGAATACGGTCAACATCATACCCGTGTTCGATTCCCATTTCATCGATCTGAACAAGGGTATCCTCCAGGGTAACCAGACCGACATATCGCGGATCATAATAGTATTCACCGGTTCCTTTGGTAGGACAGTCATCCAGGAAATTCGCGGGCTGACCGCCCAGCCCGCCCAGGGTCGCCTCAAAATTGGTTATCCCTGCCTGAAGGGCCGCCAGTACGGAAGCTGCCGCAACGCGTTTGGTTTCATGAAAATGAGCAATATGATACTTTGGATTCGGGATCTCATCAAGAATCATTGAAAAATATCGATATACGTCCGGAGCCGATGCGCTTCCATCATGGTCCGCATGCTCAATGTCGCTGGCCCCGATCTCCAGGAACCGCTTGCTGAACTCGACCGCGTCCTTCAGGTCCGTGGCGCCGCCTATGGGACTTCCCCATATCGTGCTGACCGTTCCGCACATTTTGATACCGGCATCATGGCATTTCCTGATGCATCGTTCCGCCTCTTTCCAGTAATCCGGGAGGGTGGTTCCGGAATTTGCGAAGTGATGCTCCTCTTCCGTAGACACCATCATCAGAACACGATCCGGACCGATCCCTTTCTCTTTCAACGCAATGGCGCGATCCACGGCGGATTCCCTTATGGTAATGGCGGTAAGGCAGATTTCATCATAATTGATGCCTCTTTTTTCGCACTGTTTTCTAAAACGGTCTCCGCGAAGGTGGCTCAACAGTTCTTCCGCATCCCGGAATTGGGGCATCAGATAGGGATTTCCCAGATTGGTCACCTCGATATACCGGCATCCGGCAAAAATTAACTCTTCCAGATAAAATTTTTTCGCGGCGGTCGAGATAAACTTTTCTTCATGCTGGAAACCGTCACGAATCGTGATGTCACCGATTGTAACTTTTTTAGGCATTCGGGGAAAAATTTTCCATAAATCATATTCTGTCATGATGAGTCAGCTCCTGTATTTTCTGATTTAAAAATTCTGTCTATAAAACGCTTTTATTGAGATGAATCCAAGCGCATCCGATTCTATAACCGCAAATTTCCAAATGCGGGTTCACCGATCGGCTTAAGCAGGCTCACCTCAAAAGCCATTCCCAGCCAATCCCTGATCTCTTCGAACTTCAGCACCCTGTCGCTCAAAAGCCTGGCGCCGCAGTAAAAGGGATGGGCTTCACCGTCATATTTTTCGATCATCTTTTTCCGGAAGACCTCTTTCTCCTCTTCCGTCATTGGATTTTTGAG
>JAWOIJ010000059.1:0-24954 GCA_046484745.1 Desulfobacterales bacterium | reverse complement strand
CAGCGACAAAGACTGTCTCTTGCCAGAGCAATCATTCGAAAACCGGATATTCTTATTCTGGATGAGGCGACCAGCTCTCTGGATACCGAATCCGAGAAGCTCATCCAGCAATCCGTTGATTCATTGGCCAGGAAAATGACCATTGTGATCATCGCCCACAGGCTTTCCACAATCAGTAAGGCGGATTACGTCTACGTCCTCAAAGAGGGGGAAGTGGTTGAGGAAGGTTCTTATAAACAGCTTTCACAAGATCAGGGCAGCATGCTTTATCAAATGATTCAGCAGCAGGCGGTTTAGGATTCTTTTAAATTATCAAAATAGGGCGAGTGTCCAAAAATAATAAAATGAAAAAAAATACAAATTGGCAAAGAAAAATTAAGATACAGGAACGCTTTGTCGGAGACGGAGAGCCGGTATTCATCGTTGCTGAGGCAGGCGTTGCCCATTTTGGGAGTATGGAAAAGGCATTGCGGCTTGTCGATCTGGCAGTCGAATCGAAAGCAGACGCCATAAAGTTTCAGATCTATCATACCGACAGCCTGATCTCCGGAGATTCAGCAGAGTGGAAAGAAAGATTCCTTTCAAAGGAGCTTCCCTTTGAAGCATTCCGAAAAATTAAATCCTATTGTGACAAGAAGGGTATCATCTTTTTTGCAACGGCTCATGACGAACCAAGCCTTGACTTTTTGGGTACGCTGAACGTGCCTGTTTACAAGATCGGTTCCGGTGAAGTTCAAAATTGGAGTTTTTTGGAGAGAATTGCAAGTCTGAATAAGCCGGTTTTTTTATCCACGGGTATGTATGAGTTCGATGATATTGATAAAGCGCTTTCTGTTTTCGAAAACGCCGGGAATCATTTGGTTGCCGTTTTGCATTGTGTTACAAGCTATCCCGCTTCTCCTCGCGATGTGAATCTCAAGGTTCTTGCAACGATTCGGGAAAAGTTCAACTGCATCGTCGGATATTCTGATCATACAGAAGGCATTCATTTCCCGGTATCGGCGGTGGCTCTTGGGGCAAAAATCATAGAAAAGCATATTTCGCTGGACTTTCATATTCAAGGAGCACAGGATTGGAAGGTTTCATGTGGAGAAAAGGATCTGTCCGAACTGGTTCGCCAGATACGGGAGATTGAAGCCGGTATCGGGAATGGTTTGAAAAAGTTATGCTTTTCCGAAATTCAGAATTTAAAATGGGCCAGAAAGAGTCTGGTTGCCGTAGCCGATATACGGGCAGGGGAAGTGATACTGCCGGATATGATTCAAATTAAACGGCCTGGTCACGGAATACCTCCTTCTGAGATGGAAAGTTTGCTGGGAAAAAAAGCCCGGAAGGATATCCAAAAAGATTCGGTAATTGTATGGGAGGATATCGATGAATAAACGTAAAGTTTGTATTGTTTTAACTACACGCGGGAATTACGCAAAGATGCATCCGGTGATGAGGGCGGTTGTTGCGGATCCGAATTTGACGCTTCAATTAATCGTCGGCGGCGACCTGATGCTGCGCAGATATGGACATAATATCATACAGAAAATTTCAGAAGAATTTAAAATTGATCAAAAGATCAGCTTCGTAATCGAGGGTGAAAATCCGCTGACAATGGCAAAATCGGCAGGATTGGCCGTTGGTGACTTTGCAACGGCATTTGATAATATTCAACCTGATGTCGTGATTGTCATTGCCGATCGGTATGAGTGCCTGCCTATTGCGATGGCCGCCTCCTATATGAATATTCCGGTGGCGCATATTGAAGGAGGTGAGGTTTCAGGATCTATAGATGAAAGTATCCGGCATGCCATATCAAAGCTTTCCCATATTCATTTTCCGGCAACCCGGAAAGCTGCTGATTACATTGAACGGATGGGAGAAGATCCGAAAGCCATATTTCCGGTAGGCTGTACCAGTTTTGATCTGTTTTTATCCATGGACTATAACGACAGCATGATTTGGAATGATTTGAGGAATAATTTTGGTGTGGGAGATACAATCGACTTTACCAAGGATTATCTTCTGGTGATACAGCATCCGGTTACCACAGAATACGAGGATAATTTTCGCAATATAAATGAAACCATATCCGCAATTGAAGAAATGAACATGCAGACGGTATGGATATGGCCGAATATGGATGCCGGTTCCGATGGAATTTCAAAAGGAATCAGAGAATTCAGAGAACGGAAAAATCCAAGGAATATTCATTTTTTTAAAAGTCTGGCTATTCAATATTTTGGCCCGCTGCTGAAGAATTCAAGGTGCATTGTCGGAAATTCAAGCAGCGGTATTCGGGAAGCATCTTTCTTCGGAGTGCCGAGCGTCAATATCGGCACCCGCCAGAACGGCCGGGAAAGAGCTTTCAACGTAATGGATGCGGGGTATCAAAAAGAAGAGATCGTGTCTGCAATTCACAAGCAGCTTCAAAAAGGTCTTTACTCTTCCAGTTTTTTATTCGGTGATGGAAAAGCTGCGGATAAAGTTGTCGAAATCTTGAAAAATTATACATTTACAATTCAAAAGAGAATCAGCTACGCATGAATAAAAATTCGGCAACCATTGCAGTCATCCCTGCACGCGGCGGATCAAAAGGGGTGAAAAGAAAGAATATGCAAAAAATTGGTGGAATCTCCCTGCTCGGAAGAGCAATTGTCTGTTCGCTGAATTCGGGTGAGATCGATTATGTGCTGGTAACTACCGATGATACGGAAATCCAGAAAGAGGCATTTCGATATGGTGCGGAAGCACCCTTTTTGCGGCCTGCACATCTATCGGATGATTTCGCCACAACGGAAGATGCCGTTCATCATGCCGTAATGGAATTTGAAGAGCATAAAAAAAGGAAAATGTCCATTATTGCGGTAATTGAGCCTCCAAATCCGTTCAGGCGTTCCGAAAAAATACGGGAGGCCATCCAGTTTTATAAAACCGGTAAGTATAAGTCCGTTGTTTCCGTTTGTTCTCTGAAGAAAAAACCCGAAAACATTTTTATAAAAGGAGAATTTTTGAGCCGCCTGATCCGTACGGAAAACATAAGGTTCCGGAGAAGGCAGGAAATGGAACATCTTTGCAGAATAAGCGGAGTGGTTTATGTCGTAGGCCGGGATGATTTTATGAACAGTAGAAAGATCATTTCGGATCCGATCGGATACGTGAATTCATCCGAGATCGAAGCCATGAATATTGACGATGAGTTTGATCTGGAACTGGCAAGAATGGTTAGCAAAAAATACAACGTTTAATTATTTGATAAAACAATGAAGCGGTTAATACAAAAGAGTATAAAAGTTTTGGAATACGGACTCCGAAAAATCGATAGAGCTTATAATATAGAATTGTATTCAAGCATGTATTCCAAAGATAGCGTTAAGAAAAAAAATTTTTATAATATCGGCGCAGGGGGCTTTTCTCACCCGTGTTGGACAAATGTCGATTATGATAGCCAATGGTATAAAAGCAATCGTTCCAAGACATTACAGGGAATACAGTATGACCTTTTTTCTCTGGATCCGCTTCCAATAGAATCTGAATCGGCGGAAATTGTTTATTCAAGCCATAGTGTTGAGCATGTGAATGATGAAGCTGCTCAAAATATTTTTAATGAGTCATACAGAATATTAAAACCGGCAGGCTATATCAGAATAGTAACGCCCAATATAGATCTGGAATATAGAGCCTATAAAGAAGATGACCGGGAATTTTTTTTCTGGATCGATAAGTATAGCATACCAAAGAATTATAAAAGGATGCATTTCAATCAGCCCTTTAATGATGCATCGATTGACCAAATTTTTTTAGCCCACTTTGCTACCAGTGTTTCTGTTTTACATAGTGACGGGGCGCCGGAAAGAATTGATGATAATGAACTGAATCGAATTTTCAATGCGATGGATTATGAGGAAGCGTTGAATTATATTTGCACAAAATGTCCCATAGAAATTCAAAAAAAATATCCCGGGAATCACATGAATTGGTGGAATAAAAAGAAGATGTTCTCTATGCTGAGTCAAGCCGGCTTTAAGAAAATATATTTATCCGGTTATGGACAAAGTTATTGCCATGTTCTTCGGGATATTATGTTTTTTGATAATACCAACCCCAAGATCGCCCTTTATATTGAAGCAATTAAATAGCGACTATATTTTTTTCTATCTATAAAATGAGTTCTGTCGATATTCTTTTCTGTGATCTAACACACGTGCAAGGCCGGTCTTCAGCTACTGAAAGCATGCCATATGGCGCCGCATGCGTTGCTTCCTATGCGAAAAAATATGCTTCTTTTCCTCTTGAAATTCATCTTGTTAAATTTCCGGAAGAAGTTTTTCGAGTATGCAATTCGGTTTTTCCGAGTATGGTGTGTTTTTCGAGTTATGCATGGAATACCGATCTTTCCTGTTCTTTTGCAAGAGAGATTAAGAAAAATAAACCCGATACTTTCATTGGTGATTGCGATTTTTTACAATGACAGGCTCGTTGAAGAAATGATATCGAATGAAGAGGCACCGACAACTTACCATCTGTCCAATTCGGAAGAACAGAAAAAAATCATGGAAGAGCAGCAGGCTTTATACGTCAAGGATCTCCATGGTACGGCCAGGGTGCTCGCAAGGGTGAATGTTTCACGGCTGTTCCGTACCGTACGAGTGACAGAGGCTGAATCAGCTTCCTCGGATACAGCAAGCAGGTGAAGGGTTTTAATGGTATCAAAAATAAGGAATAAGGAAAAGTTTGTCTCTTTGGCAATCGTCGTTGGAACGGCTTTACAGGAAAGGATTACCAGAAGTATTTTACCCGGTTTCAATGAAACCTCCCGCATCGGAAGCCCAACGATCATTTCACTGGAAAATTTTTATCAGTTCAGAATCGACCTTACGGGTTATACTCGTGTTATCCGCATGAAAAGCCCTATTTCCAGGCCCTGGTATGACCGCAGGCCGATTCTCAAGATCGTATCGCTACCCCATTATTTATGGCGGATTTTTCTGCTTTCCCGAAAGTTTCGGTATTTTATTTTTTATACCGACACCGGAATATTGGACCGTTCTGCAATCGTCTTGCTTAAATTGATAGGTCGTCATTCCATTGTGGTTCAGGAAGCGTTGAAGCTGCCTTTATTAAGCGGCAATAAAAGGGCTCTACTATGGTTCGGCAGCGGCAATGCAGACCATTATCTGCTTATCGGAGACCGGTATATCCCGTTAATCCAAAAAGGGAATGTCATTGTTACCGGATCTCCTGTTCTGAATGGAAATGTCAAGCCATTACCGCCGGGAAACCGGATTCTGGTGGTTAATCAGACTCCGGCGCGTTACGGCTATATTACGGAGGATATGGAATTTTCGCTGATACAAGAAGTGGTTGATCGGGCTTCGCAATACGGCGATGTTGAATTGCGCCTGCACCCCCACAACAATGCAGCCCGGTATGAAAAATTAAATTCCCCTGTTGTGGAAGTAAGCGTTAATAAGCCCTTGTTTGATTCTATTTCGGAATCCGGGATCGTATTATGCATCCGTTCAACCGTTATTTTGGAGGCAATTTCTTATGGAAGGCCGGTACTCGTTCTGGACTGGTTTCCTTCGAATTATCAAAATACAATTCGGAAGGGGACAACAAGCTGTAAAAGTATTGATGAAATGTGCGATGCGTTGAAAGTCTGGAAAGAAAATCATACCGTGCCGATGACCTCCATGGAAGAGATTCAGCGTGAACTGAAATCATTTGTTGCTTATTCCGGCGAGGATTCTGTAAAAAGAATCACTAAGGCGATTGAGAGTATTATCAAGGAAGGAGAGAAAATATAACCTCTATGAAATTTTTTTGCAATAGATATCTACCATGTCTCCCAAGGGAATGTATATGGGCGTCATATTGAGTTTATGAACCAATTCTCGTATGGTGTTTAGAGTTTTAAAAATTGGTTTACGGCTTGTTCTTCTTTG
Organism: Desulfobacterales bacterium; assembly: GCA_046484745.1. GTDB lineage: Bacteria > Desulfobacterota > Desulfobacteria > Desulfobacterales > SURF-7 > JAQYVL01. The sequence continues at coordinate 19,018 of JAWOIJ010000059.1, read as the reverse complement.
AAATAATGGTTTGTTTTCAATGTCATTCTCGCATCCTATTCGAATCACTTTACCTATCTCAACATTCCATGGAAGGAATGCTGTGAATCCCTGCAGTATACTCTGAGCTTTTATGGTATGAATCATTTGTAATATCTCAAGGCCATTTTCAGACAGAGCATGTTGAATAAAGGGAAGCGTGAAATAACTTAAATGAGTTTCCATCACATATCGCCAGTTTCCTTTAAAGATGCGTGCGGGGAAACCGGATGCATTCGGAATTGCAAATGCAAAAATTCCTCCAGGGCGAATGAGGCTTACGCATTTTTTTAATAATTCGATTGGATTATTGACATGTTCCAGCACATCCCATAAGGTGATCACATCAAAAGATTCCGGTTGCAGAACCAAATCAGTTACAAATCCGGCATGGCATTGAATCCCGAACTGTTCATAACAGGCCTTGACAGCACTCTTTTGGGGCTCAACACCGCTTACAGTCCATCCTTGGTCATGAGCAAGTTTTAAAAAATGTCCCAAACCTGATCCAATGTCCAGAATGTTACCGCGATGGGGTGAGATCTTCTGAAGAAGTTTCAAACGGTTTTGAAAGCCTGCTTCCTTTTCTTCAGCGTTTTGCAACATTGTGGAAGGATAGTTTTGAATGTTTACATTAATTTCCTCAGGGGCAGGCATCGGATGTTGCCATCCATATCCGCAATGAGAACACCAGTAAATCCATTTTTTTTTTGGAAGGTGATTCACTGCCCAATAGTGCGATATCTGATTCGTGTCACAAAGAGGACAGTTTCTTGTTGATTGTTTTTCATTATTGGGCAACATGGACTTTTATACGCTTCCAATCACATAAAAAAGATGACTCATGGGAAGTTTGAAAACCCCTTTCCTGAACAACATATCCCATTTGCCGAGTTTTTTCATCCAGCCGGGGAAGGAATTATTTTTCACATAAAGAATAATAGGTACTTCCCAGTCCGGGGTTGATTGTAACCGTGGATCATTGCTGCCATAACGGCGATGAAGTCTGACATCTCTTGGTCCGCTGGGGTCTGGCCAGCCGGGGGTATCAATGGCGCCGGCATCAATTACCTTGATTCCTGAATTTTTGAACAATTTTTTAACCGTGGTGATGTGATTGTATTTTACCTGTCCGTGATTCCAGTCAAATCCATACCAGTAATGTAAAAATCGGTGCCAGGGATAGCCGGGCTGAAAATTATTGCAGGTCACCAGAAGGATATACTTTCGGGTGATCCGCTTCATTTCCTGTATATACCGTTCTGGGTTTTCAAGTTCTGTCCAGGTCACAAAATTCCAGGCCAGATCAAACGATCTGGAATCAAAAGGAGTAAGGCAGGGATTGATATTTTCTTTATATGTCATCTTGTGGGATTGGTTGATATCTTTCCATTTGGAAAGCATGTTGGTTTCAGGATTCACCAGCATGACATCGCATCCGGCTAGTGCAAAACCGATAGAATATAAAGATCCGGCAGCCTTGGCGCCATGACTCGGCATTTCCACAATACTTTTCAGGTTTAAATCGCATGCAAGTTCTTTATGCAGCTGCAGCAGAACATACCGATCATAGGTAACGCCAAAAACTTCCACTTCTTTTTTCATTTTCTATACCCATCCGTTATGTTTATACCAGAGAACGGTTTCCAGTAATCCCTGTTCCGGGTCGATCACCGGCTGAAGCCCAAGCTCCTGCTGGGCTTTTTGAGTGGAGAAGACCCGATCAGCCAGCGTTGACTCGATATTCTTTCTCGATACCGGCGGAGTCTTTCCAAGAGATGAAAAGATTTTTTCAGACAGGGATGCCATCACAAGGGCTGTCCATTCCGGAATATACAGCGGGAACCTTGAAACACCCAATCCCCTTTCGATGATTTTTCGGATGCGGTCAAAAGGGATGGATTGCGGATTGGTTATCAGATAGATTTCACCGATTTTTCCTTTTTCCGCGGCTAAAAGGAGTCCCTGAACCGCATCCTCAGCATGTATAAGCGGTGTAAGTTTGGGCCTGTTGCCGATTTTAGGGAACAGGTTTTTTTTTGTCATTCGGGTAAGCTTCAACATGTCTCTTGGGTCACCCGGACCGTAAACCATTGAAAAGCGTATGATAGAAGCCGGAAGGCCTGAATCCGAGACCATTTTTAGAACTTCTTTTTCCGCTTTCAGCTTGCTTCGGCCATAAGGATGATGTGGATTGCACGTGCTGGTTTCAGTTGCCGGAATATCGGAACAGATCCCCATGGCCGCAACCGTACTGCAATGGATAACTTTTTTGGTTCCTGCCCGCAAAGCTTCCTGCATGATATGAACAGTTCCCTGAACATTGATGGATTCAAACATTTCCTCTGCAACGGTAAAGTTGCTGACATGACCCAGGGTAGCCATGTGGATTAGAACGTCCGTGTCATCGGCGATTCCGGTCAGGGTGTTTTTTTTCGTAATATCCCCCTGAAACAGCTCCGCTCCAACTTCTTCCAGAAAATCCGTATCGCTGGTATCCCGTACAAGGCATTTGCATGTGTGCCCGCTGGAAATCAGTTTTCGGATCAGATAGGGCCCTAAAAAACCGGTGGCACCGGTAACCAGATATTTCAAAACAGCTCCTTCCCTTTTTTCCTAAACATTCTTTTCAACCTGGCTTAACTCGAAGCGTTCCGATAGCGCAAAAACGATTTTACGCTCTGAAAATTTTCCATATCACTTTCAGCAACGATGGTCCGTGCAGCAGCAGATTTGAATAGGTCTGATTTGCAAGGGGACATTGGCAATCACCGCTGCGGATATGCTTGCGGACTTCTTTTGCCTGCTGACTGTTCCATAAGGCCTCGAAATTGTAATCGAAGTCACGCAGGTTTCCCATGGGTTTGTCATATCCCAGCGTACAGCAGGCCCATATATCACCATAAGGCGTCAAGTGCGCATTGGAAATTCCTCCATAACACGGAATAACCTGCTTGTTTTCTTTGAGTATTTTTATGGCGGTATCATAGTAAACCAGACGAAAGGCATTGGTAATTCGCTGGAATAACAGTTTGCTTTTCATGCTGCTTTGGATCTGACGGACAAAAAAGTGGGCTGCCTTTTCATAATCCTCCGGAGATGGCGTAATAGAGGTGTCCAGGTTAAACATTTCAGACCGCTTTTCGGCGATCTCGTTTCGATAGCTGTCCGGACCGAGGCTTGACGCAAACTGAGCAATCTCAGCGACATCCTTTACATTCCAGGTAGAAATAACGGTTCCGAGCTCTGCGTGAAAATTTTTATATTTCTCCTGAAGCTTTCTGAGATGGTGGAACAGGGAAATTACCTTGTTGAAGTTTCCGGGCACCCCCCTTATTTCATCGTGTTTTTCACCAACATGATCCAGGCTTGGTTTTATGGTAAGCTGAACTTCGGGAAACCGGGCTTCAAGGAGTTGCAGAATTTCCAGTATTCTTTTCTTGATCAAACCTGCAGCAATTGCATTTGTGGGAATATGTACGATTCCGGGTGTGAGGTATTTGCATGCGGATTCAACAATCTGTGTGATCTCTTTCCGCAGGAACGGTTCTCCGCCGCTGATGTTGAATATATAAACATGACCGATTGAACGAAAAATTTTTTCAATTTCAGGCAGCGTCAGCTCTGAGTTTCTTCTTTGCGGCTCTTTCTTGTACAACTCCCAGATATTGCAAGTCTTGCAGCGGGACTGACAGATGTTGGTGACGGAAAACGTCAGATTCATGGGCGTTCCGGGCTTTGCCAGGCCAAGTCTTGCCAGTCTGTACTGAATCATTTTAGGAAGCAGTTCTTTTAGATAGCTCAATAGTTTTCCTCGAGACCTTTACCCGTCATCCCCTTTTGCTCAATTTTTGCGTCAGCCTCAAATTTCAATCCGAAAAATGTATCATGTGTTCCGGGAGTTGAAATTTTCGATTGTCCTGAGTCAGAAGATCGATTTTATTCAAGTATCCTTTTATATACCGCAAGTGTCTTTTTGGCAAGTGCGGGCCATGCGATCTTTTCTGCAACAACTTCCGCTTCCGCTTTCATTTCGTTCAGTCTCCCGGGGGTGTTGAGGCTCCGTATGATCTCCCTTGCCAATGCGTCAGGATCCTTTGGGGGGACGATGTTGCGGGGATTTTCCACGAGGTCGGGAAGTCCCCCGGTATTGGTGACGATCATCGGTTTTCGGAAAGAAACGGCAATGGATCCGACACCGCTCTGGCTGTCAAAATGATGGTACGGAAGGATTACAAGATCGGCGGCATTGAAAAAAAATGAAACCATCTCGGAAGGGATATATTGTAAAGTGGTATGAATATATTGTTCGAGGTTTCGATTTTTGATCATTTCTGCATAGGGAGTCCATTTTCCCCAAAGCTTTCCGGCAATCACCAGCCGGGCTTCCGGGATTTCCTTTCGGACCTGATCAAAGGCGGAAATCGCGGTATCGATTCCCTTGTATGGGCGAATAGCGCCAAAAAGAAGGATCACTTTTTCTTCCGGTTTCATGTTCGTTTCCTGCCGGGCTTTTTCTCTGCTTACGTTGTTTAGCGTATGGAAGTCGAGTGGTCCGTGAGGTATTGCTGTAACGCCTTCTTCAGGAATCGCATAGTGCTGTATCATCTGCATCCTGTTTTTTTCTGAATGAACGATAACATGATCACTCAATTTGAAAAGGAGACCGGAAAAAAGGCCGAAAAGTCCGGATTTTTCATGGGGGTGAACATTATGAACGGTAAGGACAACCGGTTTCCCGCGAAGCTTGAATCCGATGCATATCAAAAAATAGATGGGGAATAGAGGAAGGCTCCACCATTGAGCATGCAGCAAGTCGGCTTTTGAAAAAAAACCTTCTCTCAGCCATGTTGCCGGATTATACCAGGTCAGACGGCGCGTTACGGCCAACCGGTGATGAGTCAGAGAAGGAAAAGTCGAATCCTCTTTTAATTTTCCGCCGGGATATAGAAAGGCGGGGTAGATTTTTTTGAAGGAGATAAAATTGATCTCAGTCAGTTCGACCATGGCCCGGGTAAATTCAAGGCAGTAGCTGCTGAGCGCCCGAAGGGGAGGCAGTGATCCGAGAACTGCGATGGTGTGGAATTCTTTTTTTTTGGCGTTCAATGATCGCTTCGATTCATTTTGTTTTGCAGGAAAAAGCTCTTCCAATGACACATCCTCTCCGTTCCTTATATCCCGATAATTTTTTTCATGGGGATGCCATCCCCGGGGCGGCCCTTGATGACAGCAAAAGTTTTTACGCTGTTGGATTTTTTGGTGACACTGGGCAGAAGGGATGTGTTTTTCATCTGGATTTCCATAAAAATTTCTTTTGGGACCGAACGCTTTGTCTCGGCAAACAGTTCCTTTGACAGAAAAAACAGATCCTCCAGTTCATCTATCTTGACGAGGCTCTGGACATGAAGAAATATTTCAGGAAGTCGGTTCAGATACTCTCTTACCCATTTTGTATTGGAAAATTTTTCCGCGTAAATATCCTGAATACCCATTAACGAGCCGATGGTGACAATTTTTTCCAGTACTTTCTGAAAAATGTCCTCCTTTTTTTTGAGCAGATCTTCCCTGCCAAACCCTTGAATATCATCCCTGAACGCTCTTACTGCTTCCACTGCATCGATTGCAAGAATTATTTTATCCAGATTGTCCTGATGGATAAAAAGAGGCATCAGATGAGCCTTCATGATAAATGAACCATCATAATACACTTTCAGGATCTGGTAGTTGCGGTCCAGAATCCAGGGGAAAACCGTCCAGTAAATATTTTCAATGTCCCGATCCGCCTGAAAGGGGGGCTTGTCGGCGGTACAGTCTCCGGTTTCTTTGCCCAGCATCAGGTAGGTGATATCTCGTTCAGCGAATTCAAACTCCACCTTCTGTCCCCGGATCACTTCCAGTTTTTCGATTCCGGGAATATCAATATGCGAGGAGAGCGTAAAGAGCGTTTTTGAGATCTCATCCGCATATGTTGCCAAGGTTTGATAATCCGCTTCGAAAATGTCACAGGAGATATTTTTTTTGATTGTTTTCAACAGGCGATATGCTTGGATTTGGTTTATGAAATGCCGTGTTGACGCTTTCTTGTTTGTTCCGGAAAGATTTTTAACCCTTTTTTGGAGGATTCTTTCCGCGGATTCGGCAAGATTTTGATCCGGAATGGAATTTAAGATATCCTTCCGGATCAGCCTGCCGGTTAACAGTTCGCGCCTTAAGTCCTGATCAGAGACCGCAGACAGCTTTTTGTGACATCCGGAAAGGATGCCTTTTATCTGTTCCGGGGTATTCAGGTTGCAAAAAGGCTCAATATGGATTCCAAATTCATCTTTCCAGTCGCGATGCCATTTTCTGAAGAAATCAAATACGGTTTTTTTTAAATTGGCATTCGAATCTTTAAGCTTTTCAGAAATCAGCTTGCCAAGGGCCAGGTTCAATCCTTTTTTGTTTTGCCTCCCCTGTTTCAGCGGCATGAGTTTGTAAGTGCTCGGCAGCTGGCCATAGGTATCCCGTGCTTCATTCAAGGAAATGCTGACAGGACCTTTATCCTCGACGAATCCAATGATATTGGGGTTATATTCCTGTCGATCCGGTGGAGGCATAATCGTTTGAAAACCCGATGATTTTTTCAGATGGCGCTGGCACCTCCATCAACCAGAATGGTCTGGCCGGTTATAAAATCTGCACCTTCCGAACATAAAAAGAGTGTTGGATGAGCGATGTCGATGGGATCCGGTATTCTCCCAAGGGGAATGGTTTTTACAATTTCATTATGGATTCCCTCATTGGACCAGAAGAATTTGCTGAAATCCGTTTTGACCATACACGGCGCCACGGCATTCACCTGAATATTGAATGCGGCAAGCTCCATTGCAAGGACTTTGGTCATCATCTCAATTCCGGCTTTGGCAATTCCGTAAATTCCCATTGCCGGTGCTGACCGTCTAGCCGCAATGGAGGAGATGCTGACAATTTTTCCCTTTTTCTTTTCACGCATGATTTTTCCGGCTTTTTGCGAGCAGAGAAACGTCCCGGTAAGGTTGGTATCAATAATTTTTTGCCAGAGAGAAGGTTCGGCATCCAGGACGGATGTTACCATATTCATCCCCACGTTGTTGATCAATCCGTCAAGCTGTCCGAATTTGGACAGGGTCTGATCAAACAGGTTGTCAACATCTTCTGCTTTCCCGATGTGCGCCGGAATCGCAAGAAAACGGTCATTTCCGGCTTGCAGCTTTGATATCGCGGCATCAAGCCCCGGCTGTTTCCGGCCGCAGATTACGACCCTGGCATTCTGCTGGAGAAGCAGTCCGGCAAGTTCAAGTCCGATTCCCCTGCTTCCGCCGGTTACGACAAATACTTTATTCTCCAGTTTGTAAGACAGGTCGCTCATATTTCTTCTCCTCGTGTAAAATATGGATATGTTGTGCCTGAATGACAAAACAGGCGTGGCCCAACAGCGGCGTCTATTTTTGTTTGAACGCCCTAGTTGAGTGATGCCGCAATGATCGCGGCTCCGATCGCGCCGTTTACCTGCGCGTTTTCCGATACCAGTATAGAGGTATTGAATTTTTCTTCAAGCGCTTTTACAACACCGATATTTTTTGCAACCCCTCCGGTCATCATGATCGGGGATGCAATTCCGATTCGTTTTCCCATGGCCATCACCCGTGAACCAATGGACGCGTGAATCCCGGCGATGATGTTTTCCCGTTTTTCTCCCTTTGAAATCAGAGAAATGACTTCTGATTCGGCAAAAACCGTACAGAGGCTGCTGATGGGGGCGACATGGTCTGCCAAAAGGGATAAATCTCCGAACGCGTCGAGGTCGACCTCAAGCGCGCGCGCCATAACCTCGAGAAAACGGCCTGTACCGGCAGCACACTTGTCATTCATGGCAAAATCTTTGACCTTGCCTTTTCCGTCGATCACGATGGCTTTACTGTCCTGACCTCCGATGTCTATGATGGAGCGGACATCCGGATTTAAAAAGTTGGCGCCGGCTGCATGGCATGTAATCTCTGTAACTGCTTTGTCAGCATAGGTTATGCTGTTTCTGCCATAACCGGTTGCAACGATTTTTTCAATCTGGGAAGCCTCCATGCCGAGCTCTGCGAGAACCATGTCAAAGACCTGCTTTCCGGCATTTTGCGAATTGTATCCGGTAAGGATGACACCTGTTTTTAAAATATTGTTATCCTTCATCACCGCTGCCTTGGCGCTTATGGATCCAACATCAACACCTGCTGTTATCATTAGAACCTCATTATTTTAACATTTCAATAAACGCATCAATCCGGGTTTCAACCTGGCTTTCTGAAAACATCCTTTCATCCACCATGTCGGCCTCGATCATCAGGGTCGGAATTCCGACTTTTTTCTGAATCAGTTTTTGTATATCATACTGGCCCAGCGAATACGGTTTGCAGCTTCGGTTGGAATGAAACACCACTCCGTCCGCCTCATATTTCTCAACCATTTTGATGATGTTGTCCGCCATGATGTCGGTCCCGGAGTTCAGGAAGATACGGGTATACATCTCTGCCATTGAACCCAGAAAATCGTTTTCGTCCAGATATTCCATGGAACTGCACCATCCCGAGGTGTAAGTGTCTGCAACAAGGCAGGCGGAACGGTCGGTAAATTTGTTGGAAAGCCATCGCAGTCGATACCATATGGGGAGATTGTCCCACACGAGCCGATATTTTTCATGAGGAAGCATTCCAATCCCTTCCGCGATTCTCTCCTTCATCTCGGCGAGCAGCGATTCATAATAATCCACTGCGGTTTGGGTGCCTCTCAGGGTAACGATCATCGCCAGATGAAAAAACGCATCAAAACAGGTCATAGGGGCGGGCCGGTTCATGGTGGTATCCAGAATTTCCTTCCAGAGCTCCTGCCCGCGGATGGACAGGGCGCCGACTTCAGCCATCCGGTCATAATCAAAGGGTTTGCCGCATATCTTTTCCAGAAGAGAAATATATTCTTCCATTTGCGTCACGACATACTGTTTCATGTCCTTGTTGAATTCCGTATGGCAGATGGGGGTGTCCAGGATAAACAGCGGAACCTTGTAGTAGCGCGCCTGGACCTCATACCATTTCAGGACCGTTCCGCAGATGTTGTTGCAGCAGATCAGCATGTCCGGTTCGGGCAGACCGCCAATGGGCCCGCCGTTGACCGTTGAACTGGCGATATCAGCCCGGGCATAGGAGCATAGATCACTGGAATATCCCATTGCTTCAGATTTTTCACAAAGTTCCACTCCCATTTTGCTTGCGCCGATCATGGCGCCGTAATTTTCCGGATAGATGGGAATGACATCCATGACCTGGAGCGGCTCTACCGGGCCGCCGCTTGTAATCCAGGCGATCTTTTTGCCGGTCTCCTCTTTTGGGGTTTTTGCCTCGATGTAATAGGCGGTCATAATTTCTCTCATTTTTTTATCGGATTTGATTTTTCGCTTTTCTTTATCCGGATCTTTTTTGGGTTCTGTTGTATTGTCTGCGTTGTTATCAGGGGATGTCATGGTGTTCTCCTTCATATGATTGATCTTTTGTAATCAAATCCCATGCTGTGCAAGGGATCTGCAAGCGTAAACCAGAGATTGTTCATGCCGTCTTTAATTTGCGGACGGGCTTACAGCATTTCCATAAACGCTTCGCATCTGGTTTTGAGCTGACCCTCGGAAGAACTTTTGTCTTCGATTTCAAAAAGCATGCTGGGGATCCCTTCTTTTTCAAGCATCTCTTTCATATACGGGTAGTCAAATGAGTGAGGGTCGCAAAATTTCAGAAAAACAAAGATTACGCCTTCCGCGCTATTTTCCCTGACCTTTTCCAAAAGGTAGGTTCCTCGGGAAAAAATTCCCGAATGTTTGGCCGGGCAGACGACCCGCTCCAGATATTTTTTCGCAATATTTTTTTCAAGGTCGCCGTTTATGTCTATAAAACCTTCAAAGTATCTGGATCCGGTACAGAAGTCATCCCATACGATCGCGCCTCCTGAAGCTTCAACAACCTTGTAAACATCGGGCATGCTGCAAAGGCCTCCGCTTAAAACAACTCTTTTTCTCTTTGTTTCAGCGGTTGCCTTTTTGCTCTCTAGGGAAGCAACGATGGGTTCAAGAGAATCCGCAAGCAGCTTCCGGTCCATCATCATGGCTGCTCTAAAAATTGTATGGAGGTCACTGCTGTTGATGAGTTCCGGATTTTGCCTTCGGACGGCATACAGCTTTGCGAGGCTTTTCCGGACACGGTTGGATATTTCGATGGCATCTTTCAGAAGCTCATCCGTGATTTCGATGCCAAGCCCCTTTTCAAGATCTTTCCGGAACTTTTGGATCACCGAAACCATATATTTTTCGGCACTTTCCGTGTCCAGCTTAACCGGCATGACCAGATCTGCATGAAACGGAAAATCGGTGTTCATGCGCCAGATGTCGGACAGCCTCTGGATGGAATCGCAGGTGTGGGGGAAAACCGTCCCGTCCAGAAAATCCAGCCGGCCGGCAAGGGCATCTTCAAGCGCTCCACGCACAAGACTGCAGCTGTATGACTGAAGGTAGGCATCTGCCTTTGAAATAGCGGCTCCGGTACCCAGGATCCGGAAGGGGAGGGCGCCTCCAGCCGTGATCAGCTCTTCAGGTGTATAGGAACAGAAATTCCCGATCACCTTGCCGCCTGTTTCTATTTTCCATTTCACGGCGTATTCACCGGGGTTTGCATTGATTTCATGAAAAAGACTGAGACTGTCCATTTGATAAGCTCCTTGGCATTGCTTTGGTTTTCAGTTTTCTGGTCATTACTCTCCCGTGTATTGACCGGTTTTCTTCAGCGTTTCGATCTCTTCATCTTCCAAGACCTTGTATGCTACTTTGCCGACAAGCGTCAGCGGAAGTTCGTCCCGGAATTCGATATTTCGGGGACAGCACCACTTTATCAGATCTTTGCGGCAATGGGCAACCAGTTGTTTTTCCATTTCCTTGAATTTTAAATCGTTAAGCCTGCTACTTAAAAAACAAACCAATTGGTTTGTTTTTTTAAGTAGAACAGAATTTTATTTTTTTGTCAATATTTTGTTTATTCAGGGATATCGATTGTCAAAGAGCGGCAATGTTTTTTCCCGGGCAATCAATGAATCATTTTCCTTGTGTTTTGTGAGATTTTCGGAAATATTGATTTGATGCGGATTGATGATCATCCTTGGAGAAAATTATGCGTTGCTGCAGCACGAAGATGAAGAGGATCGCGGGAGTCTTTTCCGGCTTGGTTTTTTTGTTTGTTGTTATATCCGTCTCCAGTGCCGGGCAAAGATCCGGAGAGGACACTTATAGGTATCTGTCAAGTGTTGCCAATGACAGAGGAGGTCCGGCTGTTTTTCAGGAGCTGAATAAAACAGCTGCTGAATTGTCATGGGAAAATTCCGTCGAGGTGTCTTTTGAAGGATATGTGCGTCATTTAAAGAATGAAGATATCGAAGGCTCATTTCTTTCCCGGAACATCTATCTGATCCGTAAGGTTCCGGACAAGGTGTTTGTAATCAAGCTGCCGGACAATATCACCCGGATCGGAAAGGATGCTGAATCATTCTATGCCGGCCTTGACAAGATGGTCGAAGACAAGATGCTTTTCAAGCTCAGGGTTGTAGAAGCGGATGTAGACGGCAACACGTACGCATTTGCAGAATTTATGGAAAAACCAAAGAGCATCCCGCTGGTCAGGGTTTTTAAACTGTCCATCACATTGATGCTTTTTTTCGTCATGTTTGGAATGGGGCTCACCCTGACGATTAAAGATTTTTCCCTTGTATTTACAAAACCGCGCGGTATTTTAATCGGTGCTGTTCTTCAGTGGGTCTTTATGCCGTTTCTGGCAATGCTGCTGGGGCATTTGCTGGGATTCTATGATCAGTTCCCCTATATTTTTGTCGGCATGATTCTCATTGCAGCCAGTCCCGGCGGGGTTACATCCAATCTGATGACGCATTTAGCAAAGGGAGATCTGGCGCTTTCCATCTCCCTGACTTCCTTCTCAACGGTTCTTTCCCTTGTTTTGACGCCAATGATTCTCACGTTTTACTGTTCAAATGTTCCGGATGTCACGGTTCCGGTCAAGCTGATTGTGGTAACCATTCTGTTTCTGGTGCTCATTCCGCTTTTTCTGGGCATGCTGATTCGGGCGAAATGGGAAAGATTTGCGGAAAAATCCCTGAAGTTTTTTTCGGCTCTTGGCATTATTGCCCTGCTGTTTTTAATTGTTGCCGGTCTTATGATGTGCGGAGAGTTTTTTTCCGACACCAAAAGATATGGTTTCACTTTTTATCTCATGATTTTTCTGCTTACCATGCTCGGCATGCTTGCCGGAATTTTTTTCCCAAAGGTTCTGGGCGTGAACAACTTCCAGACAAGAGCGATATCTTTGGAAACCGGGCTGAGAAACTCGGCGCTTGCCATGACCATTGCAATTCTCATTCAGGATGCCATGGGGGATTTTTACAGTTCGATATTGTTTACTTCAGGACTGTTCGGTCTTTTTATGTTTGGTGCTGGTGCGCTGTCCATTGTTTTATATAAAATTGTACTGCCGGTTACGGGAATTGGAACAAAAGAAGGTGCGGATTCCGTGGATTCTGCTTTGGCGGTTGTTGAATCAGCCGAATAAAAAAGCAACAGCCTATTCAAAAACCTTTATGATCTCATAACTGCATGTCTCATAGAAATCGTTAGGCAGATAGAAATTTTCCTCCTCAGAGATAAAGAAATCATTTAACTCTTTATCCAGAATAACGCACAGTCGTTTGTATTGCTTTGACAGTGCTTTTGCCTGTTTAATCGCTTCTGAGCGTGTCATGAAAAATAATTTTACTCCTGTCCCTGAAAAGAAGCTGAATCTTCTGGCTTTCCATGCAAGCGGCTCTTCGTTGGAACTGCTTTTTTCTGTTAAGGCATTCAGTATTTTTTATTAATAAAAACGAAGATATGAATTGTGTTATGCAAGATATGTGCCTGTCTGTATAGAGTGCCAATTCGCGGACAGTATACAAGATATGCTTAAACAGAAGGAATGTTGTGAAATAAATACCCTCCAAAATGAGTAATACATTTCCTTATCATGTGAAAAATCGCAGGATAATAGTATTGCGTTTGGATTGTCGGGCTTTTTACGAGGCCATGATAATGCAGTTTAAAAAATCGGCAGGTTATTGGATTTTCAGGGCATTGTAGATCTCTTTTGACGGGATTTCCCCTTCCCGCAAGATCTGCGGAGGTGTTTTGGTTATATCGATGACCGTTGAACCCGCGCCTCCTTTAAGACGGCCTGCATCCAGTACAAGGCTTGTCCGGCGGATAATTTCAGCAGGAAGATCGGTCACCCCGGCACTTCCTCCCTGGTCTGAAATGTTGGCGCTGGTCCCGATAATGGGATTTTCAAGAGCATTGACAAGGCCAATGGCAACTTTGTGGAAAGGCATTCGTATGCCGATTTTTCCGGTTCCGGCCGTAAGGAATCCCGGCACTTCCCTGCTAGCTTCAAATACGAGCGTAATCCGACCAGGCCAGAAACGGTCCATGATCGTTTCGGCAGCAGGAGGAATCGATTTTACAAGAGGGAGCAGGCGGTCTCTGTTTTTGATCAGCACAAGCAGGGGCTTTTTAGGGGATCGTTTTTTGATCTCAAATACGCTTTGGACTGCCGAAGCGCTGAACGCGTCCGCGGCAATGCCATACAGGCAAAAGGTTGGAAATGTAACCAGTTTACCCTTGGATATGAAGTCCGCAGCCTTTTGAATCAGGTCGGGCTGTGGACGATCGGGATCTATTTTGATAATGTTACTGTAGTTTTCCAATCGTCTTTGCTTTTTGTTCAACCTTTTCAGCCATATCGGTTTTAAAGTCTTCCAGCTTCCGGGCGAGTCCCGGATCTGAAACCGCCAGTATTTGAACTGCCAGTATTCCGGCATTTTTTGCACCCGGCTTTCCGATGGCAACGGTTGCAACCGGTATTCCCGGCGGCATTTGAACGGTTGAAAGCAGTGAATCAAGACCCTGCAGGGGAGACGCATTTATGGGAACCCCGATAACCGGAATGGTTGTATGGGCAGCCAGACTTCCGGCAAGGTGTGCTGCAAGCCCTGCACCGGCAATGATGACTTTTATTCCCCGGCCGCGGGCGGTTTTTGCGTATTCTGCGGCCTTTCCCGGGCTTCTGTGAGCCGATGCAATGGTTATTTCATAGGGAACGCCGAATGTTTTCAGTGCTGCCGAGGCCTCTTCCATAACATTGAGATCCGAATCACTGCCCATCACGATCCCGACATCCGGTTTTCTTGCAAGCCTCTTAAGCGCTTTCCGGCCGATATCTTTTCGGAAATAAACATCTTTCCATTGTATTTTGGAAACCGCTTTGTATGATTTTTCAATTGCCTTTTCCACGGTTTCACCCAGGGCTGTCACGCCCAGCACCCTGCCTCCGGTAGCAACGGGCGCACTGTTTTTCAATCCGGTGCCGGCGTGAAAGACAAAGGTGTCTTTCATTCGTTTTACACCGGCAAGCCCTGAAATGGGCATCCCTTTTTTATATGACCCCGGATATCCTCCCGAAGCCATGACCACGCATACGGCAGCACGATCATCGATCTCAAGGGCGCATTCGTGAAGCCGCTCTTCGGAGATGGACTCCATAATCGGAACGATGTCACTTTTAAGGCGCATTAAAAGAGGCTGGGCCTCGGGATCTCCAAACCGGGCATTAAACTCAAGAACTTTGATCTGGTCGTCGTCAATCATAAGCCCGGCATAAAGAACCCCCTTATAGGGACGTCCTTCAGATTCCATGGCGCGGACGGTCGGTATCATGACCTGCTTCATGATTTTTTTGTGCATATGACTGTCCACGATCGGAGCCGGTGAATATGCGCCCATTCCTCCTGTATTCGGCCCTTTGTCGCCATCAAAAATCGCCTTATGGTCCTGGGAGGAAGGAAGCGGAAGAACGGTTTTCCCATCCGTAAAGGCAAGAAAAGAGGCCTCCTCTCCTTTCAGACACTCTTCTATGACCACTTTCCTGCCGGAGTCTCCGAAAGCCCCTTGTGTCAGAATCCGGTCCAGGGCTTCTTTCGCCTCTTTTTCCGTGGCGCAGACAAAAACACCTTTTCCTGCGGCCAGTCCGTCCGCCTTGACGACGATGGGGGCTCCGACAGAATCGATGTATTTTTTTGCGTTGGAAGGTGACAAGAAGGTTTTGCCTCTGGCGGTTGGAATTCCGTATTTGTTCATGAGGTTTTTGGCAAAGGATTTGCTCGCTTCGAGTTCAGCGGCTTTTCGGGAAGCGCCGAACGTTTTCAAGCCCTGTTTTTCAAAAAGATCCACAATCCCTTTTGCAAGAGGCGCTTCAGGGCCGACGATTGTGAGATCGATTTTTTCTTTTTTTGCAAAGGCTAACAGACTTTTTATATCTTCCGCGTCAATCGAAACACAGGTTGCCAGTTCCGAAATGCCGGCATTGCCGGGTGCGCAGAATATTTTTTTTACTTTCGGGCTGTTGGCGATCTTCCATACAAGTGCATGTTCCCTTCCGCCGCTGCCCACCACCAGAATCTTCATAAAAACCTCCAGAGCGTATTTTTCCCAAACCGAGAATATTAAGATCGCGTTTCAATATGCTGCATTGCGTTACCTGAACGTTCAAGGCTCAATTCAATTAATCGATCCAATAGCTGAGCAAATGGTATCCCGGCTGTTTTTGCGGCAAGCGGCAAGAGGCTTGTGGAAGTCATTCCGGGAATCGTATTGGTTTCAAGAACAAAAATATCCTCTTCGCAAAGGATCATGTCTGTTCTGCTGTAATCGCAGCAGCAGAGAGCCCGGTGCGCAATTTTGGCAAAGTTTTTTGCTTTTTCCGTCAGCCTCTCATCCATTCTGGCAGGACAGATTTCCGTTGTGGCACCTGGCGTATATTTGGCAGTATAATTAAAAAAATCGTGGATTTCATCCGGGATAATCTCAACAATCGGAAGCGCTGTAAGATCCGTATTGCCGAGGACGCTGCCGGTTATCTCAATTCCTCTGATGTATTGTTCGAAAAGGATTTCATCATCACAGGCAAAAGCGGTTTCAATGGCTGGTGAAAGTTCTTTCTCGGATTTTACAATACTCATTCCAATGCTGGACCCGCCCTGAACCGGTTTGACGACAATGGGCAGGCCGATTGCCTGTAAAATTTCTTTTGGCAGAATTTTGTCACCTTTTTTCATTACCCGGTATTGTGGAACCGGAAGCCCGACCTGTTCATAAATTTGTTTGGCCACTGTCTTGTTCATGGCAAGGGCGCTTCCAAGAACTCCGGTTCCCTGGTACGGCACACAAAGCAGGTCCAGGAATCCCTGAATTCTGCCGTCTTCACCATTTGGACCGTGAAGAATGATCAGGGCGATGTCAATCTCATTGGCGTCGTCAACCAGCCTGCTGAGATCAAATTTTGGATCATATCGTGTGATTTGGTATTTGCTTTTGTCGAGAGCCTCAAATACCTGGTCGCCGCCTGCAAGTGAAACTTCGCGCTCCGTGGAAATGCCGCCGGAAAGAAGGGCTATTTTCAGTTTTTTCATAGTTTAAAAATTTGTTGTTTGGCCTTGTTATACTCATCCATGGTTATCAGGTTCTGATCCAGCATGCGAACCAGTTCGGTAAGTTCCCGGATGTGAATCATTTCCGGATCTTCCAGCAGACCGGCTTGATTCGGAATCGGCGCGTCGATTTTTTTAAGGGTATCCGGATTCTCAACTTTGAGTGATGCAAGTCCTCCCAGCAGGCTGACTTCAATGGTTTTTCCTTTAAATAGGGGCAGGGAAAGCATTTCGCCAAGTGTCTTTCCTTCTGCTTTCATTCGTTTTTGCATCATGTATCCCATAAAAATCAATGCCCCTGTTCCTCCAAGGAAAATCCAGAGCATGTAGCTGACGACACCCCGAAAAAAAAGAACAAGAATACCCAGACCCGCGATCAAAGAGATATGAAGAATCAGTATAAAATAAGCGGTAAAAATGCTTTTGAGAACACCATCATGATTTTTTGCATTTTTCAGTTTCATGACACCATACAGCCTTTATCCTTATTTCGAATTTCCCAATGTACCTCAAAAGTTTACTTTTCACCGGCTGATTTTTTTTTTTGAACTCAAGGCGTCCGTCATTTTCATGATATAGTATTGAGGCATCTCATTGGCCATGGTTGTATTTCCGGCGGAGTTCAGTTTTAAAATCAGATAATTTAATTTTTTTAGGGTCTTATATCTTTCTGCCGTGTCCTGCATGCCAGACAGAAGATCCTCGGTCTGCCGGATTTGTTTTCTCAGCTCGATCTCAGGAGGAAGGCAATCCGCATTCTTTAAGATTTTATATGCCATCCGGAGATCTTCGGGGATATTACTGTCTTCAAACTTCAGAGGCTTTCCAGCTCCCGGGAGGTTTTTAAATGCGCCCTCCCGCTGTCCTTTTTTAATCCGTTCTTCAACGATTTTATCAAATCCTGAAATCATGGTGCGGCCTTTTTCAATACCGTAGTACCTGAATTTTATCTATGATTTTATGTAAACAACGGCACTTTCGGGAAAAGTCAAAAATGAAAATAGGTAAAAATACAACATTTTGTTTAAAAATAAAATAAAAAACATGGAATTAAAAGATTCGCTGTAAAAAGTCAAGCCGCAATCCTTACCTGTCTTTTTCGATAAGATTCATTTTTTCAGCCTTTTCCCTGTCCTTAAAAACCGCCATTGCCGTTTTCATCCGCCGAAACGAAAAACGCTGATAGAATCCCTCTTTTCCAGGTGCAGCATATAAAAGGATCTTATTATGATCCGCGACCTGCTGCATCAGGTATTGAATCATACGGCTTCCTAACTGTTGATTCTGATATTCCGGTAAAACCACGACATCACAAATTACCGCGCAATCATATCCATCAGACAGTACGCGCGCGGAACCGATTATCTGGTTTTGGTCGTAAAAAAAACAGCAATAACGGCTATTCTCGAAAACTTTTCTGAGCTTGAGAGGATCTCTTGTTCCAAGAGGCGCTTTTTCGAACACCTCCGCAAGTTTTTCCCAGCATACTGTTTCGAGGTTGTGCTGCATTTCAATTGTCATAAAAAACTCCATAAAATTACCATTTAATCTCCTCTCTATTGCCATGCAAAGAGAGGCTGCTCAAAATGGGCTACACGTGTATTCCTTCCCAGAATTGCCACTTCCCGGAATTGATAGATCAAGGCAGCTGTCGGCGCTGCAATCCAGCTGTTGCCAACAGGCATAAGCAGAATCGGATTTTCGTTTCCCGGTACATCATGAAGTATGGGTGCGTCTTCACGCATAAATTCTTTTATCGGGATACGATGAATGGATTTTACTTCTGCGGGATTTGGCCTGAGATTCACATCAGAACCACCCCAGATCACAACCGGTGTAATGATAAAACCGGAACGAGTCGTAAAATCATCCAGCCGCCCGAGGATACGGTCTCGGCCCAGCACAAGTCCCACTTCTTCTGAAAGCTCCCTGAGCGCGGCGTCTTCAGGAGTTTCATTTTGATCCAGAGATCCTCCGGGAAAGGCCCATTGACCGGAGTGCTGTTTGAGCTTTTCGGTTCTTCGCGTGAGAATAAGCGCGGCGTTGTCTTTCGCATACTCATGCCCTGACATGCCATAAACATTGGAATCGTGAGAAACAGACACAACCGTAATGGCCACAGCAGCTCTTTTTTCCCCTTGTCGCTGGTGGGTCAAATTATTAAATTCATTTAAATTCATACGGATATGGCGCAACAGGTTTTTATTTAGCGCCAGGGTGTTTGTCTTTTTCATCGTCATCAATATTTTTCATGTTCGTATGGTCATTCGCTCACGGGATCGAAAATACCATTATTGACTCAAACAGGGGCGTTGGGCAACAGTGAATTTTCAGGATAGATTCTAACCATGAACCTTTTTCAAGCATGTGGGTAGGGTCC
>JAWOIJ010000038.1:0-117929 GCA_046484745.1 Desulfobacterales bacterium | reverse complement strand
AATTCGCGGATATTCTGCTTCCGGTGAACACCTTTATGGAACGTTCCGACATTGCGCCGCCCTGGCTGGGATCGCCCTATTATATTTACCTGAACAAAGTGATAGACTCCATGCACGAGTGCAAAACAGACCTGGAAATCTGCCGTGGACTGGCACCCCGCCTTGGTATTTCCAGTCCCTTCTTCGATATTTCCGAAGACGATCTTCTCCGCCTCTTTGCTTCCAGGAAAAAGGATATACCCGATTATGAACAGCTGAAACAGGAGGGGGTTCTGAAAATCAAATTGGGAGAACCGGTCGTATCCTTCAAGGAGCAGATCGCGGATCCGGAAAACAACCCTTTTCCGACCCTTTCGGGAAAGATTGAGATCGATTGCAGCCATTTAAAGGAAATGGGAAATCCCCGGATTCCATCTGTTCCCAAATATATCAGCCATGACGAACATTATGACTCCCCCCTGGCTGATCAATACCCGCTGCAGCTTCTAACCACTCATCATAAAACCAGGGCTCATTCCACCTGGTATAATATTCCCTGGATGAAGGAGATCGAACCCCAAGCCGTTTGGATCAATCCGATTGATGCCGCAAATCGGGGTATCCAGGAGGGTATGCTGGTGGATGTGTTTAACCAGCGGGGACGGGTAAGGATACCGGCCAAAGTGACGGAACGGATTATGCCCGGTGTCGTCAATCTCTGCCAGGGCGCCTGGTTCGCACCGGACAAAGATGGCGTTGATCTTGGCGGATGCGCCAATGTGCTGACAAAAGATGATCTTTCGCCCGGTGGAGGTGTACCCATGAACAGTGCCCTGGTTCAGGTCGAAGCCGCCCCGGTAAAAATTCAGGAGAAACAGCCATGACACAGATGGGATTTTATTTTGACCAGACCCGGTGCATCGGCTGTCATACATGCGCTGTGGCCTGCAAAGACTGGCACGATATTGAAGCAGGACCAGTGAACTGGATGAGAGTAGAAGTCATTGAAAAAGGCCGCTTTCCCAATCTTTTCGCCGCCTGGCTGGCCACCCCCTGCTTTCATTGCGCTGATCCGCCGTGTCTGCGCGCTTGCCCGGAAAATGCAATCCGAAAACGAGAAACCGACGGCATTGTCACCGTGGACCCGGACAAATGTACGGGCAGCGAAAGGTGCCCCCGGAAGTGCCTCAAAGCCTGCCCCTGGAACACACCTCAATTCGGCCCTGAAGAAAATGCCAAAATGCAGAAATGCGATTTTTGTCTTGAGCGGCTGGAAACGGGAAAGTCCCCCATTTGTGTGGAGGCCTGTCCCATGTACGCCATCGAAATCGGTCCGCTTCATGAACTGCAGAGTAAATTCGGGCAGGAGGTTGAAGCTGCAGGCTTTCGTACCGGCAATCGCTTCAAACCCTCGGTTGCCTTTCGTCCCAAACACTGGATCCAAAACACTGATTCCTGATCCGGACACATCCCGGGAGATGATGCCATGAAGGATACGGCACTCGAAAAGATCAGAAGCGTTGCAATCGTTATGGCTCATGGAGATGGTACTTGTAAATCCAGATCGTGTTATTCAACGGTGACTGACATGGCTCAAAAATTATCACCCCATAAACAGCGAGGCAAAGCAAAATCCAAAGCCAGCCTCCTCCTCCTCATATCAATCATTTTAATTGTTTCCATTGCCGGCACTCTCTCGATATTAGCGATAAATTGGCGAATGAAAACGCATGTTCGAGAAGAGGCAAAAGAAAAGGCCATGATATTGCTGAATCGCAATCTTGCCACCCACACCTACTTTTCCCATCAATTAAAACCGATTTTATTCAAAAAAATCGAAGCCGGGGCAAATGATCGTTATTTTGAACCGGTCTGGATGTCCTCTACATATGCCGTCAGAGAGATTGACAAATACTATCAGAGCCTTACAGATGGCAACTATTATTATAAAGAAGCTGCAATCAACGCCAGAAGCCCGGAAAACGAGGCAGATGCATTTGAACGGGCGTTTATTGAGAAACTGAACGAATCTACGGATCTGAAGGAATATTCAGATATTCGAATCATCGATGAAATGCCGTTTTTCGAAATCATGCGACGCGGAGAATCCATGGAACAAAACTGCCTCCGCTGCCACAGCACCCCGGAAGCCGCACCTGCGGATCTGGTGGCCTATTATGGTGCTGACCGCAGTTTCCAACGCGCGGACGGCGAGGTTATTTCAGCCATTTCCATCAGAATACCTCTCGGCGCAGCCTATGCGGATGTAAATCAACTTGTTTTTCATCTGGCAATTCTGTTCGGAATCACCCTGGTCATTATTTTTGGATGTACCATCTATCTTGCACGACGGTGGATATTTGATCCGTTGAACTTTATTCGCGCAAAGGCAATAGAAGTTACCAAAAATCCGGAACATCTCGGAGAGCAGATCGCTTTGCCCTCAAGCCTTGAATTGTCGGAATTGACGGAAGCATTTAACATTATGTCCTCGCGGCTGAGGCAGGAGCGGGATCAACTGGAATCGCGGGTAGTTGACAGAACCGAAAAATTAAATCATGTCAATGTGCAGCTCACAAGAGAAGTTGATCAACACGAAAGGACGATCGCGGAACTTCAGGCGACACTGAAGGAGATCAAAACACTCCGGGGAATTCTACCCATTTGCTCTCATTGTAAAAAAATTAGAGATGATGAAGGGTATTGGGATCAAATTGAATCATACATTAAAGAACATTCCGAAGCCGATTTCAGCCACAGCATCTGCCCGGATTGTGCTCAAAAACTATATCCGGACTTTAAAATATACGATGACCCAGAATAACGGGTTTTCGCGTAAAGCGTTTCACAAATCATACAAGCCTGTTTTGTATCCCTGAAAAGGGTGCGCCAGGCAGAAACAACAATAACGCACCCTGTTGAGGTTCACCCGGTTTCACAAACCCCGCATCTGTTCGCTTCGAAGCGCGCTCATATCCTTTAGTTCGAGAACACGATGCACGATATTCAGCATTTTTTCCCTGTCCCGCTGAAGCGTTCCGCTCACCGGAAGATAATTGGACGCATGCGCTCCGACAAACTTAAGGTTGTCTATCGTGATATTTTCAAAAATAATTTTCATCTCTCCGAGTGTTTCAAATGGATCCGGAAGCGTGAAGGCCCCGGATTCAACTTTCTGAAACAGGACGGTATTGGGGACCGGTGTGTAGGTGAGCGCGGCAAGATACTGAGGTTTCATCTGGTTTGTAATTTCTGCGGTTGCCATCGCATGCTCCCGGGATCGTGATCCTCTTCCCGCGATACCCAGCAGAACCATGGAAGAAAGGTTGATTCCCGTATCCACCAGATTTTTGCCGGCCTGAAGCATTTCGACGGCAGTCACGCCCTTCTTTATTTCAGCAAGCAGTCTATCATCTCCTGTTTCAACGCCCAGATACGCTTTCGTAAAACCGGCGGTTCTCAGCTTACGCAGTTCCGAACCGCTCTTTCGCAGGGTGCTTTTGGGGCCGACATAGCTGCCGACATGCCTCAGCGATGGAAACGCGGAATACAACTCCTTCAGAATCTCAAGAAGCATACTGGTTTCGATATCAATGGCATCTCCGTCGCAGAGAAACACTTTTTCAAGATCACCGTAATGGTCTTTTGCCATTTGAATATCGGTTTTAATCTCTTCCAGGGCGCGCACCCTGTATTTTCGATCTTTGTACATTCCGCAGAAAGTGCATTGGTTATGAGAGCATCCGATTGTACACTGCAGAAGATAGCTGTTTGCTTCGCTGAACGGCCTGAATATATTTCCTTCGTATCGCATCTCAATGGATTCCTTGATCGGGTTTCATTCGTTCTCAACAGCCGGACAGGCAGCAATAGACCGGTGCAGTGAACCGTTTCTGCAATAAAGGTGGGCTTCCGTCAGGGGAAAAAATTGTGGAACCGCTTTCAAAAAGTCGATGGTGCTTTCCTGTCTGCAATGGCCTCCTTCTCGAAATCACCGCTCAGGGCTTCCACACTTTCCTCAAAAAACATGGGATATGCCTCTTTCATGGATGCCAGCAGTTTTTCGACCGGCAAGTCCGCGTAATGCCCATGGTCTTTTAAATACTCCATATGCCTGTTGCCCTCCTGATCAAACTCATGAAGGAGGCAATCGGTTTTGCCGTCAAAATCGAGCGGAGATACACCGAATTTGTCACACAGGTCCAGATTGAAGGTTGGGGTCGCCTTTACCCACTTGCCCTCCAGATACAGCTCCGTGTAGCCGTGAAAGACAAAAACATCGGTTTTCATCAATGTTTTAAGACGTTTCGTGGTTAGATGATTGCGCACATCGGCAAAACCAAGCCTGCTCGGAATTTTTACGGAACGGGCAAGAGCTGCAAGAAGAATGGCTTTTGCCACGCAAAATCCCGATTTTCGTTCCAATGTGGAGCTTGCTTTAAAATATACGGGATTTTTCTCAATGCCGTATGGATCATACCGGATCTGATCTCGAACCGCGTAGAACAGCCTGATCGCTTTTTCGATGCTTTCATCCACATCGCCGGCGATTTCTTCCGCCAGATTCATGATTGTTTTATGATCGCTGTCGATAAAGTACGTTGGACTCAAATAAATTTCAAACCCGTTCCCAGCCATAAAATAACTCCTTTACCTGTAATCTTCGCTTCATCGATCAATAATAATCCTTTTTACGACGGGATAATTTTCCCATGATTATACCGACAAAAAGAACCCCGCTTCCAGCGAGAAACCATCGGAGCGTACCGGCACCCAGCAGGTCCTTTTTCTCCTGTGTCAACTTATCAGGCAAAACTTTAAGTTTATCTTCGGAAGCATTTAATTTTATTATTTTTTCTTCAAGGTTTTTAATTTTTTCATCCCTCTCAATTATATTGCGGGACTTGTCCTGAAGCGCATTGTATTTCTGAGTCATGGCCGCAAGTTCCTGGATCGCTTTTGCCGCATCTTTCTGTTCTTTTTGTATTGAGGCCTTGTACTCATCGGAGCCGGACTGATATTTTTTTATTTCATTCAGTTCCGCCTCCAGGTTCTCCCTGATTTTTACCAGCTCTTCATTTTTATCCTCAAGCGCTGTTATCCGCTCACCCAGCTCTGTAATAATCATGGATTTCGGAATATTGGAGGTAATATATCGTTTGATGACCCAACCTTCCTCATTTTCCCTGGTTCTCACTTTCAGATATTCACCATACTCCTCAAGCACTTCAAGGGGTGTATTGGATCGAAGCGTTCGAATCTTTTCAGCATCCTTTTCCGGCTCCGCGCGAAGGGTTACAAACATAACATCCGATACATATCGAGTTTGAGCCAGCGCATTTTCTGCCGCTGTCACCATAAGAGCCATGAGAACGATCATGATCAAAAAACGAAATTGAATGTGAACCTTCATCTAGTTACCTCCATTGAATTCAGGATACAAAACATCTCCGGGTTCCTTGCCGTAAGGGCGCCGCAATGATTACGAATCCATGATTCATTCCGCCTTTTCAAGGTCCATTGCGTCGCATACAAGAATTTTTGAGTCAAAGACCTGCGAAATGTATAACCTGCCTTTGTAAATAAATGCCGTAGATGCCGCACTGATCTGTCCGCCTTCATCTGCATAAATCACCTTCTTGGTTTCATCCGGAGCAGAAGAATCCGGATCGATCAAAAAAACAACCGATGGAGAGAGGTTTTTACTGTTTTTATGATGCCGGTAAAAAGCCCAGTCGTCAAAATGCGCTGCCACCAAGAGTTTTTTCCCAAAAGGCATAATATTATCCAGCCCTTTCATTTCAAGCAGCTCTTTTCCTGTTCCCAAACTCCCATCGCTTTTCCGGGGATATTCAATCAGCCGGTCGCTTCGTGTGGCTGCGACATAAACCCGGTCAGGCATGGCCAGAATTCCATTGGCAAAAGAAATGTCCCGGGCGACAGCAGACCATTTTTTTTCTCGAACAGAATAATAGGCGATTTCAGATGTTTCTTTTCGAAGATAAATATCGAACTCAGATCGATAATCATTTGTGGCGTAAATCTCGCCGCTATCCAGAACCGAAATATCATTCGGCGACCATAGAAATGTTTTATCTTCCAGCATCTCGATAAAATGTAACGTTTGTTCCAGGACCTGATAAATGGAAATGCCGTTTTCCTCTCTGACAGATCTGTTATACGGATCGTGCAGTATCACATAAAGGAATGTTTTTCCATCCTCGTGCCGGATATCCATCCCATGCGGTTTGAAGGAAGCGAGTGTATCCGGTTCACCGGTCCGGATCATTTTCTCGGAATACCCGGTATTCAAATCAAACGAGTAGATCTCTCCATACCGAGCAGGCTCTCTTCTTTCATGCGATGAAATCAGTAATCGCGGGGCGTTATGCCACTTGTCCAGTACAAAGTCTTCCGGGCCGTCACCGATCTCAACCGGATAGCAGTTTCTCTTTTTATCATAATCCGGAAGCGGTTTTTGAATGTTGCACGCCGAAAAGCAGAGGCAAAAAACAATAACGATCAGAAGTATAAACGTGATAGTCGTATAAGCAGAAAAACCTTTTTGATTCATCGATTCCTCCCTGCCTGTTTTTAGAAGCCGGTTGATTCCTGTTATGTTTCACGGATATCCGGAATTGCTTCAAAGCTTCCGGTTCATGCTGCCCGGAATGTATCCTTCAAGATCAAGGACAATACGCAGATAACCGATTTCTTTCAACTCCCGAGAAACATGAACCCGCATTTCCGGATCAAGTATTTTTTGAAAATCCTGCTGACAAACCTCAATCCTCGCGATATCGCCATGATGCCTTACGCGACAGCCCGAAAATCCTTTTTCCCTGAGGAAATCCTCCGCAGACCCGATCATCCGCAGCCGATTCTCCGTGATGGCTGTTCCATAGGGAATCCTTGTCGCAAGGCATGCCATGGCCGGTTTTTCCCAGTTTGGAAGACCTCTCTCTTTTGCAAGCCGTCGTATATCCTCCTTTGTAAAACCCGCATCAAGCAGAGGGGCATGAACTCCCAGCTCTTTTGCCGCTTTAAATCCCGGGCGGTTATCCTGAAGGTCATCGACATTGGCTCCGTGCGAGATGTCCGCAATTCCCAGCTCGCTCGCTTTTTTTCTGAATGTTTCAAAAAGGTGCTTCTTGCAGATGTAGCATCGGTTATTCGGATTTGCCGTAAATTCCGGCATCGACATTTCATCCGTTTCCACAACAATATGACGAACACCCATCTCTCCGGCAATTTGGGCAGCAGCTTCTATTTCATCCTGCGGGTGCACTCTTGAAGAGGAGGTAATCGCGACCACACGACTTTTCAGCAGTTCATGGGCCACGGAAAGGAGCAGTGAGCTGTCGACTCCCCCCGAGTAAGCGACCATGAGGGATTCAAATCGATTGATGCCGGAAACAAGTTGTTCTTTTTTTTGATGCAATCTTTTCAAGAAAATATCTTTTCGTCTTTTTTCCAAAATTGAAATTCTTCGACCGCTTCCTGTCAAGCGGTATATGACTTCATAATCCCCTTATCCGGCTAACCGCCTCACGGTTTGCTCGGCCTGCTCCATCATGCGATCAAAAAGATCTTTTATCGTGGGTATCTCATGAATCAAACCGATTCCCTGCCCGATTGAAATTACACCGGCATCCAGATCCCCTTCTTGATACATTTTTCGTGCATTGTCACCGGCAACAATAGACAGAATTTCAGACAGATCCGCAGCGGAAGTCTCTTTTTCAAGGCACTTGTTGGCAGCGGAATTGTTCCATACCCTGTGGGTCGCGCCCAGTGATCGCATGATCAGCATGGTATCCAGTTCGGTTGCGTTCAGCAGCGCCTGTTTGAGGTTTTCATGAATCGGACACTCTCTGGTCAGCATCAGCCGCGTTCCCATAATCACGCCCGCAGCTCCAAGTGAGAGTATCGCGGCAACTCCCCGACCGTCCGAAACGCCGCCGCCTCCGATAACGGGAACATCTACCGCATCGATGACGGAAGGCACCAGAACGAGTGTTCCAATGTCAAGCTTTCCGGTAGCGCCACCGTTTTCATACCCCACAACCGTAACCATGTCGGCGCCGAGCGATATGGCCTTTTTCGCATAGCGGATTCCCACGCATTTGTGAATCCAGGTCATTCCCGCAGCCTTAAAACGATCGCAGAGATCGGCAGGGGCGGAATGACCGGAAGTCTCCACGATGGAAACGCCCTTTTCAACCAGCACATCCGTGTATTCGTTGTTGTCGATGGGACGCATGCTGGGAAAAAGATTTATGTTTACGGCAAAAGGTTTGTCGGTAAGTTCCCGTATCCTGTCGATTGCCTTCGCGAATTCTTCCTTTGACTGATAAATCGCGGATGCAAGTATTCCCAGGCCTCCGGCATTGGATATTGCCGCGACAAAATCCGAGGTTGAAATGGACATCATGGTGCCGCCTACGATCGGATAGCGAATTCCAAGTCGTCTTGTAAGTTCTGTCTGAAGCATAGTCCTCCTTCAATAAAACGAAAAAATTTCATCCCCTGCGAAAAACATCGTGTGTCTTACGCTTGAAAGATGTTTAAAAATCTGTTGAGATTCGGTAACAATATCCCAAGATCATGTCAACTGCCATTCTTTTTTTAAGCTTGACAGGCTACCATAAAACCATTTCCGGTTCAATAACCTTTACATTCAATAAATTACTGGTATATTTTGTTTTATTATGATAAAAATCAAATCTCCGCTCCCTTTCCGGGAGCATGAATGAAAAATGCCGAAAAGGGGAAATCCATGAGAATCGATTTCACAAAGATGGAGGGAATCGGCAACGATTTTATCGTTATCGATGACAGAAATCTTCAAATCGAACAACAGATCTCATATGAGCGTCTTTCAAAAAAACTCTGTGACAGAAAGTTCGGGATCGGCGGGGATGGATTAATTCTACTGTTAAACTCGGACACGTGTAGTCTGAAATTCAAAATCTTCAATCCAGATGGAAGCGAAGCCCAGATGTGCGGAAATGGTATGCGCTGCTTTGCAAAACAGGCATATGAAAAAAAAATTATGGATCAGGATGAATTCAAAGTCGAAACGCTTGCGGGCATCATCATTCCCAAAGTTCTATTGAACACAAAGGGAGAGATCGATTCCATTCGGGTTGATATGGGCAAACCCATACTTGAGAATGAAAGGATTCCGTTTATATCCAAAAACAGGGAGTCGGTTCTGGAAAATATCGAAGTTGACGGTCAATGGATCGAAATTACCACCGTGTCCATGGGAAACCCCCATGCGGTTATTTTCGTTGACTGCCTTGAAAAAGCTCCCGTAACCCGGCTCGGGCCCAGAATCGAGATCGATCAACGATTTCCGGAAAAGACCAATGTGGAGTTCGTGGAAGTTTTATCTGAAAAAGAGATCCAAATGAAAGTCTGGGAACGGGGAGCGGGGGAAACCCTCGCTTGCGGGACAGGCGCGTGTGCATCGCTTGTTGCCGCATGTCTTGCCGGAAAAACCTGCGAGCGTGCAATTGTTCACCTTGCAGGTGGAGATCTTTTCATTGAATGGAACAGGCAGAACAACCATGTCTACAAGACAGGCCCGGCAAAAACCGTTTTTGAAGGCAGTATTGAAATTTCATGAAAACCTTGAATATCTGCGACAATTGTGCGGACAAAATCGGTGTGCTGAAGGAAGTCTTCAAAACCGGAGGCTGCACCTGTGATGTTTGTGGTTTTTCCTATCCATGAGCATCTGATAAAAACAAGTCTACCGTGAGTAGAACTCCTTTACATATTATTCCGGATACGGGCTGGCACTGGATCGAACAGAAACTGAAAGAGAATGAATAAGAAACATGATATCGTTACAACAGGATGGGAAAAGAGATAGAACCGGTGTTCAGGTTTCAAGATGGTTTTGCAAGGTCTGATTTTCAATCTTGACACGGATGATATAATTTATTACCGTGACCGCGATTTACGGTTACCCCGGCGAGTCAGATCATATTGGAAAGTATTCCCGAAAATCAACCTGGTTGAAGGTTTTGAAACCAGTTCCAGATCCGATCATTTATATCATTTTTTATTGTTTTTCAGAGGACATCAGAATGATCGTCAGCTTTGTGCAAACAAAAGGCGGTACCGGTAAAAGCACACTTGCTCTCAATACGGCATTTTCCCGGCACATGAAAAAAAAATATACATCCATCGCTCTTGTCGAACTGGATCCGCAGGGAACGTTGAAAAACTGGTGGATTGCAAGAGAAGAGGAAGGACGGGAGTCGGAAAATATCTCATTCCACCACATTTCAAGCTCTCAAAAAGAAGTTTTCCAAAATGGAATAAAAACGATCGCAGCGCACAATGAACTGATTATCATGGATATCCCCGGTGAAAGCACCGGCAAGCTTCATACCCGCTTTGCCTGCGCCTGCTCGGATCTGGTTGTGATTCCCATGCGAACTTCAACAAACGATGAATTGGCTTTTGCGGATAATTTATATCCCATCATCAAGGAAATCATCAAAGTGGCTCCAAAAAAAAAGAAGACGTTTCATGTCCTGCCGGCTTTTACGCATCCGCAGTCAAACAAAAACAAACTCATCGAATATTTTGAAGAAATACTTCCGGACACTATCGGATGCATCCATGGCGTGTATCCTCACAGATCCATATATGAAAATTTTAATCGCGATGGATTGAACCTCAAGGAGTATGCAGAGTCCGTTAAAAGCAATAAACGCTATGCAGCGCAGGCTTCCCGGGCGGTCAGGGATATCGAGGAGATTGCCGAGAGTATCAACAATCTATTGGAGAAAAATAATGGCGGTGCCAAAAAAAAGAAAAAAGCTGGCTGAAATTTCGGATGACTTAAGAAAAAACAAGCCCGGTCAGCGTAAAAAAAAGAAATCTGGAAAGGCAGCAAAAAGTTCAACCAGGCATTCCACAAAAAAAATCGATACCGCCTTTGATATTATGAAGCATATCGAAAATGATGATGAGTTTCCCGCAGACGAAGCGATGGAAAAAAATGATCTCCTGCGGGAAGGCAAGCCCGCTTCATCCTCCTCTTCCTCCAAGCGGCAGGGGTTTCGGTTTCAAATTTCACTGGATGCACTGATGCCGGATAACCGGTCGCAGGATGAAGACCATGAATCATCACCGGTAAAAGAGTCTCCGCTGCTTGATATTGGAGTAACAATTCCTTTTTTCTGGAGATTTCCGATTATCGGGCGAATTGCTCAAAAAGTAGTCCGCAACATCAAAACAATCAAATTTTAATGAAACCGTAACAAGTTACCGTTCAGGGCGTGCAAATTATCAGGAGAAGTCGTAATTACCCCGCGTACGCCTTTGGCTGCCCGATGCGCTGCGCTCCAGGGTAATGCGAGTGATGCATCGCAAGGCAACGATTGGACTTTTTACAAAGCCATCAGACCGCTTTTGCATACACCGTATCATACGACCAGTCACCCCATACCTTTTCGACAATTTGCATCAAAATCGGATTTACAAAATTATTCGCGGCTGTCCCATACAGAAGATCAAGATGGTTTGCCCCTTCGATGATGAAATCGACAAGAAGGCTTTTTTCCTGAGGCAGATCCACTTTTTTCAGATCTTGAACGGACTTCAGGTAATATTTCTTTTTATAACGATGCGGATAGAACTCGCTGTAATTGAGGTTATCCAGTGGAGCGAGCTGATCTTTTGTTCCCCAGAAATGAAACACCGGGATGTCGTCCGGAAAAAAGGACAGAAAGTCCGAATAGTTGAGTCGACTGTCATCCATCCGTTTGAATCCTGTGCCATGATAGACCGCTTTAAGGCATTGAAACCCAAGGCCAAGCGGTATCGATTCCGTTGCGATTTTCAGGTAACGTTCGACAAAATGCTTGTCGTCTCTGTGATTTTCCGGTGAAATCAGAAAATTCAGATCACCGATATTGTAATTGGATATGATCCGGACAAAATCCTTCAGAATAGGAAGTTCCGTCACAACCTTGGAAATTTCCTGAACCGGCACCTGCCGGAAACGGAAAATCCTGGACAGATGATTCAGCCACAAGGCAATCGGGAAAAACAGATGTGATTTTTTCTTGAAAAACTTGGGAGAGCCGAGAGAGATAACGCCGCGGACCGTTTTCAGGTATTGATCAACCTCTTCCAGGGGCGGCAGGGTCTGGCTCAGAATGCTCTTTTGCTTTCTGCTCAAGGTATCGATATGATCCAGATGTTTGCGAAGCGACCAGTTCAGGACCATACTCTCGGAAACAACACCTCCCATGCTGTGTCCCATCAGGATCGTGGGTTTTCCATGGCTGCGGGCATTGATGAAACGAACGACCGTTGACAGGTCATAGTCGATCATCGTATCGACTGTGTAATAAGGATCAAATCTTCCTTCATTGACACCGACGCCTCTGGGATCAAAAAGGTACACCCAGAATCCCATATCCGCAAGATCTTTTGCAATGGAATATCGGTTGCTGATATTAAAACAATTGCTGTTATTCGCAAAACCCGGAACCAGCGTGACAGCAGGCCGGTTATCGTTGGCTGTCACATCCTCCATGCTGACCAGACGACGAAACCCGATTTCTTTCCCTTCATCCGTAAAATCTCGGTAATATACGAATTCATAATTCCCCCTGCCATTTTGTTCCAGTTCTTCAATTTTGCTTTCAAAATACGCGGGCAATTTGTGAATTTTGAGGGATTCCTTTAAAATTCTGCGACGGCCGGCTTCCGTTGCAATGTCCTGCAGAAATTTTTTCGGGATATTGAACCGTTTTTGTGCCAGATAATTTAAATCGATCTGATTCAGCAGGATCACATTTTCCGTGAGTCTGAGTCTTTTCTTTTCCAGTTCATCGACAATGACCTTCTTGATGTGATCTCTCGGTATTCGCATACCCGTGGACCGAATAAAAATATGATAGAGCGTTAACGCAAGCTTTCCAACTGCGCTTATCCGAATTTCCTCCTGAGACATGATCAGTTCTTTGGAAACCGGCAGTCCCAGACTGATCTGCCCTTTGTAAATTTTACTGTATGTATCATAACCGGCATTGATTAAATTTGCCGGTACGCCGTTTACCAGAAGGCGCGTTACGGTTTTACCTGCTTTTTGAAGCTTTTTTACGACTTTCATGTTTCTTTAATTCCTTTACTGCAAATGCTTTAACTCTATCGATATCTTCATCCCGAAGCACACCACTCACTCCTGAAATAGCGGCCAGTTTCATACCATGCTTGAGCCCCAGTCGATAGATCTCTCTTACCTTATCCCACTGGGTATCGCTTCCTACCGTAAATGTTTCAAACCGGCCTTCCAGTGCCAGAATGATCGTCTCGGCAAGACCGGCATAGGCCACATTCGGTGGCAGGCCGATATCCTTCATTTTAATTTTTTTACCGGGAAGAAGAATTTCACCGCTTCGGATCACAAGGACATCCGGTCTCTTCGCCACATCCTCTTTGGAAAAAATCATGGGCCTTGTAATATCCGTGACAACACAGCCGGGCTTCAGGCGCATGATATCAAGCACCTTTCCGGCTTCAGCGCTGGCGGCAACAATAACATCCATATCTCCCAGATGCATATCGGCTCTGGTAGAGACATGAAGTTTGACCTCGGGTGCTTCTGCTTCGATCGACTCCTGCAGTGCCAGAAGCTTCGCCATGTTTCGGCTGGCAATGTGCACTTCCTCAAAAGCCGTTGCCAGAAGGCGTGAACAGATCGATCCAACCGCGCCGGTGGCGCCGATAACCATTGTTTTTGCCCGAAGTATTTTATTGTTTTTCAGCCGTGTCAATCCCATGCGTCTGACGGCTTCGGCTGCCGCCCAGAGTGCTGTCGAAGCGACATAGCTGTTGCCGGTAGTGATCGGCAGGACTGCGTGCTTGGCCACTTCCAGACTGGTGTCATGCATCGCTTTGGGCAGCATTCCAATTCCCATAATCTGGGCTCCCAGGCGCTTGGCGATTTTAGCGGCCTGCAAGATCCGTTTCGTTGTAAATTCTGGTCCATGAGCCTGCATCTGTTCCGGAGTCTCACCGAGCGCGATAAGCCATCCTTCGGCCTGCACACCCGTATCCGACTGGATCCCGGTTACCTTGGAATATACAAAGGGGGGCGAATATGCCATTACCTTTTCCACGGTGTTCATGGCGCTCGGGACAATATCGGATATCACCTCGATGGGTTTGATCTTTTTTAAAAAATCCTGGGTAAGGGGGTGTACCACATAGGCAAAACGGTTGACCCGAACCGTCTTTCCCGAAGGGTAAACAATCCGGGGTTCCAATTGCATTTCGGTGATGATTTCGAGCAGATCATCATCGCTGCCTTTTTTCTGAGGAATCTTGAGCGCCGCAAAAAGAAGCGCTTCCAATATGCTTACACCAACGACTTTTTTTAATATTTTCGGTGTGGTATCAATAATCGTCGAGATGCCCCTTTCTTTCAGGTAGTCAATCCGGTCATCATATGCCGTCGATGTAATAACAATTTTTCCCTTTAAATCTTCTGAACTGAAATCATCAAGAAATTTATAAAAATGATAATGAGGAACAACAAGGACATGCGCTTTTCTTACAGCCTGCAGCAGCAAAAATTCATTGGCCCGGCGCATGGGCCCGGCGCCCGTCAAAAAACGTCTTCCCGGAACCCACTTCATCGTATCGTGAACGCTTTTGGCATAGAGTTCGAGTTCCTTGATCGAACCGATCAGGCGTGGAATCCCATTTTCCAGGATGGGATCCGCAAACTGAAGATTTTCGGTATACTCCGACATAACGTTTGCGATCTTTGAACTCACCATGCCGGAGAAAAAAAGAACACGCGCATTATTGAAATAATTGCCCCCGTATACAAATTGCGTATGAAGCAGCGACCATTCATGTCCGACATTCCGTAAAATGTTTCCGGTTGTTACCGGTGTCTTTAGCTGTTTGGCGACATCCAGCAGTTTACGGGTTTCCTTGTCCGACATCTTTTTGGATCCAATTGAAAAGGGGAACTTAATGCCCCCCAGACCAATTCCATCCGCTTTTTTGTTCCATAGCAACAAGAGATCCGAAGCTTTCTCAGAATCTCCGTCTGTTCCGATACGTTTCAATAAAAATTTCTGGTTCAGAAACGATGTTTCAAATTCAAAGTCATCCCGGCTTGGTCCCAGACTGATGTTGACAATTTGTTTCACGTTGTTCTCCTCATGAAGCCATGCGATTTTATTTCAGATTGAGCATGCCACAGCATCAATGGCCTGTTATCGGATTTCGATTCACCATTTCATGGGCCGTTCTCTTTTATCCTGCTTTTTCTTTCACCGCTTTTTTTTTAGTAGCCTTAAGAGCCAGTTTTTTCACCTTTGCGATATCCTTGTCCGTGAAAACACCTTTTACTCCGGAAATTGCTGCAAGTTTCATGCCGTGTTTTAAACCCAACTTGTAAATTTCTCTTACTTTTTTCCACTCAATATCCCGGCCGATGGTAAACACCTCAAAACGTCCTTCCAGAGCCAGCACAATGGTTTCCGCAAGGCAGGCATATACCACTTTATGCGGCAGACCGATATTTTTCATCTCCGGGTTGCCGGGCAGTTCGATCTCCCCGGATTCAATTACCAGAACATCAGGACGTTTCGCGACATCTTCCGGTGAAAGGTCGAGCGGGCGGGCGACATCCGTAATCACGCAGCCCGGTTTCACTTTGGTGATATCCAGCACCTTTTTACCGGCTCCGGAGGTGGCCGTGACGATAACATCCATATCGGCCAAAAATTTATCCGGACGGGTAGTCACCTTGATGGTCACGTTGGGCGTTTCTTCGAGGATCGATTGTTTTAACGCAAGCAGCTTGGCGGTATTTCTTCCCACCAGATGAACTTCCTTAAAAGCTTTTGCCAGCAGGCGGCAGCAGACGGATCCGATTGCTCCGGTTGCGCCCAGAACCATGGTCTTACCGACGATTTTACTGCCCTTCTCTATTTTCAGCAAACCCATGCGCCGCACTGCGTCCGCAGCTGCCCAGAGAGCACCGGAGGCGCTGTAGCTGTTTCCGGTTGTAATCGGAATTTCCGCTTTTTTCGCCACGGTAACGCCGGCGTCGCCGACAACTTTTGTAAAGGCCCCCAGTCCCATTATCTGAGCGCCCATCCGTTTTGCCATTCGGGCAGCCTGTAACAGTCGTTTGTAGGTGAATTCAGGCCGGTGGGCCAGCATCTGCTTCGGCGTTCCCCCAACAGTGATAAGCCATCCCTCCGCTTCCGCGCCTGTCGGAGACTTGATGCCGGTTACACGTGAATAAACCCAGGGCGGAGCATAGGCGATAACTTTTTCAACAGCATCCAGAAACACCGGTGGTGTAATATTGGACATGAAATCAACCGCTTTATCCTTTTTCAGAAACTCCTTGGACAGCGGATGAATAACAAAAGCAAAACGATTTACCCGCTTTGGGTTGCCTGAAGGATAGACAACTCTCGGATCCATCTTCTGGGTGCTGATAATTTCAAGCAGATCGTCCTTGCGGATCTGATCCCGATTCCTTCCCATGGCTGAAATGATCAACGCCTCCAGGACATTCGGTGCGACAACACGCTCCAATATCTTCGGGGTCGTGTCGATAATCACATCGACGCCTCTTTCTTTTAAAAATGCGATCCGATCATCATATGCCGTGGAGGTGATGATTGTTTTGCCTCCCAATTCTTCCAGGGAGGTTTTTTCCAGGTAGTCATGAAAGTTATAACTGGGAACAACGATGATATTTGCCTTCTGCATGGCTTTTTTAACGATGTATTCATTCCAGGCTTTTAGTGGCACCACCGATTTGGAAAGACGTTTGCTTGGAACCCACTGCAGAATTTCGCTGGCCCCCTGGGCATAAAGCTTGAAATCCTTAAAGGAGTTTAGAAACTTGGCAATGCCGTTTTCCAGAATCGGATCCGCAAAAGTCATGTTGTCCGTAAATTCGGACATGACCTTTGCGATATGATAACTGTTCATGCCGGAAAGGAAAAACACCCTGGCGTTGTTAAAATAATTGCCAAAATTATATTGAATAAAACGCAGGCACCATTCAAACGACACATCCCGCAATTCACTTCCGGTGGTGACCGGAGTTTTAATCTGTGCCGCCAGCTTCGCCAGTTTGCTCTCATGCTTTCGAGTGAGATATCGTGGTCCTAACGCATATGGGAATTTTATATGCCCCAGGCCGATGACATCCGCCTGTTTATCCCACTGCAGAAGCATCTCGGCCGCTTTTTCCAGATCACCATCCGTTCCAAAACGTTTGATCAGAAAATTCTGTCCGAGAAATTCAGTTTTAAATTCATAATCGATTTCACTTGGCCCTAAACTGATACTTACAATCTGTTTCACTATTGCCTCCTGGGAACCATCGAAAAGCAAATCTGTTTATATGCATTCTCTCTCTAACGACTCTTTCATTCATCTTTCAAGTCACCCGATCCCGTCATCCCCTATCGCACTGACCGGACAAATTTCCATGGCTTCGATGCATCCTTTTTCCTCCGACTCGGTTACCGGCTGCCTGAAAACATATTCATACCCCTCATGTAAATTGGAACAGATGTTGTCAGGCGCGATCTCAACACAAATTGAGCAGCCGATACAGCTTTCATCCACATAATATTTCCCGGGTACATTCTCGTTTATTTTTTTCATTCGATCAGCGGACATGAAACAGCCTTGCCTTCACTCATTCTCCTGATTTTAAAAAATAAGTCTTGTTCCGAATTTTCAAGGGCGCCCCTCCCCTTTTTTTTGAGATCGATAATCCAGAAAAACCAACATCATAAAAGGCAATTCCACAACAAACTCAAAAATAAACCCAGCGACAATCACAAATAAAATAAGCGGAAGCTTGATGGTAATAAAATACACTTTTGAGATTTTCTCCCTGATTTCAGGAGACAGAAATTTTGACAAAAAACGGCTTTGACCCGTATTCAATTCGTCTTCATAATGATTCCCGGGATTTTGGTCTGTCATTGAATCAATTCCTTCATCAGCGCGGCAACATCTTTTAACTGGGTATCCTCTTCGACTTTTTCCATATGGACTTTACAATAATCAGAATCCGGAAGGGCTTTATTTTTGCAGGGCCGCCCACTTTTGGTTTTTGCCTTACAGGAAGCATCGTCCATTTCCTTCCGTTCGGAAGATATCTTTTTACCTTTTTTGTCTTTCGCAGCATCCCGTGATTCCATATACCGGTCATGCAGAACAAGCGGCTTGTCATAAATTTTTCCGGTCTGCACCAGATCCAGCAGGTAGTTGAACTCCTCTTCAAATCCTTCCAGAAGTACTTCGGGATCCGGCATCAAGCCTTCATCCGATGCGATCCCTACCGTGACCTTACCGTCGTAGCTGAGAATACTGATGCCGAGTCCGATGGCACCGGAACGGGGCACCCAGAACATGATATTGTCAATCTTGCTTCCGGCAAAATACAATGGCTGACGGGGCCCTGGAACGTTGGTCATAACGCCTGATGCCTTATTGCCGAAAAGCTGGGCGGCTTTTTTCGCAAGACCAGGCGGCAGATAACCGATGGCGCTGAGAAGGCCGAAATTAATGTATGGATCCGCTGCTTTCTTAAGATGATCCATACGTCTTTTCACCTCCTTGAGGCGCAGAATCGGATCCTGAAGGTATACCGGAAGAGGGAGAAAAACCAGACTGAATTTATTTCCCAACTCAAATTCAGTCCCGGATTTTCGAATATTTACCGGTATGGTAACGCGAAGATCCAGTTCATTTACCGCCACATTTCTGGTTTTCAAATATCGCCGCATGGCGCCTGTGACGGTTGCAACGAGCACGTCATTGAGCGTTGTCGTCGTAATTGCCTTCCCGACGGTTTTAATTTTGCTCAGTTCCATCGGATCGGTCCAGGCGACCCTCTTTCGAACGCCCAGCTTGCCTTTAAAAGGCGTATTGGGGTCTGATTTCATAATAGTATGCTTTGACAAAACCGTTGCAAAATCAGCAGGAATACGACTGGATTTTTTTGCGAGCTTCTTTAAATGGTCTGCATCGGAAAGCGCTTTTTCCATCTCCTTGATCAGTTTTGTTCCAATTTTCCGGGTCGTCTTTACGGAATCCCGCATCGAATCGACCATGGAATCAAACGAAAGAAAAGACCGCAGGTTTGCTGATCTTCTTTTCCGTCTGGGCTTGCTTTCCGGCCACGGTGCATCCGGATCGGTGTCGGCCGTGGAAAGCAGAACATAAATCAGGGCAATGCCGTCTCCAATGCTGTGGTGTATCCGAAAAAAAACGACGCATCCGCTGCCGTAATTTTCAATCAGGTGGACCTGCCACAATGGTTTGTTGGGATCCAGCGGTGTCGCTGTAAGGTTACTGATCATTTCCTGAAGATCGTTCTTGTCTCCAGGCGAGGGTAAAGCAACCCGCTGAACATGAGACCTGAGGTCATAATTCGGGTCCATTTCCCAACTGGGCAGCCCTACACCGGATTTAGGCTTGATGACCCGTTTCTGAAATCGAGGAAAAGATGCCAGGCGGCTGTCAATCGTAGCCTGAAGTCGCTTAAAATCAACTTTTTCTTTAAATTCCATAAACGCCGTAATCACCATGAGATTGGTCGGCTCGTCCATGCACAACCAGAAATTATCAGCATTGGTCATCGTTTCAGCCATTAAAACCTCCTTGAATCATATGATTCAGCACGCGGTGAAAAAATCTGAAACCGCGGTCATTCTTTCAGCCGGAAAGACCGAAACCCGGCCCATGTTTTTCTGTATGTTCTCTTTAAACAATGAACCGGGTTTCAAACGGTTGATCCATTCATTCGCCGCTGTCAGCCTCAACATCAATTAAAAACTTAAATCTATAGAATATACAAATAGTTACCATAAGAACCATTTTATACAGCAAATATCATATCAAATCCGACAAGCATTGCAAGATCTGGATTTTTAAAAAAATAAAAAAATACTTGACAGATATAACGCGATGCGTCATATTGCGATTATAACGCATTGCGTTATGCAGACATGAAACTTGATCCGGACAATCCTGTGGACAGTCCGGATAGATCAATTAAAGTTTTTTTATGGAAACCAACACATGAGGAGACAGATGACAATGGCACAGAAAAAGACAGTGAAAAAAACCACATCAAGGTTCTACACCGTTAGAACAGTTCAGAAAGCAAAAAAAAACCTGACCAAAACGGCGAAAGACTACAACAAAAAACTGTTTCAGGAACCGGTGGAAAACGGAAAAGATTTCGTTGAAGAGTTGAAGGACAATCCCAGAAAGGTAATGGAAAGTTTTGCTGACGATGGAAAAGAGTTTATCCAGGACTTCAGAAAAGACGCCCGGAAAAGAATTGATGATGCTGTCAAAGACAGTAAAAAGTTTTTCCGGAAAGTCAAAAAAAATCCGCGCAAGACGATTGACAGCATTTTTGACGATGGGAAAGAGTTTATCAAAGATCTGCAAACCGACACCCGAAAAAAACTTGATTCCTATGTTGATGACGGGAAAGAAATTCTGGAAGGAATCGAGAAAGACGCCCGCTTGGTAATTGATGATCTGGTTGAAAACGGCAAAAAAAGACTGGACGAAATTCCCGGAAAAAAATCCATTGAAAAAACAATCGAGAAAAAAATGAAATCGATTCAGAATCAGTTGAACCTGCCGAGCAGAAAAGAGGTTGAAAAACTGACCCGCAACGTAAACGCTTTGAATCAAAAAGTCGAAACCATGAGCAGTCAGGTTGCGGCTTAGCATGAATATTCCAGATGCTTTTTCGAAAAACACGGGAAAGTTGCCCGATTTCGGAAAAACCACTCTGGTTTAACACCAGAAGAAGTTGCCGGACGCTTCCAGCCACCTTACGGTGGCTGGAACATTTTTCAAGACAGATACGCGGTGCGAAAGACCCGTTTCGACGCCTGATTTCAAACGGTTGAAAACCAAAAAAATTGGAGGAAAAAAACGCATGCTTACAATAAAAAAATATGCAAATGGCAGACTTTATGATACCGAAAACAAAAAATACATCACGCAAGATGAACTGGCCGGACTCATAAAGAAAAAAACAAAAGTAAAAGTCATTCTGAGTAAAACCGGAAAAGATATTACCAAAAGCTTTACTGCCAAGCTTTCATCAAAACCGAAAAGCAAAAAAAGTGACCGCGGAATTCCTAAAAACATCAAAAAATGGATTGATGAGAACAAAAAATGGTTCGGCGACAACGTTGAAAAACAACTCGATAAACTTCTTGATGTCATGAATCTTCCCACAAAAGAGCAGATCTCAAAACTCACGTCCAGCATCGAATCGCTGAACAAAAAAGTGAAAAACCTGGAAAAACTGCAGAAAAAAAAGCAAACAAACCAAAGGACCACCGGCAAAGAAGCCCAATGAAATAAGAAAAAGAAGGAACGTCACGTACCTGAATTTTGCGCGGATATCTCATATCGATAATCGTGCAAAATTCAGGTACGAGCAAGCCATCCCCCGCATCGTTTGGGGTTTGATGCCGAACAACAATCGTGTTGAAAGAGTTTGATTACCCCTTATCAATAGCTCACATTTTCCGGGAGAACCGCATGCACAAGATCAAGAAGTACGCCAACCGAAAAATGTATGATACCACCGACAAAAAATATGTTTCCATGGATGAGCTTTCGAAATTGATCAAGTCCGGAGGAGAGGTAACGATTATTGATAATACAACCGGCGACGATCTGACCGTATCCATTGTCTCACAACTGATTGCCCGGGATAAAAAAAACAAAGACAGGGTAATTTCATCAAAGGTTCTGATTCAAATTCTTCGAAAAGGCGGAGATACCCTGACCGACTATGCAAAAAAATATATCTCGCTCTGGCAGGGTGCTTTAACCCTGGCGGAAGATGAGGTTGACCGACTGGTGACCCTGCTCGTTAACGACAAGGAAATTTCCAGGTCAGAGGGCAGCAAGCTTAAAAAAGAGATAACAGGGTACACAGACTCTCTGAAAAACTGGATTCGTGACAACATCGACCGCCGAATCAATGAAGTTTTGAATGTGATGAACCTTGCCTCCAAAGATCATGTCACGGACCTGTCAGCCAGAATCGACAAGCTGAGCCAACGATTGAAAAAGCTTGAAAATTCTCAAAAAAAGAAAAATTGAACCCCTGCAGACATCGCGCCCGGACAAAAGCGAAGATGCATTCCGCATATCGAATCACAAAACAAATCACCCGGGAATACAGCCCCTGCGCCTGCATCCTGTATTGACACACACCTCGTTTTATGTCTATGTCCATAGGGCGCCGAATATCCGGATAAACCATTTTTAATTAATTAAAACTATCAGTTATGGAAAAATCTGAAAAAAATAATGAATTTATGGAGTTGAAACGCGCGCTGCAGGCCCTGCAATCAAGGCGCATCAACAGCACCTACACGGATCTGAAGGAAAACCCGGAATATTCCAAAATCGGGAACTTTTTCTTTGAGAAGCTTTATTCACCTGAAGACTTCTCTTTTCGTGATGCCAGTATTAAAAAACTCCACAAACTTTTAAAGGGAAAACTCTACAAGGGTGTCATATCCGCGGTAAACAAAGTCATTGAGCTGCATGAACTGTCGGATAAACTGGACGACCTCATGGTTCAAAACATGATAAAAATGAAAATCGGCCCGGAAATAGATATGAAGCAATACCAGAAGGTTTACCGCAGCCTGGACAATTATGAGCAGCGCATATACCAGATAAAACTGAGTACCGATGTTACACGGACATTTCACCGTCTCAGCAAAAAGTGGATCGTGGCGCTTTCACTTAAAACGGTTCACACCGCTGCTCACATTCTGGGAATTTCAAAAATAATTGATTTCATATATGAGGCCTACGAAGGGTTTCGTGCCATCAAAAACATTGATTACTTTGTCAATACCGTAGAAGAGCGGGAACTGGCCTGGCATGAAAAAATCTGGTCAACAACCAGTGCAATCGAAAAATAACTTCAGCGGAACACCCATGCCGATTCTGTTTCCATGGCAATATGTGGACGGAGAGCCTTACTGGGATGGCGGCGTTATGGCGAACACGCCGCTTTTTCCGGCTCTGGAAAGCGGAGCCGAGGAGATCATCGTCGTCATGCTGTCCCCGGTCGGGCATCAGCTCAGAAAAGAGCCGGGAAATCTGATGACAGCCGGCGAATTGGTTTTCGAACATCTCCTGCTCGGCTCCTGTCAGAGCACGCTTATGAACCAATAACCGTCAGGCTGCCTGAACCACGGGGAATGAAATCCAGCTTCGGTTCCGGCATGGCGTTGCCGCGGAACTGTCATAACCCCGATCTTCTCAGAAAAGGAAATGTCATGCTGCCGGAATATTTTGAATTCTCTCTGCCGACAAAACTGGTATACGGTATCGGCATTTTGGGCAATATCGCTGATGCGGTCAGATCATTCGGCAAACGACGCGCCATTCTGGTAACCGACAAGGTTTTGATAAAAGCCGGGCCGGTTGACAGGGTGAAAGACGGATTCCGTGGTACAGGCATCGAGATACCCTGCACCTTCTCGGATGTGCCCCCCAATTCCACGATTGCAGCAGTAGAAAAATGTGCGGCCCTGGCGCAACAGAACAACTGTGACATGCTGATCGCAATCGGCGGCGGAAGCGTTATGGATACAGCCAAAGTTGCAAACATCCTGATCGTAAAGGGAGGAAACGTATCCGATCACATGGGAGCCTACCTGCTGGACAGGAATGAAAAACTCCTCCCTGCGATATTCATCCCGACCACAGCCGGAACCGGATCAGAGGTTACCAAAGTGGCCGTGATCGCCGACCCGGACAACAATGTAAAGCTGCCGTTCGCCGAAGAGCAGTTTCTTCCGGATTTGGCGATTCTCGATCCTGAAGTGACGGTTTCGATGCCCGGCAAGTTAACCGCTGCCACCGGGATGGACGCCCTGACACATGCCATTGAGGCCTATGTGGACAAGGAATGGTCGCCGGCTTCGGATGCTCTTGCCCTCCATTCGATAAAACTCATTTCCGGCAATATCCTTCAAGCGTGCGCCAGACCCAAGGATTTGCAGGCCCGGGGAGCGATGCTGACAGGCAGTTTTCTGGCAGGCATCGCGTTTTCACACTCCATGGTCGGCATGGCTCACGGGATTTCACATGCGCTGGGCGGGGTGTATAACATTCCGCATGGGTTGGCCAATGCCCTGATCCTGCCTGAGGTCATGGAATACAATCTGGATGTCAGGATGGATCGATTTGCCGATATCGCCACCGCACTTGGAATCTCATTTCCCCAGGTCGTAAACCAGGGCCGAAGTTTACTGAAATCAAACCGTCTTGACCTGTTTTCAAAACTGGTTCAACGATCTGAGATCGATTCCCTGAAAGAGCTTGTGAGTGAAAGTTCATACCGGGCAAGAGATCTCGTAGCCAGAGCAATCGGCAACTTTGATTTTATTGACAACTGGATCCGAAAACAGGCAGCCCTTGCAGCGGTTGAAAAGATACGCACTTTGAACTGTCAGCTTGCGCATTTGACCGGGATGCCGCTGAACCTGAAAGACGCCGGGATAACCGATAAACTGGCCAGGATCGAACAGGTTGCTTCAACAGCCATGGAAGACGGCGCCATGCTCTATAATCCGGTTGTGCCGGATCATGAGGCGGTAATCGAAATCATCCGGAAGGTTTACCAATCCCCGGCAAAACCGCTTGAGGTATCCGATGAAGACCTCAGGCCTGTGTCATATAGAAATAAAACCAATGAAATATTCAATGTTTTCAATAATAAAGAAGAACTTTATGATGTATTGGTTGAATTTTATGAACTTCTGAAAAAAAATCGGGATATCGGGCCTGCCCTCGCAAAAACAAACCTCTGTATTCAGTTCCGTTATCAAAAGCCGTCTGCCGTCATCACCATCGATGCGGCCTCAAACCACATCAAAATTGTAAAAGGCGAATTTGATGGAAAACCGGAAGTGACCCTGACAATGAGTGCGGATTTCGCTCACAAATTCTGGCATGGAAAGGCCAACCTGATAACCGCCCTGACACGCCGCCAGGTTGTCGCAAAGGGGAATGTTCCCAAGACGCTTAAACTGCTGCCGATCCTGAGACCGGCGTTTTCACTTTATCCGAATTTTCTGAGAAAAAAAGGACTGGAACATTTAATTCTTGATTAACGCATGCAGACCGGCTGGATATTCTGAAAAGGGTTTGAATCAGGCGGCGGGTGTTTCCTCGATTTCAACGCCAAGGCATGCGGTTTTCCAGCGGTTGATGCGAACATATCCGTCCCGGGGCTCATATCCGGATCTTCTATCTTTTGCGGCTTTTCTGCGCTCCAGAAAGTAGGTGTTGTCAAGGTGCAATCTCTTCGATGAGCGCTTGTCCAGTCCAGATCTCCTGTCCTTTCCATTACGGCTGTTCGAGTTCATCATCTTTCACGTTTCCTTCTGTGTGGTTACCATAAGAGCCATTCCTCTCCGGCTGCAACCTATACCGCAGGTTACACGGTTTGTCAAGAAAATATATAATATATACAGTTGTTTCTCAAAATATGACCCGAAAAAATCATTTCATTTTCCGGATGATCGCCTTGGCGGGTATCAGGCCGGTGGCGCTTGCGGAGACGATATTTCCGGCAACGCCCGGGCCGTCTCCCGCAACGTACATACCCGTGATCTTTGTTTCCAGGTCATGAGATGTTTCCAACTGGGTGGCAAAAAACTTGA
The DNA here is from genome assembly GCA_046484745.1 of Desulfobacterales bacterium. Taxonomy (GTDB): domain Bacteria; phylum Desulfobacterota; class Desulfobacteria; order Desulfobacterales; family SURF-7; genus JAQYVL01. The sequence goes on along the minus strand of JAWOIJ010000038.1, from coordinate 92,175 downwards.
TTTCCGGCGCATAAAGCAGGGTTTCGTCGTTTGACACGCCGGGAATCACGCAGTTCAGCTTGTCCAGCCCTTCAATAATATTGGTGAGGATCCTTTCCGGAAGCGCCATGGCAATATCACCACAGACCACTTCCGTAAGGCTCGGCTCGATATACCCCTTCTGCACCCGGTTCCAGGTGCTTCGCCGTCCGCGCTTCAGATCCCCGAAACGCTGCAGCAACGGTTTTCCGCCGCCGATCAGGGTTGCAAGGCTTCCGATCGACTCTCCGTATGCCTGGTTGTCGGTTACCGGTTCGGTGAGAACCACTTTGGAAAGAAAAGCAAAATTGGTATTCTCTGATTTCTGATTCCGGTATGCGTGGCCGTTAACACATACAAAGTCGCTGTAGCTCTCCTGGGTTACGAAACCGCCCTTATTCGTACAGAATGTTCTTGTCTGGTCATCATACTTGCAGGTCTGAATGAAAAATGTGGGATCATAAATAACATCACAGAGATCCTGCATGATATCATTATGCACTTCAACCCGGACCCCCACCTCGATCCCCCGCTGGCTGAGCCCAATACCGTATTTTGATGCCAGATTCACAATCCAGTTGGCACCGACCCTGCCCGGCGCAAGAATTACATGGTCTGCGGAATATTCTTTCCGGTTGGTCAGCACGCCCTTGACGCGCCCGTTTTCAACGATAATATCCCGGACCTCCTCTGAGGTGTGCGTGGTGACGCCCCGCGATTTAATATATTCGGTCATGCCATCGATGTGCCCGGGCAAAAAATCGCTTCCCAGATGCTTCTGCTTGATGAGGAGCAGGTCGATTCCATTTTTCTTGGCATTTTTTCGGATCATTTTGGCCGCGTCCATGTCTGTTGGATATACCGGGCCGTCCATATTGAACCGGGTAAAAATCTGTTCCGTCTCATCGATCAGCTCAACGGCCCGGGAAGGGTTCATGAACTGCGTTAGGTCGGTTTTACCCAGCTTGTGAATGAAATTCAGTTTCCCGTCGGAAAAAAGCCCTGCACCGCCGATGCCGGACAAAATGTTGCACGGTTTGCATTTTGCGCAGCCATTGTCAGGACCGATCGGACATTTGCGCTTCAGAACCGCTTTTCCTTTTTCAATGAGTAAAACCCGTATGTCTGAATGTTCACTCAGGTAAAAGGCCGCGAATATGCCTGCCGGCCCTCCCCCGACGATGATGACGTCATAATCCGAAGTTGTCATAGGTATATTGTCTTTCCTTTTCAATAACGAAGAGTTGAAGAACTGAAAAACTAGAACTGTAGCCTGCGGAAAAGTATATCAGATAATTCAAAGAAGTCATATTAAAAAAACCAGATAAAATGTCGCGCAAAGCCGCGAAGACGCAAAGTTACCCTGCCGGGAGCTGAAAAAATATTTTCACGCAAAAGCACAGAGACGGTATACTATCCCTGCGGGAGGCTGAAAAACATTTTCGCGCAGAGACGCTGAGGCGCTGAGCCGGCCAGGGCAGATCACATCTGGTTTCCGGTCATTTTTTGTTGACATTGAACGCTTGACGTTAATAACGTTTTGCGTTAATATAGTACCATGATAAAATCTTTTCGGGATAAAGAAACTGAAAAAATATTTAACCGATATTTTTCGAAAAAATTTCCATCAGATATTCAGCACCAAGCGCGTAGAAAACTGCTTATGTTAGATGCGGCCCCTGAGATTATTGCCCTGCGTATTCCACCGGGTAACAGGCTTGAAGCTCTCAAGGGCGACCGAAAAGGACAACATAGCATCCGCATCAATGAGCAATGGCGGATATGTTTTAAGTGGAAATCTGGATATGCGTATGATGTTGAAATTACAGATTATCATTAGGAGGCTATTATGATTAAGAAAAAACTTTCCCCTATTCATCCCGGTGAAATCCTTGAGGAGGAATTTCTAAAATCAATGGGTATCAGTCAATATCGACTGGCCAAAGATATAAGCGTACCGCCAAGGCGCATCAACGAAATCGTACAAGGTAAAAGATCAATTACTGCGGATACGGCTCTTCGGTTGGGGAAATTTTTTGGCATGTCAGCTCAGTTTTGGTTAAACCTCCAAACGCGATATGATCTTGAGATTACGGAAGACTTACTTTCAGATCGTCTTGACAAAGAGGTGCATGCCTTACATGCTGGTTCGGTTTAATTTAACTTTCACGATCATATATAAGAAGTCTATAAGGGGCCTTAATGGTCGGGGCCTTGGTCAAAATAACTTTTTGATGTTATAAAAAATATCCCATAAATACCCCTTTGTTTTAGGCCTACATCGATATTTTTAGGAGTAAAAAGAGGATTATACAATTAATGGAAGAGTCAAATCTCCCCCTTGACCCATGTTGTTTATCCCTCTTCCACTAAAGGGCGCGTCAAGTAAAAAAAAACCTCTCCCGTGAAAAAAATTATCACACAGCCAGCCGCTCAATTCACAGTTAGGCAGCCATATAGAAATGAATTGACAGAACAATGAAGCTGTTGCTATCATTGGTATGAATACAATAGGCATACGATTATGAAATATTTCGACTGGAATGATGAGAAGAATGAGCTGCTCAAGAAAGAGCGCGGTGTTTCATTTGAGCAGGTTGAACTGGCAATTGCATCAGAAGATTTGCTTGACCGAATAACGCATCCCAATCGGTCAAAATATCTGAACCAGAAAATTTTTCTGGTAACAATTGATGATTGCGTCTATTCTGTGCCGTATGTCGAGGATGAGGAAAGCATCTTCTTGAAAACGATAATACCGAACCGCAAGGCCACGAAGAAATATTTTGGAGGAAAAAATGAAAAAGGTAAAATCTTTAGATAAAGATGAAAGAAAATTAGCTGAATCGCTTGAAAAAAAGGAATGGATTTCCGATCTGGATCAAAAAGAAAGGAAACGATATGAGGCATATGCACGCTATAGCCTGAATAAACAAAGGCGAATTAACATCCGAATGACAGAACGGGATTTAAAGAAAATCCGCGCTAAAGCAATCGAAGAAGGTATACCCTATCAATCTCTGATTTCCATGCTCATTCATAAATTCAACGAGGGGAAAATTATATTCAGTGACAAGAAACAAGCGTGAGAACTAAAATGAAATCGGCAGAAATCTTACCACGGGTATCATATAAACCTGAAACAGAAGGAGTTGAAAATGGCAGAAGCAAAAGGATTGAATAAACCGGTAAAGTTGAAAAAAGAGCTGGCAGCGTTTCTGGGAGCGACAGAACTCCCAAGAACGGAAATCACCAAAAGATTATGGGACTATATCAAAGCGAATAAACTTCAGACACGGAGTGAAAATGGAAAGCCTGAAAACGCAGGCAAGTTCATTGTGGCTGATGCCAGATTGCTTCCGATCTTTAAAAACACAAAATCCAAAAGCAAATCAGGCAAGGTCACGGACCTTACAAATCTGAAAGAAGGCCAGACGATCGACATGATGCAGGTTGCCTCTGTTGTCGGCGCAAACATAGAATAATTTTGACGTGTCCGGCCTGCATATGAATACCGCAACGCAGGCCGGCCGCGCTTTACAAAACAATACGCCGAAGGATCTTTCAATGAAAGTCCGGTATCGACCCGGGATACCTTTTTGATGATACAACAGAGATCCCATCAATACCGAGCCATTGAAAGAAGCACGCTCTGAAATCTTCAATTGACTGCGTTCAGAGGAAAATCAACCCAGCTGAACATCATTTCATAGAATAGCAGTCGTCAAAATGCCCTGTCCCACCCTCGTTAATCAATGCTTTTTATGGACATTCAATAGATTCTGTAACGTACAGCCCGGGAAAACACGCTTTTCCGGGGTGGATCGATTCCCGGTATTTTGATATAATCATCTGTTGTTAATAATATAATTACCTATTGAATTATTCTGCAATTTCACTATAATCCCGCGGGAATCATGAAAGCCGGAGTGATTTTCAACGTTCTGTAAAACAACAAATATACTGGAAATGGAAACAATATGCGTATAATTCTAACATCTACTTTTCTATTGTGCTGCAGCAATGTCTTTATGACATTTGCATGGTACGGTCATCTTAAAAATCTATCCGGCAAGCCGTGGATCATCGCCGCACTGGTCAGTTGGGGGATCGCTCTCTTTGAATATCTGATCCAGGTTCCTGCGAACAGAATCGGATTTCAAGTGATGAACCTGGGGCAGCTGAAAATCCTTCAGGAGGTCATCACGCTTTTAATCTTTCTTCCTTTTTCAATTTTTTTTATGAAAGAGCAAATTCGATTAGACTATTTGTGGGCAGGTCTCTGCATTCTGGGGGCTGTTTTTTTTATCTTCCGTCCGAAAATATTCGGCGTGTAACCATAAAACACGCCACTTGGTTAAAATGATGGATTGCGGTATTGACCCGAACGGAAAAATCATCTTAAAGTGAGGCAATCATCACCAGCCGGAATGGGAACAGCCCCAAAAGGAGTAAAAATAGATGCCGCACATGATCGAACAGAAATTGAAAGAACTGGAGGCAGAAGGCGTCAAGCAGGTTAAAATCGCCCTGACCGACATCGACGGGGTGCTCCGGGGGAAATACCTGTCTTTGAGAAAATTCAAATCCCTTGCACAAGCAACCGGCGGATTCTGTGACTGCGTTCTGGGGTGGGATTGTGAGGATAAACTTTACGACAATGCTTCTTTTACCGGCTGGCACACGGCATTTCCAGACGCGCTTTTTCAGATCGATCTGTCCACGGAAAGAAGGATACCCGGCGAGGAGAACGTTCCGTTTTATATCGGCGAGTTTGTCCAAAAGGACGGCGGGGCTCACTCCATCTGTCCCCGCTCTCTCCTGAAGCGTGTACTGAAACGCGCGGAGGAGATGGGTTTCGGGGCCAAGCATGCGTATGAATATGAATTCTTTATTTTCAAGGAGACCGCGCACAGCATCCGGGAAAAGAACTATCAAAATCTGATCCCGCTTTCTCCAGGGATGTTCGGGTATTCTGTTTTAAGAAATGTGTGGCTGTCGGACCTGTTTAATGAATTCATGGAATACTTTCAAAAACTCGACATTGAAATTGAAGGGCTTCACTGTGAAACCGGTCCGGGCGTATGGGAAGCCGCCATCCAGCATGATACCGGAGTCGCGGCTTCAGACAAGGCCACCCTTTTCAAAACCTTTGCAAAAACGTTTTTCCAGAAAAGGGAGATGACCGCGACCTTCATGGCCAAATGGTCCATGGATTATCCGGGCCAGAGCGGACATCTTCACCTCTCTCTTTATGACATCAAAACCGGGAAGTCGGTGTTTCATGATCCGGACGAATCCGCCTGCATGAGCGAAATCATGCGGCAATACACGGCCGGCGTGCTGAAATACATGAAACCTTTCCTGGTCATGTCAGCTCCAACGATCAACAGCTACACCCGGTTAACCAAAGGCGCATGGGCGCCTACCTCGGCAACCTGGGGAATCGATAACCGGACCACGGCGGTGAGGATCATACCGGGCAATGAAAAATCACAGCGCATCGAATTCCGGATCGGCGCGGCTGACGGAAATCCCTATCTGGTAACCGCCGCGGTGATGGGGGCGGGACTCAAAGGAATTGAAGAAAAGCTTTCACTAAATGAACCCGTTACCGGCAATGCCTATGAAATCCAGGACACCCTTTCAGAGGATATCCGGCTTCCGTCCAACCTGAGGGACGCCACTTCCCTTCTGAACAGATCCGGAGAGGCAAGAGAACTGTTCGGCAACGATTTTGTGAACCACTTCGTCAGCACAAGAGAATGGGAAGTACGGGAATATGAAAAGCAGGTAACCGACTGGCAGATGAAGCGGTACTTCGAAATCATATGAGGCTCCAGCGGATTATCAGAGAATTCGATACAGACAGCGGAATGGATGATTTTTTTATATCGTGTATTGTCTGAATGCATCAGGGATCGTTAGAAAAAAAACAGCTGCCTTAATGGCTTTCATCTTTTGTAAACCATTCAAATTTATTTAAGCAGTTTGTTATGGTTACATATTCTGTTTTTTTCTTATCGAGCCCTTTTGCATGAGTTTACACGATATAACAAAAATTATCGATGAAGCTATGTTTGTAATAAACGTCCCAACCTCTGAGTCATATAAATTGATGTTACAACAAAATTAAAAGGTATCCGATGAACCAATACAACTATCCCACAACCATATTAAGCGGACAGGGCGCGCTGAAAGAGTTTGGCGACAGGCTGAAAGGAAAATCCCGCAGGCATCCCCTGATTGTGACCGACAAAACCATCAAGGCCTGCGGTGTTCTGGACAAGCTTACCGTCCTGTTAACAAAACAGAATATCCCGTTCCATGTGTTTGATGAGATACACCCCAACCCGGTTGAAGAAGACGTTGAAAAAGGCACAGCGGCATACCACGAGAACAACTGCGACAGCATTATCGCCATCGGAGGCGGCAGCCCCATGGACGCGGCCAAAGCGATCAGGATCATGGTGGTTCACCCGAAACCGCTGGCGCAATACGATGATGCAACCGGAGGCGACCAAAAAATCACCCGGGCCATGCCGCCCCTTTATGCCATTCCGACAACAGCCGGAACCGGCAGCGAGGTGGGCCGTTCCGCGGTGATCATCCTGAAAGATACCGGCAAAAAAACGATTTTTTTTCATCCGGATCTAATTCCCGATATTGCGGTCCTGGAACCGGAACTGACGGCAGGACTCCCGAAGGAGATCACGGCCGCAACCGGAATCGACGCATTTGTGCACTGCCTTGAAACCTATTTCGCCCCCGGCCTTCACCCCATGGCAGACGGTATCGCGAAAGAAGGCATGGAGCTGATTCTGGAATGGCTTCCCGCGGCGGTTGCCGACGGAAACAACCTTACGGCAAGGGAGATGATGCTCCTTGCGGCCTCAATGGGCGCGGTTGCCTTTCAAAAAGGTCTTGGAATGATTCATTCCCTTGCCCACCCCCTGTCAAGCCGTTTTGATATCCACCATGGACTCGCAAATGCCGTTCTTCTGCCTGCGGGAATCGCGTTTCTGGAAAGAGCGGATTTGACACAGAACCAGAAAGAAAAGATCGCAAAGGTAAAGTCCATGCTCTTTCAAAAAGGGATACAAAAAGAGACTCTTTGGGAAGGCTGCCAGGCTTTTCTGAAACATATCGGCATTCAAACCGGTCTTTCCGGACTGGGCATCCGGGAAGAAGACCTTGACGCGCTGAGTGCCGAAGCCTTTGAAGACCCCTGTCATCAAAACAATATGATTCCGGTCGATCAAAAAGATCTTCTCCGTGTTTACCAGGAGGCCCTGTGAAAATCGGCCTGCTGCAATGCGACCATGTCAGCCCGGAAAACCGGGCTGCGTTCGGTGATTATTCCGACTTCTTCGAAACGCTTTTCCGTCAATATGCTCCGGAAATCGTTTTTGAGCTGTTTGATGTTCAACAGGATGAATACCCGGAAAAACCGAATCAATATGCCGGTTTCATCGGAACCGGATCGAGCCGTTCGGTATGGGAAAATGAAGACTGGATTCATCGGTTCAAACAATTTGTACGAGATCTGTATCACAACGGGAACAAGTTCATCGGAATCTGCTTCGGGCATCAGATGATCGCCGAAGCCCTCGGCGGTAAATGCGAAAAATCCGACCAAGGCTGGGGGGTCGGCGTCAAGAAGGTTGTCATTTGCCGAAAAAAAAACTGGATGAAGCCGAAACAGGACAGTTATCATCTCATTGTCAGCCATCAGGACCAGGTCATCAAACTGCCGGAGAAAGCGGAAGTGCTTGGCGGCAACGAACACTGCCCCAATTCCATGATTACCGTTGGCAGTCATTTTCTGGGCATCCAGGCGCATCCTGAATTCACGCCGGCCTATTCCCGAAAGCTGATGCTGTCTCGCATCAGCCGAATCGGCCTGGAAACGGTTCAGGGTGCGGAAAAAACCCTGCAGGGCAGAACGGATGAAAAGCTTGTCACACAATGGATGGCTAATTTTTTCCGGCTTTAGGCAAATTGTCAGGCAGGTGAAAAACATAGGCGGTACAAAACTTCTGGAGGCATCATCATGTATGGTTTTCAAGGTAAAATACTCGTTGTCGATCTGAGCCGCAGCGCTTTCGAAATCCTTCATAAGGATGAAACATACTATCGGAAAATTATCGGCGGCGGGCTTTTATGCGCGAGCCTGTATGAAGAGTTGACCGCAGGCCGGAAACAGGCAGCCGCTTTTTTACCCGAGAATCCAATCATCTTTGCAACAGGCCCTCTTGCCGGGAACCGGGTGTGCGGTGCCACGCGGGTTAATGTCATGTCCCTGGCTCCGGAGTCTGCAGGCATTTATCTTTCCCAGGCAGGCGGCGAGTTCGGACCGAACCTGAAACGTGCCGGATTCGATGCCCTCGCAATCACCGGAAAATCTCCGAAACCGGTTATCCTGGCCATTAACGGCACCAGTGTGCAATTTATGGATGGAGAACCTTTATGGGGCATGGATCGCCTGCATTCGCATGAACAACTGATGCGTACTCTGGGAAAAGACTACTGCATTGCCTCAATCGGCCCTGCCGGTGAAAATCTGGTGCGGCATGCCAATATCATGTTCGAACCGGATCACTATGCGGGGCGCGGCGGTCTGGGAGCGGTTCTGGGGTCAAAACAAGTCAAGGCGATTGCCGTAAAGGGAGATCAAAATATTGTTTTTAAAAATCCGGAAGCGGTCATCGAACTGAACCGGAAAGGCGGCCTCAGGCACTCGAAAGCCATCAAAAAATCACCGGATTCCTTTATGGGAATACTCGGAAAGCTGGGCACCTTCGGACTGCTGGAAATCAATCGGAAAGCAGGCAACCTGCCCACCCGGAACTTTAACTCCGGCAGTCCCGGTGATGGAGAAACCATTCCCATGCTGACCCGCAAAGCAGCCGAGACAGACTTTGTGGGCAAACAAAATCCCTGCAGGAACTGCTTTGTCGCCTGTAAAAAACGATCCAGAGCAAACCCGGAATATTCCGCTCTTGCGGAATACGAAAGCGCCGCCCTGCTCGGACCCAACATCGGCCTGGAACAGGATCCTGAAACATCCCTCGCGGCATGCGAACTCTGCAATCGGCTGGGCCTCGATACCATATCCACCGGCAACCTGATTGCCTGGCTCATGGAATGTTTTGCAAAAGGCGTCATAACCGAAGAGGCCCTTGGATTCTCCATCACTTTCGGAGAAGGCCGAAAAGCCATAAAGCTTATCGAGGAGATGGCCCGACGCAAAGGTAAAACGGGCAATCTTCTGGCTGACGGAATTGATAAGGCTGTCGAACTGCTGGGGCCGGAAACAAAACCCTTTCACAGATTTGTCAAGGGCATTGGAATGCCCGCGCATCTAGCCCGCAAAAAACCAGGCGTGGGATTTGGATATCTGCATGGGCCCAATCCCGGTGACCACATGAAGTTCGAGCATGACTGGATCGGATCCGATCCTGCCAGCCTGAAAGCTTTTCGCCTGGATATCTGTTCCGCACCGGACGCGCTGGACAACCCTAAAATCGAGATCGCCCGGGCAACCCAGATTTATTATGCGGCCATGGATGCGCTCAGCCTTTGCCTGTTTGTTTTCGGGCCCGGAAATGTGTACACACTGGAAGAGATCCTGGAAATGCTGAATGCCGCAACGGGAATCGATTTTTGTTTTGATGACCTGATGGAAATCGGTGAACGGTCAATCCAGCTCCAGCGAAAGCTATACCTTCATCTGGGAGGCATTGATGAAGAATTTCCGCTGTTTCTGGGCGATGAAATACCCGAAGGCCCCTCCAAAGGCGCCCGAATTGACAGAGACGACTTTTACCAGGCAAGAAAGCACTACTACAGCCTTATGGGCTGGGATGAAGACGGAAATGTTCTGGAAAAGACATTAAAAAAATTTGGACTTTAAAAGAACGATCAAGTGGCCTCTGAGTGAAGTCCATTGAGGTTATTTGGAAAGGGTTCTTCATGAAGCGAAGCGTCAAATTTGAAACTGTTTGAGGAAGCTTGCGACCGAGTTTTTCAAATTTAGCGGAGCAAAAGAACGCTCCAAATGCCGAGATCAACGAACGAGGAGGCTCTTGATCACGGTTGAATCGTCATATATCAGGAATCAGGACATTTATTATAAACACAGCTTCATGGATAATTTTTTCATATCGTGTAAACTCATTCAAAAGGGCTCGATAAAAAAAACAGTATATGGTTCAATAAGTATCGAATTCGGATTGAACATCGCCCGGAACCATCTTTTTGATTCCTGCCAGCTTTTTCAAATCTTCCACGATCACATATAAAGAAGGCACCAGTATCAGCGTGATCAATGTCGCGAAAACGATCCCGAATCCCAGGGAGATTGCCATGGGGATAAGAAACCGTGCCTGCCGGGAGGTTTCAAATATCATGGGTGCCAGCCCGCCGAAAGTAGTGAGGGTGGTCAGCAGAATCGGGCGAAACCGGTTGATTCCGGCTTCCTGGATCGCCATGAGACCATTATCGCCGGAATTACGCCTGCGGTTGGCAAAATCGATCAGCACCAGCGATCCATTGATGACTACCCCGGAAAGCGCCACGATCCCGAACATACTCATGAGGCTCAGGCTGTATCCCATGATAAGGTGTCCGATTACCGCGCCAATGATGCCGAAGGGAACGGATACCATGATAATAAAAGGCTGTATAAAGCTGTTGAACGGAATGGAGAGCATGGCAAAAATAACCAGAAGGGCCATCATCAATCCCCGCACCAGGCTCTGCATGCTCTCTCTCCGTTCCGCCTGATGCCCTTCAAAGCTGTAAATCAGTCCCGGATACTGCGACTGCAGATCCGGCAGAATGTCTTTTTTGAGCGATTGTATAATCTCATCCGCCTTGCTTCGAGGCCGGGCATCGGCGGTTACGGTAACGATTCGTCGGCCGTTGCGGCGATCAATTGTCGTGTATGCTCTCCCCTTTTGCAAGGAAACCGCCTCGGATAGCGGAATCTCTTTTCCTGCGGGTGTACGCAATATCATTCCCTCCAGATTATATTCCGATATCCGCTCCTGTTTCGGGAGGCGCACCATCACGGTGATTTCATTTCGTCCGCGCTGCTGTCTCAGGACCCGTGCGCCATAATACGAATTCCGGATCTGTCTCGCCACGTCCTGAGACCGCAGACCGAGACTTCGTGCTTCCGGGCGTATCTGGATATCGATCTGCTGCTTGCCGGGTGAGAAGCCGTCATTGATATCCTCAACGTTCGGGAAAAAATCAAGTGCCATGGCCACATCCTTGCTCGCTTTTTCCAGAACTTCCATATTGCGGTGGCTCAATTCCACGGAAATAGAAGATCCCCTGCCGGGTCCTCCGGCATCGGATTCAAATTTGAGTGACTCCAGTCCGGGAAGACTCCCGACACGCTCCCGCCAAAGTTTCGTTACTTGTGCAGTCGATATGGGCCGAACATCCGGCTGAGTCAAATATACCCGTACTTCAGCCACATTGCCGTTGATCCAGGCAAAAATGCCATCCACCAGCTTTGCGCCTCCGTTCTTTTCGGCAACTTCCTGTGCTGCCTCCACCAGTATCTTTTGTACATTCTCCGTTTTTTGAACAGCCGAACCAAAAGGAAGCACCGCGGTAACGATGGCATAGTCGGATTCCACCTTGGGAAACAGCTCAAACCCCATTCGTCCGCTCTTTATATAACTGACAGTAATAATGAGAACGGCGATACTGACGGAAAGAGTGACATACCGATTGCGAATTGTCATTTCAAGGAACGGGCCATATTGATTCCGTACAAAACGTGTGAAATGTTCGCTGAATCTCCTTTGTCTTGTCAGTATCCATCCGGAAAAGCCTTTTGGCCGGCGCGTCTTCTGATGCCCGATGTGCGCCGGCAGAATAAGCAGACTTTCAATGAGAGATACAAAAAAAATGCTGACCACCACCACGGGGATTTGTTTGAAAATTTTACCCATAATGCCGGGAACAAAAAACATCGGTATAAAAGCCACCATGTTGGTTAACACACTGAACGTGATCGGCATCGCGATTTCACGGGTACCAAGGACAGCGGCCTGAAGCCATGGGCGTCCCTGCTGGCGGTGATGATACATGTTTTCACCGGCCACGATCGCATCATCCACGACAATACCCAGGGTGATGATAAAGGCAAACATGGAAATCAGATTAATGCTGACACCCATGGCCGGAAGAAAAAGCAGGGCTCCGAAAATAGAGATCGGTATCCCAAGACTTACCCAGAATGCAAGCTTTGGTTCCAGAAAAAGAGCGAGAAAAATAAACACCAGAGACAAGCCCATGATGCCGTTGCGCGTCATCAGCTCCATCCGCTGCTGATATATTTCAGATCGGTCGTTTTGTGCCGCAAGAGACAGGCCTTCCGGCAGAATGTCATCAATCTCTTTCGCTTTTTGCCGAACCGCTCTGGATACGGCAATCGGAGTCTGATCCCCTACCCGATACACATCGATCATGATGGCCGGCTTGCCATTATAGGTTGCAAAATTGTCGGTTTCTTCAAAGCCGTCTTTTACCTCAGCGATATCTTCAAGGAGAACCTCTGTTCCGGAACTGGTTGTGATGACGGGAATTTTTCCGAATTCAACCCCATATTCCCGGCGCTCTTTCATACGGACCAGGATGTCGCCCGAATCGGTTTTGATCGCACCGCCGGGAAGTTCAACCGCAGCACGACTGATGATCTGGGCTACCTGCTCCAGGGTAAGGTCATAAGCCCGCAGTTTCGCCTGCGGTATTTCAATACTGATTTCAAGATCCCGAATCCCGGACAGTTCGACCTGTGTGATTTCCGGGTCCTGCAATAAACGGTCTCGTATATCCTCTGCGGTTTCGCGCAACACGATTTCATCCGCACTGCCGTAAAGCGAAAGAGAGACAACAGACCTTTTCCGCTGGGCAATCACCACCTGGGGCTGTTCCACCTCCTCCGGGAAAGACTCAATTCGATCCACAGCATTCTGGATATCCTGCGACAGACGTTGAATGTTCTCTCCTTCGATAATTTCAACGGTAACCATGCCGAACCCTTCCTGCGCGGAGGCCGTTACCTCCTTGATCCCCTCGAGCCCCTGAACCGCCTCTTCAATGGCAAAAACTATCCCCTTTTCCACTTCCTCCGGGCTGGCTCCGGGATAGGGAACGGTAATCGTAACCAGATCCAGATCAAAATCAGGAAAAACCTCTTTCTTGATATTGAGACTCAGGAAGATACCACCAACCAGAAAAACAAGCATCAATATGTTGGCGGTAACGGAATGGCCAACCATCCAGGCGATCGGCCCTTTATGCAAGGAGTTGTGTTTCATGTTTTCCATCATGGGTTTTCTACTTCATCGTCTTACGCGACAAAGGCAATCCGTTCTGCGTATTCGGTTTCGGGGAATCAATCTTCACCGGCATTCCCGCTATGGGAACAGATAAATCCGAAATGATGAGACGATCCCCAGGATTCAGCCCGCTTCCGATAAGAACGGTATCTTCATCCCTCCAGATTACTTCAGCCTGACGGATTTCAAGCTTATCGGAAGCCCCTGCCACCCAGACTTTCGAGCTGTCGTGAAGCGTGCCCTGCGGGATACGGTATACATTTTCGATCTCCCGTCCATTGATCTCCACCCTGACATATTCACCGATTAAAAGCTGCGGCTGGTTTGTGTCACGCGATTTCAGGCAGAAGGGGTCCGGCACCGATACCATGACACGCGCCATCCGGCCTTCCGTTTCCAGGTCCCCCAGCAGCTTGATTACGCGTCCGGATCGTTCATGGCTGTTTCTAACCTGTATACGAACCGTCGAGCCTTCATCAGAGGCATCCCGGGGAAAATGAATCCATTTTAAACGTTCCACCGGCACAGACACCAGAATCCAGTATTCATCGGTTCCAACGATTTCAGCCAGCTGTCCCAGCGCCGAAACCTGTGATCCGATATCCACATATTTTTTTCGGATCATGGAATTAAAAGGCGCTCGAACCGTGGTCCGGGAAAGGTCAAGATTGGCCTGCGCCAGTTCCGCCCGCGCCGCGGAAAGATCTGCCTGAGCCTTTTCAAGATAAGGTTTGCGCAGGGCGAGTTCCACATCACTCGGATCTGCCGGCTCGTCGTTTTTTAAAAGATCCCATTCCCGCCGTGCGACTTCTTGATAACCCATTTCCACTTTAAGGGAATATTCCGCTTCGATAACCGCACTTTCCTTCCGGATGACAGCCAGTTTGTGATCTTCCTGATCAATCTGTAAAACAACCTCCCCTTTTTGAATGATTCCCCCTTCCATAAATTCCGGATGAATGGAAACAACTTCTCCCAAAACCCTCGATTTTAGAATGGTTTCATGAGCAGGTACGACAGTTCCCATTGCCGGGATCGTAATCTGCTGATTGGTTGGATAGACCTTTTCCGTCTGAACCAGGGGGATAATTTTAACCGGCGGGCGTTTGACCGCTTTGGGCCGGGTCTTTTGAATGACTGCCGCACCGGCAACAGCGCCGGCGATCAATAGCAGACACAGGAATATCGTATACCGTCTTCGCCGTGAGGCGGAAGAGGATAATGACGGTTTGTTCCGGTCTTCCTCAAGATTTTCAGGTTTCAATTCCGTACTATCACTCATTACTTGTCTTTCCTTGAGTTTTTGATGTTTCAGGCAATCCGTCCGGTTTCAGATCATGTGTCCAGGTTCCGCTCAATGCCCGATAAAGGCTCACACGAAACAGAAGCATGGAAGCCCGCTTTTCGATAAGATTCCGCTCGAGGCTCTGGACGGACAGGAGCTGCGTCAGGACGGGGAGATAATCATTCAACCCTTTTCGATAACGTTCAAGTGCCTCATTAAAAGCCCTTCGGGCAACAGAGACAACCCTTTCCAGAGCCTCTATATGCTCCTTTTGCTTTGACTCACTGACCAGCGCGTCCTCAACTTCTTTTACGGCCGTCAAAACCGTTTGCCGGTAGGTCCACAGTTTTTCGTCTGCGAAAGCTTTTGTTCGATCCACTTCCGCGGCTCTGCGACCACCGTCAAAAATTGGAGCGGTCAGATTGGCAGCCAGATTCATCAGCCAGTTGTCGAACAGGGTTTCCATGTCATTCGAACTGTATCTGGCGGAAGCGGACAACCGAATAGCCGGCAACCGATTGGCACGGGCCTCGGACACCTGCCAGTCTGCCGCTTCGAGTCGCAGACCGGCCGCTCTTACATCCGGCCTGACCTTCAGAAGATCCGCAGGCAGGCCCAGGTCTGGTATTCTTACAGGAACCGGAAGGTCTGCATCCCGGATCGGCAGCGAGAAACCGGCCGGCTTCCCGAGTAAAGCCGCCAGTTCATGGGTCAAAAGCACTTCCCGGGCTTCCACAAGAGGAATTTCCGCTTTGATGTTCTCAACGACCTGCTTCTGCTGATAAACATCCAGCGCGGAAACCATGCCTTTGCGAAATCGCAGTTCAATCAAATCCAGAAAAATGAGATTGCTGTCAAGCTGTTTCTGAAGCAGCCGTTTCTGCATTCTCTGGGAAATAATTCCGATCCATCGGATTGCAATCTCAGCCGACAGTGTAACAGCGGCGGCATGAAGTTCATCCTGTGAGGCGTCAGCTTCCAGCATCGCAGCCTGTCGTTCGGAATGAATCCGACCCCACAAATCCAGCTCGTAACTGCTGGTCAATCCCAGTGCATATTCTTCAACCGTAGCGGTATTCGAAGACCCGTTTGTTGTTTTTCTCCGCCCGTACAGGGCATCGGCCGTCCCGGTCAAGTCCGGGTAAAGAGACGCATCAGACATTGCGACAAGATTCCGCATCTGGCGTAAACGCGCCCATGCCTGTTTGATTGAGAAGTTATCGGAAAGAGCTGTTTCAACCAGAAGGTTAAGCTCCTCGGAATTGAAATCTTCCCACCATCTTTCCGCCTGTATCGCTTCCGGATGATAAACGGAAAACTTCTCCGGCAAATCACCCTCAGGCATGTTTCTTTTCTCCGGTTTGAACAGGCTGCACCCCGCAATCATTGCGGCACATGACAAAATGTACAGGAAAATAATGGAATGTCTTCTCATGATCCCTTAAATTAAAACACCTATTCACATAAAAATGGTTTTTCTATTTTTACATCCCGCACGGCCCATCAAAATCAAACGCCGGTTCTTTTTCGGATTGACGATCCAGATCAACGGGATACAGAAGCAAAATATAGCGGATTGAATGAAAAAAGAAAAGGATTGAAATTTGAATCCAGGGCAAAAACGGACGGTTCTCTTTTTGTCACTATTTGATTTCCAAACACCGGGACACCTGCTCATATACATTCACGGAAAGTCCTTTCAAGGCCAGGATACGTTCCAACTGCTGTCTCATAAGTTTGCGGCGATGCGAATCATATTTCCGCCATTGCGCAAACGGAGCCACCAGCCGCGCCGCGATCTGTGCATTTGCTCTGTTCAGCCTGATGATATAGTCCCCCACAAAAGAATAACCGCGTCCGTCCGTACGGTGGAAGTGAACGGAATTTGCTGCGAATGCGCCAACTACCGCTCGGATGTCGTTCGGACTTTTTTCATCAAACGCTTCATGCGATAGCAGATCTTGAACCGCAGAAAGGGTTCCCTCCAGCGGAGAAGAGGCCTGGACACTGAACCACGTGTCGATCATGAGCTGATTGTCTTTATGGGTTTCATAAAAGTCAGCAACCACTTCTTTTCCGAATGTTTCATCTCTGCCGTGTGCAAGGGCAACAAAAGCAGCCAGTTTTTCCGTCATATTGTCTGCGCTGTAATACTGAGAGCGGGCAAGCAAAAGCGTTTCCTCCTCCTCCAGATCACATAGATAGCGCAGGCAGACATTCCGAAGCGCCCGGCGCGCTTTGCTTTCGACACGCAAATCATATGGCTCCTTAATGCTGTTTTCCCGGTATGCGGAGAAAAATTCATCCGCAAGCTGCCTGGCAATACTGCGGCGTGCTTTCCGGACACTTTGATGAATTGCATCCGGGTCGATCTCATCGACTCGCTGAGAAAGATAGGCTTCAGATGGAAGCGTCAGCATCTCCGCAATCATTGCTTTATCCAGAGACCTGTCATTGAAAACGGTTCGAAACGCTTCAATCAGATCTTGATCGGGATTTTCCTGTTCACCGGAAATCATTTTCAGCAGCATGGATTCCGCGAGTCTTTGACAGGCATCCCATCGGTTGAATCCGTCTTGATCGTGCTGCATTAAAAAAAGAAGCTCTCCGTTTTGATATGGGTAGCTGTAGGTTACCGGCGCGCTGAAATGACGAAAAAACGATGGAACCGGACGTTCCGGAACATTTTGAAAAACAAACTTCTGATCGGCCTTCGCGACTTCCACCACGCCGCGATCTCCGATGGAGAGGGGGATGTCTTTTCCGGTTTGATCCAGAAGCCCCATGCGAAGCGGAATCAAGAACGGCTGTTTTTCTTTTGTCTCCGGGGTTGGACGGCAGGACTGCCTGACATGAAGTGAAAACGTTTTTTCGGTTTTATCATATGCGCCGCTCATTTCCACATGGGGTGTTCCGGCCTGATGATACCAGAGGCGAAACTGGGAGAGGTCTCTTCCGCCGGCATCTTCCATGGCTTTGGCAAACTCCTCGATGGTAACAGCCTGACCGTCATGGCGATCAAAGTACAGGTTTGTTCCATTGAAAAACGCCTCCTCCCCGAGAAGCGTCCGGTACATGCCGATAATTTCCGCGCCCTTTTCATAAATCGTAAAGGTGTAAAAATTATCAAACGACTGCACTTCTTTCGGAAGCACCGCATGCGCAGTCGGTCCCCCGTCTTCCCTGAACTGATGAGTCCGTAGCGCGTTGGCGTCTTCAATCCGTTTCACCACGCTGCTTCCGTGATCGGCACTGAAAGAGGCATCCCGGTACACGGTAAATCCCTCTTTCAGGCTCAATTGATGCCAGTCCCGGCATGTTACCCGGTTGCCGGACCAGTTATGGAAATATTCATGCGCGATTACATCCCGAACCCTATCATGCGCGGTATCCGTTGCCGTATACTGATTCGCAAACACTGTGGAGGTATTGAATATGTTCAGACTTTTGTTTTCCATGGCACCCATGTTGAAGTGACTCACGGCCACGATATTGAAAACCTCCAGATCATACTCACGGCCGTAGACCTTTTCATCCCAGGAAAAAGCCTGCTTCAAAGACCACATGGCATGATCAATTTTATCCAGGTCTTTCTCTTCCACAAAAATGCGCAAGGCAACCTCTTTTCCGCTTCTTGTGACAAAAACACCTTCCCTGCTTTTTAAATTTCCGGCAACCAGCGCGAAAAGATAACAGGGTTTGGGGTAAGGATCATGCCACTCCGTAAAATGACGATTGCCCGCCAGATCTCCTTTTCGGATATTGTTTCCGTTTGAAAGAAGGATCGGGCAGGCTTCTTTTTCCGCCTCGATATAAACAGAAAACTTGCTCATTACATCCGGGCGGTCCAGGTAGTAGGTGATTCGCCGGAATCCTTCTGCTTCACATTGCGTGCAGAACATGCCTTCGGAGATATAAAGCCCGGTCAGATTTGTGTTAGCCTCCGGATTGATTTCAACTTCGGTTTCAAGAGTGAACCCCTGCCCTTCCAGTTCAATTTTGTGAATGGAAAGTGTATCACCCTCTATGGCATATTCGCTTTCGGAAAGAGGCTTCCGGTTCATGGAGAGGCGTTTAAGCTCAAGATTTTCTCCATCAAGAACGAGCGGAGCTGTTGCATCCGGGTTGGTACTCTGGTTCGGACGCATATCCATCTTTGTATACACGGTTGTTTTTTCCGGTTCCAGATTGAAACGAAGTTCCGTTTTATCGATATGATAATCCGATGGCCGGTAGTCCTCCAGCCGGATGGTTTTTGGCCTCTCACTCATTATTATTTTTTAATCGCCTCAACGCTGATAATGATCTGGACTTCATCTCCCAGAGGCCCCATCATGAAATCCATCCCGAAATCACTCCGCTTGATTGTGAATCTCGACTCAAAACCGGTTCGATAACCGCCCCACGGGTCTTTGCCGGATCCGGTATGCTGCGCCAGGATAGTTATCGTACGGGTTTTCCCGAGAAAGTTCAGATCACCTTCAATCTGGTACTCTTTTTCGTTGATTTTTTTTACAGTTGCACTTTTGAAAGAGATCAGCGGATATTTTTCAATATGAAAAAAATCCGCGCTTTTAACATGCTTATCCCGTTTTTCATTGGCTGTATCGATATCACCGGCATTTACTGAAATTTCCACCCTACTGTTCTTGGGATTCTCTTCGTCAAAAACCAGTTTTCCGGTGGGACTGTTAATCCGCCCATAAAACATGCTTGTCCCGAAATGTTTGATCCCAAAAACAAGAGAAGAGTGCACGGGATCAAGCGTGTAATCATTTGCAGCAACAGCGGCAGAAGTGAAAACCAGCAGTAACGGCAGTACGATGAAAGTCATTAAACATTTTCTTTTTGTTTTCATGCCAGCCCCCTTTCTTGATTTCATGTGTTGTTTCTGTTCAATGGAGATCATTCGATTTTTTTTAAAAGGAACATCCTTTCACGGTCTGACAGGGAAATCAGGTGTTATCGTATTGTCGAAATCGCTTCTAATCCGATTTCGATGTCAGTATGAAATTCACATCAAAAACCAGGGTGTGATTCGCAGGTGCCGGGCCATCCGGACCATCGATCATAAAATCATTCAAATTAATTTCAAATCCTCCCCGGATCACCAGCAGCGGTTCCCCCTGAGCACTCAAAACCGGTTCAATTTCAACGGTTGCCGTGAGGGGCACCGATTTTCCCTTCAGGGTAAATATCCCCTGATAATGCGCCGGTACCAGACTCCCATACTGCAGGGTTTGATTTTCGCTGCTCCCTTTTTCGATAACAAATTTTGAAACCGGATACTCGTTGGTATTCAAGATCACACTGCTCTGGATGATCTTGTCCAGATCCTTCTGCCCCATGGTAACCGATCTCGGGTCGATTGTCACAAACCCTTTTGCGCCGGAAGGGTCTAAATTCTCCGGAAGTTCAAATTCTCCGGAACCTTTTGTAACCTCTCCTGAATAATGGTCGAGAGGCGCCGGAAAACGAAACTGCACCATGGGAATGTTGTCCAAATCGGTTTCCTTCAACACCCATCGAGTGGGAATTCCGGCATCAACCGATTTCATGGCTTCTTTTTTTGGGGCCGGCGGCAACGGAAAACCCAGCGCCTCCCAGCTCACCGTCTTGACCTCATCACCCACTGGAAAGAACCCATCCCCCTTGGAGGCGTCCCGGATGCATTGTAAAACTACCCGCTCCAGCAGTCCGGCGGCTTTCTGAAACATCTCCTTTCTGGTATGCCAGGGGCCTATCAGAGGATTGTCCCGGGTGTGAAACACCGGGTCCTTGCAATGAAATTGAGAAAATACAGCCAACGAGAGATGCAGGGTTTTGTTTTCAGACAACCAGGGATAAAAATCCATATAAAATCCCCGATCCGCCCGTCCCAGAGAAACGGATTCCATTTCCCGATAGTAATGAAAGCCGCTATAAATCGCCTGTATTGCCTGATTTTTAAATTCTTCATCCTGATAATCAGCCGGCTGATGTCCGGTGACTGAGGCAACTTTCAGCGGAGACCACACCCGCGCTCTTCCTATTTCCCATACTGGAATTCGGTCCATGACCAAAGGCTCTTTGCCCTGGGGGACATAGCGTGATGTCCGGATAAAGTTCCGGATACGATCATAGGAATTGCTCCGGCCCTGATAGAATGATCGACCCTGATAATTCTGGTAAACAATTAAAGGGGTTATTTTTACTTCCGGCGGAACGCCTTTCTCCAGACCGGTCACGGATACCGGGATATTCATTTCACCCGCCAGTTTCTTGATTTGCGGAATACTTTCCTGCCGAAACAACCGATCCTGCTCCGCATCGCTCTTCTGAACAAAGATGATAAGCTGTTCATCTTCAATAAAAGCAAAGGCTGGACAGGAGACAGAACAAAACAGGGACAGAAGGATGAAATAAATTGGCAACTTTTTCATGGTTCCACCGAAAAAAATTGAAATGGTGATCCAGATGCAGATGGGATTTCTCAGCAGCAGAAACCTGTGTTCAATCAAATCCAACGTTTTTTTCATGCTTCTTCGCTACCTATCATACTTTACACTACCCTGCAATATCAAGAAGTCGTCCCCTTTAATCCAATTGTCTATCCGGAAGAGGACGGTTTCTGTTTTGATAAGATGATGCTCGTCAGGCTGCAGCACCGATAGTGCCTCCCGGTTCAAAATCATCATTCACCGCCCAACTGGTTGATTGGAGAAAAAAATGGCTTGATTTTAGCCTGAATTCCATATAGTTTCAATTTGTTAGACTGGTACGATGTTCATTAAAAAACTGGCGTAGCCACAACCTTGTGCTGACAGGGGCTTGCCGAGCAGGCTTGTCCGTTTTTTGCCGGAAGACTCTCAGCGTTTATCCGTTACTTTTTTCCGGGCAGCACAGAAACCATTAAAAATTGCCATGCACATTGTCTCCCTGTTTCTTTTTTTATTGATCGCCGGATGCACTGGATTGCCTCAAGGTGTAAAACCTGTAGAAAACTTTCAACTCAACCGGTATCTTGGAAAATGGTATGAAATCGCGAGACTCGATCATTCATTCGAGCGCGGGTTAACCCGCGTAACAGCAGACTACAGCATGCGCGATGACGGCGGTGTTCGTGTATTCAATCAAGGATATTCGGAAGCAGAAAAAGAATGGAAAACAGCAGAGGGGAAAGCCTATTTTATCAGCGATTCAGACAAGGGCCATCTTAAAGTGTCTTTTTTTGGACCATTTTACGGGTCATATATCATTCTTGAATTAGATCATGAAACGTATCAGTATTCGCTTGTTTGCGGCCCTGACAGAGACTATCTGTGGCTATTATCCCGAAGCCCGGTATTGGATGAGCGAATCAAGACAAGGCTGATCGACAGAGCAGCGGAATTGGGCTTTGATACCGGCAGATTAATTAATGTCAGCCACGATTGATAGAGACAATTCGCATGCAGGGACATTTCATTACAGCATAGATAGAGACATTTCAGAACAAAGTGAGATTGGGAATTTCAGGTGGATACAGCACAGACCCTATACGCTTTAGATCTTTTTGGTGTTGCGGTATTCGCTGTCAGCGGCTCTCTGGCGGCAGGCAAAAAAAAAATGGATGTTTTCGGAGCGATCGTTCTAGGCCTGGTAACCGCACTTGGAGGAGGAACGCTGCGTGACATGCTGCTGGACATCGGACCGGTGTTCTGGATCAACGAGCCCTTCTATCTGATGTTTGCGGGGGTTTCTTCCATGCTGACGTTCATCGCGGTTCGGATCTTTACCATCCCCAGGCGAGGACTGCTTTTTTCGGACGCCTTTGGCCTGGCGGTTTTCACCGCGCTCGGAACCTCAAAGGCATTGGAGATCATTGATTCGCAGACTGTCGCGGTGGTTATGGGCATCATGACAGGCGTCGCTGGAGGCATCATACGGGACATTCTGTCCGCAGAAGTTCCACTGATCCTTCAAAGAGAAATCTATGCGACCGCAGCGCTCTGCGGCGCGATCAGTTACGTCATTGCGAATCGTATGCAGCTTCCGGATTCAACCTGCCTTGCGGTTGCCATCGCGGCAACCCTTCTGATCAGACTCGCCGCAATCCACTGGAACTTTACGCTGCCGGTTTTCGTATCCAGGGATGACAGAAAACCAATAGAAAAGAAACATGCAGATGATGATTGACCGCACATCGATTACAGATCAATAGACTTCTCGGGAAAAATTCCAGCATAACGCATTTTCCGCATCCGGTCTTCCTGCGTTTTCTGTTTTCCTGCCTTTTGCCTGTATTCCAAGCAGCTTTCTGATGATTTCGATGAATAACTTATCTCCGACCGCAATATTTTCCGTCCACTTGCTTTCCCGGGTAAACTCATTTTTTTTCAATGCATCGTCTATCCATTTTCGATGCAGCGACTTCAAGGAACCATAATCTTTGATTTCGATCAAATGAATAAGGCTTTTGAAATCAATCAGGCCATATCGTTTTGGCGGATTCTGAATTTCGGCAAATCCACCGTGTTCCCATTCCCCAGGATGCCTTACAACACCCGCACGAACCATGTTGAGATCCATATACACGATGCAGTTTTTCAGATGCTCTTTATTCTGTATGGCCGTTGCATGATAGTGATCTTCCCAGAAGGCTTCTTTCCGGTTCTTTCTCCGGTTATAATCCTGAGCGGTCTGACCTGCTATCAACTGAAGTGATTCCGGAATTGCATTTCGATTTTCAGCATCAGCAAGTACAAGAAGATGGATATGGTTTGAGGTAACCATATAGTTGAGTATTTTTAATCCGTAACGCTTCTTCGCCTGAAACAGCCAGTACAGCCATCTCTGCCTGTCTTTGACAAATTTCAGCAAAAACTCTTGTTGGTGACAGCGGTGTGTCAAATGCCAGATCTGTCCTGGAAGAAAGTGTCGATCCACTCGAACCATTTCAGCACCCCTCTCTTAAAAAGACTGAGAATCTCCCTTCAAATGATTGATTCAAAGCAAAAAAAATACTTGATTCTAAACTGAATTTTATATAGTGTCAAATAGTTAGCCGGGCACAATCCGTTTTCCGGTTTTCAATATAACATGCTGACCGGGCAAAGTAACAGAAATTCGAATCTGTATGTTTTACATAACCGTTGAATTCAATCAAATCGTGTCTATAACCATCTGCAATGACCACTGTTGCCAAATCCGATTGTGAATGTGTGATCCTGCTGCATGGCCTTGGCAGAACTGCCGCTTCTATGGGGAAGATCGAAAAGAAGCTCTCGGAATCGGGGCTCCGGGTCTGGAATCGAACCTATCCTTCGCGCAGGTCTACCATTGAAAAGCTTGCGAATTCGCATATCACAGAAGGTCTTCGAACGTGTCAGGACTGGGGCGCCGGCAGGATCCACTTTATCACACATTCCCTTGGCGGCATCCTGGTGCGTGAATATCTGCAGACACACAAAATCGAAAAACTGGATAAAATCATAATGCTTGCTCCTCCGAATCAAGGCAGTGAGGTCGCAGACAAACTCAAGGGCAATTTCTGTTTCAAACGGATACTGGGTCCGGCAGGACAGCAGCTCGGCATGGGAAAGACCGATAAACCAAAATCTTTCAAACCGATTCCGGGAATCATTGGTGTTCTTGCCGGCAACAAATCCTATGAGCCCTGGTTTTCGTGGATATTCAACGGGCCGAATGACGGCAAGGTATCCACAGAAGCTACGAAACTGGAAGAAATGCGTGATTTTCTTCTGGTGAATCACGGTCATACTTTTATGATGAATGGGAATGATGTAATCGAGCAGATACTGTACTTTCTTGAACATTCAACATTCAAAAAATGATCCAATCACTCCGGAACCCCATCGATTTTTTCAATACATGCGGAGAGAATTATCAGAAATATCACTTTGACATCTTACATCTCTTTCTATAGGACACTACCATCCATAACATCCCGCAAGCGGAGGAGACGAACGGTCTTGGTGCTGGTGTTCCATTCTGAAAATAAAGATAACACCCTCATTGAGCAGCCATACAGATTTGCAACCCGGGAGAAAAAAAATGAAAGAGATTGATGCCAAAGGGCTGTCTTGTCCTGCCCCTGTGATCCAGACCAAAGCGATAATCGAAGAGTATCATCCTGATGTGATAAAAATTATGGTGGATAACGAAGCGGCAAGACAAAATGTCAGCCGGTACCTGGCCTCTCAAAATTATGCGGTTTCAGTAGAAAAATCTGACAATGATTTCAATATAATCGGAAAAAGAAGCGACAAGAATGCCTCGGATCGTTCAGTCCGGGAAGTAAAAGAATCCGGCCATATAAAAATCATGTTTATGATTTCAACAGACAAAATCGGCCATGGTGACGATGAACTCGGGACCAAACTGATGGACAGCTTTTTAAAAACCCTGAAAGAGATTGGGCCGGATCTATGGAAAATCATTTTTGTAAACAATGGCGTGAAACTCACCGTTGAAAATTCAACAATGCTGCTGGATCTTAAAAACCTTGCTGATTCCGGAACGGATATCCTTGTATGCGGGACATGTCTGAACCACTTCAATCTTTTAGAAAAAAAGCAGATTGGTGAAACCACGAACATGCTTGATATCATTACCTCCATGCAGCTCGCGGATAAAGTCATCAATCTGTAGGTTTTTTTGACGCCTCCTTTGGATAGAACCGGTTTCAAAACTTCCCATCCAGGGCAGGCGCTATGGCGGGTCAAGGGATACAATCCTTGAAATATTTTTTAAATGCCTGCTGAAAATACCGCTTCAGATGGAGTGGATGAGCCTCTCCCGCAAACTTATG
The DNA here is from genome assembly GCA_046484745.1 of Desulfobacterales bacterium. GTDB lineage: Bacteria > Desulfobacterota > Desulfobacteria > Desulfobacterales > SURF-7 > JAQYVL01. Next base: position 66,716 of record JAWOIJ010000038.1, on the reverse strand, counting down.
CGCCGGAACCATACGGAATTTATCCCCCAGAAAAACCTTGAGCGTATCGTTTCGATATAAAAATCATCAACCGGCAAACGAAATTTCGAGTAAAACAGGTAGACGGACACGGCATGTTTCTGATACATTATCGTATCGGTCAAGATAACGTTCCGGTTTGGGGTTCATGAATCGCGGCCGCAATTTTTTTCAAATAACCGTCAGTAGCGGGACATGACCATGGATATCGTTGAATCAATTAAAACAAGGAAAAGCATTCGTAAGTTTAAATCCGATCCGGTGGGAAAAAGTACCATCCGGGAAATACTTGAAATCGCCTCCCGGGCACCTTCGGCAGAAAACACACAGCCATGGGAATTTACGGTCATTACCGGTGAGTTGCTGGACAGGCTTCGAGAAGAGAATGTTAAAAAAATTAAAGCGTTCTCCGTCCCTCCCAAAGAGATGGAATATTTAATGGTGGAACGTCCCAAAGGAAGCATATATAGAGAACGACAGATCGCAATCGCAAAAAAACTTTTTAAATTAATGGATATTCCAAGAGAGAATTTAGAAAAACGAGCCTCATGGCTTGAAAGAGGATTTCGATACTTTGAAGCGCCTGTCGCGATTATCATAACCGCCGATAAATCCTTATCGATCCAGGGATCCTATATGGATGTGGGATCCGTTATGCAGAACATATGTCTTACCGCCCTCCATTACGGGCTGCATACCTGTATCGAAAATCAGGGTATAACCTATTCCGATGTATTACGAAATTTTACCGGAATACCGGACTCAAAACGGCTGATGGCCGCGATCGCAATGGGATACCCGGACTGGGAATTTCCGGCCAATCAAGTGGAAAGTGATCGGGAGCCGATTGATAACATCATAACCTGGTGTGGTTTTTAACGATTCAATTGACGTTTAACGAAGGAATTCATCATGCTGAAAGCCAAAGACATTATGACAAAAACCCCGGTCACAATTACCCCGGATATGGAAATTACTCAGGCCGCAAAGCTTCTTTTTGACAACCATGTCAATGGTGCGCCTGTTGTCGGAAAAGACGGGAAAATGATCGGAATTTTATGCCAGAGCGACCTGATTTCACAGCAGAAAAAAATTCCAATCCCCTCTCTTTTTACCTTTCTAGATGGCTTTATTCCACTTACATCTCTCAAAAAAATTGAAAAAACCATTCAGAAGATTGCGGCAATAACCGTGCGGGATGCGATGACCGAAAACCCCGTAAGCGTTCACCCCGATACCACTATTGAAGAAATTGCGGCCCTTATGGTGGATAAAAACTTTCACTCCCTGCCGGTTGAGGATAATGGAAAACTCGTTGGAATAATTGGAAAAGAAGACATTCTGCAGACACTTATAAAAAAATAAACAACCGGTTTTAAATATATCCTTTCTGACCAAGGAAAAGCAAAATTTCCTGGGCAGCCTCATCGGGTGTCAGGTCTGTTGTGTTAATACGCACCTCCGGATTTTCCGGAACCTCATAGGGGTCATCGACACCGGTGAAACCTTTAATCAGCCCTGCTCTTGCCTTGGCATACATTCCCTTTCGATCCCTTTTTTCACATTCTTCGATTGGAGTCGCGACATGAACCTGGATAAAGCCGCCATAGGCCTCGATCGTTCTTCGTATCTCCGCCCTCGTTTTTTTATAGGGCGCAATGGGCGCACAAATGGCAATACCCCTGTTTTTCGTTATCTCACTGGCAACAAATCCGATCCTTCTCACATTGATATCCCGGTGTTCTTTTGAAAATTTGAGTTCACTGGATAGATTCATCCGGACAATATCCCCATCCAGCAATGTTACCGGACGCTCTCCGATCTCGAGAAACCGGGAATACAGTATCCTCGCAATCGTTGATTTTCCTGCCCCGGACAAACCGGTCATAAAAATCGTAAACCCCTGTTTTCGTGGTGGCGGATATGCCTTTTTCAGCTCTTCCGCGACATCATCAAATGTTGCCCAGGAAGGTATTTTCTTGCCTGCTATGACCCGTTTTCTGATATCGGTTCCAGACAGAGAAATCGATTCCTTACCCTGCGGAACCTGGTCGACGGATCGATATTCATCCTCAAAAGGAAGATACACCATCTCTTTAAAAGGAACAATTTTAACACCGATTTCATCAGAAAAATCGGTTGCCAGCTTTCGGGGCTCATCTTCTTCATAATAATGGCGGCCATTCGGGGCGGGGTCCGGAACAGCATGGCCGTGACCGACTATAAAATGAGTGCAGCCATAATTTTTCGCGATGAGGGTATGGAGCAGTGCTTCCCGAGGTCCCGCCATTCGCATCGCCAGTGGCAGAAGGTTCAATATATAGGAATCAGGAGGATAATGATGTGTCACTTTTCGATAGCACCTGACCCGTGTATAATGATCAAAATCTCCCGGCTTGGTCATTCCGGAAACCGGCATGATGAGGAGGTTTGCTTTGGTTTGACGCATCGCATTGAGCGTCATCTCAAACTGTGGGCGGTGAATTGGATGACGTGTCTGAAAACCCACAACACGCTTCCAGCCCAGTTTTTGATAAATATTCCTTATTTCCAGGGGGGTCTGTCGAAGTTGTTTAAAATCGAAATGAAGCGGAAGGCTGATCACTTCCAATCGACCGCCGACATAGGAATCACCTGCCAGATTCAGCAGATAATGAACACCGGGATGGTTTGAATCAAGGGTCCCATAAACCATTTCCGCTTCTTTTTTTCGATTCACCGGCCAGATGTCTTCCACATGCATCACTGCAAGCAGAAAACCTTCGGGATCACGTAATGCCACGGATTGTCCGGCCTCAATTGACCGAGACAGTGTTTCACTTACATCCAGACATACCGGAATCGGCCAGAGAAAATTACTCTGAAGTCGCATACGATCCAGTACCGATTCAAAATCAGACCGATTCATAAACCCTTCAAGAGGTGAGAAAGCTCCGGTTGCAAGCAATTCAAGATCACAAAGTTGACGGTTGTTCAGAATAATATCCGGAAAATTTATGGCAACTTTCTTAAGGGTGTCTGCCTGCTCCGGATCGCTGAGGAGATTTATGAGTTCTCCTCCGTGCGGCGCAATAGCTGTTGTTTTGCTCATAGTTCCATCTTTCTGTCCAGGAAAAACCGCCACCCGCAAAACCTTTTAAGGAAAAACAGGCGCATCGTTATCCTATGGGAATATCCCTTCTAAAACCAACAACCTGACGCGAGGTGTCATCTGCTGCTGAATAGTTATTATATGCAAAGCCAAAAGTCAATAAGGTGTGAGCCTCGGCTATTTCATATGCAGCTTCAAATTTGAATGATTCAAAAAGGTAAACGGATTGAAAAGGTTGTGCCCTTACCCGGATGGCTGAAACAAGTAATCTTTCCGCCAAGTGTCCTTGTGACAAGGTTGTAAACGATATGCAAGCCAAGACCGGTTCCACCAAACCCGCGGCTTGTCGTGAAAAAAGGATCAAATATTTTTTTCAAGGTCTCCTCTTCCATTCCTTTTCCATTATCACTGTACTCGATAAGAAGTTCCTCTCCATCCTTTTTAATATCTATCGTTATCAGTCCTTCCTCATCTTCCCTGAAGCCGTGATTGAGAGAGTTCACGACAAAATTGGTGATGATTTGAGAATAAACGCCAGGGTAACTGTCGATTTCAAGATCTTCCGGGCAATTGACTCTGATCTTATGAGAGGTTCTCTTTGTCTTGGGCTTGAGGCTTATGAAAAGTTCATCCGTATATTGTTTGAGTTTGAATTTTCGTTTTACTTCTCCTGACTGATCTACTGCAACCTGTTTGAAACTTTTTATCAAATCCGCGGCCCGGTTGAGATTTTTATGGATAATACTTGAAGATTCGGCAGCGACCTTCAGGTACTTCTCGAGATCGGATCGCTTAAGGTGGCCATCGTTTACAAGTTTTTGGAATAATTTTGTTTTATCTTCAAGGAATGAAGATGCCGTCACACCTACACCAACCGGAGTATTAATTTCATGGGCTACACCAGCCACAAGCCCTCCAAGCGACGCCATCTTTTCCGATTCAACAAGATGCTGCTGCGTTCTTTTTATAAATACCAGTGATTCCTGCAATGCCTTATTTGCCTCCTCCGCCTCGTCCCGTGCCTCAATCAACTCTTTCTCCTGCTTTTTTATTTCCGTAATATCATGGGCCACCGTCATAATTCTGATCCGCCTGTAATCGACCTCCTTCAACAAACTTGCCGTCATCATCGAAACAAATTCATCACCCTGCTTCTTTTTGTGCTGGATTTCAGAGGCATGAGCCCCCTCTTCTTCTACCTTTTGCATAAAAGGAATCACCCGCTTCTGAAATTCTTCTTCCGAATAAAAAAACGAAATATGTTTTCCGATCAAATCTGATTGCTCATAGCCATGCATTTTTGCCCATGCCTGATTAACAAAACTGACCTGTCCGAGGTGATCCGATACAATAATGCCGTCTATGGACTGTTCAACAGCGTTTTCCAGCATAAACGTTTTTTCAAGTGGCCGGCTTATGGAGCGTTTGACAATTATTGATATCAATGACAGAGCTACGACAACAACCATTATAAAAACAATAAGATTTAAAAAGCGCTGTCTCATTGTTTTTAAACTGACGTCTGAAAGTTCTTTTTTAAGTAATTCCGCAAATTCATCTGACCAGGTCGTAAACTCAGTCAATAGAGAATTTGTCTCCTGAGCCAGCTCAAAAGCTCTTCTTTCAAGTAATTTGTCTTTATCTGTAAAATCATTCCCTCCAAATAACGCTGTTGATTCCAGGAAAGTGCTCAGTTGGATGTAAACCTCATGGGAAGATGAACTGAAGCGATTAAACTTTATAAGGGTTTGCATTAAACGCTTTTTTTTGTCCCGATCAATTCCCTTCAGCGTGATAATATTTTTCAGTGCCCCCCGAACATCGCTTGCCTTTTGATCCGCAGAGTCGATAAATGCCTGTTCCCCCAGCACAACGGCATCATCATAGCATTTGATCTGCTCCTTGAATGCCAGAAGGGCAAGCTGGCTCTGCCTTGCAGCCGGGAAAAGATGTTCTGATGCGATATTCAGGCTGGATTCGATCTTTTGTCCATTGACAAACCCGAAAACCATGGATATCAAGTACCCGAAAACAAGGATGCTCAAACTAAGCCAAATTTTAGTCGAGATGCTGAAACCCCGGTTCATCCGATTTCTCTATAATGTTTTATGGTTTATTGAACGCGCTGTGAAGTTTAATACCGCCGGCAAAACACAAACCACGAATTCGCTGGAAAAGAAGCACGATAATTGTACAGACCAATATATACCGGATCGCTGATTTGTGTCAATTGCGATCCGATAAATGTTACCTCCGACGTGTGTTGAAAAAAAATGCCTGAAAAACAAAATTCGGGTCAGAACATCTATGCCTGATTAAGATCACCGACAAGTTTTCGAATTTCATCTCGGTTCAGTTCAATCCGGGTCTTGCCGCCGCCTGGATTCGCGATATCCAGTGTGCATCCATTTTCAATTTTATGGACCTCCCATTTCTCCCCGCTTCGAAATCTCAAGGACTCATGGATCCAATCATCGGGGTGAAATTCTGCGATTTGAATCAAAACACCAAAGGCATCCCTTGGATGGATAAAAACCTCTTTCCAGAAATCCCCGTATTCCCTCAACCCAAAGTGCGCTATCCCATTTTCCTCTAATTGAATAATCGCCTTGCGGATATCGGGTGTTTGAAGCGTAATGTGATGAACCCCGCCTTCTTTTTTGTCCTGTAAAAAGTTGTCAAGAAAGCTGCCCTTGCCGGTTGCTTTTAAAATCTCGATACGGGAAAGATCTCCAAGTGAAAAAATCTGCCAAAAATATTTCAAGTGATCATCTGAAGCTGCGGCCCCTGGTATTGCACCGAGTATATCCTTAAAAAAATGAACTGCCTTGTCATAATCTTTAACGGCAATTGAGACATGATCAATTCGTGAAATCATAAAGCACTCCTTTACGCGTTGATATTAAATAAAAAATTCATATGTGCCGTATCTATAATATTTTTTCTCAGCGGACAACCTTTTCAGAAAAATTATGGCAAAATAACAACCTGAAAAAGTTTCCGCTCCCATCAAAAGTTGCGGGAAGCCAATAAACGTGTTAAAAAGATGTCCTGATAGCAGAAGGTTGCTGGAAATTTGAGAATCACTCAATTTCGGTGAATCGCGATAGGGTTGAATGAGCAGTCGGATGAATATGAAAGTCTGAAAAAAATTGGGAAGGGACGATTTTATGAAAATACTGGTTTGTGGTAAGGGTGGAAGCGGTAAAAGTACTTTGGCGACACTTCTTGCCGTGAAACTGAATCATCTGGGCTTTACGATACTTCTTATAGATGCGGATGAATCCAATTTCGGACTTCACCGCCTGGCAGGCATATCGCTTCCAGAAGATATCATGAATAACCTGGGAGGGAAAAAAGGATTCAAGGAAAAGCTGAACCGGAAATTTCCCCTGGACGACAAACCCTTCAGCCAAAAAATTGGAATCGATGAACTGCCGGAAGAGTGCGTAACCGAGACAAACGGAATCAAACTGTTGGTTATCGGAAAAATCCACGATTTTGGGGAAGGGTGCGCCTGCCCGATGGGTGTGCTTTCAAAACTGGTCCTCTCAAACCTGGTCATGAAAGACAATGAAATCGCAATCGTCGATACAGAGGCGGGTATTGAACACTTTGGCAGAAGGGTTGATGCGGAATGCGATCTCATCCTGAATGTGGTAGACCCCACTTATGAATCGTTTATGATGGCTGAAAAAATTCAGGAAATGGCGCAAAAAGCGTCGATTGATCTATTTCTCGTTTTGAACAAAATCAATGACCGCGTTGAAGATTCCATGATCAAAAACGTCAATTCCGAAAAAATAATAGCGCGCATTCCGCAAAACGAACAGATTTTTCTGGAAAGCCTTGAAGGAAAACCATTGACGGCGGAACTCCCCGCAATGGAACCGATATGTGAACTGATCCAGGAGCTGAAACGTAAAAGCGCAACCTCGCAGTGATCCGTTGAAATCAACAATCTGAATGCCGGATGAATAGCAGGGTTGCCCCTGAAATATTGATCCGGCGAAAATTGACCATGGATTCATGTTTATTTTTTTATTCCGTCAATTTCTTCATACATCTCAATTTCAGGCTGGCCATCCAAAAGAGGCATGATGCTTCCGAATAAAGATTTGAAATGGGGGGTTGAGCTGTGGTAGGACAGCGCATCCGCATCCTTATATTTTTCATAAAAGAGGAATACTCCCGGGTCATTCTGGGAACGATGAAGCGTATAAACAAGAGTGCCTTCTTCTTTTGAAACGTCCGGGATGATTCCCTTTAACGTGTTTTCCATTTTCGCCTCTTCACCTTTTTTTGCTTTGAGCTTTGCAACGACGATCATACATATCCTCCTTTATTTTTTTCTTATTTTGTCTAAATGAAATTAATAAACCAGCAAATGAGGTTCATCATCTTCGGCGCATCGAAACGGAACGTTTTTCTGACAACCGCCCTATCCATCCGCCAGAGCGGATGGCTATCTATTCAGCCTGAATCGGCTTATTAAAAACTACTTCTGCAGTATAAAACGATTCAATGCCATCATGAACCCCTTTTGCAGGGAGTTCCAGACAAACAGAACCGCATCTCTTGGATCAAGCATAGGGCTCGGCATTGAAAAAATCATCGGGACTTTAATAAACAGATCCCGTGCTCCAATCGGACATCCACGGGTTCTGTAAACTTTCTTCGCCTCCAGCCTCCCTTCAACCCTTGTACATTCACCGATCAAAAGCACCGGCCCATCCGGCATGATCACATCCCCCTTGTAAATACCGGTAACAATCGCTCCTTTTTTTGCATTTTTAAGCGCTCCGGGAGAACGTTTTTCAATTGTCCCCAAACATCCTTTCACGGCTCCCTCACAACCACCGTCGCAGATCACATCCGTATCCCTGGCAAGCCCCGCATAAAATTGTATCGGTGTCTCCAGTTCACTCAGCACCTGAAACAGGCGGGTATTTCCTTTTGGTTTCGCACGGAGTTCTTCCAGATCGGAATCTCCGCTGATATCGATGTCCTGAAGATCAAGGGAGCCATACCCCCTGTCTGATGCGATTTTCAGATGTTTAACTTCATGGGGATTGTATCCCATGATATGAGAGGCCACCACGTCGGCTGCAAGCGGGTCATTCGAGATCAAAATGACTCCAAGTTTTACCGGGTATGGAGCGGATTCGAACCCATACGTGATATCAATGGCATCGGCAACAACAAGATCCGGATAGCCCGGCTCCAGCAAATCTACAATTTTTTCATGGATCCGGTAATCATGAAACAACATTCTCTCCTTGTGGGAAAGAATACCGATGTTCAATTTCAGCGCATTCGTGAAGGATGCAAAGATATGATATTTAAGTTTCGGCATCCAGATTTTAAATTCAGCCTCCTGGATATACCTGGAAAGCAGAATCTCCTTGTGGCAGACTCCTTTTTTCAACGGAACCTTCACCAGGGCATGCTCGTTCAGGTCGATCAGATCAACATTGTTTTTCTTTGCGAAATCAAAAAAACCGGACTCCTTTAAAAACATTCTGGAAGGAATTCCATATCCTCCGGATTCACCAATGCAGATCTTATCAGATCCCTGCTCTTTCAGCACGCTGACCATGGACTCTACGACGGTCGGGTGGGTATAAGAATTATGGATGTATTTTTTATTTGCCGAAACGACATTCGGTTTAATAAAAATTTTTCCTTTAATCCTGCATCCAAGTTCCGCCATGGATTCCCGAATGATGCCTGTAATGACATCGGTATCATAATCCTGACAGTTCCTTAAGATCACTTTCGATTTTTTCATGGATCATCCTTTGGCGCAATCATCGCATTCAATATAAACCGGTTTGATAAAAATATTAAATTGAAACCGGCTGTGTGTCAAATTAAATATCTTCGCCGGCCGACAAAGCTTCTATTCGATAACCTCATGAAGCGGAATTTCATGTTTTTTTTTAGAAAAACTGATATAGTGTCTCGGAATATCTGTGTCACTGCAATTGTCAGGAGAAACTGAAAAGATGAGCATCCCGGCATTTATCGAAAAAAGTTTTCAACTTGCAACCGACTTGATTTTCTCAATATGGCCTCAGCCGGTTCCGGGCGGAAAGCAACTGATGAACTGCAAAATTATATCCCATCGTGGAGAGCATGACAATAGAACCATATTTGAAAACACAATCCCGGCATTTGAAAATTCGCTGCAAAACAATATCTGGGGGATAGAACTCGACCTCAGGTGGACAAAGGATCTTCATCCTGTGATTTTCCATGATTCGAACCTTGAAAGATTGTTTCACTCCAATATCGAAATCTCGCAGCTGCGCCTTGCTGAGCTGCAAAAAAATTTTCCCTTGATTCCGACACTGGATGAAGTGGTTGAAAAATTCGGGAAGAAACTTCATCTGATGCTGGAAATCAAAAAAGAGTTTTACCCGGAACCGGACTACCAAAATCAAGTCCTCCAGAAAATATTCGCACCGCTGAGTCCTCTGAAAGACTTTCATATTCTGTCTCTCTCACCTGAAATGTTTCCGATCATAACCTTTGTCGATCAATCCAGCTTCCTGCCGATCGCGGAACTTAATTTTACGGCTTTGAGCAATATGGCGCTAAAAAATAACTTCTGTGGAATAACAGGGCATTATTTGTTTTTATCCAACTCTATTTTACAAAAGCATTGGAGCGTCGGGCAAAAAGTCGGGACAGGTTTTATCAGTTCCCGCAATGCGTTATTCCGGGAACTGAATCGCGGTGTTGACTGGATTTTTTCAAATCATGCGGAAAAACTGCAACATATCCGAGATCATTATCTTACCATTGCATATGAATAATCGAATCCTATTTTACGAATATCCCGGCGATGCTCCCATGGCACCAACCACGGCATTTACCGCAGCATCAATGCTGAGAGTGCCGGTATTCAAAATAAAATCATCGTTTTGGGGATCCGTAATATTTGCATTAAAATATTTTCGAACAAAAGCCCTTCGATTCGATTCGGTCTTATAGCTGGAATGTCGCTTTTTTAACAACGATCCCGTCCTGCCGCCAGAATGGCTGACCCTATTCTTCGGCCAGTTGATATGCGGTCTCCCTGCCCTTTTCTTCATCCACAAAGTAAAACAAGATCGCGCCGATGATAAAGAGTATGATTACGGAAGCGATGCTGATTCTGGATGCAGTCCTCCCAATCGCTTCAATCTGAGCTTCTGTTGGAGAAAGAGGCATTAAAAAGCGTCTTGTCAATAACCCCACAACCCCCATCAGCGCCGGGCCGAAAATGGCTGCAAATTTTCCGAACATGTTATAAAAGCCAAAATATTCCGCATTCTGCCCTTTCGGAATCAGACGGGAGTAAAAAGAACGACTTAATGCCTGAATCCCGCCCTGGACCAATCCAATTGCAACCGCCAGCATATAGAATTCATATTTACTGGTGATCATGGCCCCCCACAGGGTAATCCCCATGTAAATTCCAATGGCAAGATAAATTGATCTCCGCACGCCCCACTTTTCTCCCAGTATCCCAAATACAAGAGCGGCTGGAAATCCGACAAACTGAACAACCAGAAGTGCCAGGATCAGATCATTTGCATCAAATCCAATGGATATGCCATAATCAACCGCCATCCGTATAATCGTATCGACACCGTCAATATAAAACCAATATGCCAGAAGAAAAAGCATAACGGTTTTCAAGTGTCGTATTTTTCTGAGAGTCCCCGCAAACTGAAGCAATCCTTCCCTTACGACGTATAACAGGTTTCTCCGGGATGCTTTTCTACTGTTTTCCTCCGGCACCCATAAAAGGGTAAAAATCGTAAACCCTCCCCACCATAAAGCGACCGATACAAAAGAACATTTAACGGCATATGCGGCATCCGGAAGACCAAATCTCTCCGGCATCAATGTCATCAGAACATTCAGAAGGAACAGGAGCCCTCCTCCAAGGTATCCCAGCGCAAATCCGAAACTGGACACATAATCGATCTCCTTCTCCGAGGCAACATCCGGCAGCAGGGAATCATAAAAAATATTGGCCCCTGAAAAACCAATAATACCGAGTGCATAGACAAAGATAGCCAGCGCCCATTCCCCCTTCTCAACCATAAAAAGGGATGCCGTCATCAGCACACCAAAGTAGGCAAATACCGTTAAAAATTTTTTCCTGGCAGAGCCCTTGTCTGCAATAGCACCCAGGACAGGGGCCATTAAAGCGACAAACAGACTTGCAATTGAATTCCCAAAACCGAGCATTGCCGTGCTCATATTCACATCCGTGCCATAACTCCAGTATTGTTTAAAAAAAATGGGGAAAAAACCGGCCATGACGGTTGTTGCAAAAGCCGAGTTCGCCCAATCATATAAAGCCCAACCCCAGACCTTCCTGTCTCTTGGGAACACATTCTCTCCTTTCAAAACGCATTTTGCAGGGTACTCATCAATTTTTCTCCACCCTTTTCCTTAACGTAATCAAGTATGATCGGCATGAACTTCCCAACCATATCTCCACTCAGACCGAGTTCCTGGAAAGAATCTTTCAATTTGGATAGTTTTTCCACTTTATCCGATTGGCCTCCGAAAATGGACGAGATACGATCAAAAAAACCCGAGCTCGTTTTCTCTTCAGGTGCCGCGGCCATCATCTTTTCGATGCCCGGAACCACCTGCGCGATACTTGAGAAATCATTATCGCTGAGACTTTGCTTTGCGATGTTAAAAATTGATCCTGCACCCCCTTCGGCTTGTTTTTCACTGACACCGAGGTTGCTGGTGAGAAGGCTTATCAAGCCGCCATCTTCCGCCTCGGCAGCGTAACTGGTCAGCATCAGAATTGCAAAAACGACTAAAAAACTTCTTCGAATAAATTGAACCTTGTTCATATCGCACCTCCTTCAAGATTGTGAGCTGTGTGTTTTAAGCTGCCGTAAAAATGTGCTGAAACCGATTGAATTCTCAGCCGATTGCGCATGGCAAAATCCATTGGGTCATCGTTCACAGAGAGATCGATGCATCAAAAAAAAGATGACCTTATATGTCTGCCAGGTACCTGTTACACCGTTTAAAATCTTTTGTAAAAACCGTGTACAAAATCCCCGCGGCCAAACTGCCGGCTGTTTGCTGAATCTATAAAATTTATTTTAAAAACACAATTGTTTATCACACTTAAGACTTTTTAGCTTGACAACCTTCCGGGTTTTACTGCTAAAGTATTAAAATTCAATCAGGTACAGACACTTTGAAAATTATCGGCTTTTTTCATTTATAGGAGAAAACAGGTTATGGCAGTGATTACAATCAGCAGAGAATATGGAATTAACAGCGAAGAAATCGCTTCAGAAGTGGCCCGAAGGCTTGGATACGAATATATTGATAAGCACCTGGTTGCCAGGATTGCGGAAAAACTTCGCATATCCGAACATGAGACAGAAGCTTTCATCAAGGCTTCAAGCGGAAGACTTTTACGATTTGTAGATCAATATACATGCTCCCTCGTTCAAAAAGTTGTGGACAGATCTCGCGGCTGTCTGGATGACGACAACTATTTCAAAACTACCAAAAAACTGGTTGAAGATATTTATGAAGAGGGAAATGCCATTATCCTGGGTTGGGGCGGTCAGTGTATTCTGAAAGAGAAATCAGGTACGCTCCATGTCCGGCTGATAAAGCAGGAAAAGGCAAAAATAAAAACCGTGATGGAAGAGCAGAATATTGATGAAAAGGCCGCGAAAAAAGTCATTGAGAAGGAAGAGACCGAAATGCGGGAATACATCAAACAGTTTTTCCATGAGGACTGGAATGATGCACGCCTGTACGATCTGGTAATCGACCTTGGGAAAACCTCAGCAGAAGAGGCCATCAACCTGATAACCGATACTGTAAAACACATAAAATAGGTGTTCTTTCATGCAGGTTTGACCGTCTTTATCCCTGCCGGACTCAGCCGCTTTTTTTATCCGACAGGGAGAGGACGAAAAGCCCCATCGCGCCTGAAATGAAAGACCCAAGAATAATGCCCAGTTTTGCGATCTCCGCCATTTGACCGTCAGGAAAGGAAAGCCCGGAAATAAAGAGGGACATGGTAAAGCCGATCCCTCCCAGCATGCTTGCTCCGAATATGTGCCGCCACTTCACCCCGCCGATAAGCGGGACGTTTACAAGTTTCGCAGCCAGAAAAGTAAACAGAAAAATTCCGATCGGTTTCCCCAGAACGAGCCCCAGAACGATGCCATGCATAATCGAATCGGTAAGGGCTCTTCCAATGTTCATCTCACCAAAAGCGATTCCGGCATTCGCAAGAGCAAAGAGAGGAAGGATCACAAAAGCCACCCAGCTCTGGAGTGAATATTCAAAACGCTGTAAAGGGGTTTCCACCTCATGACAGGATACCTTGATATTGTGAACGGCATTCAAATGGTCTTTGTTAAGCAGGATGGTATAGCCGCACGCATCGGCATCACATTGAAAATCATTCAAGTATTTACGGATATTGTTGATAAATGTAGCCGTATCATATTTTCCCCTTGCCGGTATGCACATGGCTACGAAGACTCCGGAAACGGTGGCATGGACTCCGGAACCTAAAAAAGCTGTCCAGAGACCAATGCCCAAAATAACATACACCAGAGGTTTTTTTACCCAGAAAAAATTGGCCAGAAAAAGGCCACACAGGAAAAGAGCCGCGATCAGGAGATACCCCCACAGTATCGTATCGGTATAAAAAATGGCAATGATTAGAACTGCCCCCAGGTCGTCCGCTATCGCAAAAGCCGAAAGAAAAATCGAGATTCCAAACGGAACTCTCCTGCCAAGAATGGCGAGCACCGCGAGAGAGAAAGCGATATCCGTAGCCATCGGAATTCCCCATCCGCCCGCCGCCGGCGTATTGCTGTTGAAGTAAGCGTAGATTGCGGCCGGAACAATCATACCTCCAACTGCGGCGGCAACCGGGAGCAGCGCCTTTTTGAAGGAAGACAGCTCGCCGATCAGTATTTCTCTTTTGATTTCGATCCCGACCAGAAAAAAAAACAGCGTCATCAGCGCCTCATTCACCCAGTGGGCCAGAGACTTCTCAAGGTGAAGGCTGCCGAAAGCGATGGAAATTTCGGTTTGCCAAAACTCCTTATACCCCGCAGAAGATAAATTCCCCCATACAATGGCTGCGATCAGGGCTGCAAAAAGGAGAAAGCTCCCACTGCTCAGCACTTTGAAAAAATGCTGAAAAGCGCTCTCGATGCGGCTCTTCCGCAAACTCACTATAAAACCGGGTTTTGCCGCAGAAGTGGAAGACTCGCCTGCCCGATTTTCTGTGATTTGCCCTGTCATGCCGGATACATTCCTCTCTCAGGTCAGTGTAAAAAAAATTACAGCCGTATATTGCCGATTAACATATTCCATATGGATTTTTTGCACTTGTATCTCGAAAAGTTGCCCGAAAAAAATGCTCTCTCTTAAAAAAAACATCCTTTTTAAGGCCCTCATGGTGCCGGACTTTCATATGATGGTATCAGCAAAACCTCATGGGATATCAGAAGACCGTTTCCGAAAGCCCCTTCTCTTTGAAGTTAACTTCCTTGAAAACCACAACACTCTCGATAATCATCCAGATCTGAAGGATAAATACTGAAAGACCGATACAAAAAAGAAGCCAGTTCCCGGTTTCGTAAAACTTTTGAATATTCAAAATCATCGCCCATGTCGTAATGACAACCATAAAAATCATAGGCAGACCGGTGAACGCGATATTCACCTTACGCCGCGCAAGATAAATCGTGGTCACCAAAAGGGCCAGACCCGCTAGAAGCTGATTGACCGAACCGAACAATGGCCACAATTTCAAAGCCCCCTTGCCGCTGCCGTCGTAGAATGCGAGGGCACCCGCTGTAATAACAGCGAAAAACGTTGCAGCCTGCCGCCGTGACAGAAGCCGGAATTTATATGCATTAGACAGCTCAACAACTACATAGCCCTGAATCCGGGTAGCGGTATCAACAGTCGTCGCGGCAAAGGAAACAATAAAAACAGCCATAACCGAAATCGCTATTTGAGCAGAAATGCCAAGGCTCTGGATCATGTTGGCTGATCCCTGCACAAAAGCCCCGAGTTTTGAACCCAGTCCGGAAGCCGCATCCCAGCTTGCATAGTGATGGTTAAAAGCAGAAATACCGGTAAAAACCTCTCCTTCTTTTCCGGTAAGGCCCAGACCAATTCCTGCTGCTACCGCTATGATAACGAGAGCTGACAAAGCACCCTCCATCAGCATGCTGCCGTACCCGATAAACAGGGAGTTCGTTTCAGAATCACACTGTTTCGATGAGGTTCCGGAACTCACCAGGCTGTGAAAACCGGAAATGGCTCCACATGCGATGATAACAAAAATAAATGGCAGAAGAGAAGGCGCGCCTTCCGGATCAAGGTCCAGGGCCGGAGCGATGATAGGCGGATGCGCCACAATAACGCCAAGTGACAACACGACCATCGCAATTAAAAGTTGATGAGAGTTAATAAAATCCCGAGGCTGAAGCAAGGTTTGAACCGGAAGACTCGATGCCAGCCATGCGTCCAGGACAAGAACGATAATAATCCATGCCGCGAGCGCTGTTTTTGGACTTGTTCCGAACAAGACCACAAGATCAACCGGCATATAGGCACCGATCACGACAGTTCCATACATGACAGCCACAGCAACAATACTGGGCCAGAATGCATCCCTGCCTTTTTTATAAATCCACTGGCCGAGCAATAACGCGATGATCAGCTCAAACCAGACAGGGATGACGGCTATCGGATACATGGTGAATAAGATTGCGATAATAAGCGCAAAGACGGCGATAACGATCCAAAGTTCAAAAAAAATAATCAGCAGGAAAAGAGTTCGAACTCTTTTATTGACGATATCCGCCGTCAAATCTCCAATGGATCTCCCCCTGGCTCTGAGAGATAAAACCAGAGCTCCGAAATCATGGACCGCTCCGAAAAAAATAGAGCCGAAAAAAACCCAGACAACAGCCGGGACCCATCCCCAGATAATGGCAATCGCCGGTCCCACAATGGGTCCCAACCCCGAAATGGATGTAAAATGATGGCCGAAAAGAATATGTTTGTTTGTCGGAACGAAATCGTGGTTATCCTGCAGCTCTTTGGCCGGGGTAATCGCATCCGGGTTTATTTTAAAAATCCTGCGGGCAAGAAATTTTCCATAAGTATGATATGCGACTAAATACCCTGCCATCATCAATACCGCCAGCAATAATGAATTCATAACGACGCTCCTTTATGGATATCACTTATGGTTTTGAATGTATCTATCCCTCCATATCATCAGGAAGCGTGGGAAGCAGAAGAAAAATAGTATTCTTTTAAAATTTTGTCAATCAACCTGAGAAGAACTCAAGCAACAGGAGATTCCGTTTTGATTGCCTTAACCGAATGCAGGCTGCTTTCAGTCTTCTTTTTAACACCTTATGAAAAAATTCACGTTAAAGCGAAATTTGGGATGGAACGGTTTGAGCGTCTATCCGCCAGAGACTACTCGTCCTGTTTTTTCGCTCAAAAACCGCAAATCCAATGGTTATGAAAACCACCCGTTGATGGAGTCAGGGCTTGCTTTCAAAAAAGTTAGACTATATAAAAAAACAATATTCCATAAGTACCATTCCAATGGAACTATTGAAGGATATAGCGCTTAACTTTCGGAGAAATCAGATGAAAAATAAAAATATCTCACTGATGATTATCCTGCTTTTCACTTTTTGGCTCTGACGATGAAATTTGGCCATATAGCATTTTGAGACGGTTTCTACTTAAATGAGGAGGAGTCATATGCAGAAAAAAATATGGATTCAATATGGGTTTATACTTGCGGGCGCGGTCAATGTTCTTGGTATTCCTGTTTTCAGCAAATTTTTTACCAATGATTATCTGACGCAAATAGATCCAAAAACCTTTTCCAATATCAGCCTGTTCATCATTATTCTATGGGGACTCGCCTATATTTCCATTGCCCGCTGTCATGAGAAAGTTCCTGCCATATCTGCGGTTTTTGCGGTTGAAAAGTTTTTTTACTCCGGAGTATGGGTTCACTGGTTATGGAACAACTTTGGCGATCTGTCCGTCATTTACAATAGAGACTGGATCACAGGTTTCTTTTACTCCGTATATGGCATAAATGATTTCCTCTTTGGGATCTTTTTTCTATATGTGTTTATCAGTATGCGGAGGTTAACCGCCGGTCACTGATCTTGTTGAATTCTTCGATGATAAGGATAAATCTGTCCCATTCAACGCTGCTTCACAGGAGTTCCGCGACATGAAAAATTTCGACAATAAAAGAGTCTTTATCACAGGAGGTTCCAGCGGCATCGGGTTTTCGACTGCAACGCTTCTTGCCCAAAAAGGTTCCCATGTTATCCTCTTTGCCAGAGGAGAAGATCGGCTTGAAACTGCAAAAAATGAACTCTCAAAAAATGCAATCTCCAGGAATCAGCGATTTTCCTGCATGAAGCTGGATGTATCCAATCATAAGGATGTAGAAATGGTCATGGCAAAAGCCGTAAAGGTTTTCGGAGCACCGGATGTTTTAATCAACTGCGCCGGAAGAGCATATCCAGATTATTTTGAGACGATATCGTTTGAACAGTTTGATGAAACGATGAAAACCAATCTTTACAGCATATGGAATACGGTTTCCGTGCTGCTGCCGCACATGCGGAAAAAAGGCGGCCACATTGGGAACATATCCTCCATCGCCGGTTTGATCGGGGTGTTCGGCTTCACGGACTACTGCGCCTCGAAATTTGCGATCATTGGCTTTTCCGAAGCATTAAAAAGTGAGCTGAAACCATACGGAATCAGCGTATCCGTACTTTGCCCGCCGGATACCGCCACACCAGGTTTTGAGGTTGAAAACAGAACAAAACCGGAAGAGACCAAAGCCATTTCAGCCAGTGCCGGATTGATGCATCCGGATAAAGTAGCTGAAGCATTCCTGAACGGAATCAGAAAAGGAAAATTTCTCATCATCCCCGGACTGGATGGCAAACTCACCCATATAGCCAAAAGGTTTTTTCCGGGTCTGGTTGATTCTGTCATGGACAGGGCAATCAAAAAAGCAGGAAAGAGAAAAAATAAAAAAACAGCGCCGTAAACATCGGTCCATCATTACCAATCCCACAGAACAGCCGTTTTCAGGGGTTGTTCGACGGATTCCCGGATTTGTCATCCAGGTACTTCTATATCACTTTGCCAGTGCTTTTTTTATAACCAATCCTATGTTTTCAATCATATACGGCTTTTTGATATGTTCACCAGCCCCAAGTCGCTGCGCCTCTCTGACCTGTTCGGTTTCTGAAAAGCCGCTGGCAATAATTGCCCTCTGGCCCGGATAAAGCTTTATAATCCGTTTATACGTTTCAAGCCCGTCAATACCCGGTTCCATAATCATATCCAGAATTACCAGATCCACCGGGTAATCCCGGATAAAATTTACAGCTTCTTCGCCACCTGAAACCGTTATCACTTCATAATTCAATTTTTCTAAAATACTCGAGGCAATTTTTCGCTGATCTTCCATATCATCAACGACCAGTATCAACTCCCTGTCTCCCCTGAGGCTGTCTTTCAAGAGAACGTTTTCTTTTTCCGAAAGGCTTTCCCGTGTTATTGGAAAATACAATTCAAAGACTGTCCCTTGATCAATCTTGCTGTGAATGTCGATGTAACCTTTATGATCCTGAACCGTTCCCCATACGACAGCCATTCCCAGCCCGGTACCACTTCTTCCCATCACTTTTTTGGTATAAAATGGTTCAAATATCCGATAAAGATCTTCTTCAACGATCCCTTCCCCCCGGTCTTCAATCCTCATTATAATGTAATCCCCTTCCTTTACGTTGTCATAACCTTTTATCGGTTTGTCCAGGTAACGGCTTTCCGTCGAAATGGTAATGTTTCCCCCTTTAGGCTGAGCCTCGGAGGCATTGGAAACCAGGTTCATGATGGTCTTTCGCAAATGGAACGATGAACCAACAATATTGGGCAGATTCGTTTCAAAGCAGGTCTGGATAACAATATTCGGATGATAGGTGAGCAGCTTTTTGTACTCCGGTGATTCCAGATAGTCCGTGATCAGGTTGTTCATATTCAAAACCTCGGTAGCAACAACCCCCCGACGGGCGAGTGTAAGAAGATCCTGAACAATCCTTGCGGCTTTCAGCCCCGATTCCTTGATTGTCTCAATCGGTTCCCGTAATGCGCTGTCTTCCGGCAGGTCCATCAGGAGAAGGTCCGGGTAACTGACGATGCCGGATAAAACATTATTCAAGTCATGGGCGACACCGCCTGCCAGAAGTCCCAGAGATTCCATTTTTTTTGATCGCTCCAGTTTCTTCTGAAGGTCTTCCTTTTCCAACTGTGCCTTGAATCGCTCGGTAATGTCCCGGGCAATGCCCACAATCCCTTCCGGTTTGCCGTTCTTGCCGATCATAAAAGAAGCCTTAACCTCTACCCATACCGTTGAACCATCCAATAGAATCACTTCAATTTCCATGGTAGTCGGAGAATCATAATTTCCGGTTCGCTCACCCAAAAGTGACTTCTTCTTGACCATTTCCCTAACCGCTTCAAAAGAAGACGGTGTAAGAACCTCCTGAATTTTACGATAAGGCAGCCACTCATCTTTTGGCAGGCCGTATATTTTTCTGGTAACCGGGTTGATATAAGTGAAATTAAAATCCATATCTACGGTCCAGATCATATCGTTGACATTATCAGTCAGAATCCGATATTTCTGCTCACTTTCCCGCAACGCCTCTTCTGCCTGAATCCGCTCTTTAATTTCCTCTTGCAACAAAGCATTTGCCTCAAGCAACTCGGCTGTATTTTCATGGACTCTTTTGCCCAGAAACCGTTTCTCGTCCAGAACGCGAAGATACAGATAGATTATGACGAGCAGCAGCAAAAAAGCAAAAAAAACATATGCGTAACTGTACAGGGTTTGCGGAACCCATACCGCCTCGAGCCCGCCGATGGTGGATCCATTATGCTCTATAGCGGCCAGAAGCTTTACCCTCGGAAGCAGTTTCACCCGGATCAAAAATCTCTCCAGTGAACTGAAATCAGTCCCTTGGGTCTGATTAAAGATCCTTCCCCCATGATCCGTGACGACAAGGCTCTCATAATTCTGCGACTTCGCGGCAAGTTTCAGATATTCAACAGCCCCCTGAGCATTGTAGTTCCAGAGATTATCGGAAATGATCCGTGCATGTTCTGCAATGCGTTCCTCAGCCTTTTTCAGGGCATAATGTTCACAGACCATCACAAAGGCGCAGAAGAAAATGAGACAGATGACTGCTGCAATCAACGTAATCCGCTTGTATCTCATATCTATTTTTATCAATGGTACGTATTCCTTTGGTTTTAATTGGGCCTACATTCTTGAATCGCATGGTTTAATCTGTCGATTATGGTGTCATCTACTGCCATGCTGCAAATAATATAGCGTTTGTTGCCCTCGGGCATATCTGAAAATCGAACAAACTTGAATTCCTTCAGGCTGAAGCCGGATTGTAACATCAACGCCTGTGCCTCCTCGTCAGCCAGAAAAAAATAATCCGCGCGACCGGCATAAATCATCTTGAGCATGTCCAGATTGCCTCCCGTCGTTTTAATTACAACAGGATTATATTGACGAATCTTTTCATCTATAAACGTGCCATATGAATAACCGTCCTTGTGCAACAGTCTCAGTTTTCGATCGATCATTGTCTTTTCAATCGGGTACCCGGATTCAATTCTGCTGTTATCCGCCCGTGCCACTGCCACCGTGGGTTTACCCTGATAAATACTGCGCGTGAATTTTGCGAACTTTTCCCTTTCCGGCGTCCTGAACCAACCCACAGCGCAGGCCATCCTCGTATTCTGTTCAATAATTTCCAACTGACGTTTGGCCGGTGTTTTTTGCCAGCGGTATGGAATCCCTGCTTTTTGAAATATCTGATTGGCCGGATCCGCGCAGAAACCGCGTATGCCATCCGGCTCCGTTATATAATAAGGTCTTCTTTCGTGATAATGAAGGGTTATTGCATCCATGTACGCGATTTCATCCACATATCCGGAGTCGGCCGAGAACCTGCCATTTGTTGTGTCTCTGTAAACATAGAGTCTTCCATAAAGAACCGAAAAGACAAGCCCGACACAGATTATAAATGCGATATATCGTTTCATGTTCCTTTATAAAAAATCTGTTTACCGTATCAAAGAATGGAAGCGCTTTACTTGATTAAAATCAAAAAAATCGATCGGAACCGGCAAGTCTTTGAGGGCACGAATTAACAACTATCTGAAAAAATTTATTTTTATTCTCCGGAAACATTGATTTTAAAGATGGAATTATCAACGACAAGCAGAAAGAAGTCAATAAAATTTCCAGCCGCATCATTCATTCAGGCTATCAAAGTTGCTTTTCGGATCAGACACTACCATTGGGCAATATTGCATTTTTTTAGGACCGCTTCTGTTTGCTTCTAAGCAAAGGGATGATAAAAATCGTATGCAGTACCATGAGCCCAATGACTGAAAAAATATAGCGAGCCTGATACGGGCTCCCGGTTCCGAAGCGGAGAAAACCATTACAAAAAGCAGCCCGGGAATCCGGATGGTTGCATCAAAAATCCATGCCGAGCAATCCTGCCGCGTTTTCTAAAAAAATCATCTTTTCCAGGATTCGGTCACCCTTGCAGGCCTTCTTCACGGTTTTGATATGCGGCCTCCGGTACCCCCAGGGCCAGTCAGACGCATACATGACTCTTTCCGGGCCAAAGGTTCTGATCAGTTTTCTTATAATTCCGGGGGACTGAAAACTGGTGTCTACCCATACGTTCTTACAGTCCCAAAGCTTTTTCCTCACCTGATCCTGCCAGAAAAGACCGGCATGCCCTACGATGAAATTCACATTCGGGAAGGACCGCACAAGCGCTTCCACATCGGAAATGTTTCCGTTTTCAGGCGAATGCTTTTCCGATTCATCTTCCAAATAATAATGGGCCATGCCGGCGTGCACCAGAACCGGTTTGTTCAATCGGGCGAAATGCTGAACCGCCTCCATGGTTCGCTGATCGGTAAGAGGCATTCGCTGTATTATGGGATGAAGCTTCAATCCCCTTGCGCCCTGATTTACATCTCGTGCAAGTTTTTCAGCGATATCATGCTCTCTGGTAAAATCGATGCTGGTAAAAGGGATGATCCTTTTTTCGATCGACACCGCTGCGGCAAGATCTTCAAACGTAACATGGGGGGCTATGGGCATACATACCGCATAACCGACTTCTGTCCTGTCCAGCGATTTCTGCAGGTTCTCAAGGGTTGCAATTGCGTTTCTTGCCCGCTGCGCGATGGTAGCCGGTTTTAGCAGAAATTTATAAAAAAATTTTCCAAGCCCGAAATTCCGCATCAGAAGTTTTTCATTGTCGGCCTGGGGATCATGTATTTTTTGCATTACAGCGCCTTTTTTATAAATCAGATCTCTGCCGTTCGGATACAGGATATCCCCAAGATGACTGTGTATATCAATAATCATGATCGGTTTTCCTTTTCCAAGATATTCCTTGCTGACGACCGGACAACAAAACGGTATCCATGCAGCCGGCTATTTTCCAGACTCATGCCTGATCCCGGATTCAATGGTGCAAATCTGATTTTCCACAAAATCATCCCGGTGTCCATCAAAATCGGCTTGACACTGTATCCACTCTTGTACATAGTTTATTTAAAAAAACATCTTAACCGTCAGCCGGACCAACCATGAACGCTTTCAATGATCTTAAAATTTCCATCTGTTAAGGAGAAGAAATGAAAGAACAAATCTGGAGAGACCAACACGGTGTCTGCCATGTGGAGGGGAAAAATCAGAATGACCTGTTCAGACTGATGGGATATGCCCACGGAAAAGACCGCGGAATGCAAATCCTGTTGATGCGTATTCTCGGCTGGGGCCGGGCATCCGAATTCCTTGACTCGAGCGATGAAATGCTTGAAATCGACATGTTCTTCCGCAGGATGAATTGGGGGTCGGTTGCGGGGGAGGTTCAAAAGCTGACTCCCGAAGCAAAGGAAATTACAGAAGCCTATTGTAAAGGGGTAAATGAGGCGCTTGCCGAAAAAACCCCCTGGGAATATAAACTCCTGGGATACAAGCCGGAACCATGGCGGACAGAAGATGTCATCATGCTTTCCAGGATGATCGGATACCTGACACTCGCGCAATCGCAGGGTGAGATGGAGAAGCTCCTTGTTGAATTAATCCAGGCTGGCATTGATGAGGAAAGGCTCCATGAGCTTTTTCCGGGAATTCTGGGAGGCCTGGATATCGATCTTGTAAAAAAGGTAACTCTTCAGGAAAGAATTGTATCCCCTGCTTCCTTATGGAACATTGCCGCACCTCTGATGATGGCATCCAACAACTGGGCTGTTTCAGGAAAAAAGACCGCTTCCGGCAAACCCATACTCGCGAATGACCCTCATCTTGAAGTGAACCGCCTTCCGAACGTCTGGTATGAAATGGTGTTAAAAGCGAACGGCAGGTATGCGATAAGCGGAACAATGCCCGGTTTGCCGGCTCTTTTGATCGGCCGGAATCCAGACCTTGCCTGGAGCGCCACCTATACATTCATGGATGGAACAGATTCCTGGATCGAGCAATGCAAAAACGGCCAATATTTTCGAGAACCGGATCAATGGGTTTCCTTTCGGAAAAGAGAAGAAGTCATCAAACGCAAGAAAAAAGATCCGGTAACCATTGTATTCTATGAGAATGAGCACGGCATATTGGAAGGAGATCCCAACCAGGATGGATATTATCTGACCACTTCATGGGCTCCGGCCGATTCAGGCGGAGTCACCTTAAACAGCATTTTAAAAATCTGGGACATCAAAAGCGTTACAGAGGGGATGAACCAGCTTGGAAAAATTGAGACCTCATGGAATCTATTACTGGCTGACAAAGATGGAAATATTGGGTATCAAATGTCCGGATTGATGCCGAAAAGACGGGAGGGGATCAGCGGCTTTGTTCCGCTTCCCGGCTGGAAAAAAGAAAACGACTGGCAAGGTTTTGAAAAACCGGAAGACCTGCCGCGATGCTACAATCCGGAATGCGGCTACTTTGTTACATCGAACCAGGATTTGAATGGATATGGAAAAGTGAGGCCGATCAATATGGCCATGGGGCCTTACCGTTCGGATCGGATTGCAGATCTTCTCTCCGGACCGGAACAGTTTACCTGCGATGATATGATAAAAATTCAATATGATGTTTTCTCGGTCCAGGCGGAATCGTTTATGAAAATTCTGTCTCCCCTTCTCCCAAAAACCGCCCAAGGGAAAATTCTTGAAGAATGGGATCTGAAATACGATTCCGATTCAAAAGGAGCTTACCTGTTTCACAAATTCTACAGAGAACTTTGCCGGAAAGTCTTTGGGGAAAACGGCTTCGGGTCACAAGCGGTACAATATATAGATACCCATACCGGAGTTTTCAACGACTTTTATCTCAACTTTGACCGAATCCTCCTTTCGAAAAAATCTTCGTGGTTCAGGGGACAGACAAGAGAGGAAATCTATTCAGAGGCTGCTGAAAAAGCGCTTTCAGGGGATGTCAAAAGCTGGGGAGAGGTTCAGAAGGTTATGCTCAGCAACATCTTCTTTGGCGGCAAGCTGCCGCGGTTTCTGGGATTTGATCGCGGTCCGATCACCATTATCGGCAGCCTTGCCACCCCTCACCAGGGGCAGATTTTTGAAAGTGCCGGGAGAAAAACGAGCTTTGCCCCTTCGTATCGAATGATTACGGACCTGTCCAGGGACGAGGTTTACACCAACATGGCCGGCGGCCCTTCTGACAGAAGATTTTCACGATGGTACTGTTCCGATATCGAAAACTGGGCAGCCGGAAAATATAAAAAACTTCAACCGGATAACTCGGAGAAGAAACATAGGTTCTAACCCGCTTCCATGGCAACCATTCGATTTAAAATACAAAATTTTAATTTTTTTGTTGCATTTACGGGCCAACCAATGTTAGGGGATTGTTAATATCTCTAAACATGGTTCACTGGTCAAATCTTTGTTGGCACTGTTTTACATTCTGCAGGGTTTTCCTCGGGTTCATCGCTCAGAATCAGTTGATTTGCAGTGAATCATACAGGCTTCGATCAATTGATCGACCGTTCAATCACCAACCATTCAGAAGGAGGATTTATCATGACAAGAAAAATGTTTTCAGGCTTCAAACTGGGATGGCTTTTACTGGCTCTCCTGATTCTGGTTGCCCCCCTCTCATCGGCGTATGCGGGTGACCCAAAGATTAAAGCGATGACCCGCAATCTCTATCTGGGCGCGGATATTTTCAAAGTGGTTGAGGCTGCTCAGACTGACCCCAACACAATTCCATATGCGGTGGCAGCGGTTTTTCAGTCCATGCAAGATACCAACTTTCCGGAACGGGCAAAGGCTATTGCCGATGAAATCGCATTGTTTGAACCGGATGTTGTCGGACTGCAGGAGGTTTCAACGTATTACATCCAGACCCCCGGCGATTTCCTGGACGGAAATCCAGTTCAGGCCAATACGCTTGTCATCGATTTTTATACGGTTCTGAATGCGGAATTACAGGCTCGCGGTATGGAATATACTGCGTTTACAGTTACCAATGCCGACATCGAAATGCCCATGATTAATCCAAGTTCCCCTACATACCTTTCTGATGCACGCCTCGTAGATCACGATATTATACTGGTGCGTGAAGACCATGATGCCGTCAGCGTACTGAATGGCAACTATCAGGCTCAATTGGAACTGGATCTTGGTGGCACGACTGCTTCATTCACCCGTGGCTATCTTGCCGTTGATGTGGATATTAAGGGCGATGTTTTCCGTTTCGTCAATACCCATCTGGAGGTACGCAGTGCGCCGGGAAGCGTTTTCAGATATTTCCAGTCATTACAGATGCAGGAATTGGTGGGCACGTTAGCCTATCTGTCTTATTCTGATCCCAAACCGATTGTCATGGTCGGCGATTTTAACAGTTCCATAGAAGATGTGGAAGGTTATTGGGTTCACCCGTTGTATGGCCCCCTGCCTTATACACCGCCGTACATGCAGGCAGTAGCTGCCGGATACCAGGATTCCTGGCTACTGCAAAGAAACTATGGTGATGGGTTTACCAGCGGATTCGACGAATATGTCAGCGATCCGACTGCAGAGCTTACCTCGCGCATCGATATTGTTTTCACCGATCCGAAAGGCCTGGAAATCGACAAAGTCATGGCAGATGTTGTCGGAGAAGAAGTGGGGGATATGACACCCAGCGGATTATGGCCGTCTGATCATGCCGGGGTGGTTACAAAAATCAAATTTAATGAATAGTATTGCAGTAAAACAGATGAGCTGAGGCGGGTTCACCTTCCCGCCTCAGCATGTTACCGGAACCGAACAGATTAAAAACAGCTTGTGAACCCGGCCCTAACGATCTTCCCCGTGATCAAACCGGGCAACATTCGAAACACCCGCCCCGTCTTTCTCAACCCTTCCGTAAACCAGAAAGCTGTAAATCATATTGGTCAATTCACCGATCAATCGTACTTCCTCGATTTTAGGACCGATAAATTTTGCGGTATGGGCGACGTTCTCAACAGCGTTGTGGATGACAATGGCTGCTGCGTGCGGGTCTCCGATATGCAGACGGTTCATGTTGTTTTCGATCAGACTTCGAACCTGCTCGATCTCCCGGTTTCGTTCCCGATCATAAATACGGTTAATATCGGAATCGGAATACCGCAGGGCATGTGTCTGACGATGAAATTCAGGTGAAATGTCATATGCCTCAAAGACGTTTTCAACGATTAACTTGATATCATCACGCCCCAGTTCGTGAATGGAGATCTTATCCACCTGCCTCCATATGGTTGAAAAGTGGCGCTCCAGATAATCTTCCAGCATCTCAAGAAGAAGCGTCTTTTTGTTTTTAAAATAGGAATAAAAACTGCCGATGGACACGCCCGCCTTTTCGACAATCTCCTTTGAGTTGGTTCCGTGAATTCCTTTTCGCGCAAACAGCAGAAATGCCGCTTTCATGATGCGGCTTTTTGTCTGAATACCCCGATGCTGTATTGGTGTTCTTACCGTGCTCATGTTTCCCCATTACCCGGACTCATTATTCCCTGATAAAATTAACATGGAAATATACCTGCCGGATGGATACTTGTCAATAGTAAAATAATATGAACTATTTATCGTTTTATTTTTATAACGATTTAATTTTACTATATATTATTTTTCTTGACAACATGAATATTTACTCATATATATACCCATCCACACCACTGCAGTCTGGTTTTTATTTTGCCACTCCACCATGCAAGAGGAACTCATGAAGGCACTTCAATTCAGCGTGAATGTCCCAAAGTTTATTGCGGCAAAAAGCCTCAGAGCGCTTTTTGGAAACAGCGTCTTCTACAAAGGACCTGCAAAGACGATCCGGATTACGGATATCCCGGAGCCGACCCTCCCTTCTCCGGACTGGGTAAAAATAAAGACGATCTACTGCGGTTTTTGCGGAAGCGATATGAATCTGATACTCCTGCACGATTCCCCGACAGCGTCGCCTTTTACCTCTTTTCCCTGTGTGACAGGACACGAAGTCGTCGGCGAAATCATAGAGGCAGGACCGGGTGTTGAATCGTTTCAAGCAGGCGACCTTGTTGCCATCAACCCGATTCTTGGATGCGAAGCACGCGAAATCTCCCCCCTGTGCCCGAGCTGCCGTGCAGGAAGGTCGGGCAACTGCGAAAATTTTGCAGAGGGAAAACTCCCGCCGGGAATGTTCATCGGCATCAATAGCGGGATTAACGGAGGATTCGCTCCGTTTCTGGCAGCCCACAAAAGCCAGCTTTTTAAAATACCGGACGGATTGAGTCTGGAAGCGGCAGTCATGACTGAACCGGCTTCCGTTGCGCTGCAGACCGTGTTTGACAACATGCCGGTTGATGAAGAAAACATTCTGATAATCGGCGGCGGGGTGATCGGCAACCTGATCATTCAATCGGTGCGGGCGCTCACACCGAATTGCCGGATATCTGTGATCGAGCCGTCACCTTTTGCCGCAGAGCTGGCCAGAAGCGTTGGCGCCGATGAAATTATACCCTCGAACGAGGTCTTTCAGCAGACATCCCGGATTACCGGGGCAAGAATGTACAAACCGATGCTGGGCATGGAAATCCCAATGGGAGGGTTCAACCGGATTTATGATACCGTGGGAAATACGATAACGCTGAACCTGTGCATGAGGCTTCTGGCAGCCATGGGAACGCTCAGTATCGTTGGAATCGGCGGGGACGTAAAGCTCGATCTCACACCGATCTGGCTGAAGCTTCAGACCGTAAAGGGTGTCTATGCTTATGGACTGGTGACATACAACGGCAAGAAGCGTCATGTCTTTGATATTGCCCTCGAACTCATGAGCCGGAATAAAATCAGAGCGGATATCCTGGTAACGCACAAGTTTAAAATAGAAGAGTACCGCAAAATGATCGAGGTGAATATGAACAAAGGGAAAAACAAGGCGGTCAAGACAGTACTCTCGTTTGTTTAGTGTCCATTCAACAACCTTAAAGGAGAACCCGATGAAATTTACACTACTTCTTTTTGCCCTGGGGCAGATATTAAAAATAGCTTCGAAATTCAACAAGGCTTACAAAAAATACATCGGCAAGGCCAGCGTGCGGATACTCATCAAAACCGCTGACGGAAAGCATGCAAGACTTTTTATTTTCGACAAGGGAAAGCTTTCATCCATTCCCGGAGATCAAAAAAACTTTGATGTGGCACTGGTCTGGAAGGATGCGGCAACCGGCTTTTCCGTGATGACAGACAAAAAAAGTGACGCCTCATTTAACGCTGCGGCTGAAGGAAAGTTGAAGGTATTGGGAATGAGTTTTTATGCCCAGTGGTTTGAAGACGGCATCAAGCTTGTCCTTTAAGTTTTCAGCTCAAAACGAAATCCAAATGCAACGCTACCTGTAAAAAATAAAGTCAAAGGAGGTTATTATGTCAGAGATATATGGCGGGCACCTTGTAGCAAAATATATGAAAGAAGTTGAAAAAATCAATACGGTATTTACCCTTTCCGGAGGTCATATTGAAAACATACTGGACGGATTCACGGAATACAACATCCGAACCATCGATGTCCGCCATGAGCAGGCCGCGGCAATGATGGCACATGCCTGGTCTATTTATACGAACACACCCGGCGTCTGCCTTGTTACCGCGGGTCCGGGGTTTACAAACGCTCTCACCGGTATCGCCAATGCTTACCTTGACAATGCGCCTCTGATCGTTCTTTGCGGCAGGCATCCATTGCGTGATGATCTCAAAGGAGCCCTTCAGGAAATGAATCAAATCGATATGGTAAAGCCCATCACCAAGTGGAGCGCGACCTGTTATGAAACCAAAAGGATTCCGGAATATCTTTCCATCGCCTTCAGACAGGCCACAATGGGCAGACCAGGGCCTGTTTTCCTGGAACTGCCTCCGGATATCCTCTTTGTTTCGGTTGACGAGAAATCCGTGGTTATGCCTCGCCGTAAAATTCACAAGTCTTCTACTCATCCCGACGATTCAGAATTGCAGGAAGCGGCGAAAATCATTAATGGCGCAGAAAAACCCTTATTCATCGGGGGAAGCGGTGTCGGTATGAGCAACTGTGGTGAGTCACTGAAAACATTTATCGAAAAAACAGGTTTCCCCTTTGCATTGTTGAATAACGGGAGAGGCGTGCTTCCCGACAACCATCCGCTTTCCATCAATGACGGCGGTTTCACCGGAATCGTAACCGGAGCGCCACAGGCTGATGTGATCATTATAGCGGGCGTTCGTCTGAACTGGGTACTGCAATCCACGAAGCTGTTCCCGGATGCAAAAGTCGTCCGGATCGATATCGAACCCCATGAAATCGATCGAAACCGGTCTTCGGAAGTCGGCCTTGTCGGCGATTGCGGACATATTCTCGAAAAACTCATTCCACTTGTTGAGAATCGAAAACACGATACCTGGCTGAGTCGGCTCAGGAACGCGTATTCCGCTTTTATGACCACCGAACTGGAACAACGGGCCGCCCCCTCTGATCCAATACACCCGGTTCGCCTGGTGGCACAGATCATGGAAGTCTTCGGCAATGAGGCTTTTTATGTCGCTGACGGAGGGGATACGAGCTATTACGGACTTTCCGGATTCCTTTCATCGCAAAAAGCTGGCGTGATGGTTCCTGCCGGAGCGCTTCTGGGGTGTCTCGGCACCGGAATACCGTTTGCCATGGCAGCCAAGCTCGCCAACCCGGACAAACCGGTTATCGTCCTGAACGGAGACGGTTCTTTCGGGTTCAACAGCATGGAATTTGACACTGCCGTTCGGCACAACATCCCCATCATATGCGTTGTCAACAACGACTGCGCCTGGGGAATGATCAAGCATTCCCAGCGAATGAGTATAGGAGAGGACCGCTGCACGTGCTCGGAACTGGGCATGCGGAACTATGAAAAGATGGTGGAAGGACTGGGCGGATACGGCGAACTGGTCACCAAGGATGAAGATATTGTTCCCGCCATAAAACGGGCGGTTGAATCCGGAAAGCCGTCCTGCATCAACGTGGTGACAGACCCCACGGTAACAAGCCCGGCGACGGTTATGTTTTACCAGAACTTTGCGGAAATTTAAAGCAACGTTGAAGCCCGGAAAATAATCGCATGATGATAGTTGCATAAACCCGCTCTGACCGGACAGAGCGATAATCTCAACAGGAAGGCAATCGCCTCATGGTGGTAAATTCATGAAAGTACTGATAACCGGCGCGGGAGGATTTATCGGCTTCCATCTCGCAAAAGAGCTGCTTGAAAGAAATACTGCTGTCCGGGGGTTGTTCATGCCGAATGAAAATGCCGGGCATCTGGAAACGATGGGAGCTGAAATCGTACGCGGCGACCTGACAAAACCGGATACGATAGTTGGTACTGCAAAAGGCATCGACACCATCTACCATCTTGCCACCCGAACCCTTGACTGGGGAACACGTGAGCAATTTGAAAAAATCATGGTCGGCGGCACCAGAAACATCCTGGAGGAATCAAAAGGGAGCATATCGCGATTTGTTTACTTCTCCTCGATCGCGGCACTGGGCCTTGGGAGGGATCTGGTCGGGCTCGATGAGGATGCGGAGCGGATAAAATGCGGAATCCCTTACTGCGATACCAAAATCATCGCTGAAGACCTGGTGAAAAACTTCTGCGGCAGCAATGGAATGGATTACACCATTATACGCCCCGCAAATGTGTTCGGCCCCGGAAGCGTCTGGGTGCGCGACATTCTCGATGCGTTCAGGCGCGGACCGCTCCCGCTGGTAAACGGCGGGAAAGCTCCGGGCGCTTTTGTTTACATCAAAAATCTTGTGGACGGAACGATTCTTGCCGGTGAATCTGAAAAAGCGGTTGGAAAAACATTTCATTTTCGGGATGACTACCCGATCACCTGGAAAGACTATCTGCACACCCTGGGCAGTTGGGTTGGGAAAAAACCATTCGGGAGTATTCCATTTAGACCGGCCTGGATATTAGGGTCCTTTCTGGAAAAAATTCTTACTCCCTTCGGCATAAGGCCTCCTATGACACGTCTTGCCGCCGGAGTAATGGGAAAAAACAATGATGTGGACAGCAGCCGTTCAAAGCGGGAGCTTGGATGGAAGAGCCGTGTTCCCCTGGGCCAGGCCATAAAAGAGATTGAAGAATGGGTTCACACCGATTATTTGGGGAAACAATAAACCGGATGATCATCTTGATATACAAAAAAACACGACCGGCATCTCTTCCCTGATCAGACTGAAAAACAATTCAGGCACCCATTTTCACTGCTTTGCAAAGGAGGGAAAATCACTTTGAAAGAAACCAATGGATTAAGCGGCCTCAACTTGCCGCCCATGCGTCAACTGGGAATCATAGTGAAAAGTATCGAACGTTCACTGCCTTATTATGCAAGCGTACTGAACATCAAACCATGGTACCGGGCTGAAATCGAAACAAGTGAAATTTATTATAAGGACAAGCAGATCGAACTGGAGCTTGACATTGCGGTGGGATACAGCGGCGCATTGCAGTTTGAACTCATTGAGGTGGGCAAAGGAGAAAAAAACATATATACGGATCTGATGGAAAAACAGGGCGAGGGGTTGCACCATATCGGATTTCTTGTTTCCGACATTGACAAGGGGATCGACGCCCTCCGGAAATACGGTTTTCAGCCCCTGCAGCACGGCAATTTAAAAACAAAAGGAAAGGCAGTCACCCGGTTTGCCTATTTTGACAGCATCGAGCGCTGTGGCTACATCATTGAACTGATTCAGACAACACTTTTCGGATTCAATGTCGGTCAATCACGCTTTTTGATGAAACTCGGCAAGCTGCTTGGGGATATCGATACGATTGACATCCGCTCAAATCAATAGCGGAAAAGGAGCGGAAAAAAAATTGAATGCCTCGATCGATTTGCCGGGACCGGAATAAGGAAAGCCGGTGCGATCAATTCAAAACCTTGAGCACCCTCACCAGTACCAGAAGCACCAGCCCGGTGACTCCCAGCAACAAGCCCAATATGGCAAGGGTCACATTCAGCTTGCCGGGACGAAATTCCTGATCTACCATTCTCGTGACGCAATAAATGTTCAAGCCAACGACAAGCGGAAAATACAGGAATGCCATTGAAAGAGCCAAAAGAACCATGAACATCGGCCTCTGCAAAAGCGTGGCCATGACGAGACCGGTGACGGCAACAAATATAAGATACAGGTCTCCGATTCTGTCCCTGGTCTTTTCCTCGGGGCTGAAAAGCGAATCGATGATTTTTTTAAACAGCCTGTGTATGCCGTCTTGAGCGCTCACATATCCTCCCCAGAAAGCCATAAAGGCGGCGAGGATGAATACGGGAAACATCCACGGACCGAATGTGTTTGTAAAAATCTCTGAAAGTTTGAACGCGAATTCCGTTCCCTCCGGCACAATGCCCCTTGGTCTGAATACAACTGCACCTAAAGCCATAAAGGCTATCGCCACAAACAGAGACAAAGAGAAACCGATTCTGATATCCAGAATTGATTTTTTCATTGAACTGACAAGAACCGCTTTGTCATCTCCCCACTCTTTTCTTTTCTCTTTTGCCCATTCAGACAAAAAAATGGATGCCGCCGGATCTGTCGGTACCCGAAGTGTTGCGACGATGACAATCCATACTCCGGCAGCCGCCGGGATCTGGGGGCGTAAGCCTGAAAAAAATTCACCGGCACCCGGAGGAGATATTACAAACGCAAGCAATGTAATGAGTACCAATATCAGCAGAATAATTTTTGACAGGTTTTCAATTAATTTATATCTGCCAATCAGGACCAAAGCGGTGGTTGCCAAAAAAGTGATCGAACACCAAGAATTGAACGTCAGCAAGGGAAAGGCTGAATATAATACGGAACCGATCAGTCCGACAAGGGACCCCATGACCAGTGGTGGCGTAACAAACATAAAAAATAGAAAATACCAGAACAAAGGCCTGCTGAACCTTAATTTCGAATACCCTTCCACAAGGGAATTTCCACTCGCCACCGCATAACGTGATCCATATTCATAGATCGGATAGTACACAATATGCACCAAGACAACCAGCCATAAAAATGACATACCAAACAGGGCGCCTGAATAAGCCTGTAGTGCAAGATGCGTTTCTCCGATAACAAGTGACGCAAATATCATCCCGGGTCCAAGCGTCTTTACTAATTTTAAAAAATGCTTTTTCATGATTGTTTATACTTTTTGTATATAGCGATTGTCATAAATCTATTCCGATTGAAGCCGAAGATGATGAAACCGAGTGAAACCTTTTACGGATGTTGATCGTTTCTTAACAAAGCGGAGCATTGAAATTAAAACTGTTTGAAGCCGCGCAGCGGCTGAATTTTTTAATTCCAGCAAAGCGAATTTAGAAACGATCAACATCCGCAAACCAGCAAATGAGGTTCATCATCTTCGGTGCATCGAAACGGAACGTTTTTCTGACAACCGCTCTAACATCCAATCACTTTTCGATGGCAGACCTTCCGAACAGGCCTCATATCGTTCGTTCGCGGGCGGCTAAAAAAATGGAACAAGGAGAGCTCCATGATTGTCAAACAATTTCGATACGCTTCTGATAATTTCAGTTACCTTTTACATGGAAATCGATCAGCCATGGCCATTGATGCCGGAGCGGTAGACTCCATATTATCCCATGTGGAATCTTCGAATCTGGAACTGAAATATATTACCAACACGCATATGCATCCTGACCATA
Organism: Desulfobacterales bacterium; assembly: GCA_046484745.1. Classification (GTDB taxonomy): domain Bacteria; phylum Desulfobacterota; class Desulfobacteria; order Desulfobacterales; family SURF-7; genus JAQYVL01. The sequence goes on along the minus strand of JAWOIJ010000038.1, from coordinate 32,209 downwards.
CTCCTGGAAACAGGGATATACTGGGTCGAACAAATGCGGAGTTTCTTGACAACCGGACTCTTCGCTCTAACAAATCAGTCATTCTGGATGGAGAGCAGATTCAGGTTTACCATACTCCCGGGCATACGGAAGATTCCCTTACTTTTCATGCGGACGGGAGATTGATAACCGGGGATACTCTCTTTAATGGAACAGTAGGCAACTGTTTTACCGGTGATCTGGAAGCTTTCTATACATCGATCAGGCTGCTTTTTAATTTTCCACGGGAAACAGTGGTTTATGCCGGACATGACTATGTCGACTATGCAATGCAGTTTGCAAGAAACCTGGAGCCCGACAATAAAGAGATCGACATATTCCTTTCCAAGTATGATCCATACCATGTTTTTTCAACCCTGGAAGATGAGCTCAAGATAAATCCCTATGTGAGATTTAATGATGAAAAGATCATATCCATATTGAAAACAAAGGGACTCCCTGTAGAAAGCGAGTATTTGAGGTGGAAGTCATTGATGGAGGTTTACTAAAGAAATCATCTCTTACTCATCTAAATATCTTTCCTTCACAGAGTAGATGATATCGAGGCTGTTAAAAAAAATCTCAACCAATTCCGGGTCGAACTGTTTCCCGGAAGACTCTTCAATAACGGAAAGAACTTTTGACTCATCCCAGGCCTCCTTGTAAACCCTTCGTGAACAAAGCGCATCGTACACATCCAGGAGACCTACAATTCTTCCGAAAATGGGAATCTCCTCTCCTTTCTTTCCCTGCGGCTGTCCCTTCTTCCCTGTGTGACCGATTATGGGATAACCGCTTTCAATATCAATATTACCGGGATATCCGTTTCCATCCCACCACTCGTGATGACTCAAGGCAACCTGCGCCGCTGCTTCATCAAAATCCGACTGCTTGTCCTGAAAAAGCAATGCACCGAAAACCGTATGTTTTTTCATGGCCTCAAATTCTTCCTTGTCAAGCCGGCCGGGTTTTTTCAGGATGACATCCGAAATCGCGATTTTTCCGACATCATGGAGCATGGCTGCCATTCTCAGCGAATCCTTATTTTTATGGATTTCATCATTGGACAGTTTGTGCTTCAGAGCCCACCTTTCGTAAATTTCGACAGCATAACTCCCCACCCGATTGACATGCGCGCCCGTCTCCTTTGGGTCACGCATCTCCGCCATTTTTATCATGCGCAGAATGATTGCCCGTGTCATCCTGGCGCGCCTTATCGCAACTGAAGCAATGCTCGCAAAATGCGTCATCATGCGCTGATCTTTATTGGAAAAAGCGACAAAGCGATTATTGTCATCCCGCGCATTGATAATCTGAAGCACTCCAAGTATTTTACCGCTGGCTGTTTTAAGGGGGAGCGTTAACGCGGAACGTGTGGTATAATTGGATGCCACGTCAAATTTTCTGCTGAAACGGTAGGGTTTTGTGCTGTCAATTCTATAAACATCCTTCAGATTCAGCGGCTGTCCGGTTGCGGCCACATATCCGGCAATGCTTGTTTTGTCGATGGGGATGGAAAAAATGGAATAAATGAGTTTTTCCCCTTCCTCCAACCTCCGCTGCAGCGTTGCATTCTGGGTGTATGAAAAGTGAAGATGATTGTTCTTTTCCAGATAAATTGAACCTGCGTCGGCATTCACAAACCGCCTGGCCTCGGAAAGTATCTTCTCCATCAGAATATCCAGATCCTGAACCTGATTCAACTCAATCCCCAGAAGCGCCAAAGAATCAAGTTTTTCCTTTTCACTCAGCATAGCCTACCTCGTACCAAACTTTTTTAATCCTTCAGGTTATCGCTTTCTAATATCAGAATACGAAACTGTTCACAATCCATAAAAAACAGATTTAAAACGATTCTTCTGATTCCGTTGCGATCGAGATCCAAAAACTTTTAAAAACACCCGAAATATGTACGTCAGGAAAGCCCGAAGTTTTACGATTGCACTTGAAAATGATTTCCTGTATATGAAAATCAAGTTTGATGGATGAAAAATAGAGCATAAACAGGTTCTTTATTGAATATGATTGAGATATTATGATTATCGTTAAAACACCTCTTCGAATCAGTTTTGTGGGCGGCGGGTCCGACTTGCACGATTTTTACTCGCGGCATGATGGAAGCGTCATCTGCTCGGCAATTGATAAATTTGTGTATGCAATCATCAAACAGCGATTTGACGAGATGATCTATATCAACTATTCCCGAAAGGAATGCGTTGAAAACCTGTCCGAGATACAGCACGATCTGGTTCGCGAGGCCATGAAAATTACCGGAGTGACAAAGGGAATTGAAATCACGACACTTGCCGATATCCCTTCTTCGGGCTCCGGACTGGGCAGTTCGAGTTCCATCACGGTTGCCCTGCTCCACGCACTTTATGCATATCAGAATGTCCTTGTAACGTCTGACCGGCTGGCCGAAGAAGCCTGCCGAATTGAGATCGATATCCTTGGAAAGCCGATCGGACGGCAGGATCAGTATGCCGCCGCCTTTGGCGGAATCAACAAATTTACATTCAAAAAAGGGGAAATCGTGGAAAGGGCACCTGTTATCATGAATACCATTACCCTTCGAAGATTCTCTTCCTCCCTTCTCCTCTACTTCACCGGCATCACCCGGAGCGCGGATGAAATTCTTTCAAGGCAAAAAAAAAACCTGCTCTCGGACGAGAAGATCCAGGCGATGAAACGCATGGTCGCCCTTGTAGACCCTTTCACCGAAGCCATGAAAAAAAGCGATATCAATGAATGCGGGGTTCTGCTGGACAAAAACTGGCAGCTGAAGCAGCAAATGGCCTCCGGGATTTCAAACGATGAGATTAATGCTATGTATGAAAAGGCAAAAGAAGCGGGGGCCGTCGCAGGCAAAGTTGCCGGCGCGGGAGGCGGCGGTTTTCTGCTGCTGGTCGTTCCTCGGGAAAAGCAGAACGCCGTATTCAAAACCATGGAAAACTATCGGGAACTTCCCTTTATGACGGAACCCAGCGGCAGCAAGGTGATATTTGATGACCGATCCTACTCCAGCAAGTAACCAGAAAAAGGAGTCCCGACTTTGAAAGTTCTCATAACAGGAGGGGCCGGATTTATCGGTTCACACACCGCGGACGCACTTATCGCAAAAGGATATCAGGTCCGAATCCTTGACAGCCTGCACAAAACAGTCCATCCAAAAGGAAAGCCTGATTATATTCATCCGGATGCGGAATTTATTCAAGGCGATGTCCGGAAAAAAGAGGATCTGAAAAATGCGTTAAAGGATGTTGATGCGGTATACCATTTCGCTGCCTACCAGGACTATCTTCCGGATTTTTCCACCTACTTTCATGTCAACTCCGTATCCACTGCTCTGCTTTATGAACTCATCGTGGAACAAAAGCTGGAACGCAACATTCGCAAAGTAATTGTTGCCGCCAGCCAGGCGGTGATGGGAGAAGGACGGTATCACTGCCCGAACTGCAGTCCGGATAAAAAGGAATTTCTGTATCCGGAGATCCGGCTTGAAGAGCAGCTCTCTCATGGCCAATGGGAGCATCTCTGCCGGAAATGCGATCGCGCCCTTCAATGGCTCCCGTCCGATGAATCGGTTATCAACCCCTGCAACCAGTATGCAATCAGCAAATATTCCCAGGAGCAGATCGCGATCCAGCTCGGAAAACGATACGATATCCCTTCCGTTGCCATGCGATACTCCATTGTTCAGGGCCCCCGTCAATCCTTTTACAACGCTTACTCCGGCGCCATGCGTATTTTTGCGCTCAGTCTCTATTTTGAGCATCAACCCACCATATTTGAAGACGGAAAGCAAATTCGTGACTATGTAAACATTCAAGATGTCGTAAACGCCAATCTGACGGTTCTGGAAAATCCGGAAGCAGCCAACCGGGTCTTTAACGTCGGGGGTGGAAAAGCCTGGACCGTAGCGGATTTTTACAGCACCATGCAGGAAGTGGCGGGGAAATTCGTCCCGCCGATGCTTTCCGGATTTTACCGGTACGGCGATACCAGGCACATTTTCTCCGATACCGGAAACCTTGAAGCCATCGGCTGGAAACCGACCCGCGGGATCAGGGAAAGCATCGAAAGCTACTGGGATTACCTCAACCGCCAGGATGAGATTGATGATATCCTGGAGTATGCCGGCAAGCACATGAAAAGCCTCCAGGTAATCCGCACGGTAAAACATTCCAGATGAAAGCGTTCCTCCTTGCAGCCGGAAAAGGCACCCGACTCAGCCCCCTCACCGACAGCACCCCCAAATGCCTGATGACCATTGCCGGAAAACCGCTGATTGAAATATGGATAAACCTGCTTGAAAAAAACGGGGTGAAAGAAGTTCTCATCAACACACATCATCTTTCGGAAAAGGTGGAACGCTTTGTTGAACGCCTTCATACATCGGTAAAGATTACAACCGTTTATGAAAAAACGCTTTTGGGAAGTGGTGGAACCGTTCTGGTTAACCAACCCTTTGTAAAAGATGAAAAAGATTTTATCATTGCCTATGCAGACACACTGACCAATATGAACCTGTTTGATATGGCTGAACACCACCGCCACATCAAAAAAAAAGGCGGCATCCTGACCATGGCGCTGTTTCACGCGCCTGATCCTTCTGCCTGCGGAATCGCGGAGCTTGATTTGGAACAAAAAATTGTTACCTTTGTGGAAAAGCCGGAAAATCCATCAGGTAGTCTGGCAAACGGGGGTATCTATGTCGCTTCCAATGAGATTTTCAGCTTTTTCCCGAAATCGGTACCGGACGGCTCGATTCTGGATTTTGGGTTTCACATCCTGCCGGAGCTTGCAGGACGAATGTACGGATATGAAATCCTTGACTATTTAAAGGATATTGGTACGATTGACGCATTAGAGGCGGCACGAAAAGAATGGCCGTTAATTGACAATTCATAAATAACTGGAGTTGCAGCGTGCGCATACCGGAATTTTCAAACAACTATCTTACCGGGCTGAAAGAGCTGATAGACAGCTTTGATCATCCAAAATTTGAAGAGATCATACATCTGATTCTTGATGCATATCATAAAAAAAATCGAATATTCATCATGGGAAACGGCGGCAGCGGCTCCACCGCATCCCACTTTGCATGCGATATCAACAAGGGATGCTGTATGGATCTTGAAAAAAAGTTCAAGGTTATCTGTCTGAATGACAACATGCCGACCATGCTGGCCCTTGCCAACGATGTTTCCTATGAGTCGGTTTTTGTGGAACCGCTCAAAAATTTTTTTGAACCCGACGACCTGGTGATCGGAATTTCCGGAAGCGGAAATTCAGAAAACGTGCTCCAGGCCATTCGCTATGCCCGGGAACATAACGGCCGTACAATCGGTCTTTCCGGATTTTCCGGCGGGAGACTGGCCGACCTGGTGGATGTTCCCTTTGTAGCCCGCGTGAATGACATGCAGAAGGTTGAAGATATGCACATGATCGTGGTCCACATGATTATGCAGGCGGTTTACAAGTCCCTGCACAACTGAGGCGCAGGATTCGTTGATCAAGGGGAATGCGCGCGCCGTATTCTTCTTTGTTCGGTAACGCCGAATCGATATAACATTTAAACTTAAAAAGGGGTATACAATGGCACAACCAATTCGAATCATGCCGTGTTTAGACATGCAGAACGGGCGCGTCGTCAAGGGAGTCCACTTCGTGAGCATTCGCGATGCCGGCGACCCGATCGAATGCGCCAGGGCCTATTGTGATAACGGTGCGGACGAACTGGCGCTTCTGGATATCACGGCTACCATAGAAGGTAGAGCCACCATGCTCGATGTGGTCAAACGCGTTGCCGATGTGACAACGGTTCCGTTTACCGTTGGCGGAGGTATTTTCGATGTAAAATCGGCTGAGATGGTTCTAAACGCCGGTGCTGACAAAATTTCGACCAGCAGCGCCGCCTTTCGAAGGCCCGAAGTGATCGAGGAAATGATCAGCGCATTCGGCGCTGACAAGGTAACGGTAGCCATAGACGTCGACCAGAACGGGGCTATGCCTTCCGGGTATGAAGTTTATATCGACGGAGGACGGACAGCCACCGGCGTGGACGCCATTGAATGGGCAAAGCGTGTCGACGGGTATGGTGTCCAGGTCATTCTGCCTACCAGCAAAGCAGGCGACGGTGCGCGGACCGGTTATGATCTTCCGGTAATCCGGGCGATCAAGCAGGCGGTTTCAGCCGAGGTTGTGGCCTCCGGCGGCGCAGGGAAATTAGAACACTTCCATGAGGCTGTCAAGGCAGGAGCGACCATACTGCTTGCCGCCTCGATGTTCCATTTCGGGGTCATTGGAATCGGCGAGTTGAAAGACTACCTCCGTGACAAAGGCGTTGCAGTTCGATGAGAGCGTCCTCTGCAACCATTCCAGATACCCCGGCAATTTTCCAAAGCGGGCATCGTTCAATCCGCGGATCAACATCCGTTAGCCGGCAAATGAGGCTTCTGCTCTTTGGCCTGTTGAATCGGAACCAGCTTTTGACAACAAGGAAAAAATGTTAATACAACGCGCCTGAGATCATTTTATGCGAGGAAAACCCATGCCAAAAATAGAAAAAAAAAGTTCGCGACGCACGTTCTTAAAGACGGTCGGTGCTATCGGTGCCGGATCCATGTTTGCTTCAATCGCTCCGGCAGAGGCGTCAAGCACGGATAGAGAGAAGCCTCTTGATCCTGTTACCTTTCCTGCACGGCCTTTCGGAAAAACAGGGGTTGACGTTCCGATTCTCTCGCTTGGCGGCGTCTTGAATATGTCCGACCAGTTGATATTCAGGCAGGCATTAAAAATGGGCGTAACCTATTGGGATACGGCCGATGGGTATGGATGGGGAAAAAACGAAAAGGCGATCGGAAAATACTTTGCCGGATTTCCTCAAGACCGGAAACAGGTGTTTCTCGTCACAAAAGGAGCCACCTCGGATCCGGAAACGTTAACCGAAAAACTGAATGCTTCCCTTCAAAGAATGAATACCTCTTACGTGGATATGTATTTCATTCATTATGTCAGCGATGTAAAAAATGAATTGACAACGGAAGTCAAAGCCTGGGCTGAAAAGGCGAAAGCAGCCGGAAAGATTCGCTTCTTTGGATTCAGCACTCATAAAAATATGGAAATCAGCATGCTTGGGGCGGCAAAACTCGGGTGGGTTGACGGAATTATGATGAGCTATAATTACAGGCTCATGGTCAAAGACGAAATGAAAAGAGCCGTCGATGCCTGTGTGAAAGCCGGAATCGGTTTGACCGCAATGAAAACGCAGGCCGCTTTCACGGCAAACTTCTATGCTTCAATAGGGTCTGAAACAGATCACGCTTTGAAAATGACTGAACGTTTTTTAGAAAAAGGATATACAGCGGAACAGGCAAAGCTTAAAGCGGTCTGGGACAATCCCCATATTTCCAGCATCTGCTCCGCCATGCCGAATATGACGATACTGCAGGCCAATGTTGCCGCCGCACTGAATACAAAAACACTCTCTTCTCATGACATGCAGCTTCTTTTTCAATATGCCGGGCAAACCTCTTCCGGCTACTGCGCCGGGTGTGCAAATATTTGCGAATCAGCTGTCGGTTTTCGGGTTCCCATAAGCGACATATTGCGCTATTCCATGTATCATAACAGCTATGGGAATCGAGATACGGCGCGAAGGCTGTTCAAAGCGCTTCCGGAAGACAGTAAAAAAAACATCCTCAAGGCTGACTATTCACAAGCGGAATCCATCTGCCCTCAGAGGTTGGAGATCGGCAGGGTGCTGAAAGAAGCCCTTGAAGCGTTATCTTGATTCAGAAACCCTGTAACTCCTTTTTCAAGTGAGCAAGTTCCCGTTCCAGGCCCTCGATTCGGTCCAGCAGTTCCAGAACGACTCCGATTCCGGTCCAATTGATGCCAAGATCTTCTCGAAGGCGCATAATACGCCAAACTCGAGGGACAACCGTTTCATAAAAAAGCGGCTCCGGTTCATTTTCAACCGGTTCCACCAATCCCCATTCAACCATTCTGATAATGATTTCACGATGCACCCTGGAAAGTTCCACCAGCTTATCCAGGGTGATTCGGTCGGGAGAGGCCGGATAGTTTTCATACTGGTAATGAACGACATGATAATGGGTTATGTCCATCACAGTGCTTCTCCCTCAGGTTTGACGCGGGTTATAACTCGAGATTTCAGCCATTTCAGCATACAGCTCCTTTTCTCTCTCTGTCGTGGTTCCGGGAATGACGATTTTTATTTGAATGAAAAGATCGCCTCGACCGCTCCCTTTTTTAGGAAGTCCCTTGCCTTTCAGACGCATCTTTTTCCCGTTCTGCGTTCCGGGGGTAATTTTTAAGCTGATGTTCCCATCCAGAAGCTGGACAGGGATATCAGCACCAAGCACTGCCTCCCACGGATTCACGGGCAATTCGTAGACAAGATCATGCCCATCGACTTGAAATCGATTGTGAGGAAGCAACTGAACTTTCAAATAAAGGTCTCCGGGGGGGCCCCCTCCAGCCCCTTTCCCTCCTTTTCCGGTCAGTCGAATTCGACTGCCATCCGCAATGCCCGCCGGAATGCGAACCTGGTACGTTTGCACGGCAGGGCGAACCTGCCCCTGATCATCGACCTCGAGACGCTGCAGGCTCATCTTTTTTGTTGCGCCAAAAAAGGCATCTTCCAGTGTAATTTCAATCGCGGCTTCATGATCCTGTCCTCTGATTTTCCAGGCGGTGCCTTGGCCCCCGGGTCCTTCACCGCCCCGCATCCGATCGCCGAAAATCGCTTCAAAAAAATCGCTGTAATCCTCCCCAAAATGAAACGACCGGGAAGATTGCTCTTTCTTATGGCCGCGCTGAAAATTTTCCCAGCCAGGAGGCGGTTTAAAGTTCTGACCATCCTTCCAGTTGGCACCCAGCTCATCATAAAGCTTTCGCTTCTCCGGATCTTTTAAAACTTCATTGGCTTCTACAATCTGCTTAAACTTTTTATCCGCATCTTTTTCTTTATTCACATCCGGATGATACTTCCGAGCCATTTTACGATAGGCCCTTTTAATTTCATCCTGAGTCGCATTTCGCTTCAGCCCCAGCGTTTCATAATAATCCTGATATTTTACTTCCATCGACAATCCCCATTAAACCCCGTTTTCAAGGAGCGGCAGCGGGCTGATTCATGGCGCTCTCAACCCCTTTGCTGAAGTCCGTAGGGACGGTTGTAATACGTCCCGCCAGTTCACGATCGAGCATTAACAGGCCCTGGGGATTATCCTTGATAATCTTGAGTTGCTGAATGATATCATTATCGTTTTCTTCCTCCTCTATCTGCTCGGTAACATACCAGGATAAAAAAATCTGAGAGGCATGGTCCTTTTCGGAAACAGCCAGATCCATCAATTCATTAATGGAACGGGTAATAAACTGCTCATGCTCCAGGGTCTTGGCAAACATATCCATGGGAGATTCGAACTCATGAGGCGGTTCGGCAATCGCTTTCAGGCGTATATCTTTACCCTGACGCTGGATATATTCATACAGTTTCATTGCATGAACCATCTCCTCATGGTATTGAACCATGAACCAGTTGGCAAATCCTTTAAGCCCGATTGCGTTGGAATGGGCCGACATGGACATATACAGATAGGCGGAATACATTTCACGATTGATCTGCTCATTGATTGCGGAAACCATTTTTTCACTGATCATGTTTTCTCCCTTTTTTGTTTAAGATCTTCGATTTTTTTTACCTGCAGGTAAAATCTACATTGAGCGCGTGTCGAGGCTGCCGCCGCGAAACCAGTTGAACCTGTCGAAATCGGGCCCTGCGGGGGAAGATGTCATTTCGCATCATAATGAACTGTCCGGTATGTCGTCTGATGCAGCAGCTGCGGTAAGGTCGGTAATCCCTATGGGTTTCAAATGTTAAAAATTCAAATGAAAAAACCCGATAACCGATTCATACCACATTCACACACAGGTTCACAAGGGGCAACATCGTGACCAAAAGAGCCTGTCGCGCCGATATTCAGGGAAACGGCCTGAAACAGCCTTTATAAAAGTGGGCATGTCATTACGCATAACAGTTACTTTTATTTAACCTCTTTCCCTTGCGTTTTTTGCTGGACAGTATATTGAACCGTTATTTTTCCCAGTTTGCCCTTCGCGACTTTCAAGGCGCCGCTCAATTTCAGCCCCATCTTGATCGTGCCGCTTTTTTGAATGTTATTGAGTGAAACAGGCTCCGTATATATGGTTTCTATATTTTTTAACAACATGCTTCGGCTCTGGATAAAAATGGTTTGCGGATACAGCTTCACCCCGGAAAGATTAAGATGCTTCGGAAGTTCTCCTGTCCAGTTGACCTGAATCGGCAATTCTTTCATCATCGGACTATCGAGTACGACATCCACGACGGATGGATCAATCCGGCTCAGATTAATACCGGGCGGGAGGGAAATATTATCCGCTATCAACGGAAAATGATTTTTCCCGGCAACCGCATTTTTTAAATCCAGACTGACCTGTGCCTGCTCCGGTCGGACAGACCGGATAAGCGCACCTGACCCGCTTAAATAAAGGCGTACCGTATTGGCCGATGTTTCAACGACAACCATGTCCGGCTGCCGGTTCAGATAGCGGATCGGCACATCCAGCGTGATCAGCGTATCCAGGCTTCGGGTGAAACTCGCCCACATTATCGATATGATCAGTATGGAAAAAACCGCGGCCGCAATCATATTAAACCGCTCTTTTCGATAAAATTTTTCAGATGAAATTTCTACTTTTCCATCAAACTCATTCAGTATTCGCGTTAAATGAGAAGGATATCTTACCGGGTTTATTTCATTACCCCTTACGACCGTCACCCGGCCTCTCTCCTCGGACACTACGATTGCCAATGCATCTGATGCTTCCGCAAGCCCGACTGCTGCCCGATGGCGGGTTCCGAAATAAGAGGGGAGCGTCTTTCGGTGAGAAAGAGGCAGAATGCAGCCAACCATCTTCACACGTCGACCGTCAATCAAGATCGCACCATCATGCACCGGGCCGTTTTTCCAGAAAATTGTCTGAATCATCTCTCTGGAAATCAAACCCTGCCAGGGGATACCATCTTTTACAATTTCGGCAAGATCTTCTTTTCCCTGAAAAACGATGAGAGCGCCGGTCCGTGATGCAGCCAGCTCAAATACGACTTCCGATAACAGATCGATCGGAGTTGAATCCGCTTTCCGGGGGATGCCCCATAAAATGCTTTTCAAATTTCTGGTTTGAAAAACGATTCGAATCTCATGCCGGAATATGACGATAATGATAATCGCTGCCGCTGCGGTAAAACCCTGAAACAACCAGCTTGTAACAACAAGACCCAGATAATTGGCGATCTCCTGAAAAAACCAGAGAAAGGCAATGGCAAGCATGATTCTGAATGCATTGGTTCCTTTAAAGAGGACATACAGTCGGAACAGGATGTAACTGTTTATCGCGATATCCAGAAGATCCTGCCATCGAAGGCTGCTGAAAAAATTGACTATCGATTCCATTTTTTCAATCCGTTATACTGAAACGAAGTGTCTGTAAAATATTCCCGTCGGAATCGCTGATCTCAACTCGCCAGGGGCCCTTATCAATTTCACGAAGATGGATACTGCTGAAGGTGGACCATCTTGGTGGCTGCAGAAACAATTTTACTTTTGTCACAGACCTGTCTTTTCGAATCCAGTGATGAATGACATGGGTCTTTTCGGAAACAGATTCAAAGGCGGTAAAACAGGCGGCCTTTTTCAGATCTACGGATAAAACGATTGTCGGATTAACCGGCTGCTGATTCTTGACATTCTCACAGATGACCGCTTGAACCAGCTCAAATGGGGGCAATTCCGATTTCTTTGACAGATCGTTTTTTTCCTGCCCGATTCCCGGCAGGGCGGCTTCGTGCAGCATGAACAACACAAACAGCAATAATCTTCCGATTTTCAATGGCATTCGATGCTTCTCCTGTTTCATTGTGTTGACTCTCCTCTTCCTGCCTTGAAAGGGGAAGCCCCGCCCTAAAGGACAGGACGAAATTTTTCAGAGATATAAAAAACCTTTTCGGTTGTTCGAGTCTTTTATGTTTGATCTGAATTTTGATTATTTTTTACGAAATTTGATCGTATTTTTCAGGCAGCCGGACACTCAATACCGGAATCGGGCTCTGGCGAAACACTTTTTCCGCTGTTGATCCGAAAAGAACATCGGATAAATTGGTCCGCCCCTGTGTTCCCATAACAATCAGATCCGCCTTTTCTTCTTTGGCGGCTGCAATCAGTTTCTGATAAGGCACACCGACAAGAAAAACAGTCTTAGTTTTTAAATGAGGGAAGCCGGTTTCCGCGAGAATTTTTTTAATGCCCTGCATTCTTTCCGTTTTAACATCGGACACATAGTCATCAACCGTAACCATTCGCTTGCTGTCTATCAATCCGATCTTGTTTTTTGCTTCAACCATGACATTAACGTCTCTCTGATTAATAACATTGACAATAACCAGGTGCGCATCCGCATTTTCCGCAATCTCAACCGCATAGGATACAACCCGTCTGGAGTATTCCGACAGGTCACAAGCCGCCAAGACTTTGCTTATCTTTCCCATTCGTTACCTCGTATTTTTCTCAACAAACCGTAATGCCTTCCAGGTGATGATTATAGCCACCTCTTCCTCCTGAAAAACAAAATCAACACCGAAACGATCGCAGCCATGACAGCCCATACCGCGGGATACCCCCATTCCCATTCCAGCTCGGGCATCACCTTGAAGTTCATTCCATAAATTCCTGCTACAAAGGTAATCGGAATAAAAATTGTCGCGATGATGGTCAGCAATTTCATTACTTCATTCATTTTATTGCTGATCGTGGAAAGGTAAAGATCGATCATTCCGGAAAGGAGATCCCGAAAGGATTCGATGGTGTCGATGATCTGAATGGTATGGTCATAGACATCCCGCAGGTAAACATGTGTTGTTTCAAGGATAAGATTGGTTTCTTCCTTGGCAAACCGGCTAATGACTTCCCGAAGAGGCCAGATCTGCTTTCGCAAATAGATGGTTTCCCTTTTCAGATCATGTATTACATGGAGTGTTTCCGGTTTGGGGTTTTCAAGAAGAGCGGTTTCCAGGATCTCAATCCGTTCACTGATTTTTTCCAGAATTAAAAAATAATGATCCACGACAGAGTCGATCAGCGCGTAGGCAAGATAATCGCATCCCCCTTTGCGAATCTGTCTCCGGCCTTTGCGGATTCGATCTCGAACCGGATCAAACACATCCCCCACTGACTCCTGAAAAGATATCAAAAAATTCTCCCCAACGATCAGGCTGACTTGCTCGGATATAACCAGATTTTCGGATTCACTGAAATGAAGCATCTTTAATACAATGTAAAAATAGTTTTCAAAATTTTCCCATTTGGGCCTCTGCCCGGTATTCAGGATATCCTCCAGTGTTAATGGATGGATTTGAAAATGCCTGCCAACCTTTTCGATGAGTTCGATGTCATGAAGTCCGCACACATTAATCCAGGTATTTGTCGGCAGATCCTTGAGAGGAAAAGCTTCCTCCATCGAACCAATCTCTCTTTCTGTCAACTGTTTTTCATCGTAGTCCATCAGGCTGATTCGAGCCTCATCCCGCAGTTTTTCACCAATATGCACCAGGGTTCCGGGTGAACTTCCGGCCTTATGAGACCATTTTTTTGTAAACCGCGGCATTTTTTTTCTGTTTTTTCTGGTTCCGGAGACATTCATACACCCCTCCTCTTTCGAATGGCTTGATCAAACTGCCGGCAATGATAGAAACTTGAAAAAAGAAAGAAAATAAGCCGACACGCGTTTTACGGGTGATATCTTAACCCGGCTTGACGCATGAATCAACAAAATTATTGTCTGAAAATCAGAATAGTTATAGAAATATTCGACCGGGGCTGTCAGCACACTCTTTACCGATCGCATCGTGCGCGTGTATTTTGCCAAAATCATCCGATCAGGCTTTTAAATTGACAAACAAAAAGGCCTAAATTAAAAAGCAGGGATGGCGTAAACAATTTTCGGTTTTAGATTTTCACACCAAACCGGAAAAATTTCACCAGGTACTCCGGTAAAACCGGAGGGTGTAATCAACTACCTAAAAAATACAGATCTCACACTTCATGGTTATGAAACGAATTCAAATGATATGCAATAAGATTTGTTTCCGGGAACTGGCAATCTGCCTGGCATTCCTGTTCAGTTCAACGCTGATAGCCATGGCGGCAGATAATGGAAATACGGATGGTCTGCAAATCATCAAAAATCAAATCTCGCCGGAATCCGTCGAGAAAAAAATTGAAGCCCTGAAAACCAGAATTCAGCAGGCACGGCTTGCGGAAAACGAACAAAATGCTGCACAGAAAGGCATCCCGCTTCTTGAACTGCAAACCCGGACCCTTAACCTGATCGCTCTGCAAACCAATTACGACCGGCTGCTCACCGCTTTAAAAAAACAATCCGGCTACCAGGAAGATGAAGCGCTCCTGAAGGAAAAAATTTCTGATTCGGATGGAAGCGGTCTGTTGCCCCCCCCTCCCTTTTCGTTAACCTTTTATGACAAGCTGATAGGGGAGTTATCCGTTATTCTGCAGGAAAAAGAAGTAATCAATCTGGCAATAAAAATTTCCCGGCGCGCCATTGAGGAAGCCGCTTCTCAACTGGAATCCATCGAAAAAGAATGGCGCCAGGCAAAAGAGTCCATTGAAACTCAAAAAGAAAAAAAAGACCTCCCCGGGCTCAGATGGAACTTTGAACAGATAGAACTCCAGAAGAACCTTGCCGAAACAATGTTGATGTATGAAAAATTCAACCATGAAAATCTAGCTGCAGAACTGCGGATTTTCGATCTTAAGCAAAAGCTCTATGAATGGCAGATTAAATGGGTCAGAAAGCAGCTTACGTTCGACCCCAAAGACTTGGAGGAGCAGATCGGTGCGCTTGAACTCCGACGTGAAAAGCTGAGGAAACGAATCGATACCCTCCTTGAAAAACAAAAAAAAGCGCAACTGGAATGGCTGAAAACGGAAAAGCAGGCAGCAGAAAATGCTTCCCCGGAAAAAATCGAAGTATTTGAAGCGATGCTCGCCGCGAAATCCGCCTGGAGAAAAGCATATCAGGCTGCATTGGAATATACGGAAGACATGCTCAGGCTGATCGCACAGAAAGAGCAGATCTGGAAATATCGAAATGCAATCCTTCAGGAACAGACAGATGAAAAAGAAACTCAAAAGTGGCGGGAGGAACTGCAGGCGCAAAACTTTACCCTGAGCCGATTTATCAATCTCCAGCAGAACTATCAGACAAGCCAGCAATCCCAGATTGCCGTATTGGAAAAACAACTATCTGAAAAGGAACTAAATCCAAAAATCAAGACCCATTTGCTCAATCAACTCAAAGCCATGCAAAACACAGTTGAAAGCCGTGCGGAATATATCACCATGCTGCTGGAAACCGATCAGACAAATCAGCGGCTTTTGGAAGAGATCGGTGAAAAGGAGAAATCCATACCGGTTCTGAAAAAACTGATGACTCTCAGCGGCGATATCAACAAATTGTGGGAATTTGAGCTGTGGGCCATTGATGACCGGCCTGTGACATTTAAAAAAATCGTCATTGCCCTCTTCATCCTGGTTATTGGGATTCTCTTTACGAAATACCTGCTGCAACATATCACCAAGCGGCTTTCCCGAATAACACATCTCCAGGCCACGAGCGCATCTGCAATTCAGAAAGTATTATCCTACCTCGCCTACCTTCTGATCATACTTTTCGCCCTGCGGATGGTAAATATCCCTCTCGAGGCTTTTGCATTTCTTGGCGGTGCCATTATGATTGGAGTCGGCTTTGGCGCTCAAAACCTGATCAATAATTTCATCAGCGGATTTATCATTATGGGTGAGCGGCCTATTAACATCGGCGACCTGATCGAAGTGGAAGGTGTTATCGGCAGGGTTATGGAAATCGGAGCCCGCTGCACAAGCATCCGAACCGGAGAGAACATTGACATTTTAATTCCCAACAGCAGCTTTCTGGAAAAAAATATTACAAACTGGACCCTGACAAATCATAATATTCGTGCAGATATCACAGTTGGTGTGGCATATGGCTCCCCTGTGCGCAAGGTTGAAGAACTCCTTCTCGAAAGCGTCCGAGACCAGAATAAAATTCTGAATCAACCAAAACCCTTTGTGATCTTTCAGGACTTTGGTGACAACGCGCTTATTTTTCAGCTGTATTTCTGGATCGTACTTCATCGTATCATTGAACGGCAAATGGTCGAAAGCGATGTACGGTTTCGAATCGATGAGCTCTTTCGCGAAGCAGACATCAGCATTGCATTCCCACAGCGCGACATCCACCTGGATACCCAGAAACCGCTGGAATTGAAAATGATCAATAATCCCGAATCATAACGGACTTTCTGGACATTCAGCAAAAAAATATTAGGAACCTGTTTTTCGGGATAAAGGAGAAGTTATGAAATACCGAAATGCCATCCGAATCTTATCCCTGGCCGCATTGCTCATCGCCTTGTTTTCGCAGTCCGGAGCAGCACTTGAGGCATCAAAACCCCAGAAAAAACCAAAGAAAAGCATTGCCGTGGTACCCTTTTTCAGAGGAAAATTTCCGGATGAGATCACAGAACCTTTAAAATGTTCCTTCTCGCAATTGTGTTTTGAGGAGGAGGCGCTGAAAGCCGGAGTCGAAACAACAATGACCGAGCTGTTACAGGATGAATTGCAGAAACAAGTTGACCATCAGTTGCTTCCACTGGATACTGTAACAGAACAATATGGAAGAATCCGGTTGCGTTCAGAAGCTGAAACCCCTCGCGAACTGGCTCTGGATTTGGGAACTCTACTGAAAGCCGACTATCTGGTCATTGGACATGTGTGGCGTTTCCGGGAAAAAACAGATGAATCAAAAGGGGCTTCCGTTTCGTTTACGCTTTACCTGTTCGATGTGCAAAATGGCAGCAAAATCTGGCGCATGACATCCGAAAAGACCCAGAACACACTGATGGACAACCTGCTGAATGCATCTGATTTTTTTCGTCAGGGTGTGAGATGGCTGACCGCAAAAGAACTTGCCCGTCTGGGGATAAAAGAAGCGCTGAAAAAAATGCCTCGTTTGCAGCCGCCTGACTGAACGCGAAGCTGTAATTTGTGCGGGCAAGGCCCTGTGACGTAAGGACGTCATGAAACGCCTCTGGTTTGCGTTTGAGGATCCAAGCGCGCATCGTGCGTGGCGTTTACCTTTAAAAAATCAAAAAAAAGATTTTTAATTGCAGTTTAATCGGAATATGTTTTTAAAAATAGCAGAGGTCTTTGGGAGTTTTAATTAACATTCCACCTCTGCAGATGAATAATTTTTTATATCGTGTACTGTTTGAATTCATCAGGAGGTCTGTCTTGAAAAAAACCTGCTTTAGATTCATTACCAAACTTCTATTGTTTGTGCTGATTTTTCTTACCGCACTTCAAATCAATGTTGCAGCTCAGGATGAAAAGAATCCGGATTCAGCTCAAGCCGATTCCTCTGAAAGCTCCGTTGCCAGACAGGGTAAAACCGCTATTCATACTGAAAAAGTCGATACAGCCGGGGAAAGAATCGGGCAGGGAGTCGACCAGATCGGTGAATGGGCTTCCAACCATCTGGGGAAATGGACCAATGCGGAACTGTTTTACGGCATTACTTGGCTGAAGATGCTTATCTGCCTGTTCCTGATCACACTTGTTGTCCTCATTGAACGGATTGTTCAGTTACTGATTCAGGCCAAATTAAAAAACCTGCCCGGTGAAGAAGTCATAGTTCCCTGGTCAAAATTGTTTCTCCGGGCGCTTTCCAAACCCTTGACCCTTCTGATCTGGGTATATGGAATTTATCTGGCCATATCACCCCTCTTTATACACTTTCAGGCCGCAGAAGGAGATAATCTTGTCAATGTAGTGGCAAAAAAAGCTGCAGACATCGGCGGCACAATTGCCATCATCTGGTTCCTCTTCAGTCTGGTTCAGCTCATCGATGTGCGCTTAAAAAAATGGGCCTCTGCCACGGAAAGCGCCATTGATGACATGCTCGCTCCACTGGTAGGTAAGGTATTGCGCGTATTTATTATTGCCGTGGGCGGTATCTTTCTGATCCAGAATTTAACCGGTATTGAAATGGGACCGCTTTTGGCATCCCTCGGGATCGGTGGCCTTGCCTTTGCACTGGCAGCCAAGGAATCCATTGCCAATTTGTTTGGCACATTGACGATACTGTTTGACAAGCCCTTTCAGGTTGGAGAGCGCATCATCATTGAAAGTACGGATGGTGTTGTGGAATCCGTGGGATTCAGAAGCACCCGCATTCGAACCTTAACCGGCCATCAGGTTTCCATTCCAAATGAAAAAGCGGTGAATACCGTGGTTGAGAATATTGGAAGAAGACCCTACATTCGCTGGCTCACAAACATCGGTATCACATATGACACTCCTCCTGAAAAAGTGGTGCGGGCCGTTGAAATCATATCAAACATCCTTGAAAATCATGAAGGATATCGAAAAGATTTCCCTCCGCGGGTCTTTTTTAATGGCTTCAATGACTGCAGCCTGAACATTCTTGTCCTTGCCTGGTATCACCCCCCGGATTACTGGGATTTTCAAGCCTGGCTCCAGAAAACCTGTCTTGAGATTTTAACCGCCTTTCAAAAGGATGGCATCGATTTTGCGTTTCCAAGCAGAACCATATACCTTGCAAACGATGACAAAAGGCAATTGATGCTTAGAATGCTAAAAGGTGAAGGATGATGGCTTCGTAAAAACTTTAATGTTTCTATTTAATCCTCCCGCCCGCCATTTTCATTACTTTTTAAAAATTTTATAAAAAGTAATGAAATAAATTTGACATATCATATTTAATCCTTAACTTCCGATTATAAAAACAGATTCGCCAATTTACATTGCCGGTGAGTCCCTGTTCTGTCTGTGTATGTTCAGAAGCGGATACCGGGAGACCACCGAAGGAAGGAGAAAGAAAATGGGAAAAATAATCGGAATTGACCTTGGTACCACCAACTCATGCGTGTCTGTCATGGAAGGTGGTGAAGCAAAGGTGATCACAAATGCTGAAGGGGGGCGTACAACACCGTCAATTGTTTCCGTCACGGAAAGCGGTGAGCGTCTTGTCGGCCAGATTGCCAAGCGCCAGGCTGTTACCAATCCTCAGGATACCGTCTTTGGCGTCAAGCGTTTAATCGGCCGCAAGTATGATTCAAAAGAGGTGCAGGGAGACATCAAAAATCTTCCATATGCAATTGAAAAGGCCGAGAACGGCGATGTGCGAATCCGCATGAGGAACAAACAATACAGCCCGGCGGAAATATCGTCCTTTATCCTGGCAGATATCAAAAAATCGGCTGAAGACTATCTGGGTGATACCGTTACAGATGCGGTCATCACCGTACCGGCATACTTCAGTGACAGCCAGCGGCAGGCAACCCGTGACGCGGGGAAAATTGCAGGCCTGAACGTCAGACGAATTATCAATGAACCTACGGCTGCTTCTCTGGCATACGGGTTGGACAAAAAAACCGAAGAGAAGATTGTTGTATTCGATTTGGGAGGTGGAACCTTCGATGTTTCCATCCTTGAAATCGGGGATGGCGTCTTTGAGGTCAAGGCAACCAATGGTGATACCCATCTGGGCGGTGAAGATTTTGATCTGCGTATCATCGATTTCCTGGCTGATGAATTTAAAAAAGATCAGGGCATCGATCTGCGGAAAGATAAAATGGCGCTGCAGCGCCTCAAGGAGGCAGCAGAAAAAGCAAAAATGGAACTGTCATCCTCCAAGGAGACAGATGTGAATCTTCCGTTTATCACTGCCGATGCCAACGGTCCAAAACATTTGAACATAAAAATAACCCGGGCTCGGCTTGAAGGCCTGGTTTCAAACCTGGTGGACAAACTGGAAGCTCCCTGCATGACGGCTCTCAAAGATGCCGGTCTTTCCGCATCGGATGTTGACGAAGTCGTTCTGGTGGGCGGCATGACACGTATGCCGGCGGTTCAGGAACGGGTTAAAAAAATTTTTGGCAAGGAGCCTTGCAAGGGGGTGAATCCGGATGAGGTCGTTGCTCTCGGCGCAGCCATTCAGGGTGCTGTTTTGCAGGGTGATGTCAAAGATGTGCTGCTTCTGGATGTAACGCCTCTCTCTTTAGGCATTGAAACCCTTGGCGGCCTGATGACCCGGCTGATTGAAAAGAACACCACCATACCGACAAAAAAAAGTGAAGTTTTTTCAACCGCTGAAGACAACCAGCCTGCCGTATCCATACATGTGCTTCAGGGAGAACGGGAAATGGCACAGGGCAACAAAACCCTCGGACGTTTTGAACTGGTCGGCATTGCACCGGCACCACGGGGGATGCCCCAGATTGAAGTAACATTTGATATCGATGCCAATGGGATCGTAGAGGTATCGGCCAAAGATCTGTCAACCGGAAAAGAGCAGTCGATCCGGATCACCGCCTCTTCCGGTCTGACGCAGGATGAAATCCAGCGCCTGGTCAAGGATGCGGAAATGCACGGCGAAGAGGACCGGAAGAAAAAGGATCTGATCACGGCTCGCAATGCCGCGGATGCACTTGTCTACAGCACGGAAAAATCCCTTGCCGACCTGGGCGAAAAAGTCGACCCGAATACGCGCGGGCAGGTGGAGAACGCCATAAGCGATCTCAAGCAGGCGATCAAGACGGATGACACGTCCCAGATAACGCGTCGGACCGAAGCCCTGACCGGACTAACTCAGGAAATGGCTCAATCCGCCTACCAACAGCAGGCATCCCACGGGACCGGATCTCAGGGAAATCCTTACGATCATGACGCTCATGGTGCTTCGAACGCGGCAGATGACGATGTAGTGGATGCGGAGTTCAGCGAAGTTGCCTAAACCGGAAACGCATCAGGCGGGCGGCATAAAGTTGCCCGCCTGATCCTTCCCTTCCGTCCGGCGTGACCCGGGTTTTACACTGCGGTTCCCGTTCCTACCTGAATCTGTCGTCTGACTTCCGATTCTCCACTGTCTTTCGGGCTTGTTCAAGCCATCCGGTACGGACCCGTATATAACCGTCAAACTCGGGCACATACGGCTTGATGTCGAGGAGGGGCGTTCCATCCAGCATATCAACATTCCGGACCTGAAGAATCCCGTTCTCGATTCCATCGAGTTGGACGACAGAGAGTCCGATCGGGTTGGGTCTCCTGGGAGCTCGCGTCGCGAAAAGCCCTCGATGTTCCGTGTCCATGAACGGAACCACCTCCAATCGAAAACCTTTGCTGCGGTGAAAGACGTAGAGAAGTATAATGTGTGAAAACCCGTCGAGATCCTTCAACCCGGCCCGGTATTCATCAAATACCTCAACCGTGCCCTTCACGCCGGCAGCACCGGCAGGCTGAATCGGCATACCTTCCGGCTTCGTAAATTGCGTGTGAATCGTGCCTATGGGTTTCATCTCCATTGTCTTCTTCTCCCGCGATGATTAAATTTACGAAGGACTGTCATGCCTACAGCCGGTCTGCCCGCGAAATCGGCCGAACGGGATTGGCGGAGTTTTATCGGGGCAGTCTGCCGTTTCCTCAGTTTCAGGTTCAGCAGTTCGACGAAAACTGAAAACGCCATGGCAAAATAGATGTATCCCTTTGGAATATGCAGATCAAATCCTTCACCAACAAGCGAAAAGCCGATCAACATCAGGAAACTCAGCGCCAGAATCTTGATGGTTGGGTGCGCCTCCACAAATTCGCTGATTTTACCGGCAAGCAGCAGCATAAACAGAACGGCAATCACAATGGCAGCCACCATGATGGCAAGCTGATTTGCAAGGCCGATCGCCGTAATTACCGAATCAAGCGAAAAAACAATATGATCAATACCGAGTACGATTTCAAGGGCGGTAAGGGCCGCAAGGGCCATCCAGACATGCGGGTCGAGTATCCATTCCATAGTCATCGTTTTCCTTTTAAAATCGTTATATTTCTGATGGTTTTCAAAATCTTTGCCGCCAGCTTTTCAGATCAGGGATCATCTTTATCCGATAAAATGGATCTACATGCTTGTGGTTGTCAATAAAAAATGCTAAGCAATTAAAAAAACTGGATAATAATTTTTAACATTATCGGGAGACGCCGGATGAAAAAAAGTGAGATTGAAATCGGAGTGATAAAATATTTCACGGAAAACATGAATTTACTGAAGCATCTGGACATTGCCAAAGAGTGTGCCAACAGCATTTTTGATTTAAAATTCAACGATATCATCACTGACAAGTTTGAAATGCCGTCCGATGATGAGATGAAAAAAATGGTGGGCGAAAAGGTCCCGCATGAGTTTGATGCAAAAAGTTTTATTGAAAAAGGGTCCCTTGATCTTTCGGGTTTTGACGATCAAAAAGTTGAAGAGTTGTTAAAAAAAATCGAAGATATTTGTAACTGCCTTCATGAAGCACAAACCGTGGCCGTGGCCAGGGCCGCAGTAAATGCTTTAAAAAATTTGGAAAAAAATGTGAAAAATGAAATCCGGGAGATCCGGAACAAATATCTCTCTTAATTGCCCAGCTTTCTGCAGACAATGTCTCAATCCATTCACCGCAAAGTCGGCATCGCTTCCCTCATCATGATGCTTTCCGTTTTTCTGAGCCGGGTTATCGGCCTTCTCCGGGAGATGGTGATCGCCTACATCGGAGGCGCCGGCGGTGAGGTGGATGCCTATCAAGTCGCATTTGTAATCCCCGAAATATTAAATCACATTGTCGCCAGCGGTTTTTTATCGGTAACGTTCATCCCAATTTTTTCCCGGTATCTGTCCCAGGACCGGGAAGCGGATGGATGGCGCATATTTTCGATTATATATACCGTGTTCGGAAGCCTGCTGCTTCTCCTGATCATCATTGCCGTCTTCCTTGCGCCCTCCCTGGTCAAACTGCTGGCACCCGGACTCGTTGACCCTGTAAAATTTCAAATGGCGGTTCGCATGACCCGCATTATCATTCCGGCCCAGTTCTTTTTTTTCAGCGGAGGCATTTACATGGCTGTCCAGTTTGCCAAAGAAAAGTTCGCGATTCCCGCATTGGCACCGCTTCTCTATAACATGGGAATTATCGCCGGCGGAGCACTCCTCGGGCCGAAACTGGGAATGGAAGGATTCGCATGGGGGGTTCTAGGTGGAGCGTTTATCGGTAACTTCGCGGTTCAGTATTTCGGTGCAAGACAGATCGGCATGCAGTTCTCTCCAACTTTTACTTTCCGGAATCCGGACCTGATCCGCTATATTAAGCTGACCCTTCCTCTGATTGTCGGCCTGACCATGATGTTCTCCACTGAAATCTTTTTAAAATTTTTCGGGAGTTTCCTTCCGCCGGGAAGCATCGCAGGGCTTAACTACGGTTTACGGGTGATGCTGATGATGGTCGGCCTGTTCGGACAGGCTATCGGGGTCGCGGCCACGCCTTTTCTTTCTCGTCTGGCTGTTGAAAACCGTCTGGATGAAATGAACACCCTGCTCAACACCACCCTGCGTTATCTGGGACTGGTGATACCGTTTTCCGTTCTCTTTATTGTACTGCGCGAAGAAGTGGTGACCATTCTTTTTCAACGTGGTCAATTCGATTCGACCGCCACCGCGCTCACGGCCCGGGTCCTGCTGTTCCTTATGACAGGCGCTTTTGCCTTTGCCGCCCAGACAGTTGTTGTAAGAGGTTACTACGCGATGCAGAACACCCTTCTGCCGACCGCGCTTTGCTCTTTTGCCGTATTGTTGAGCGTTCCGTTATATATCATCGGGATGAACCTGATGGGCGTATCCGGTATCGCACTGGCGATATCCGTATCATCCATTCTTCAGGTAACCCTGCTTTACGCTTTCTGGAACAGAAGAAGCGGCAACACGAAGAGCGGCAAAGTCTATCTTTTCTATGGCCGCATGTTTATTCTGGCGGCGATCCTGGGGGGAATCCTTGAACCACTGAAAAACCTGATCCGTCTTCAACTGGCGGAGAACACCTTTTTCAACAGTCTCATCACCTGCCTGATCGTCGGGACCCTGTTTCTTTTTTGCGTAATCGTCATCGCAAGACGCTTCAATATCCCTGAAATTACCGATACAATCAATCAATTAAAAGCACGGATTCATCGATCCTATCCTCCGATTCCGCCTGATCGATGAGAGAGAGCCTGAATCGGAAAATCACCAAAAACAGAGAGAAAGAAATCATTATCGAGAAATCACACCATCAATCAATCAGCTGCACTCTTCGCGCTTGATGGAGCAGGGCATCATTATTTGGCTTTCCAGTGACCTGTCGCGATAGAGGGTAATTCCTTTCAAATTCATCCCGACAGCCTTTAAAAAAAGATTTTTAACGCTGTCGACACTTGCTGATTCCGGGACATTTACGGTTTTGGAAACAGCGTTGTCCGTGTATTTCTGAAAAGCCGCCTGAATTTTCAGATGCCACTCCGGTTCAATGTCCCAAGCTGTTTGAAAAATTTTTTTCGATATGGGTTTATTCTCATTTCGAAACCGCTCATAAATCGGATGCACTTCCTTAAAAACAGAATCCACAATCCGCCGCTCCATTTCAAAGGCAAAAACCGGCTCAATGCCGCTGCTGACACCGGCAATCAAGCTTATAGTTCCTGTCGGCGCGATTGTGGTCAGGGTAGCATTGCGTCTTTTGCGAAACCCTTTTTCAGGAAAAATGCTATGATCAAATGCCGGGAAATTAGATCTTTCCCCCGCCAGTTCCGCCGATGCGGCCATGGCTCCCTCCTGAATGCGCGCCATAATCGTCTCCGCCAGTTCAATCGCTTTCCGGCTCTGATAGGGTGTGTTCAGCAGGATCAGCATATCCGCAAACCCCATCACCCCCAAACCGATTTTCCGGTTTGCACGGCTCCATTCCTCGATCTGTCGCAGTGGATAGCGGTTAATCTCGATCACATTGTCCAGAAAATGAACGGCAAGCTGCACCAGTTCATCGAGCTTTTTCAGATTGACTTCTTTTCCATTGACAATGCGCGTTAAATTAATCGAACCCAGCGTGCATGATTCATATGGCAGAAGAGGCTGCTCTCCGCATGGATTTGTGGCTTTCAGTTTTCCCATACCCGGGGTCGGATTATCCCGGTTGATCCGGTCGATAAACAAGATCCCCGGATCTCCGGTTTTCCAGGCGCATTCTGCAATAAGATCCAGAATCTTGTTCGCCGACTTGCGTCCCACCTCAATACCGGTTCGTGGATGGATCAGTGAATACTCCCCGCCTTTTTTGAGCTGCTCGACAAACAGATCATCCACTGCCACGGAAATATTAAAGTTACACAGTTGCCCGGAATCCTGTTTTGCCTGGATGAACTCTTCAATGTCAGGATGGCTGACATGCAGCACTCCCATGTTGGCACCCGGGCGCATACGGTTGCGGTCGATAAGATATGTCGCGGTGTCAAAAAGCTTGATAAATGAAAGAGGTCCACCTGAAACACCCGAGGCTGGAAGAATCGTATCTCCCTTCGGGCGAAGATTGCTGAAGGAAAATCCGGTCCCCCCACCTGTCTGGTGAATCAGAGCCGTGTCTTTGAGGCTTTGAAAGATGGATTCCAGATTGTCTTCCAGTGGAAGCACAAAACACGCGGCCAACTGCCCCATGGGCCGCCCGGCATGCATAAGACAGGGTGAATTCGGCAAAAAGGAAAGAGATGCCATGGCTTCTTCAAAGGCTTCCGCAGTGGCATTAACGGATGCATTTGCCTCAAACAGTCTGTCGGCCTCTGCAACCGATCGGGCCACCCTTCGAAAAAGGCCTTCCGGGGTTTCCAGTATTTCTCCCCGGTAATTCCGGGCAAAATAACGTTTCTTTAAAACCTCATCCGCAATCCGGGTCAACTTGATATGTGTCATATCCACCTGCCGTCCTCACAAATGTTATACCCGATTTATGACAGCATCTTCAGGGTAGACGGAAAAGAAGCCTTTGCGAAAGCAACTCGTTCGCCTACCCCTTTCAACTCTTTTTGGTGATTTACGACAAGTGCCAGCCGGGGATTTAATCCCGCTCTGTTTGCAATTTGAATGTTCAGGCCGGGGCGGGCATTCAGTTCCAGGATCATCGGGCCATGAGATTGATCCAGAACGATATCCACACCAATATATCCAAGACCTGTCAGTTCATAACAACCCGCCGCCAGACTCAGCAGTTCGTCCCAATGCGGAACCTTGAGGCCGACCACACTTGCTCCGGTATCGGGGTGCTCGGCGACAATCATATCCTTCCAGACTCCCGTCAATGTTGTTCCGGTTGCCAGATCTATCCCGACGCCTACCGCTCCCTGGTGAAGATTGGCTTTTCCGTTGGAATCGCGGCTCGGCAGACGAATCATGGACATGACGGGAACACCTAAAAAAACGATAATACGGATATCCGGAACTCCCTGATAACTGATCGGCTCAAACAATGGATCAAAATGAACACGATATTCGACAATCGCCCTGTCCGGCTGGCCCCCGAGACTGTACATTCCGCTCAAAATATTTGAAATATGGTATGCGACCCCTTCTTCTCCAATCGTTTTGCCGTCAATCTTACGATACCGATCCTTAAACCGCCCGCAAATAACCAGGATGCCATTCCCCCCCGATCCTTTGGCGGGTTTGATAACGGCATCTGGATTTTTTGTCAGTATCTGAGACAACTGGTGCCGAATCTGATATTCCGCCTCGATTACACCATACAGCTCCGGAACAGCGAGTCCGGCCTGAATGGCCAGTTTCTTCGTAATGAGTTTGTCGTCGACCAGAGGGTAGTGCCTTCGGGCATTATACACCAATGTGTATTCACTGTTTCGGCGATTGATTCCAAGCACGCCCGCGGCATGAAGCTTTCTGTGTCTTTTAAACATGTTTCACATTCTCTATTCGTTACCCTTGATCAGGGCGCCGAACCGGAAGATATCCGTCACGCGATAACCTGAATATCTCCCCATCAAAAGCGTTGCCGCTAAAATGATGAAAACCAGTTCCGGAAATACAAAAATCATATAGCCGAGAAGCTCAATGGACATGACCAGATAAACCCCCGAAGCGGCAATCAAGGTGCCGAATCCCTGGCGCAAGGCATCGCCGGGGCCCACCTCCTCCCACACAATGGACATCCTCTCGATTACCATGGTCAAAATCACCATGGGAAAAAGCGCCACGGAAATTCCACGGTCCACGCCAAGCAGATGGGTGATAATGCTGATGGATGTCATAAGCATAATTACAACGATTAAAACGGCTGCCAGCCTGGGAACAACCAGAAGTTTTAACTGTTCCAGGTAACGCCTGATTCCAAGCCCCGCTCCGATAATGATGGTAAAAAGGATGATCCCCCACAACAACTGGGTTTCACGAAAAGCCAGCGCAATCAATACCGGCATAAATGTTCCGAATGTCCGGACACCGACTGCATTTCGAAGTAAAACCATTAAAAAAGCGCCGATAGGGACCAGCAGGAGGACACGATACACCGCCTGGGTTTCAAGTGGCAGGCTGAAAAGAGAAAATCGAACCAGGAAGGGGGCATCGGCCTTATCCCTGGCCATAACGACAAATAACGTTTCTTCCGGGTTGGGCACCACAGATATGATCGCTTTTTCTTTTTTTACCCCTTTTACCGACAACAGCGGAGCCATGCCGCGCCACCAAATCAGGTAATGATCCGGGACTCCCTTTTCACCGGACTCGAGGTTAAACGGGTACCACACATCCTTATCATAAACTTCCAGCCAATGCACAACTTGTGCTGACCTGGTTTCCTGATTCAGTTTTATGCCATGGCCGGCGTGGGCCGGGACACCGGTCAAAGCCAGAATTTGTACTGCCAGATTGACTTTCTCTTCATTCATATTGAGATTATTGCTGAAATATTTAACCAGCTCACTGGTTTCCGGGTGTTTTAATTGTGTCAGCAGATCACTTACAAAACTTTCCATATCCGCGGATTTGGAATAAATTTCACTAATGAGTGTTTCGGCTGCCTCCCGGTTTGTTCCCTGAAAACCGGTTATCTTGATTTCCGGCTTTTTACGGGTATACGACGGGTAACCATTCTGCCACCCGTCTCCTGTCTGTCGAATTACGGCCCTGTAATACAGATGATAGGGACCGCTTCCTTTTCTTTTCGACCAGATTACTTTTCGGTTTCCCTCTTCCAGTCTGGTTTTCAGACCAAATCCCTTTGAAATAAAATTTTCATTTACAATTGTAGCAGAAGGATGATTCCGGGGAATAAAAAGTTCAATCTTCATGGGGCCGGTTTTGGCTTCAAACGAAATATGCGCTTCAACTGTCCACAACACGGACTCCTGATGCGGTTTCAGGGGAAACTTCAATACGGCGGTCTTATAGACAAAGCAAAAGATGCCAAGTGCCGCAAGAACGATGCACAGTAGATATAAATGTAAATTTTTCATATAATCGTCATAAAAAAGATCAGTCTGGCAGATGAACCATGTTGTGAACCCTTCAGGGCATGGTACAATTCGGTTTGGTTGTAAATTTTGCTTCCGGGTCCACAGCAAATTCTCCCTTTAAATAACTGCGCCCGATAAGAATTGGATAAATGAAATGCCTCCGGTCAACCAGGTTAACCTCAACATTCTTGACGATTCTTCCGATGCATAGATTCAGCGACACTACCGGACGCTCTTGCAATTTTCCGTCCCGCTGCTTGACTTTTGCAATTCGCATAACAGGTCTTTCCAAGGTCATTGCTTTCTTATTTCGATCAACAACAGTGAAGCGCACCCAATCTTTCCCATCCCGTTTAAATAGTTGCATCCGGTCGGCATTCAATGAAGAATGACGCGCTCCTGTATCCAGCTTGGCATAAAAAAGCAGTTTTTCAGGATAAATTTTTACCTTCTCAATCAATCCAACTACCTTCTTTTCCGCGACACCTTGATCGGGGAAAAAACAGTTACACAGCAGGACCGTCATAAAGACGATAAACAGCCTGAGCCCATTGCTAAAAAATTTTTGCTGCATCCCTCGTTTCATTATCGAATGACCAATCCTCTCTTTTTTATATGCGATTACCATCCGGCAAAAAGATATGGAGCCGTTTACCGGATTAAATGGTATCTCCGGGTTTTTTTTCCGCGTCGTGATCTGCTATGATTTTTTTTATCTCATCAAGGGGAGTCGCAGATTTGTAGAGACCGAAAAACAGGGAAAGGGATTCAAACCTGGCAATTATCCGGGCTCCTTTTACTTTTTTAAGGGCAACTATCGATGGCTGATTGTGAGCCAAAATAACTCCCAGTATTTTCGTCAATCCATTCTGCCGACAGTACTCATGGGTCGCACTGACCATCACCTGGTTAACCTTCTGCCGCTGATACTCCCTGAAAACCTCCGTGTGAACAACAAAAAGGCTGTTAAGGGGAAGCTTTTCTTTAATTCCCGGAGCAAAAAACACATTCGGTTGACACATGCGATAGCCGATTACCTTTTTTCCTGATCCACTGAAATCAGGACGTGTTGCCAGAATAACCATGCTTTCCGGATCATTGGCCAGGTGCCTTTCCAGTTTATGAAAGAGCGCCGACGGCAACATTCTGTTTTTCCACTCCTGTAATGATTCCGGTGTTTTTAAAACAATGCATTCCGTACCGCTCTTGTCCGTATAATTTTGTTTCATAAGGCCGTTATAAGTAACGTAGCCGATTTCATGCCGGTAAACCGGTGCAATCATTTTATGAAAGACCCTCCGAATCATAACCCAGGGGTTGATCCGGTACAAATACCCCAGCCGATCCCATACCTGCTGGAATCTTCCTGACATGGCGATGCCTTTATCAAACCTGCGATGCTTGATTTTATTTTCAGACATCGTGTTGAATTCCACCTGATGATTTAAAAGATGCCTCCACCCAAAACCTGCTATAACCTCGGAAGCCGCGAAATACGGCTTATGTCTAAAATAAAAACGTTTTCTCTCTATCACAAAGAATACAATTAATCAAAATAATTGAGAAATCAAAAAATATCAACAGAATCTTTATGCCCTTTTGTTGGATACACCGTTGCCGAGAGCCTCTTCCTGTCAAATCACAAAAGTCCGTTTCCTGGTATCAAACCGAAGTATGCCCGCATCCTTTGCCGCGTCCATAGCTGCTTCAAACTCCTTCTCCGTAATTCGCCGCCTGAGACCGGACGTTTTATGTGCATTGCCGCAGGGACGGTATTGAGGCATGATATTCACATAGGTGTCCGGTGAAATCTCTCCGGCAATAAACCGCATCACCTCTTTTGTTCCCGCGAGATTTTCCGGCAACACCAGATGCCGCAGCAGAAGTCCCCGTTTTGCGATACCTGATTCATCCATAACCAGATCTCCTACCTGACGATGCATCTCCTTTAGAGCGCTCTTCGCGATTATCGAATAATCACCGGCCATGCAGGTTATCTCGGCAATTTCAGCATCCATGAATTTAAAATCCGGCATATAAATGTCAAATACACCTTCGAGCAGTTTCAGGGTTTCTAAACGATCATATGCACCGGTATTGTAAACAAGAGGGACAGACAACCCCCCTTCGATAGCATACGGAAGGGCTGCAAGGATCTGAGGGACAACATGGGAAGGGGTAACCAGATTAATGTTGTGACACCCCTCTTTCTGAAGCATCAGCATCATCTGTGCAATCTGCCGGTCACGGACGATTTGGCCTTCTCCTTCATGACTGATTTCGAAATTCTGACAAAAACTGCACAGCAGGTTACAGTAAGTAAAAAAAATTGTTCCCGAGCCCCGGGTTCCCACAAGGGGAGCCTCTTCCCCAAAATGCGCGTGGAAACTGCAGACCATGGCGGATTTTCCGGTCATGCACACACCGGTTTCTCCATTCAGGCGGTCAATGCCGCATTTCCGAGGGCAGACCGTGCATGGGCTTAAAAGCTGACGGGCCTTTTCAATCTTCTGGATCAGTTCTCCGGACCGATAGGTCTTTATATAGGCGGCTTCATAAAGTTCCATGGGTATTCCTTATGTGAACCTTTCAAAAAACTCAATGGTATCTTTATCCTGTTTTGGTTTTAATCATTTGAATTATTTCACGGATACCTTTATATAGTAGTCCTGAATTCCAGATCCATGGGCTGCGCACCACGGTCCTTACGACGGTCCTCTCGGAGATCCGGAACAAGGAGATCGAGCAGGGTCGCGACGCCACGGACGCGGACGTGATCGGCGTGGTGGCGAAGGCGGTGAAGCAGCGGCACGAGGCGGCGAGCCAGATGCGCGGCGCCGGCCGCGAGGAGCTGGCGGAGAAGGAGGAGCGGGAGGCGGCGCTGCTGGACGAGTACACGCCGGAGTCCATGTCCGAGGAGGAGGTCCGGACGCTGGTCCGGGAGGCCATCGCGGGTGGCGCCGACAACATGGGCGCGGTCATGGGTCGGCTCATGCCGAAGATCAAGGGCCGGTTCGACGGTGGCGCGGCGAACCGGATCGTCCGCGAGGAGCTCGGCTGAGGCCATTGGAGCGATGAACCGGCACGCGCTGCGGGTCCTGGAGCTCCCGGCCGCCCTGGACGTGGTGGCCCGGCGGGCCACGAGCGAGCTGGGCAGGGCGGCCGTGCGCGCGCTGGAGCCCCGCGCCGACCGCGGCTGGCTGACGCGCGAGCTGGAGCGGGTCGATGCCACCATGTCGCTGGTCGAGCGGACGGAGGGGTGGGCGATCCCCGCCATGCCGGACCTGCGGCTCGAGCTCAAGCGACTGGCGAAGCCCGGCTCGTTCTGGGACGAGCGCACGCTCCTCGACGGCGCCCGCCTGCTGCGCTCGAGCGCGGCGACCCACGAGGCCCTCGACCGCCACATGGAGGAGCTCCCCGCCCTCCGTCCGCTCGCGGACCGGCTGGTCCGGCTGGAGGATCGGGCGGAATCCATCGAGCAGGCCATCGACGAGGCGGGCGAGGTCCGCGACTCGGCCAGCCCCGAGCTGCGCCGGGTGCGCCGCGAGCTCCGGGCCCAGCGGAGCACCATCGTCGAGCGGCTCGAGCGGTTCATGGCCTCGCTCCCGGACGGTCACCGCGTGGAGGACGCCTCCGTCACCGTCCGCGAT
>JAWOIJ010000035.1:0-4642 GCA_046484745.1 Desulfobacterales bacterium | reverse complement strand
CATTCGTATATAAGGCGAGGTCCAGTCGCACCGGTAGATAAAGAATGAACGCGGTGAGCACGTTGGAGAGGGGGCCGGCCGCCGAGACCAACGCCATGCCGATCCTGGGGCTTGGGCGCAGATAGCCCGGGTCTACTGGCACCGGCTTTCCCCAGCCGATCCCGAAACCCGACAGCATAGTGAAGAGGATCATCAAGGTGCCCATCGGGTCTAGGTGGACCAGAGGGTTGAAGGATAGACGCCCAAGCGACTTGGCGGTCGGATGTTTTTTTAAAATTTCAAAAAGTTTTTCAATAAGCCTCACATTTATCTGGGGCTTTCCCATCGACAAACCAGAGCCGGTATTCAGCAGAAACAGATTTTCATCATGACCGGCTTTTACACATGACATAATTTCATGTTCAAGAAACCGGCTTCCTTCCAGTTCTCCGAGTGCATTGATCATGGGAGAGGACTCATAATCAAATTCAACAATATCACTTTTATGAAGGTTTGCCTTGCCGGGTTTAAAGGAATAGGCACCATGTTTCCAGCTGAACAACTTCTGAAGAGACTCTTCTCGCTGAAGTTTCAAAGGTCCCTTGAGCTTCTCTCTGCTGGTATAGCCGGAATTGATCAAGATATATCCGAGCGGCTTATTGGTCCGTTTTTGTCTTTCAAGTGCTTCATTCAGTTGTTCTTCTGTAAGAAGGTTACTTTTTAAAAGCATACTTCCCATTTGGCCGGATTTGGAAAACTTCCGGTCCTGAATATGAACGCACCGACCATTCAGGAAATATACGATCATGCTCTGGGATTCATTATTAATTGTCAGTATTCCGTTTTTCTTTCTCAAGCCGATAAGAAAAAAGAGGTCGTCTATGCTGCATTCGGATAAAGTTCCTGACTCCAGTGCGAAGGAAGAAATCCTGTCAATGGCATTTAACAACCCATTGGTGTTTTCAATTCCAAGCATCTTATGAAGGCTTGGACGGTAGAGATCAAAATCAAACATGAGTACCCGTAGCCCTGAACCAACAAGGGTCTTGGCCAGTTGGGTAAGGACTGTTGTTTTGCCTTCATTCATTGTGGCACTCTGGATGACAAGCACCTGTCCTGGATGCCCATCTTTAGCCCGTTCAATAGTAGTCTGTGACAGATGACCGGATATCCCGAAAAGCGGATCAGGCGAATCATCCATAACTCCAGTCTGCTTCTGCACTTCATTCCATGGTAAAGCCAACACCTTGTCTTTCTTCAAAGCCTTATTATACGGCAAGGTTCCGATTGTCGGCACTTTGAGATGCCTTATTACATCTTCCGGATTTTTAACAGTGTTATCCATGTATTCCAGAAAAAAGGCCAGGAATATACCCAGGAACAGACTGATCACTACAGCGATGATTATATTTTTGAATATATCCGGTTTATACGGCTTACGGGGGATTTCAGCCCTGTCAACCACATGAATGTCCCCGATCTCTCTACCCATGACCAGGCTGAGCTCCTTGGACTGGGTCAGAAGTTTATCATATTTTTTCTGGCTGCTGCTGAGCTTCTGCTGCAACATCGCATAATCAATTCCCTGTCCACCTGGCACTACGGCTTGTTTTTTTGGGGTATCCACGGAATCCTGAATGGATTTTTCATATACCAGGGCACGATCCAGATTTGCTTTTACATTTTTCTTCAGCCGATCGATTTCAATGGCGATTTCCTGTTTCAGCTTTTTGATCGCAGAATCGATCTGGATCATTTGGGGATGGAGGTCACCTAATCGTTGATCAAGTTGATCTCTTTTGGATTTAAGATTAATCAGTTCGGTACGTAATTTTTGAATCCTATAATCATTTGAAATTGCCGGTAACGGCAGCAGGTTATTATCGCTCAGCGAAAAAGCCTGCAACTGATCATAAACTGTCTGATACTTTATCCGCTCTGCTCTGGCATTTATCAGAGCTGAATTGATCCCGACAAGCTCCTGTTGCTGAAGACGCTCCTGTTCGCCTTTGGATAGGATATCATCTGCCTTTTTATACTCATGAATGGCATTCCGGTTTGCCTCGACTTCTTCTTTCTGTAAGGCCAGTTCTTTTTCAAGCCAATTAAATGTCTTTTTAGCAGCCAACAGCTTCATCTGAATACTTGTCTTGATTGCAATATCAATATGTGTATTGAGTATTTGTGTTATCTTTTCCGGGGATTCCCCTTCAAAATTGATATTCAACAAGCTGGTTCCTGTTACTGGTTCAACCTTTAGGTTAGAGAGATACCAGTCCACCTTTTTCTGATCAGCCATTTCATTTCCATCCCAAAGGTTAGTTTCTTTGAGAACCTCAACGACAAGGCTCCTGCTGCTGAGCAGGTTAGTCTGGGCCTGCATAAAATCAACGGCAGAGAGCTTTTTGGTTTCCGCACCAACAAGCTCAACAGCTTGTTTTTCAATATTAACTACTGCGGTTGTCTTATATACAGGAATCGTTCGATAGGAGTGAAAGGCGGCCCCGCCCACAATGGCCAAAAAAATCAGAATGATTACCCATTTTCGCTTGATGAGTATCTGAATATAATCAGAAAGATGTTTTTTCCTTTGATAGGTATCCTGCCGGCCTGATGATTCTGAAATCATGTTCGCGTTCACTAAATTTCCTCAGTTTCCTGATATGGTAAATACTTAAATCCTGGTACTCCGAATTTTTATAGTCAGCCTGCAGAGAGCTTTTTTTGTATTCATGCAAAAAGCGTTATCAAAAATAGCTTTTGGGTACAGTACTGTTGACAGTCACCTGGCCCAAATCTATTGTAATTGTCTCGTGTTCTTTGGCTTGTTCCAGAGTTACGGGTTTATTTTTTAATAAAGGAGATTTCTGTCGAATGACTGTAGCCGACATGCCGGATTCATCGATAAATCCGCCTGAATCTGTTGTAAGCTCCAGGATATGGATTTTTCCTTTTACAACATAACTTCCAGGTTGTTTAACCGCACCAAACAAAAATACTTCCTGATTTTTAAATTCCAAAATAGTTATTGTAACCTGGGGAGAGATCAAATAGCCGGAACCAAGTTTGTCTGTAACATTTTTTTCAAGCTCAAATACAGACAACCCTGCTGCATGAACCCTGCCGATCAACGGAAAAGTAAAGTCTCCCTCTTGAGATACCTCGACCTTTCGATTCAAATCATCGTGATCCCATACCTGAATAGAGATGACATCTCCAGGCCCGATCAAATATTCTCCTGTTGATTAAATTTTTTAGGCCACAGGGCCAACTATGGCTATATGCGTGCAAAATTCAGGTAATAATTTATTGTTTAATTCTTTTCACTGCAAGGAGATATAATTTTTTCACATTACTCGGAATGTATGATGTGTTTCATTGTTTACGATTAGTCTGCATCGATTACAACCGAATCCGGCGCACTGTTCACTGTCCCATCATTGACAATTAACTGAACCATATAGATGCCGTCAAGGTCGGGTGTGAAAGTCGGGCTGATCGAAGCAGAATTGTCCAAGGCAGCCATACTCTCATCAGGCCGGGAAGTGAATGACCAGGAATAGGTCAATGAATCTCCATCTGCGTCTGAAGACCCGCTTCCATCAAGCGTAACGAGATCATCATCCGAAACTGTTTGATCCGGACCTGCATCGGCAACCGGAGCGCTGTTGTTTGTTGATATGGTTACCGTATCCGGCGAGCTGTTTACCATGCCGTCATTGACGATCAGTTGCACTGTGTAATCACCGGATACATCGATTGTAAAGCTAGGACTTGCAGCAGTCGCATTGCTTAAGGCTGCGTTGCTGCCAGAAGGTTGTGAAGTAAAAGACCATGCATAGGTCAATGGATCTCCATCCGCATCCGATGACCCGCTTCCGTCCAATGTGATGGTCTGACCGTGGAACCCGGATTGATCCGGACCTGCATTGGCTACCGGAGCACTGTTGTCTGTTGATATGGTTACCGTATCCGGAGCGCTGTCTACCGTGCCGTCATTGACGATCAGCTGAATTGTATAATCACCGGATACATCGATTGTAAAGCTAGGGCTTGCAGTAGTCGCATTGCTTAAGGCTGCGGTGCTGCCTGGAGGACGAGAGGTAAAAGACCAGGAATAGGTCAAAGGATCTCCATCCACATCCGATGATCCGCTTCCATCAAGTGTAACGAGATCACCATTCAAAACTGTTTGATCCGGACCTGCATCGGCTACCGGAGCGCTGTTTTCTGTGGATATGGTTACTGTATCCGGCGCGCTGACTGCCGCGCCGTCATGGACGATCAGTTGAACCGTGTAATCACCGGATACATCAATGGTAAAACTTGGTTTTACCGCGTTCGCATTGCTCAATGTCGCCGTGCTGCCCGAAGGACGCGAGGTGAAAGCCCAGGCATAGGTCAGAGAATCTCCATCTACGTCAAATGATCCGCTTCCGTTCAGGGTGATGTTTTCTCCATAAACCCCGGACTGGTCCGGACCTGCATTGGCTACCGGCGCGATATTTTCTGTGGATATGGTCACCGTATCCGGCGTGCTGTTTACCATACCGTCATTGACGATCAGTTAAATTGATCCTGGAACCTATACCTACGGTGGATCTCAGGCCTGGAGAGCGTATTTCCGTGGGACATCGGCTCATAACACGGTGACCGTGGATGG
>JAWOIJ010000084.1:0-31394 GCA_046484745.1 Desulfobacterales bacterium | reverse complement strand
GTAAGATATGCGTTATGCGCATAGCTCACAATGGAGACCACCAGATTGTCTCTCTGATTTTTTATGGCGATATTTTTGATCGCTGTTTTCATTTCAGATGACCGGCCTCTGAAAAATGATCCCCAGGTGAAGTAATTGCTTCCTTTCTCAAAAGCCTCTTCATAGGCGTCGGTCGGCGCACCGAAGCCTATGAAGAGGCTTTTGAGAAAGGGTGCAATTACTTCACCTGGGGATCATTTTTCAGAGGCCGGTCATCTGCAATGAAAACAGCGATCAAAAATATCGCCATGAAAAATCAGAGAGACAATCTGGTGGTCTCCATTGTGAGCTATGCGCATAACGCATATCTTACGGAAAAATTTTTTATGCAGGGATTGAAAGCCCTGGGAATCGAATATGCGGATGTTCTGCTGCTGGGGTACTTCTCAAAACAGCCGCGCAAAAGCATACTTGAGGGCGCAATGCGGTTGAAGGAAAAGGGGCTGGTTCGCTTTCTGGGAATTACAAGCCACAACCGGAAGCTGCTTCCGGAGCTTCACCGGGAAGGCATATTCGATGTGTTTCATATCCGATATAATGCTGCGAATCGGGGAGCGGAGGTTGATGCGTTTCCATACATTACCGGTGATAACAGGCCCGGAATCGTATCCTTTACAGCAACACGATGGAGACAGCTTTTAAAGCAGAAAAAAATGCCGAAAAATGAAAGGGCGCTGAGCGCGGTGGATTGTTATCGATTTGTTCTGTCAAACCCTGCTGTTGATGTCTGCATGCTCGGTGCCGGTTCATTGCTGCAGATGCGGGAAAATTTAGCTGCGCTGGAATCCGGCCCGTTAACGGAAAAGGAGCTTTCAAGGATTCATAAGATCGGTGATTATGTATATCAAAAAAAACCTTTTCTGTTTTGATGGCTTCATAAAAAGTCATTTTTTTAATCACAAGGGCATGGTTTATGAAATTAAACAAACTTGAATTCTTTTTAATGAACAATCCGTTCCGGGCCTTTATCCAGGAAAGATATGAATTGCCGATTCTCCGCAAGATGGTTTCCGCGCAAGGCCTTGAACGCGTCCTCGAAATCGGATGCGGCAATGGGGCCGGTACGAGGCTGATCAACAAATATTTCAGCCCGGGAAATATCACGGCAATCGATCTGGATGAAAAAATGATTCAAATCGCGGAAAAAAACAACCGCGCTGAAAACATCTCTTTTATGGTGATGGATGCATCGAAACTGGATTTTCCGGATAATGCGTTTGATGCGATATTTAATTTCGGCATTATCCACCATATCCCGAACTGGAAAAAATGCCTGAATGAATTACAACGGGTCTTAAAAAAGAATGGAGAACTGATCCTGGAGGACCTTTCCATTGAATCCTTTTCCGGATTCCCGGGGAAAATATACCGATCTTTTCTGGCGCACCCCTATGAGCAGATGTACTCGATCGATGATTTCACCCGCTACGCAAAAGGGATTGGATTTACGATCCGGAATTTTCAGGCATCCAATCCGATGAGGCTGTTCCGGTTCTTCTCGATGACGGCAGGGAAACAGAAGATCTGAGCCGGCTTCATGTCGTGATCCTGCATTCCGACTTTTTCAGCACCGGCAGAAACACCATCCGTTCATGGGGAACCAGTTCGATATTGTTCTGCCTGCACTGAAACGCGCATTGTCCGCATCCAATGCAGATATCGCTGTTCAAGGTTACCTTTTTATCCTTTACCTTCATTGCCGTGGTGGGGCAGTACTTCTCGCAATTGCCGCATCCCTTGCAGTTTTCCTCGCTTTTAACCCGGGCCACGTATGAACTTTGATATCTCAAGGGCATAATACCCATGTTGTACGGTTTTAAAATACCGCAGCAGTCCCAGCAGCAGTTGCAGATGGCCACCGGCTGAAGGCTGTAATCATCCCTTTCATGAATGACGGAATGAACCGCTCCCCGTTCACGGACTTCTTTCAAAATATCAATTGCTTCCTCTTTGGAGATCTTCCGTCCATACCCAAAGCTGACCCAGGCATTGGCCATATCTCCGAATGCCATGCAGGATTCCCTGGGTATCTCGTGTATGCAGGAAGAGTCCAGAAGACTTTTGCCATGCCGGCAGACACATGGAAAGATGGCGATGGCATCCTGCTCTCCAAATTTTTCAACAAGCTCATTGACACGAAAGGTAGGATAGACTTTTGAATCCGGGGACGAGATTTCGGTGTTTATCGGAATTGTCTTTTTCTTGTTCCTGCCCTTATTTTCTGGATTCATGATGACTGCATCCTGGGTTGGTTTAATAAAAGGACGAAAAACAACATTCTGCAGGTTCCGCAGGGGGAAAAAATTAAATTTGACAAAAAACTGAAAAAAGGCATTCCATTTTTTTGAAAACTCTTTTTCCTGAGGCTTGCCCATAAGGTAATGCATCATGGCTTCGTACCACCCCACGGCAATGGCGTTTATCCGGTATTTCTCTTTGCCGTCGCTGTCATGTTCCATGTGAACAAGCCCTTTGCGTTTCATGGTCTCAAAAAAGGATTTAAAATCCTTATCGGTCATGCCGGCGGCCTGCACCGCCTGTTCGTAATCATACAGCCCGGTACCCATTTTAAGAAGATAATCCAGCTCATCATCGCTGGTCGTGAGATCCATCATCTCGACTAGTGGCGGCGCAATGGGGATAAACCGCCTGTTCTGTTTGTTCATCATGGAAAGGATGGTTTTGATCTTTTTCTTCCGGGTGGATGATATTTTTGATTGTGCCATCGGTTTACCTCCATGTTATCAAAATTGCTTGATTACTGATTATTTGTAATCGATCAGCCTGTCAATTCGATCATACACATCGGCCACGGCTTCTTCCAGGTCGAAAACATCCGCGCGGATCGCGTTTGACGGGCAGACGGTCATACAGTGGCCGCATCCCTTACACAGGCCGGCATCATAAAAAAGCCTGCTGTCCTGTAAAGACCGTGCGCCGACAAAGCATGCATCCACGCATAAACCGCATGAATTGCAGCGGGAATCATCGGTTTCGATCATCAATCCTTTCAGCTTGACTAGCGAATCTTGTGAAACCTCCGGAAGATACTTCACGGAATTTTTTATGATGCAGCAGCATCGACAGCAGAAGCATATGGTTAAAAGCTTTCCCTGATCGCGAACCCCCCAGATATAATTGTCCGCCTTGAACCTTCCGACAAACGGAACAAGACCGTTTTCAATACAGCGGTCCACATGTTCAAGCGCCTCATCCATACCAACATGCCTGCTGACTCCAAGATCAATTTCTCTGCTTCCCTCTCCCAGAAGCATACATCCCAGTTCAATTGGATGGTTTTTGCATTTATTTCCGTCCCGGCATGTGCATCGTTTAATGATGATGCGATGGGCGGAACGTTTGATAATTTCTTTCAGGACACGCTGAGGCAGCAGGGAGTCACCGGTTCCGCTTATACCCTGATTGATGGGCAGGTAGGTTATATCAAAATTATTTCCGCTTAAAACCGGAACCGTAAAACGGCCTGAAAGCCTGCCAATCACCGTGGTTTGCGTTTCCCGCAGGAGTTTTTGAACCAGGGGAAATAAAAAAGCCTGGAGAGACATCCACCATCTCGGGCGTATTGACATATCAGGAACCTCTTTTTTTTTACCGCTCAACTGCGATAGCTATCCCCATTTTGTTTTAAATCCCGTTCCGCCCGGGGGCCAGGAGAACAATACGGCATCCGCTTCGCAGACATACCAGCAGGCACCGCATTCCATACACGTTTCAAGGGTTTTGATGTGTGCCTTTTTGTCTTTGATCCCGTAGCATCCTCCTAAACAGACTTTCATGCAGTTCGCGCAGCCTGTACATTTTTCAAGGTCGATTTGTATAAAATCTCCGGCACCCGGCACCCACTCCACGCCCGGAATATCAGGAAACGATTTCGTCATATTCTTCCTCCATTTCTGTCTATGCCTCAAAATCAGATGGATCTGAATTCAGGATCGCGCTGATGAATCGCTGACTGAGCGGTTCAAACTTGTAATCCAGTTTTTTCAGCCGCAGATATACCGGCTCCAGAACCGGAAGAAGTGCCCGCATAACTGGATTGGCCGCTCCGGACAGAGGCATGAGAAGAGCCGCTGCCAGTTTTATGAACGGCCCGAATATGGAAAGTTTGAGGTCCATCAACCGCAGATAAAATTTCAGGCCTGCGCCCTTTCTCCTGCCGGAAGGTCTTTTGTTCACTTCTCCGGCATTCTCCCCGCTCCGGTCAAAGTGATCATGGTGCCAGTTGTAGTAGAATCTCAGATACATCCGCACCCACTTCCCGATCACGGCAGGATCCTTTTTGATAAATTCCAGGGTGATCTTCATCAGGGCCGTGCTGCCGTACTGGCAGAAGCCAAGGCCCCAACCGTCATGGATGCATTTTCTCAGTTTTTTTTCATCATGATCCATTTGTGCGTACCGGAGATTATACCGGTTGGTGGACGTAATGGCCCACTGAATAATCGGATGCGCTTTTATCCGGTCATCATAGCGTTTCAGGAATGCAGCAGAGGTGTCATTATGCCGGATAGCTTCAATGGCCACATCCGCCGCGATATCGGCGGAATACCAGGCAGTCGGAACACCGTCGCAAAGCTCGGTGTTTTCCAGGCCGGCAGCATCGCCGATGAGGAGTATGCCGGCTGCATAGTTGGGCATATTTCGCAGCCGCTCATTCAGACCGACAAATATTTCAAACCCGTCCCACATGCGTGCCCGAAGACGGGTGAGCGGTGCTACCTCATCCCGCCACCAGGGCAGCCCGGCAGTAATTTTTTCATGATATTTTTTCAGGTCGGAAGCGACATTATACACAGGCCCTTCATCATTTCTCAGGCACTGATCCTGCATTAAATGCAGGCTGTCCCGGTATGGCCAGACCATCAAACCATTGCCATGTCCCAGAGGCGGAGCGATTTTCTGCTCATCCCATCCCCAGCAGAAGCGAAGGGAAAACCCAAATATCCGGTCAATATCCTTTTTTTCCATGTCGTAGACATAAACGTCGGCAAGAGAAATGGTGTCCGGCGGATATTTTTCCCGGATTCCAGCCTTAATGGCCAGCAACCCGTGCGAGCCTTCGGCGTCGATAACGATTTTGGCCTGGATGATCTCTCCGTTTTCTGTTTTCACGCCGGTTACGCAGCCGTCGTTCCGGACCAGATCCACCACGGTCACGGAGGTTCGCAGCTCGGCGCCTGCCTTTATCGCCTGCTCCATTTCCCACTGGCAAAACGCTTTGCAGTATGCATTATAACCGAGGGTAAATACGGGTGAAAACGGTTTGGGCACCTTCATGGTGTCGTCAATATGAATTTCTCCGGCATCGATATCCGTGATGATATAGTTGACAATTCCATCCACCGGCCTTTCAATCGGCGGATTTCCATCCCGGATAAAATCCGGTCCGAACAAAAACCCATGAAAGGGAATGGTCAGCCCGGAAATGATTTTATCGCCGACATTTTCAGACCGTTCGATAATAAGGGTCTTCAACCCTGCCTCCGCACATTTTTGTGCGGCCGCGGCCCCGCCAAAACCGCCTCCGATGACCACAACATCAACCTTCTCGCCCATGGTTTCCGCCATTTTTTTCAATACTCCCTCCTGCGATATTTCAAAAAATCAAGGTGGATGAAAACCTGTTCTTTTTTGCTATATCATCAAATCCAGAGGAAGCAAAGGCTGAAAAAAAGCATTCTCGCCGGTTAAAAACCTGTAAAAATCCGGATGCGCCTGCCATATCGAATAATCATTACAAACAGACAAAAATATGATAGTCAGAAGGAAAACTCCAGTTACTCAAACAGCATCGGGAAAAGTGCGGCATCTATCGGCAGT
This sequence comes from Desulfobacterales bacterium, assembly GCA_046484745.1. Taxonomy (GTDB): domain Bacteria; phylum Desulfobacterota; class Desulfobacteria; order Desulfobacterales; family SURF-7; genus JAQYVL01. The sequence continues at coordinate 25,514 of JAWOIJ010000084.1, read as the reverse complement.
CAACTGTCCTGCATCTCTTTACCGGGAGTTCGGGTAATCAATGCGGTCATGCTCTCAGTTCATTCAACAATTTTATGGGATTGAATTTGGAGACGATATGAAAAAATTTTCAAACAAGCGGGTGGTAATTACCGGCGCCGGAAGCGGTCTGGGACGGACACTGGCAGTTGACTTCGCCAAACAGGGCTGGAGGGTCGGCGTCAGCGATATCCTCATGGAGCGCGCTGAAGAAACGGTGGACATGGTCAATGCGAAAGGCGGCCGGGGTATGGCCTTTCAGTGTGATGTCGCACAATGGGATCAGGTATCTTCGATGGCTCAAGCAGTTGTTTCCGCATGGAAAGGCGTCGACATCGTTGTCAACAATGCCGGTATCGTTTCGGTTGGAGTCATGGAAAAAATTCCACTGGAAGACTGGCAATGGATCATTGGCATCAATCTGATGGGCGTTATACACGGGTGCAAGGCCTTTGTCCCGATTTTTAAAAAACAGGGAGCAGGACACATCGTCAACATCGCCTCCTCGGCGGGAATCGCCTCGCTTTCAGAAATGGCTCCCTATAACGTGACCAAAGCAGGGGTTATCTCTCTATCTGAAACGCTTAAAATGGAACTTTTCGGAGATAACATCGGCGTAACCGTGGTCTGCCCTACCTTTTTCAAAACCAATCTGATGGATCAGGCAAGATACACGGATCCGTCTCAACTGGACAGAGCCGCCGCCCTGTTTGACAAATCAAAAACAACCGCGGAAGATGTCAGCCGTCATATCATCCGCTGCATCGAAAAGAACCGCCTGTACGTCCTGACGCAGATCGACGCACGGCTGACCTGGAAGATGAAACGGTATTTTCCCGAGCTGTTTTTCCGATTGATGGGCTTTTTGTTCAGCCGTGGTTACATCGATAAATTTTTAGGAGTCCAGCAGGAAGAGAAGTAGTTTGCGTCGACGCATCCTCCTGCCTTTCAAAAGGATTGCGTGAAAAATTCTAATCCCCGAATCGGAAACCGATTCGGGGTTGGTTTTCATATACACCTGGAGACAGCCGGCGGTAGAGCTTTGGAAGAGGCCTGTCCTTAAAACGGCTGCCTTATCTTCTTCTTCTCCTGTTTTTCTTTCTTTTTTTCCTTTGCTGTTTTGCCCGGCTTCTTTTTCACATCTTTTTTTGTGTCCCTTGATTTTCCCATTTCCATTATCCTTATTTCAGTGTCAGATCCGAAAAGCCGCTCCATGGAGCATGTCATCAATTATTCCTGACGATCCCGCCATCGGGCGGGAGGCAGATGCTTTCGACTGCTTTTTGAACCTGAATCATCATTCCATTGTTGAGACAACTTCCAGCAGCCCCGCTTTGTTTAAGCAATAAAGTATCACAGCAGCCCGATCGGGTCAATCAAAGATCAATTTTCCAAAAAAGGCTTGACATTCTACTTAAAATGGATGAAATCTTTGGGTACTTTTAGAAAGGTAATGATAAAAATGAATCAAACAGGAAATATCATATCGCAATACTGGTGGTGGCAAGCCTATTTAAAGGAGCTTGCCTGCGGGACCTGACCAGTCTGATAGAACAAGGTAAAAAAAAGATACCCAAACCGTGAGCAGTTCCAGAAAATGCCACGGTTTTTTTATTTCAAGGGCCGTGGAGATTTCACGGCCCTTTTATTATTTACGGAGGATCTGACAATGCATCTCAATCAATTTCCAGACAGGGAGGCTTTTCAAACGCTTTCGAAAAATTACAATGTGATCCCGGTCTGCGTGGAAATTCTTGCAGATACCGAGACCCCAGTCTCCCTGCTTAAAAAATTCTACGGGAAAGGACCTGTTTTCCTGTTTGAAAGTGTTGAAGGCGGGGAGCGATGGGGCCGATACAGTTTTCTGGGCACCTCAGCCCGCTCTCATATTCTGGTTTACGCGAACCAGGTTGAAGTCCGCAGAAAAAATGAATGCCGAAAGATCGATCATAACGGAAACCCCTTGAAAATTTTAAGAGACCTGATGAAGCCTTACAAACCCGCATTGTTAAAAGGGCTGCCGAGATTCTGGGGCGGTATGGTCGGTTATCTGACATATGAAATGGTTTCCTTTTTTGAAAAAATCCCCAACCGTTGGCCGGAACAAAAGCCCCTGGCTCATTTCATCATCCCGGACGAGCTGATTATTTTCGACAATATCAAAAACACCCTGAAGGCTGTGGTGATTGCTTTTCCGGATGATTCGGATGACACTCCCGGCCAGGTTTTTGAAAAGGCAAACAGCCGGATAAGCGAAATGCTTTCAACCATGGACAAACCGCTCCGTGAAGAGGAGCCGGTTCTCCGGAAGAACGCATGCACCCTCTCCGCGTATCGGGAAAAGGAGGTGTACCGCTCTCATGTTGAAAAAACCAAAGAGTATATCCGCGCAGGGGATATCATTCAGGCGGTAATTTCACAGCCGTTTGTGTGCGACAATCCGCCCGACTTATGGAGCCTCTATCGTGCCCAGAGATACATCAACCCTTCCCCATATCTTTATTTTATGCACATCGGAGATGTCGCGCTGGTAGGGTCGTCACCTGAAACCATGGTAAGGCTTGAAAACGATATCGCGACATTAAGGCCGATTGCAGGCACGCGTCCGAGAGGAGAAAACGAACAGGAAGACAGAAAACTTGCAGATGAGCTCCTGAAAGATGAAAAGGAACGGGCAGAACACCTCATGCTTGTTGACCTGGGAAGAAATGATCTTGGAAGGGTTGCCGAGATCGGGACAGTACAGGTTACGGATCTGATGATTGTGGAGCGTTATTCACATGTGATGCACCTGGTTTCAAACATCCGCTGCGACCTGAAACCGGACTGTGATGCCTGGGACCTCCTTGCGGCGACTTTTCCGGCCGGAACCCTTTCAGGCGCGCCCAAGATCAGGGCCATGGAAATCATTTCAGAACTGGAACAGGAGCCGAGAGGCCCTTACGGTGGTGCGGTTGGATATGTCTCTTTCAGCGGAAACATGGATATGGCCATCACGATCCGAACAGCCTGCATTGAAAACAACCAGCTCATTGTCCGGGCAGGAGCCGGAATCGTAGCGGATTCAGATCCCGAACGGGAACGGATCGAAACCGTAAACAAAGCCATGGCGATCCAGCGAGCCTTGGAGCTGGTGCAGAAAAATACCGGACAGAGAGGGAGGAATTGACATGATTGTTATGATTGATAATTATGATTCCTTTACATACAATCTCGTTCAGTATCTTGGCCAGCTGGGCGCAGAGGTGAAGGTTGTCAGAAACGATACCGTCGAAATCGGAGAGATCGAAACCTGGAAGCCGGATGGCATTGTCATTTCACCTGGTCCCGGCCGTCCGGAATCAGCCGGCATATCGCTTTCCACGGTAAGGCACTTTTCCGGGAAAATCCCGATTCTGGGAGTCTGTCTGGGGCATCAGACCATTGCAGAGGCTTTTGGCGGAAAAATCGTCGCTGCCGGGCGCCTCATGCATGGAAAAACATCCATGATCCATGCAGACGGCAACAAGATCTACACCGGTATTGAAAGCCCATTCCAGGCAATGCGATACCATTCGCTCGCGGTTTCAAGAGAAAACCTTCCGGATTGCTTAACGATATGTGCGGAATCCGATGATGGTGAAATCATGGGAATCCGGCATACAGATCATCCCACCGAGGGAATTCAGTTTCATCCTGAATCGATAATGACCAAGACAGGAAAACGACTTTTGAGAAACTTTTTAAACATAACAAAAACTTAACAAGGAGAAATTGCGTCATGTTCAGGGAAAATCTAAACAAGATCATCCACGGCAAAGATCTCACGGAAGAAGAGATGGCACAGATGATTATGGACATTTTTTCAGGAGCCGTCTCAGATGCGCAGATCGGGGCATTTATGGGAGCGCTCTCAACCAAGGGGGAAACGTTTGAAGAGCTTGCAGGGGCGGCACGTGCAATGCGCAAAAAAGCGAATCGCATTCAAACCTCTGCTGCAACCGTTATCGATACATGCGGAACCGGAGGAGATGGCGCCAAAACATTCAATATCTCCACCACCACATCCTTTGTTGTCGCCGGATGCGGTGTTACCGTAGCCAAACACGGCAACCGTTCAGTTTCCAGTCAATGCGGAAGCGCGGACCTGCTTGAAGCGCTGGGGGTGAAAATCGACGTTGCTCCTGAAATTACCGAAGAGGCGATTGCGGAAATCGGTATCGGATTCCTCTTCGCTCCGGTCTATCACGGCGCCATGAAATATGCGGCAAATGCCAGAAAAGAGATCGGGCTGCGCTCTATTTTCAATATGCTCGGCCCTCTTACCAATCCGGCGGCTGCCAACTGCCAGCTTCTCGGTGTGTTTGCGCCGGAACTTACCGAGATGTTCGCGAGTGCGCTGCGTCTTCTGGGAGCGGCAAGCGCCCTGGTTGTCCACGGGCATGACGGGCTTGATGAGATATCGATATGCGCTCCAACCCGTGTTTCGGAGTTAAAGGATGATTCCATCAGGACCTATGACCTCAATCCCGAAGATTTTTTCGGCAGGTTTGCCTGTTCCGGCGATCTCAGAGGAGGAAATCCATCTGAGAATTCGGAAATCACAAAAAATATTTTAAACGGTGAAAAAGGTCCCCGGCGGGATGTGATCCTGCTGAACAGCGCTGCGGCTCTCATGGTTGCCGGGAAAGCAGCGGACCTCAGGGAAGGTATCGCGGTGGCTGAAAACGCCATCGATTCGGGTGCTGCGGCTGAAAAACTGGCCGGACTTGCGAAATTTACACAGGAAAACAAATAAAATGGGAAAAGACTTTTTAAAAATCATTGTTGAAAAGAAAAAAGAGGAAGTTGCCGCCTCCCGCCGGCAGACGCCTGAAAACCAGATGCGGGAAAAGGCTGAAAGCAGAAAGCAGGAAAAAAGATTGTTTTATGACGCGCTCACCCATGCCGGGGAAGGCAGAATCAGCATTATTGCGGAAATCAAGCGGGCGTCTCCTTCAAAAGGAGATATCCGCAGAGAGCTTGATCCGTATCAATACGCGAAACTCTATGAAAAGGGAGGCGCGGCAGCCCTGTCTGTTCTTACGGACACGACCTTTTTCAAGGGGAGCTTTGAAGATTTCAGCGAAGCAAGAAAAGGATCCTCACTTCCCATGCTTCGAAAGGATTTCCTGATTTCAGCATACCAGATTTATGAATCCGCGGTTTTAGGGGCGGATGCGATTCTTCTCATTGCAGGCATTCTGAACCGCCGGCAGTTGAAGGATTATCTCATGCTCTGCGGAGATCTCCATCTGGATGCACTTGTCGAAATTCATAATGAGAAAGATCTGGAAAAAGCCGCATGGGCCGAAGCAAAGCTGATCGGAATCAACAACCGCGACCTGAGCTCTTTTGAAACCGACATCCATACCGCGACCCGGCTTGTGTCGAGGCTGGAATCACATCAGACGCCGGTGGCGGCAAGTGGAATCGCGAACCGGGAAGACATCCTGAAAAACCGTGAGCGCGGAATCCGCAATTTCCTGATCGGAGAAAGCCTGGTCCGTGCTGAAGATCCGGCAGCATTTATCCGATCTTTGATAATCAATTGAAGGCTTCGTAAAAACACATGGCGGATACCGTGAAAAAAAAACCGGGAATCAATGAAAAGCAGAACATAGCGCAGGTAAAGATTTGCGGATTGACAAATCAGGACGAGGCTGCTGAATGCGTTTCACTTGGCGCCGATGCGATCGGATGCGTCTTTTTCCCCAAAAGCCCCCGGAATGTATCCCTTCATCAGGCAGCAAAAATCGTTCGTGCACTTCCCTCCCATGCCAGAGCAGTAGGCGTTTTTGTCAATGAATCCTTTACCGGAATAATGAGAGCGGTCGACCATTGCGGGCTTCATGCGGTTCAGCTCCACGGCCAGGAACCCCCTGAACTGTCGGAGAGGCTTCATCAAAAAGGGTTGATTGTTATCAAGGCCCTGTTTATGGAAAAAGACCCGATGGTTTCGATGGCCGCAGATTACCGGGCTGCTGCATACCTTGTTGAATTCGGAAAAGGAGAACTTCCGGGCGGGAATGCGATCTCATGGGCATGGGAAACCGCCATGAAGTTCAGCGAGAGACAGCCCATGATCCTTGCCGGCGGGCTGACACCGGGAAACATTTCACGTGCCATCCTGTCTGCACTTCCGGATGCGGTTGATGTGAGTTCAGGTGTGGAATCAGCACCGGGGAGAAAAGATCCTGACAAGGTCGCTTCCTTCATTCGTACCGTAAAAAATTGCCGCATGGATAAAACACTTAAAAAAATTTTTTAGCCCCAGAAGAAATATAAAAGCCGGCTTGAGGATTCAGCTAATCCGCCTGTGGTTGAACCCGGTAAATGATAAACCTGACAAACCGGTTTGACACGCTCGAAGTTTTATTCTAAGTTATTGCCAATAAAACGATATGATCGGATAAGAACCTGATCGATACTGTTTCGTATTTAAAGAATTCCGTATGTTGGAGGATGATAGAATGAAAAGGAGATCTGTTCCAAAAAAAAATCCCACCCGCATGATTCTTTTTGTAGTCATTCTGCTCTGTGCTGCCGGATTTGCGGGCTACTACTTTGGTGTCCTTCAAAAACCATATCTAACCGCCATTGAAATTTCCCATCCCCTTCCCATGGAATTCGGCAAATCCAAACAACTTACGGCATTTGGCAGATATTCTGATTACAGCACCGGAGATGTTACGAATCAAATCATATGGCACTCGTCAGATACGGATGTTGCCTCTATCGGCAACGCAGATGGAACCAGGGGGCTGGTGATCAGCCGGAATGCGGGGAAGACAACCATCACGGCAACCGATCCGGATACGGGTATTGCCGGGAAAACGGTTTTAACAGTTCTTGCCGCGCACCTTGCATCCATCACGCTTTACCCTTCGGAGCTGACAATCACCCTTGGACAGAAACAGCAGATCAAGGCGACCGGAATATATACCGACGGCAAGCAAAAAGATCTAACTTCATCGGTTCTATGGTTCTCCTCCTCTTCCCCCATCGCTTTTCTCGAAGATCCGCTCGGATCACCGGGTCTGGTCACATCGGCCGCAACCGGTTCAACGGTGATTACAGCAAAAGATCCGATTACAGGCATTATCGGGACGACAACCCTGACCGTATCGGAAGCGAAACTCATTTCATTTACGTTGTCTCCCGACAATTCAACGATCCCCCTTGGATCCAATTTTTCCCTTTCCGCTACCGGATCTTTTTCCGACGGGACCACGCGGGAGATTACGGCTGAACTGCTTTGGGCATCGCTGAACCGAAACGTCGTGGATATCAACGATGCAGATGCCGCAAAAGGCATGCTTCACACAAAATCTATCGGCTCCGCCACCATAACCGCGACAGACCCCGCGACAGGTCTCTCCGGATCGGCAAAAATAAAGGTTACAAAAGCAAACATCATATCGCTTGAAATCCTGCAAAAAAACCCTTCCATACCGCTTGGTGAGAACAAACAGTTTACAGCCAGGTGCAGATATACGGACGGCTCAAGCCATGTTCTGAAGAACTCGCTTGAATGGAATTCGTCAAACAACGCTGTCGCTCAATTTTCAAACAACGCAAATCAAAAAGGGTTGGCTGTCTCTAAAAATTCCGGTACGGCAACAATAACCGCCAAAGATCCGCAGACCGGGAAAACCGCGACGACATACCTGAAAGTGACACCGGCAAAACTGGTCTCGTATCACATCTCTCCCCGATTCCCGTCACTGGCTGTCGGTAAAAAACAGCAGCTTTCCGTTACCGGAGTCTATACGGATCGATCCAAAAGGGATTTAACCAGATCATCGGAATGGTCGGCAGCAGACCAGTCTATCGCAAAAATCGCGAACACTTATGAAGAAAAAGGCATGATCACATCGCTTTCGATCGGGTCGACCGTTATCAGCGCGAGAGATCCCGAAAGCGGGAAGAGCGTAACAACAACCCTCATGGTGACACCGGCTGAACTGGTCTCCCTCGAAATTACCCCTTCCCGCGCTTCCATCCCACTGGGGAACCAGAAACAGCTTTCTGCAAAAGGAACACTCTCCGACGGATCAATCAGGGACATGACAGAAGATGTAAATTGGGTATCGTCCAACCTCTCCGTTGCCATGGCAGGAAACACAGCAGGGCAGAAAGGCAATATAAGCTCAACAACCTCCGGTGTTTCCGTAATTACCGCAAAAGATCCTGTCACCGGAGTCAAGGGGACATCAAGAATATCCGTGACAGGTACGGAACTTATGTCGATTCATATTGAACCCGACAAGCAAACCATACCTCTTGGATTAAATCTTCAACTGAACGCGCAGGGCCATTATTCTGATAAATCCACCCAGGATATCACCTATTCAGCAACCTGGTTTTCGGAGAATCCTTCTATTATATCCATAAGCAATAATCCGGGGAATAAAGGGGAAATCAAGGCAAAATCGCTGGGAACATCCATAATCAGTGTAAAGGATTCTGCGACAGGGCTTATCAAAGAACTGCCTCTAACCGTTACAGAAGCAAGCCTGAAAGCAATTCAGATCAGCCCGGAACAATCTGAAATCCATATCGGCAAGCTGCAGCAATTCAAAGCAATCGGCGAATATACAGATGGTTCGAAAAAGGATATCACAGAATCTCTGGACTGGCAGTCGTCACAACCGACCCTCGTTTCTGTCCGGAATACCCCGGGAAGAAAGGGACTGGCAACTTCCCTGGCTGTCGGTTCCGCAATCATCGAGGCTCTGGAACCAAAAACAAAAATTAGCGGCAAAACCAGTGTCACCGGACGTGTTAACTGGTAACATCGGGATTCACTCATTCAAATCTCAGGAGGCTGTTATGAAAAAAAACAATCTGTTCTTTGTTGCGGCGCTGCTGCCGATTCTGTTGATTTTCTGTGCCACCGCATCCATTGGCGAGGATGAAAGCATGACCGCATCGGGAATCAGTGTCGAAGATGCGGTAATCTGCCGGGATGTTGTATCCCTTGAACCCGTCGGATCGGGAGATGTTTTTACAAGCGACCTGAAAAAATTGATGTGCTTCAGCCGTGTTGTAGGCGCAAAAGAAGACACGGAAATCATACACAACTGGTATTTTGGGGATAAGCTGCTTGCCAGTATATCCCTGCACGTCGGTTCCGACAACTGGCGGACATACAGCGCAAAAACCTTACTGCCGGAGCATGCGGGAGAGTGGAAGGTTGAAATCGTGCTGCCTGACGGTCAACTTTTGAAAAAGATCTACTTTGTTGTAGAGTAATAAACAGGCATGCCGATATCATAGACCTGTTCCGATAAAACGGTAAAAGCGCTTATCTCGGGAAACAAGATCCGCTGCTATTCGGCTAAAGACAGCTGCTTCGGTTCAAATATCTCGACTTCATCGACTTTCTGGAATCCCCGAGGCAGCTTTCGGCCTCTTCGGCCCCGCTCTCCCCGGTAATCAACTAAATTTCCGGGTTTTAACGTCAGGGATCTTTTCCCGGAATTGATTATCAGGTGGGCGCCTGTCGGCAGCACGCATATCGCTGTTACAAATTCTTCACGAGATTTTGCCTTGGCAGACGGGATGCTGATGATCTTGTTTCCTTTTCCCTTTGACAGCTCGGGCAGGTCTCGGATCGGAAAAGCCAGCATGCGCCCTTCATTGCTGATTGCCACAACAAGGTCGGTTTCTATATTCCCCACCATCTGCACCGGAAGAGGCCGTGCCGTTTTCGGCAACGTAAGAACCCCCTTTCCGTTTCTGTTTTTTGTGTACAAATCGGATAAACCGGCAACAAATCCATAACCGGCGTCACTTGCAAGAAGGATTTTCTGCTCCGATTTTCCCATCAATACCGCTTCAACCTTGGCCCCTGCCGGCAGATTCAAGCGGCCGCTTAACGGTTCGCCATGACCTCTTGCCGAGGGCAGGCTGCTCGCGATGAGCGAGTAGCTGCGTCCTGTTGAATCAAGAAATACAGCAAGTTGATTGCTTCGCCCCTTTGCGGTTGATTTTAGATGATCGCCTGCCTTATACGTCAAATTCTCGACATCCACTTCATGACCCCGCGCTGCCCTCACCCAGCCGTTTTCCGTGATCACCACGGTAACCGGCTCCACCGGAACAAGATCTGCTTCTGAAAACGCTTTTGCCTCTTCCCGTGCTGCAATCGGTGATTTTCTGTCATCACCGTACTTCTCCGCATCAGTCGCAATTTCCTGTTTGATCAGTGTTTTCAACCGTGCTGCGGACCCGAGAATTTTTTCCAGATCTTTCTGTTCTCTCAAAAGATCCTTCTGCTCTTTTCGAATACTCATTTCCTCAAGTTTCGCGAGGTTGCGCAATTTCAATTCGAGAATCGCTTCAGCCTGCCTGTCGGTGATAGAAAACCGTTTCATTAAAACCGGCTTTGGGTCATCTTCGGTTCGGACGATTTTGATCACCTCGTCAATATTCAGATAGGCAATCATCAGGCCTTCCAGAATATGCAGGCGGTCCACAACTTTATCCAGCCGAAACTGAAGTCTTCTCCGAACGGTCTCTTTCCGGTAAGCAAGCCACTCCTTCAGCATTCCCACCAGGTTTTTCACGGCGGGAAGTCCGTTCAGACCGATCATGTTCAAATTTACGCGATAGGTCCGTTCAAGATCCGTGGTTGCGAACAGATGCGCCATCAGGGCCTCCACATCGACCCGGTTTGAACGGGGCACAATAACAAGCCTTGTGGGTTCTTCGTGATCGGATTCATCCCTTAGATCAGCAACCAGCGGCAGCTTTTTCGTCTGCATTTGAATTGCGATCTGCTCAAGAACCCTTGCGCCGGAAACCTGGTGGGGAAGTGCCGTTATCACGATGTCCCCGTTTTCACGATAATAGGTCGCCCGCATACGAAGACTTCCCCGCCCTGTTTTATACATTTCGATGATCTCGTCCGGTGGCGTGATGATCTCCGCCTCTGTCGGAAAATCAGGGCCCGGCATGTGCTCACACAACTCCTCTAAGGTCGCTTGCGGATTGTCCAGGAGATGAATACACGCGGCAGCAGTCTCACGCAGGTTATGGGGCGGAATATCCGTGGCCATTCCGACCGCAATACCGGTTGTTCCGTTCAGCAGGATATTGGGAAGACGGGTAGGTAAAAACAGCGGTTCTTTGAGCGTTCCGTCAAAGTTCGGCCCCCAATCCACCGTGCCCTGACCAAGCTCTGACAGCAAAACTTCTGCATAGGGCGAAAGCCGTGATTCTGTGTAACGCATGGCCGCAAACGATTTGGGATCATCCGGTGCGCCCCAGTTCCCCTGCCCATCCACAAGCGGATATCGATAGGAAAATGGCTGAGCCATTAAAACCATGGCCTCATAGCAGGCCGTATCTCCATGAGGATGGAACTTGCCCAGCACATCGCCCACTGTTCTTGCCGACTTTTTATATTTTGCATTGGATTTCAAACCAAGCTCGGACATTGCGTATACGATTCTTCGTTGAACCGGCTTCAACCCGTCACTGATATGCGGAAGCGCGCGATCCAGAATCACGTACATGGAATATTCCCGATATGCCTTCTCTGCAAATTCATGAAGAGGAAGAGGTTCAATTCCTTCTATACTCAATTGTGTCGAAGTTTCCATAGTTCCCACATTGTTGAATTTACCTGCTGCGGATTAACTCATGCTGCCGTTACTGCCGAGCCACGCCCTTCTGTCCCCTGCCCGTTTTTTCGCAAGCAGCATATCCATGAGGTTATAGGCCGCTTCCTTATCTTCCACCGACAACTGGACCAGCCGTCTGGTATCCGGTGCCATGGTCGTCTCCCGAAGCTGTATCGGATTCATCTCTCCCAGGCCTTTAAATCGCTGGATATTTATTTTCCCTTTTTTCTTCATTTTCTCGATGCGATTGATTACGCTCTGTTTTTCTTCTTCATCCAGCGCATAGAACACTTCTTTGCCGACATCGATCCGGTAAAGCGGAGGCATGGCGACATAGACATGCCGGTTCCGGACAAGCTCAAGGAAATGCCGGAGGAAAAGAGCGCAAATCAGCGTGGCAATATGCAGACCGTCTGAATCCGCATCAGCCAGAATACAGATTTTTCCATAACGCAGTCCTTCGAGATTATCGGAGCCCGGATCAACACCGATGGCCACCGAGATATCATGGATCTCTTTGGATTCAAGAAGTTCAGACTGATCCACTTCCCAGGTGTTTAAAATTTTCCCCCTGAGCGGCATGATGGCCTGAAACTGGCGATCTCTTGCCTGCTTGGCGGACCCGCCGGCTGAATCCCCCTCTACCAGGAACAGCTCACATTTCATGGGGTCCTGTCCCACACAGTCTGCAAGTTTTCCCGGAAGCGCCGGTCCGGAGGTGATTTTTTTCCTTGCCACCTTTTTTCCGGATCGAAGCCGCTTCTGGGCATTGCTGATCGCCATTTGCGCAAGCTGCTCACCGGCTTCGATATTCTGGTTGAGCCACAGGCTGAAGCCGTCCTTGACAATACCGGATACCAGTCCGGCCGCCTGCCTGGAAGAAAGCCGTTCCTTGGTCTGACCGGAAAATTGAGGATCCTGCATCTTTAAGGAAAGAACATATGCGCATCGCTCCCAGATGTCATCCGGCGTCAGTTTCACACCCCTTGGGATCAGTTTCCGGAACTCACAGAACTCACGGATGGATGATAGCAGGCCGCTTCTGAAACCGTTTACATGGGTGCCTCCCTGACTGGTTGGAATCAGATTCACATAGCTTTCCGTAACCACTTCTCCTTCTTCCGGGAGCCATGCCACGGCCCAGTTTACGGATTCTTCCTCCCCGTCGAATACCCCTACAAAAGGCTTTTCCGGAAGCAGTGTGTATTGATACAGGCTGTCTTCAAGATAGTCTCTGAGACCATCCTCATAAAACCATTCTTCGCTTTCACCGGTATTGGCGTCATGAAAATGAACGCGCAAACCAGAGCAGAGAACCGCTTTGGCTCGAAGCACATGCCGCAATCTTCTGACGGAAAATTTCGGATATTCGAAATAACTCTCATTCGGCCAGAACCGGACTGAAGTTCCGGTATTTTTTTTCCCGACCGTTCCGGTCACCTTTAATTCACTGCATTTTTCACCATTTTCAAAAGCGATCTGATAAATGTTGCCGTCTCTTTTGATCTCCACTTCAAGGCGGGTGGAAAGAGCATTGACCACGGATACACCAACGCCGTGCAACCCTCCTGAAAATCTATAATTTTTATTCGAAAACTTTGCACCGGCATGAAGCCGGGTCAGAATCAGCTCTACGCCTGTAATCCCCTCTTCCGGATGAACATCAACCGGCATGCCTCTTCCGTTGTCTCTAACCTCAAGTGAATTATCCTTGTATAAAATAACATGAATGTAATCCGCATGACCTGCAATCGCCTCATCCACGCTGTTATCAATGGCTTCCTGCCCAAGATGGTTCGGGCGGACCGTATCCGTGTACATACCCGGCCGCTGTCTCACCGGATCAAGTCCCTTGAGCACCTCTATCGATTCTGCTGTATATGACTCTTTTCTCATAAGGTTATGGTGCTGATTGTACAGAAATTTCTGGTATTTGCTGTTGTAAAAAAAAAGATTCGTATGCTATCATGGCGGAGAAATATTCTGGTGATTGTTTCTCCGGAGCCTGAAAGGCATAAACTTTTGCGTCTTATATTCACTAAAAATTAATTTTACGCAAGCCCAAAAAAAAAGCAAAAGTCAAAAATCGTGCACGCGAATATAATGCAACACCCATGAACACTTCTAAAAAACTCGATATTTTCAGGCAAAAAGAATCAAAACAACCTCTCTGCCTGTCATGCGGAACCGCCATGAAGGGGAAAAAAAGGAGATACTGTTCTGTAGACTGCCGAAAAAGACTCCGCAGGAAACTCACCATGCAAACCGGACTCTTAAAGGCACTGCATGCCAAATACGCCACATTTTATTTTACAGAACCATTTATAATCATGGATCTTTTACCATATGGCGAAAAAAATCTTTTCAGTTTCATCTATCCCCGCTCAAAAGGAAACCATCCTGCCGATGATTTTATCCAGATGGCAACCACACTCGGGAACCTGTGGTGGGCTGAAAAAAAAAGGACCAATAAAAAATACCTTGCTTCCCGACAGGTACTGACCGTTGCGGAACAGACTGAAAACAGAACCGGTTCCATTAAACCGGTTGAACTGAAAATTCCTTCGGTAAAAGGGTCATCGCTTCTATATCTGAAACTTGGCAAGACAGACCTTGAGTCTCGTGAATATCAGACCGTCATAAAGAAAAAATATTGGAAAGAGGCGAAAAAACATCATCCGGATATGGGAGGCGATCCGGATGTTTTCCGAAAAATCTACAAAGCCTATGAAGACCTGCTGAATTGGGCGGATCATCCGACGTTTATCAAGCGTCTCGGTTTTCCGGACAAATGGTTTTACAATGGCAGACAAAACAGATGGGTTCAGCCGATCCAGGACTATCCAGCGGGTCAGCCCGAGTAAACCGGAAAGTTCCATAAGCCGGCTTCAAAAGGGTTTGCCGGGGCAAGCCGATTCAGCAGGTAACCCATTGCGCCTTTGATATTAAACAAAAATTGTGTATATTATCTATATTCAAAAACCTCTTTGTCTGAAGATTCCAATTGCGAGGGGTGCGATAAAATCAAAATTTCAGGCAGAGACATTTCAGCAAATATTAAACATGGAGAGGAGTATTCATCACAATGGGACTTATTGACTATCATTTAGACGGGCACATTGCGATTGTGAGCATGAACAGTGGAGAGAACAAGTTTACCTTTGAGTTCTTTGATGCATTTCAAAATGTTCTGGATGAAATTGAAAACAGGACAGAGGCGAGTGTCCTGGTTGTAACATCAGGGCATGAAAAAATCTGGTCCAATGGGATCGATCTTGAATGGATCATGAACCTTGCGCAAAACAACATCCAGGAAGTCAAACGGTTTCCCGTTGAGCTCACCAAGCTGTATCGAAGACTTCTTTTCTATCCTCTCGTGACAATTGCTGCGCTTAACGGTCATGCTTTTGCCGGAGGAGCCATCATGGCTGCCGCATTTGATTTCAGGTTCATGAGATCCGACCGTGGATATTACTGTATCCCGGAGGTGGATATCAACATTCCGCTTACGCCAAGCATGATCGCGATCATGAAAAAAGCGGTACCGGAGTATAAGTTCTATGAGATGCAGTACTTGGGGACCCGGATGACCGCAGCGGAATGCGAAAAACATCATATCATTCTTAAAGCCTGTCACGTGGATGACCTGATGGATGAAGTAATCCAATTCGCAAAACCGCATAACAAGGATCGTAAAATGATCGGAGTCATGAAAGAACTGACCTATCAGCATATGGTAAAGGCATTTGAAGAGGATGATCCGGCATGGTTTAATTCAGGGAGGTCCGGTCTGTAGATTGAAACAATAAACAGCAAAAAACAACAGGACGCCCATCGATCATCCTGAAATGATCCGGGCAAAAAAAGGGCATCTGGTCAATGTTTCTTCTACAGCCGGACTGACCGGCGCTCCCTGGCATGCAGCGTATTCGACCGCCAAGTGGGGCCTGGTCGGTCTGTCCGAAGTGCTGCGATACGATCTAATGCAGCACAATATCGGAGTGACCGTCATTTGCCCCGGTGCCGTGGACACCCCCCTCAAACACACCGTGGAAATACTATCGGCAGACCGGCTGTGATCTCCTGAAAAAAACACCGGCTGTCAACACCGCGATTTTTTTAAAAGTTGGCTACCAGTGCCACGGTCAGAACCCGGTCCGTGTCTTCGATATCGTCAGGCACCTCATTCACATAGCGGATCTCGTAACTGGTTTTGACGGAAAAAATATCACTGACAGCCACCGTAAGCGCGGACACCGAGTTTACCTTGTAGTTGTCACTTTCATCAAAATCATATAGATATTCGAGGGATTGTGAGAACTTTGCCTTTTCTGTAAACAGATATTCGTAAAGCCCGAACGCCCGGCCTTCCACAAAATCCTTGTCCTCATACTCAATCTCTTTTGCTGCGGTGTAATCTTCATTCGTGTAGTTCAATCCAAGTTCTCCCTTGAGAAGATGTTTGGGGCCGATGAGAAATTTATATCCGGCATACGGGCCGACATAAAACTTGTTTTTCAGCCCGGCTAGCTCATCCCGGAGCCAGCCTGCGCCGAGGCCGCTGTAAAACCTTTCGGTAAACAGGTAGCTCAGTCTCAGATTCGTTGAATACCGCTCCGCGGTCGTATTGGTTTCTTGGGTCGTTACGCCGGTCGTTTCATCGGTCGTTTCGTCCTCAGATTGACTGAATAACGCAGCAGCATCCCATTCCCCCTCCAGCTTTTCGGTAAACTTGTACTTCATTAAATTTTTGGCGGCCAGGGTAGTAGTCTCGGAGTTTCCGGAGGTGTTGACAAAGGAAAGTTCCGCTTCATCGCTCCATTTTTTTTCCGGTTTTGCTTCTTCAGCCTGAACCAATGAACTTAAAAAAACAATCAGTGTGAATAACGCAGCAGCCATCCATTTTTTCATTTTCATCTCTCCTTTTTTGGGCCCATCAACTTATTGATATTGTTGTTGTCAAAAACAGGTTCCGTTTCAACAGGCCAAAGAGAATGCAGCTCATTTGCCGGTTAACGGAATATATCGATGACAAACAGTATATAATGAAAGAACAGTCAAAATAACCAGTATACCAATCTCAACGTGATGAAATGTAAATCAGGTTTCCTGTATTTCATGTGTTTTCAGTTCCATCTCAATCCCTTTCTTTTCTCCCAATACGCCTCCGAAGACTCCTTTATCCAGTCCAGGGATGATTCCGCCTCCTGATCCCAGAGTATGTCAACTGCTCTCAGATTGGACTGGAGATGATCCATCCGGGCCGCGCCGCTCAGCACAACATCCACCCAGGGTTGCGCAAGAACCGCCGCAATGGCCAATCCATCCAGGGTTGTCTTCAGCCTTTTTGCCTCCCGGTTCAAGGCGCTTAACCTGTCCGCAAACAACGGTTCCTGGTTCCGGACCGTAAGGCGGCCATTTGCAAGCGGTTCTTTGACAATTACAGCAATCCCTCTCTTTTTCGCGGCAGACAGCGCCTCCCCGGCAGATCGCTCCAGCAGATTCCATGTTGCCTGGACACTATCGAAAAGACGCACGCCATCAACCAGCAACGCCGCGGATTGGCAAATCATTTCCTTCTGCCGAGAACCGCTTACCGAAAGACCGATAGCGACTCCTTCGCTCTTCAGTCGGGCCAGCTCTCCCAATACCGACCTGTTCTTCAAAACACCGCTCTCCATTGTTGCCGAATGGATCTGATACAGATTCAGGTAAGCGCCCAGGTGGAACCGGCTCTCTTCAAACTGTTTCTTCAAAACAGCAAGTGAATGTTCCTTTACCTCATGGGCTGCGGCATCAACCTGCCACCCCGCGGTATAGGTATATCCCCATTTGGACCCCACCGTCACGGTTTTCAGCGGAATATCCCTTGCTCTCAGCCAGTTTCCCAGATATTCCTCTGCCCGGCCATAAGACCTTGCCGCATCAAAATACCGTACGCCATGTTGATAGGCTTCATCCAGCACCTCGTGCGCACGGGCTTCCATTGCCGCGTTATCATAGTTCTCCTCCAGATCTTCCGCGTGCCCGATATTGATGTAGCCCGGCCGCCCAAGGGCTGCCAGGCCGACGCCTACAGGAGAAACGACAAGATCGGTCGATCCGAGCGGATTCAATTCCATTTTCCCTCTCCATACAACAATTCAGGTACCGGACAACGTCCTGAAACGATCCCCTTGACAAGGAGATTATCATCCTTACATTTTAAATATATTAGATCGAAACGATAACAAACAATTTGCTGACCGACAGCTCTGAATAAAAAGGAAAACCGTAAATCATATTTTGTCGCGGGGGGGGTGAAATTATGAATAAAAATTTTTGTTTTTATGAAAAATTCTCCAAATTCAGCATCGGAATGATTCTTCTTGTATTTTCATTGGCTTTAATGATCAGCGGTTTTACCATCCTGCCGGTTTTTGGCTTCGTTATTGCCGTTCCCTTTTTCCTGATATCTCTTTATTTCTTCCGCGCGCACTTGAACCGGGAATGCCAGATCGAGTAATGCGGCAAAAAAGAAAACCGGACTTTTTAAAAAGGTATCATCTAAATGTTTTGGAACGGACTCGTCAAGGAAAATCGAGCTCTGGATGAGGAAAACTGAAGGTGGGAATGTAATTGTTCCATAAGCCGGCATTTCTGAAATGCCGGCTTATGGTTATGGGCAAAAGGCTGGACCTGTCGGCATTTAAAATGAATAAGAACCACCGACTCCGCCGTATATGTCCACGTCCTGGTCCGGAAGGACTTCATCGTCAAATGAATTCGTATATGCTATAAATCCGGATAGATTCAATGCGTCCGTCGCCGCGTATCCAAGACCTATTGAAAGATTGTAATCATGAAATCCATCTTTTGTACCCGCTGACATGTCTTCTCCCGCATATCCGGCCGAGGCATTGAAATCCATGCTTAATTTATCACTGATATCAAGGTTGTAGCCCAGTTTCACATTCACATAAACGTCTTCCACCTCATCAAAATCCCAATAAACATCAACACCCGTTGTCAGTCCTTTGACAGGCTCGATCCCAATGCCGCCGTATACTTCACGGGTTCCTGGCCCGCCTGCCGGAAACAGATATTCAATATAGCCGACGGTAACGGAAACCGATTTAACCGTAAAACCATATGAGGCTGTCAGATCGATTTCAGAAAACTCGCCGCTTTCCAACGTATCGTCATAATCATCCGCATCTAAATTGCCCCACACATTCAAACCAAACCCGCCTGAAGTCACATCAACGGAAGGCTGAACAACCAAACCGTCATTGAACGTAATCCCTCTCCACACATAAGCGGAGTTCACATCGACTGCAGCCGTTACATCTGCCGCGAAAACATTTCCGGCGGAAAATAGAGTCAACATACCCATCGCTGCCAGCAGAAATAATTTTTTTTTCATGATTTTTCTCCTTAATCGGTTTAAATAATTATAAATTATGTATCGCAATTCCCCTTAGAAAACCATAAGAGGCTTACTGATACAAAAGGCTTCCGATCTTCATCCGGTTTATCCGGTTTCAGGATTTCTTGTCCGTAGCCTTTGCATCCCATGTGCCAATGAAGAGAAAAACGGTAAAATTAAAAATAATATATAAAAATCAATTTGATATAACAATGGGGCGGAAGGACCTTGGAATCTGTCTGAAAAAATTTACTACAAATATGTCTTTAAATTAAAATTTAATTACAATTATGCATATCAATGCCGATGCTTCTGCCGGCCCTACCGCAATCGAAAACCAGAAACGAATGGGGTGCAGTTGAATTGATTTTTTAAAAAAATGGATTACTTTATAGATATGTGTTCGCATCATTGAAAAAATTCTTTCATGAAGGCGCACGCATCAGACAAAGGGAGGCAGCAGGATGAAAAAGAGAAACCTTGGTTTACTTGCCCTGTTAACCCTTGGCATTCTAGGGTTTTACACCATACAAACCTTAATCTATGCGGAGAATCATACCATGAAAAACAACGACAGGTCAGCACATGGTGAGGTTGCCACATTTGCCGGCGGCTGTTTCTGGTGCACAGAAGCTGATTTTGAGAAAATAGAAGGGGTTACGGATGTCATTTCCGGATTTTCCGGCGGACCGGAAAAAGATCCATCCTATGAAGATGTGTCGGCCGGAAAAACAGCCCATCTGGAGGTTGTCCAGGTCCATTATGATCCCGACAGGGTAACCTACAGTGAACTGCTTGATTTCTTCTGGAAGCATATCAATCCGATTGATCCGGGCGGCCAGTTCGTTGACAGGGGGCCTCAATACCGCTCAGCTGTTTTTTACCACACCGAAGAGCAGAAACAGCTTGCTGAAAATTCGAAAAAATCATTGGCGGAGTCCGGAAGGTTTGACAAACCGATTGTTACGGAAATTCTCCCCTTTACGGCGTTTTATGAAGCAGAGGCATATCATCAGGACTATTACCGGAAAAGTCCACTGCGGTATAAACTTTACAGGAATAACTCAGGACGGGATCAATTTATTGAAACGACCTGGAAACAAAAAAGTAACAAAAAGGCTTCGTTAGAGAATGACCTGGGTTCACCAACATCGAAATATTCAAAACCGGATGCCGATGTCATTAAAAAAAAGCTTTTGCCGTTGGAATACAGCGTCACCCAGCAGAACGGCACGGAGCCGCCCTTTGACAATCGCTACTGGGACAACAAAAAAGAGGGGATATATGTCGACGTTGTATCCGGGGAACCGCTCTTCAGCTCCCGGGATAAATTTGATTCCGGAACCGGATGGCCCAGTTTTACAAAACCGCTGGAACCGGAAAACCTGGTGGAGGTAAAAGACAATTCTCTCTTTATGGTCCGAACAGAAGTCAGAAGCAAGCATGCGGATTCACATCTTGGCCATCTGTTTACCGATGGACCCGGGCCCACCGGGCTGAGATATTGTATCAATTCGGCTGCCCTGCGGTTTATCCCGAAAGAGGATCTGGAAAAAGAAGGGTATGGAAACTATGTTGACCTGTTCCAATAACCACAAAACCGCATCAATAAGCGAAAGGGAGGTTTTTATGAACACCATCGAGAATCAACCACAAAAAATCATACTGGATCTTCAAAAGTTGAATGAATTGAACTCCATGGGTTATGCCGGGAAGTTCTGCCTGGGCGATACGGTTGTTGTCGCCTGTGGAGACTGGAACGGCGGGCCAAAATATATCCATGAACATGAAGCGGTATATGATAAAATGACCAATACCTACTGGGATCGACGCTGTTACGAAGCAAGGAAAAAACAGTCCCCATAATCATAAGGAAGATTGACCGAAAAGCAAAATGAATTGGAGTAAAAACGTTTCAAGGTCTTCATGCTGAATCGGCCGTGACATGAATACTCCTTTTACTCCGCGAAAACCTTGCCTTCGCCCGGGTATATTTCAAGATCCGTCTCTTCACACGATTCCGCTTCAGGCCACTTTCCAGTCTGAGGTTCAGCGCCTTCACGCGTTACGGCTGTCGGCTTTTTATCTTTCATTTTTGGATTCCTGCGAATGTCCACATCCGGAACATTGAAACTGAATTCCACGGGGATATGGTTTGGGTCAAAAGAATAGATTGAACAGATGAAGCCGTGATCGATTATTTCAGAGACCCAGAAATCCGCCGCTGTCAGTTTGCTTCGAATCTCCGCGAGATCACCCATACTCTCTACGCCGATGGACACATGATCAAAAGCCAGCGCTTGTTTCACCGGGACACCATGGTCCTTGACCGGAATTTTCCCGACATCCGGCCACTCAAAAAAGGCAATGAGATCTGTCTCTGAAACTTCAAAAAAATAATGCCGATAACCGATATTGCCGAGGCCGGCGACCAGACGCATGCCGAGCAGATCTCTCCAGTAGCGAATTGTCATGTCCATATCACAGGTTACCATTGCCAGATGATTTATCCCATTATAGTTGGCCATAAAATCCTTCCTTTCATCCACGTTTACGAAACCTGCATTCAAGGCACCCATACCGGAATACAATAAAAACTTGACAGTCTGCAATTCGGATCTAATTTAAAGTATAAATCCGGTTCCGTCATTACTCAACATGAAACAACGGCTGAACAGGAGGTTGATATGAATAAAGACACTTGGTTTATGATCGCATTTTTCGGGACAGTGCTGTTAAATGCATTTCTCTTTGGTTACGCCTTCATCGGATAACCTACCCGCAAAAGAATAAAAGGGGCAGCAATCCGAACCGGGTCTGCCCTTTTTTTACGCGCTCCATTTTTTTCACGATCCCCCGAAATGGGGGATGAAAATTGTTCGAAATTCGGCTATTGGTTCCATACCATACGGAGCAATTTGAATCCGATGACCATTTGGCAAAACCGTTTTAGCCCTTTTCGACCCCAACAAGGAGAATCCCGGAATGACTGAATTGAAAAATGCAATGGAAATTTTTAAACTGCTTGACAAATCCAATTGCAGAGAATGCAATGAAAAAACATGCCTTGCCTTTGCCGGAGCCGTGTTTCAGGGAAAAAGAAGGTTACACGAATGCCCTCGCCTGTCGCCCGATATTATCAAACAATATGGGGATGAAAAAGTGGAAAAAGCTGCAACCACCGAGCAGGATAGGGAAGCAGCCGTCGCAGGGCTGAAAAGAAAAATTACCGAAATCGACCTGCCTTCCGTCGCAGAGCGGATGGGGGGTACCTTTTCCAATGGAAAATTAACCATCAAAATGCTCGGCAAAGACGTTCATGTGGATTCAGACGGGAACCTTTCATCCGACATTCATCTGCATTCATGGGTGACCATACCGCTGCTCAATTATATTACTGGAAGTGCGGGAGTCCCTGTTTCAGGGAAATGGGTTCCGTTCCGGGAACTGAAAAGCGGAAAGACATGGGCGCCGCTTTTCGGGCAGAGATGTGAAAAACCACTTAAAAAAGTCGCGGACACCTACACGGATCTTTTTGAAGACATGATTGTGATTTTTAACGGACGAGAAGTGGAAAAGCATTATTCCGCGGACATTTCGCTTGTTTTGCATCCGCTGCCCAGGGTGCCGATCCTGATCTGTTACTGGAAGCCCGAAGAAGGGCTTGAATCCAGCCTCAATCTGTTTTTTGATTCAACAGCAGAAGAAAATCTCAACATTGAATCTCTTTACGCGCTTGCAACGGGTCTTGTGATCATGTTTGAAAAAATCAGTTTGAGACACGGATAGCCGTAGAGCCTTTTTTTAAATTGTTCATGAATTTAAAAAGTTATAGGATATTCCACGAACCGGCTGTGATAAAAAAACTTTTCTTTTAATCACCCCCCATGCTATCATTCCCGGCAGAACAGGTGCGTCATCATCTGTAGTGCTTCATTGCTCAAATTAAATGGTTTCAACCAGCAGCAGAAGAAAGGAGATGATCGTTTATTGTAAGGAAGTTTTACGGTCACGTTGTCTCAATGAAGAAGACTTTTTTAAAAATTTTTACGGATATCGTTCAGGCGATTCCAGCATCGCCTTCACGCTATCCCGAAGCATATCATTATCTGAAACCCGTTCAATCCAGCATATGGAATCATGAAGCTTAAAACGAAAATTTTCGCTGCCATCAGTTTGACGTTTCTCTGTTCGGCGATCGTGTTGTATGCCTTCACCAGCACCATCGTTTTAGACAGCTTCAATGAACTTGAAAAGCAAAGTGTTCGGACAAACGTAACGCAAGCCTTGAACGCCCTGGAAGAAGAACTGGCCACCATTCGTTCAATAGCAGGGGACTGGGGGCCATGGGATGATACGCGGGACTTTGTTCTCGGTAGCAACGAAAAATACATAGAAGTGAATCTGCTGGATTCCACTCTTGCCAACCTGAAACTGAATTTCATGTTTTTTATCCATTCTTCCGGAAAAGTTGTGTATAAAAAATGGGTCGACCTGATTGATGGGTTGGAAAAGCCGATGCCGGAGACGTTGATCGATCATGTTGCATCTCACAAATTTCTATTAAAACATGCCAACCCGAAGGATCACAAGACCGGCGTGATTCTCCTTCCGGAAGCGCCGGTACTTCTTTCCTCATGGCCGATTTCGAACAGTGACTGGAAAGGGCCTATTCATGGAACGCTTATCATCGGTCGTTACTTCGGGGAACAAGAGATAAAAAATCTTTCAGTCAAAACACGTCTGGCGATCAGTCTCGACAGGGTCAATTCCTCATCCATGCCTGCCGGCTTCAGGACGGCTGACCTACGGTTATCCGAAAACCTTCCAATATATGTCAAGGAACTCAGCAAAGACGCAATCGCGGGCTTTACAGAATATAAAGATATTTACGGCAACCCCTGTTTTACATTAACCGTAAAAAGTCCAAGGAATATACTCAAACATGGAAAAGAGAGCACCTATTACTTTCTGATCGTTCTTTTTCTTGTTAGCGTGATCGTTCTGATCATGCTGCTGATCGTTATTCAACTTTTAGTGTTAAGCCCGCTGACAAAATTAACAAAGCATACCTCATCCATCGGTATCAGCGGTGATCTTTCAAAGCGTCTGTCTATGCGTCGCGGCGATGAGATCGGTGAACTCTCGCGAGAGTTTGACAACATGCTCGAACAGCTCATGAAATCAAACAACGATCTAAAAGACGAGATCCATGAACGCATTCGGGCTGAAGAAGAATTCAGCAAACTTCAGTTGCAGCTCCTGCGGGCACAGAAGATGGAGGCTATTGGAACGCTCGCCGGTGGCGTGGCCCATGATCTTAATAACATCCTTTCCGGAATCATGAGCTATCCTGAGCTCTTACTCTTGGATATCCCGCAAGACAGCCCTCTGAGAGATCCGATCCTGACCATAAAAAAATCAGGAGAAAAAGCCGCAGCGATTGTTCAGGATTTGTTGACGCTGGCACGAAGAGGGGTTTCAGTATCCGAGGTGGTGAATTTGAATGATATTATTCGCGACTATCTGAACAGCCCGGAATATAACCAGTTACAATCGTTTCATCCACAAGTTCAAATTGAAGCCAGCCTGGAAAAAAACCTGTTGAATATTGAAGGCTCACCGATTCATCTGTCCGAAACTGTCATGAATCTGGTCTCAAATGCAGCCGAGGCCATTTTAGATGAAGGAGCGGTTTTGATATCAACAGAAAACCGCTATATTGACAGACCGATAGGACGTTATGAAAAAATAGAAGCAGGCGATTATGTTGTCTTAGCCGTGCATGATAACGGCTCCGGGATCGATCAGGAAGATCTGGAAAAAATATTTGAGCCTTTTTATACCAAAAAGGTGATGGGTAGAAGCGGAACCGGTCTGGGTATGGCCGTTGTGTGGGGAACAATCAGGGATCACAATGGATATATTGATGTTCAAAGTGAAACGGGAAAAGGGACCTCGTTTACGCTCTATTTTCCTGTAACCAGAAAAAAATCCGAAACATCAAAATCACGATTTCCGCTCGAGGAGTATCTGGGTAAAGGAGAGACTGTTTTAATTGTTGATGATCGGGAAGAACAGCGGGAGGTAGCCTCTGCGATGTTAAAAAGACTGAATTATTCTGTTACATCCGTTGCAAGTGGTGAAGAAGCGATCGAGTACCTGAAAAATAATTTCGTCGATTTACTGTTATTGGACATGATTATGGATCCCGGGATTGACGGCCTTGATACATACAAGCAGATTCTTGAGCTGAACCCCATGCAAAAAGCGATCATTGCAAGTGGGTTTTCTGAAACAGACCGTGTCAAAAAAATCCAAAAACTGGGTGCCAAAAAATACCTGAAGAAACCGTATACCCTTGAAAACATAGCGATTGCCATGCGGGAAGCGTTGACGGAACCGGAAACTCCGAGCAGTGGGTTGGATTAGAGCGG
>JAWOIJ010000056.1:0-14439 GCA_046484745.1 Desulfobacterales bacterium | reverse complement strand
TTTTATTGGATAAAAGTTTCCCCATCTTTTAGCTTGCTATACCTCATATCAAATACTATGCCAGGTTGAAAAAGTGACGACTTTTGTGTGATAAGATGCAACTATAGCAATTAATTGGAAGGCAGTTAGGGGCGGGTTGGTTTTACTCTTTATAAGTTTGTTTGGGCATTGTAGAATAGGCAGATATTCACTTAACTGTTTGTTTTGATTGTAAATTGTTTTTACAAACGATAAGGGTCTTACTTATGACCCGCAGAAAAATCATCATGCGCTCCGAAGATCTATAGAAGGGCCCATTCTCGCGGGCAATGATTTTTTTCCACTGTATTCTCAAAATTCATTTTTCGGGCAAACAAGGAGCTTAAAAATTGGAAGAAACCAAATAGGAGCTTATCTTTTTGTAAAGATAGATATTTCCATTTCATTATCATTATCAAATAATTCTTATTTTGACGGGGTTGGAGTAAACAGGCTTCAGGTGTGAATTTTATACGCGATTTTTATCGGAAACATTGAAAGTGTGCAATATTTTCGCATCATTTATCTTACGTCTTTATCCATATGTTTTCAGCAATCGGACAAATTAGCTTTATGATAAACAGATGGTCTTAGTTGATCAAGTCTTGGTGCAGTCTGTTTTGATTCATACGATCTCAGCAGATTCTTTTGCAGATATATTTTGGCATAAGGGTTGCTAAATAAACAGCACAGTCAACAGATGATGCTATCAGCAGATTTTCTGATGGTTTTAAATTAGGAGAATACCAATGGTCTTTAAAATTGCAGATGTTTTAATACCCACCATCGTCGGTGGAATTACAGGATATTATGCGTTTCAGTTTGTTTCACCCGGTTGGAATATGATGCTGGCCATGCTGGTCGGCATGCTCGTTGGAATGGCTGCTCAAATTCCGGTTATACTGATCGGGATGCCGCTTTTCGGTGCTTTTGAGATCATGCTTCCGGCCATGTCTGCCGGAATGTTGAGCGGTATGCTAAGCGGAATGCTGGCCTCTAAATTTGTATTACCCGGCGGAGTGACATTTTTATTTGGCAGCGGAATTGGAGTTCTGGTCATTTTATATATTCAGATTCAAAACAGGAAACTGAAAGGAGAGGTGAACTAATGGCGAGCGCTACTAAAAAAAAATGGGATCAATTTTCATGGTTATACAAATGGAATACATATGGCGCAGAAAGACGCTGGGCAACATGGAAAAGAGATTTTTTTTCCAGAATGGGGGATGGTAAAATTTTATTTCTTGCCGTAGGTGTAGGTAGCGAAATCAGGCATTTTCCTGTCGGCAGGGATATCGTAGGGATCGATATCAGCACGGAAATGCTGAAAAGGGCGGCAGAAGCAGCTTCTAAATACAGGGGAAAGTTAGAACTGAGAGAGATGGATGCCCGTCAGCTTTTATTTGATGATGATTATTTTGATCAGATATTTACATCGTGTACGTTCTGTTCCGTACCCGAGCCGATAGCCGGATTAAAAGAACTGAAACGCGTATTGAAACCCGGAGGTGAACTCAGGATGTTTGAGCACACCATCAGCGACCATTTTCCTTTTCGGCAAATGCTGACGATTATGAATCCGATAGCCGAAAAAATAGGCCCGTCTCTGAACCGGAATACGGTTTTGAATGTAACACTGGCCGGATTTGTGATAAAACAGATTTTCAATATTTATCTTGATGTGGTTAAAACCATCCATGCTGTTAAACCGAAAGCATAATGAGATGATCTTCTTTAACCGGTTGTAGTTTATGCGGATACGCCAAACTGAAAAACTATATCTTCCCGCGTTGTCAATTGTTGCAGTTGTTTTGCTGCTGCTGGTTTTGATCAGTATCTCTACTTACAGAAATCTGAATCGCGACAGAAAGAAAGCTATTGATTCGTTTCATCGGCACGCCCTGACACTGATTCAAACCCTGGAAGCCGGTGCAAGAGCCGGAATGAAACGTCAAACTCAGCCTTATGACTTGATTAGCGGGCTGGTTCAGGAAACAGGAAAAATCGAAGAGATTTCCTATCTTTATCTTCTGGATTCCTTCGGCAAGATCGTTTACCATTCAGGTTCCCTCCCGGACGGTCTGAAACAGGATCAGATTTCTTTATCAGGGGAGAAAACAGTTGCTGAAACCGCTTCCGGACATATTCGGAAACTTTTAGATGGCACGCGAATTTATGAACTGCGTAAACAATTTTCTCCTTTACGATCACCTTCTGCAGATGGCTCATATGATTCCCCGGCGATGCAGATTGTTGTGGCATTGAAACTGAAGGCATTTGACGATGCCAGGCGAACCGATCTGCATCATGCTGTTTTTATGGCAGCGATTATTGTCGCCCTTGGGTCAGGAGCGCTTTTTTTTATTTTTGTTATTCAAAATTATTACCTCGTAAACCGAACACTTCGACAAACTCAGGATTATACACGCCTGGTTATTGATCACATGGCCAACGGGCTTCTGAGCATTGATGCGGAAGGAAACATCGTCTCTTACAACAAACTGGCACTGGAAATTCTTCGTGTAGAAGAATCGGGCGTGCTCGGAATGTCTCTCGAAAAGATAATTGATTTTCAAGCCAGTGGAATCACAGAAACCCTGACAAATTGCCAAATCGTTTTGGAACGGGAAATTCTGCTTCCATTGGAAGCTGGGAAGACCATCCCCCTTTCCGTGAGCGTCACACCGATTTTACGGGAATCCGGTTTATGCCGGGGAGCGGTTATCGTGCTTCGTGATTTGAGCGAGATCAAGCGGCTGGAGGAAAAGGTGCGGCGTGCTGAGCGCTTTGCGGCAGTCGGAAAGCTTGCGGCAGGGGTTGCCCATGA
The DNA here is from genome assembly GCA_046484745.1 of Desulfobacterales bacterium. Taxonomy (GTDB): domain Bacteria; phylum Desulfobacterota; class Desulfobacteria; order Desulfobacterales; family SURF-7; genus JAQYVL01. The sequence goes on along the minus strand of JAWOIJ010000056.1, from coordinate 11,594 downwards.
AATTCGGAACCCTCTGAGTTCTATCAAGGGACTGGCCCAGTTTTTAGGTGGAATGGCAAATGAGAAACCGGAAAATAAAAAATTTGTCGATACCATTGTAGCGGAAGTGGATCGGATTAATCGGGTTGTTACGGATCTGCTCTTACTGGCAAGGCCCTTCCGTGCTGAGCTGAAGCCGGTGGATGTTATGGGGTTGATTGATCATGCTGTGCTGCTGATTCAATCCGACTCAACGGCAGGCAATATTCTGATTCAAACTGATTATGGAGAAGGGCTGCATCGGGTTCCGCTGGATGCCAGTCAGATGACTCAGGCACTTCTGAATCTTTTGTTGAATTCCATTCAGGCAGAAGCAGCAGGAGGCCGCATAGAGGTCGGTGCCAGAGTTGATTCGCAAAACACCTTTCTGCAGTTGTGGGTGGAAGATAACGGCCCCGGAATTTCACAGAAGGACAGGGAAAATATTTTCGATCCCTTTTTTACTACCCGGGAGTCGGGTACCGGTATAGGCCTTGCGATTGTCAATAAAATAGTACAAAATCACGATGGTGAAATTCAGATACAAAGCCCTGTTCCGGGAAAGGAAAGAGGCTGCCGCGTCTTGATTACGATTCCAATTGATGTAAACAATTCTTGAGTTTCAAACAGAATGGTTTTCCAAACAAACCGTTAATTCTGAATTTTCCAGGCACTGATAAAACTTTTCTTTTTTTTGAAAAAAATTCCTTCATCCATAATGACAGCCAGGATGAGTTCGTTTTTTCCATCGTTATCCAGATCCCCGATGGCGGAATCGCTGATATATCCTGCGACATCGGGTGTTCGCCATTTTTCTTCCAGTCCGATTCCGTTCCAGGCGAGACATTCCACATGCCCGGATTCAAAACTTCTGAGGCGGGAAAAATATCTTCCTGCACGATCTGTATTTTTTACGAGAACCAGGCAGTTGCCCTTGTTTTCCCGGCAAGGGGTTACGTGGAGGCGTTGCTGCAGGTAATAATGATCTGCTGAATCTCCTCGGGGGTTATCATGTTCGGATGGATATTCGAGATAGGTTTCACTGCCTCCATACTTCTCGGTGCCGGACCAGAGCGTTTCTCCGTTCGAGTGCAGCAGAACCAGCCGGTCATGGTTGTCGAGAATGATGCGTTCCTGTTTTCCATCGTCAAGGAGATCACCATAGGTAAATTCATAAAGGGTAATGGTATCCGGAAGCTGGTGTGTGCGGGTCGATATGATTTTGTTATTTTTCCAGGCAAGCTCATATACTCCCGATGAAAATGGATGTTTTCTCCCCTGTTTTTGACCCAGAAGAATATTTTTTCCTTCCGGCATGTGTAACACATTGAAATACCATTCCTCATTTTCCGATTTTTTTTGAAATTCTTTTCCATCCCATTCCAGTATGAAAGAGTCAAGGGATCGGGTCATGAGGTTTATCGCGGTAACGAAGATTTCATCTTTTCCGTTTTGATTGATGTCGGCTGTATCCACATGGATGATTCTGGTTTGGGAAGGGGTTTCGATTTCCTGAAACTTTACCAGGGTTTGATTTTGGTATTGATAAATAAACACCGTGTCTTTACTTGAAAAAATTACATCTTTCCCATTTTTTCCATCAACATTTCCACAAGTAACGCCGTTAATCCGGTGATGAAAATATTGGCTTTTCCAGAACAGGCCCGGCAGACTTTTTTCTTTTTCCGGTCGAGGTGTTTTTTCCGATTTTCCGATTACCGTTTCGGATTCAATTCTGTTTTGATCGACCGGCACCGGGCGTAGCACCTCCTTGTTGATTCGGTCTGCAAGAAGTTTAAGATGCTCGAACACATCATCACGATTTTTGCTGATTTCGTTGAAGCGAAGCAAAACTTTTCCGGTTGCGGTATCAATAAATTCGGCCTCGGTACTGATACTGTTTTCAAATATGGTAAGACTCCCGGTAAGCAAATAATCTGCAGAAAGTTCGGATGCGGTTTTGATCACCGATTCTCGATCTGCCGGATCCAACCTTTCGTCCGGTTGGTCGTCTTTTAATTTGGCAACCTGAACACTTTCGTTTCTGGAAAGCCTGCTGGAAAGCATCTCTTCCATCCCTTTCCGGAGAAATGTCAACTCTTTTTCAGAACGGATTTCAAAGGGGAGGAGTAATACCCGGATAGCCTTTTTTTCAATTGCGTGGCATGGCATGAAAAAAACAAGTATCAGAAAATAAGCGATGATAGATGTGAAGTGTTGTTTTTTGAATTTCAATTGCATTCAATCCCGTCAGAAAGGTTTCACGTTTAGTCCAACTTGTTTCATTCACAAGAAGGTGTTGCTGTCCTCAAACAAGGCAGGAAGAACGATACGGTTCCCATGCTAATCCGTATTGCGGCATAAAGTCAAGGCTTTTACTTTTTCCGTATTTGTGCTATCTTCAGCCAAAAGTTTCCGTGTTCAGCTCGTTTCATTTTATCGGGATAGCTCACCGATCAAAAGGTTTAGGAGAATCTCCCTGTGAAGATCAGAATCGTGTTCAAAACACTTCCTTTGTTTATTTTTATGGTGCTGTTGGTCTTAATGGCGGATTTGAAAGTCGGTTTTGCCGACCCGATCCGTGTCGCAATTCTTCCCTTTAACATCAATTCTGAAAAAGAGTTGGATTTTTTGAAAATCGGGATCTCTGAAATCCTGGAGTCTCGAATTTCATCCCTGGAAAACGTTGAAACCATTGATCTTGAAGCAACCATACGGTCGGTACATTCCGTTAAAAGTCCGGTGAATGGAAACGTTGCCCGGGAAACCGGGAAACAGTTGCATGCGGATTATGTGATTTATGGAAGCCTGACTGTCCTGGGAAAGAGTGCCAGTATTGATGCAAAGCTTATCGATACAACCGGAGAAGGGCGTCCTGTTTCATTTTTCAGGCAAACAGAATCAATCGATGCGGTTATTCCGGAAACGGGAAACATCGCAAAAGAGATCGGCGATACGATTTTGGCTGATGTTCAAAAGAAGGCTGACCGGTCTCTTCAGATGAAAAGCGGGAAAAAAATTTTAGAAGGCAAGGGCGACAAAAAGGAAAATCCATCTCCGATCAATGCATTCATTCCAATGATCTGGAAAAGCGAGGCGCTTGATATCCGGATCACGGGGATTTGCGCAGGTGATATTGATGGTGACGGGAAAATCGAAATCGTCGTTTCATCGGCGCATGATCTCACCATGTATCGTGTGTCTCAAGATCGCCTTGAAAAAATCGGAGAATTTAAAGGAAAAAATTATCACAAATATCTTGCTGTCGATGCATGGGATATCAATCAAAACGGAAAGGCCGAGATCTTTGTTTCATGTCAAAACTCCGGCTCCGGCTCACTGGAATCCTTTGCAGTGGAATGGAACAAGGGATCATATTCTCCAATTGTAGAGGGGGAAAACTGGTATTTTCGCGTACTGAAAACAGAAAAAGGTTCGAAGCTCTTCGGTCAGCGAAAAGGGATCTCAGAGCCTTTTTTCCCGACAATTTTTGAACTTTCCTGGAATGGCTCCTCTTATCAAGCGGGAAAAAAGCAGAGCCTTCCGGACGAGATTTTGATTTTCGGGCTTTCGCTTGGAAACATCGCACAGGATGACGAAAACTTGATGGCGGCATTCAATGTCAAAGATAAAATCTGTGTTTTCAATTCGGAGGGTGCCGTTGTCTGGAAAAGCGTTGAAAGTTATGGAGGCAGCGAGTCCTTCCTGGAACCTGTTTCAGAGTCCAAAGAGGAACTGGAAGCTCGGCACTATCTTTCCCAGCGGATTCTTCCTGTTGAATCCAAAAGAAGATTTCCATATGTGATAACGGTAAAAAATGATTCAACCACATCTCGTTTTTTTAAACGATTTCGAAGCTTCAGCAATGCCGGATTCGTTTGCTTTTCCTGGAGCGGGCTGGGGCTTTCCCAAAAAGCGAAAACCGATGAAATAGCTGGTTATGTTCCGGATTTTACAATCGCCGATTTTAACAACGACGGATCTGCCAAGCTGATCGGGGCAATTGTTACTGAACAGGGGAGTATTATCAGCGACCCGCAAAGTGTCCTTGCCGCATTTGATCTGTCACCTCTTTTGGAGAATCAGGAGAATTTTTGATAAATGATCAACTCTATTCTTGATTCTTTTACAATCCTAATAGTATAAATTTAAAAAGATTTTGCCCATGATTGAAAAAAAATTCTGTTTGTGGATGATGAAGAGTCACAGCGGGATGTTATGAGTCGATTCCTGAAAAAACTCGGCTATGACGCCACGATCTCTTCAAATGCTTTGGAGGCTCTGGAACTCTTGAAAAAGGAATACTTCCCTCTTGTCATAACCGATTTAAGCATGCCAGGTATGGACGGTTCAACGCTTTGTAAAAATATCCGGCTAACCAATCCCAATGCAATCATATACGCTCTATCCGGTTTTATTGAATCAGCTGAATTCGAAACGTTTGAATCTGCTCGTTTTGATGGATATCTTCGAAAACCAGTCACCTCAAAAGTCCTCAAGCTTGCCATTGAAGATGCTTTTGAGAAACTGCAGCGTAATGCCGAACACTAGCAATTTCCCTGCTTTGAAATCCTCTTGTAAAACAATCCTGTTAGCCATTGCCATGTCCGGTATTTGAGATTAAAGACTCCAGAAATTCCCACCGGGAATATGCTTCTTCAATCTCTTTTCCAATGGACTCAAGTTCTCTTTTAATGGAAGAAATCTTTTTTCCTCCTGTTTGATAAAAGGCCGGGTCGGACATTTTATCAAACAGTTTTTTTTGTTTATCCTCAAGACTCTCAATGATTCCCGGAAGATTTTTAAGCTCACCCTGCTCGTTGTAGCTGAGCTTTTGATTTTTTCTTGTCCGGTGTATTGCAACGTGATGGGAAGCCGGTCTTTTTTTGAGTATTACAGGATCGGGCATTTTCTGCCTCACCCAGTCATCATACCCGCCGACATATTCATTAACCTTGCCCTCTCCTTCAAAAACAAACGTACTGGTAACAACATTATTCAAAAACGCCCGGTCATGGCTTATCAAGAGAATCGTTCCTGAATATTCCAGAAGCAGTTCTTCTAAAAGCTCCAACGTTTCTGTATCGAGATCATTGGTTGGTTCATCAAACACGAGAACATTTGACGGACGCGAAAAAAGCCGAGCCAGAAGCAGCCGGTTACGTTCTCCGCCGGAAAGGGTTCTTACCGGACTCCGAGCTCTCTCCGGCGTAAAAAGAAAATCCTGCAGAAAACTGATAATATGGCGAGGCTTGTCATTGAACGTAATCATATCACTTCCGTTGCAAATGTTTTCCTGCACTGTTTTATTTTCATTCAGTTTGGCTCGAAGCTGATCAAAATAGGCAACATGAAAACGGGTTCCCAGACGAACCGTCCCCATGCAAGGAGCAAGTTCGCCAAGAAGGATCTTCAGAAGAGTCGTCTTCCCCGATCCATTGGGCCCAATGATGCCGATCTTATCACCCCGTAAAATTGTTGTTGAAAAATCACATAAAACAACTCTCTCTTCCCATGTATAGGTTAACGCCTTCGCTTCAATGACAAGCTTTCCGCTTTTTTCAAATTCCTGAATTTCCATATTGGCGGAACCCATACGCGATTGCCTGATTCGCCTGACTTCACGCATTTTTTCAAGTGCTGTCACCCGACCTTCATTACGCGAACGCCGTGCTTTTATCCCCTGGCGAATCCATTTTTCTTCCGCAGCCAGCTTTTTATCAAAAATTGCGATCTCTCGTTCTTCTGCTGAAATCAACTCCTCTTTTCGCGTTAAATACTTTTCATAATTACATTTCCAATTGAACAGCCGCCCTCTGTCGAGCTCGACAATCCGGGTTGCCAGTTTTTGTAAAAACATTCGGTCATGGGTTACAAAAAGAACGGTGCCTTTAAATCGCTGTAAAAAATCTTCCAGCCACTCAATGGCATGAATATCAAGATGGTTTGTTGGTTCGTCAAGCAGCAAAAGGTCTGGATCGGGAACAAGGGCTTTTGCGAGAAGCACTCTGCGCTTCAGGCCCGCGGAAAGTTCATTGAACAGTGCTTCCGGTTCAAGCTGAAGCCGTGTGATAACCTGGTTTACTTTCAGCTCCATTTTCCATCCATCTGCTTCATCAATTTTCTGCTGAAGCCATTCAAGTTTCTGAAGCAGCGCCTGTTCTTCATTACCGGCAAGAAGTCGGATGGTGTGATGAAACTCTGAAAGGATTGCGGCTGCCTTGCCATACCCACCGGCGATTACATCGAAGACGGTTCCTTCATTTTCTCCTGGAACCTCCTGATCCAGGCAGGTCATCTTTACGCCATCTCTTACCGTAATTTTCCCCGTATCCGGTTGAACGGTTCCCGTGAGTATCCGAATTAAGGTTGATTTGCCTGCCCCGTTACGACCGATTAAACATATACGCTCTCCCTGCCTGATCTGCAGATCGACATCCTTCAGCAGCAAAGAGCCCCCGTACCCAAGACTGATATTCTGAATATTGGTGAGAATCATGGATGTTGTTTATGGATGGAAGTTACCGTGCTTTTTAAAAAACCTTTCTGCATTCAATCGGTTTCCGGTACACCGACTTCGGAAAAATGAAACAGATCCGGGAAAGAACCGAAAAGGGTGTCGAACAAAAAAACCAAAACCATTTCGAGAATTCAGTTTTCGGCTCCTGAGATAAAAGAGAGCGATAGTTCCTTTTTGAAATGCGTTCTATAGATTTTCGACCAATAAACGTATCATTTCTTCCTGTTCCAGGCTCTCTTTTTTAAATCGAATGGCAATACCATCCGATTCAACCCGGACAACCTCACCGACAATGCGATTTACTTTCGCCAGGTTGTAGGGTGCGAGAATTTTTAACGAAACACTTTGACCCTGTTCAAAAGGTTCTGTGGTTTCAATAAAAACACCTTCATTGCTTATGTTGCAGATGTAATTGGTAAAAATGCTATCCTTGATGCTGCACTCAACAGATAGTAAACAAGATTTTCTGGGATGTTTTCTTTTCTCTGCAACCTGAACAGCTTGCTGATATGCCATGAGACACCTCCCCTGAAGTTGTTTAACCGGTCTGGATAACAGAAAATAATTTTAAAACCAGACATATCTGTGAAAACCAAATAAATCAACAATTATAATGATTTTCATCGTTCAAGCCCGCTTGAAACGGAAAAAACCGTTTCAGGAACGGCTATCCTTCCGGGGAAAATTGTCGCAACAAGGTCATCGGCGCTATCTGCCGCAGCACTTTTTATATTTTTTTCCGCTGCCGCATGAACACGGATCATTTCTTCCGACTTTGGGTCCGGATCGCATTACCTGCTTCTGCTCCGGTGCAATGCCATCCAGAAAATACCACTTGTCCTCTTCCTTTTTAAAATCCGCGATCTCATGGTGAGTTTCCCTTTTCCCTTTTTGATAATACCGAACGACAAACTCCACCTTCCCCTCTGAATCATCCGGCCCGCCCTCGGATGTCTCCACAATTTCCAGTCCAATCCAATCTGATTTTTTAGCCCAGTTTCGAATTGCTTTTTCATCATGCTGGGACCTTTTGTCCGGGTGAACGGTCTCTAAAATATAACCCACCTCTTCTTTGGTAAACGCGGTATAGCGGGATCGCATCAACTCCTCTGCGGTTTTGGGCAACCGCTCGCCCCTGATAAGGGGTTCACAGCACGTGGTATATGTTTTATCCGATCCACATGGACAATTTTCCATCTCTTTCTCCTTCCGAACGTAAACGAATTTCAAAAAACCATCTATAGAGGCTTCTATCGGTTTCTATAGTGTAAAAATCTCCGCCTGCAGGTCTTTTCCGCTGAGATGAAGAAGGGCTACGGAAAGCGGATTGCCATAACGCCTCTGACCCGCGCTTCCGGGATTCAAAAAAAGAACTCCTTCCCGGCTTTCGATCGATGGTCGATGTGTATGACCATAGATAACCGCGTTCAGATCAGCCGAAGCTGGAATCATGTCGGATCCATGAAGGTTATGACACACAAAAACAACAGCCTCGCCGATTCGGATCGTCTCGGTCTCTTTCATGCTTCCGGTCCATTGCCCGGAATCCATATTGCCGCGAACGGCAACGGTGGGTGCGATAGATTTCAGCCGTTCCAGCACATCTGCTGAGTCAATGTCTCCTGCATGAATGATCAGATCCACCTTTTTAAACAGTTGCATCACCGGGGGAGGAAGCTTTCCGTGTGTATCTGAAATAACACCTATCAGATAGTTGTTTTTGCCCTGCAGTCGTTTCATGATGAATTTTTATCTGCGGATTGTTTCAGCTTGCAGGCGTCAGATCCGGAAATTTCCGATCAAGGATCCTGTTCCATTCTTCAATCCGGTGCGCTGTCTTTTCAAATAAATCGGTTACATCACCCTTTATGGTGATATTTTTAATCTTGTCTCCCTGGGCAATTTGATCGACAATTGCCTGATCCTCATCCCCCAGCACCTCTCCAAACACGGTATGATGATTGTCCAGATGGGGTGTTGCCAGATGGGTAATAAAAAACTGGCTGCCATTGGTCCCGGGGCCTGCATTGGCCATGGAAAGAATTCCAGCTTTATTATGGCGAAGCGCGGACACAAATTCATCCTCAAAACGATACCCGGGATCTCCGGTACCGGTGCCATGCGGGCAGCCGCCCTGTATCATAAAATCTGAAATCACACGGTGAAAATTGAGATTCCGATAAAAATTCCGCCGCGAAAGATTCACAAAGTTTGCCGCGGTTACCGGGGTCTCCCGGTCAAAAAGCCGTATCCTGATTGTTCCCTTGTCTGTCTCAAAAACTGCAACGATCTCTTGTGCTGCCATATCTCGTTCTCCTGTTATCGTAAATAATCATTAATTCAATCCGGATTCTATTCCGCCCGCTATGAAAGACCGACGCCCTGCATGTTGTCGATCTGAAGCTGTTCTTTGATTCTCTGCATCTGCCTGCTTAAGTCATTTATCTCCTGCTGCCAGAACCCGTGACTTCCCCAGTCTGGAAAATTATTTTTAAACTTGAAATCATTGGCCTGCCGGCTGCACCAGGCAAGAAAATATATGATCCGCATGGCACGAAGGGGCTCAATCAGTTTGAGTGTTCTCCGGTCAAACGCCCTGAACATTTCATACCCTTCAAGAATAAGCCTGATCTCCTTTTCACACTTGTCTGCATAATCCGGCAGCAGGAGCCAGAGATCATGAACCGGAGGCCCCATCATCATATCATCAAAGTCAATGACCATGATCCCTTCTCCAGGTCTGTGAAGCAAATTGCCCCGGTGACAATCCCCGTGAAGCCTTATGAATTCAACGTCGTGAAACAGATTCGAACTGACATCCGTAATTTTCCGGCAGACCTCTTCAAACGCGTCAATCAGTTTTGAAGAGACAAACCCGCCTTCTACAAGCCGGCGGATATCCTGCGCTGTTGAAATCTCAGGGTGAAGGCGGACCCTGGTATCTGCTTTTTTCCTGCTGCCTGCAATATGGATTCGCGCAATTATCCTGCCAAGCCTCCGCCAGTCTTCATCTTCCGTAACCTCAAACCCGCGCCCGAATTTTTTAGGAAACACCGCAAAATAAATATTCTCCACGACTCCGAGTGTTGAACCATGCAACAGTGTGAGCGGCGAAATCACGGGAATTTCATCTGACGCGCAATCCGCGACAAATAGATGCTCTTCTTCCAAAGCCTCTTTGGACCATCTTCCCGGACGATAAAACTTTCCAATCAGGCGCATGCCGTCTCTGGTCTGAAATTCATATACCCGATTGATGTAACTGGGAAGGGGGTAAGTAAGTCCGGTCATTGGTAATCCAGTGGCTTTTTCCACCGCACGAATCAGAATGTCGGGTGTAATCTGCTCAAAACCAACAGGCGCTTTCACAAAAAATCCTTTTTGATACCGCTGTTTTCCACCAACCGTTTTTTCCTGTTTGAGAAGGATGTACGCTTAAGCGGATAACCGGTTGAATAGTTAACCTATTTCTATGATTGATCCAGCTCGGGCAGAGCGTGCGACACAACGATCAGACAAAAGGGTGTGCTGAAACAGCCTCCATTAAAAAAAATTAAACCCAGATTACCAGCACCGGCAGGTATTGTAAAGAGGATGTTTCCAACCAAAAGCATTGTGAAAAAACAAAACGGTGCAGGGCGTTCCCGCCCTGCACCGTTTTTTATCCAGAAAAGAAGATTTAAAAATTATACGACACTTTTGCCGCATACAGGTACCAGGTTGGATCGTTTTCACTGCCGTGTTCGACATTGTCCAATCCTCGCATCAAATGCCCTTCCAGTTTGAATATCCATCCCTCGGTGATATCAACTCGACCGGCAAGGCAGACATCTCTGAGGTATCTCTCATGTCTTGATCTGCCGGTTTCCTTTTCCCAATCCTTTCCATTATAATCATCCACATCCGTATTATAGTCACTGTAATACATACCGATCTCAAACTGGTCTTTGAATCGATGAGAAGCAGATACCGCCCACCCGAGCACATCGAGTGTTGGAACAGGATTTCCGAGAAAACTGTCTATATCCACCTTGATCATGGCATACTCTCCGGAAAGAAGCGTATCGCCAATCATGTATTCGGCGGAAACAATGGTGGATGAAATCTCATCTACGTCGATTTTTGTTGGAACCGTGACATGTGTTGGTTGAGTGTTGTCAAGCAGATAAGCGGAATTGAAAACAGTTGCATCCATAAACGTTTCGGTTTCACCTCCAAAATAAGTACCGCTCAACCGCAGCCCATCCAGGAACCGCGGCGCCCACTGAAGCGCGCCGTTTTTGGTGTTGCGGCCGGTGGAATCCGTTGGTTCAACCGACACCCCTGCTGCTGCTGCTGCACCTTGAGCGGCCGCATATTCAGCCGGAACTCCGAAACTGATGAGTGTCTGCGTTACCCGTGAAGATGTTGCCAGTTTCAGTTTTCTTTCCAAGGACACTGCGATGTCTTTTGTAATGTTGGATTGTGCGTCTGATGATGCATTAACGCCGAAGGCAGCTTGATAGGAAAAACCTCCGGGCAACTCACCATACAAACCAACACCCTTAATTCCCGCATACGTATCACGGTTTTGCTCAAGATAAATCGAATTGGGCATCATGATAAAGGTGCGAACCGCATCCACATCCCTGACCTCATTATAGAGCCCCATGGCTACTTTCATTTTTCCACCGCGAACCCCCAGATAATTGTTGACCCGGTAGTCGCCGTATGCCCAGTCGAGCTCGATCTCATCATTGCCCAGATCGCCAAGGTCTCTGGCAAAAAACTGTGCGCCAATCCTCAAGCCGCTGACAGGGGTAACGGAAAAATTAATTCCCATTTCACTGTATTCAAAGGAGCCTTTATCTGTCTTCACGTCAAGATAATCATACTTGTCTGACTGCAGATATCCCTGGGCAACAAACCCATGGATCTCCACATCGCCCAGACCATCAATGGCGGCAGCCGGCCCGGCCCATATCAAATTTAAACAAATAAATACCAGAATGATATATTTTTTCATCAGCTTTACCTCCTTAATTCACATTGATGGTTTTTACATTTTTCCGCTCGG
>JAWOIJ010000100.1:0-13451 GCA_046484745.1 Desulfobacterales bacterium | reverse complement strand
GCGCAACAGGTTTTTATTTAGCGCCAGGGTGTTTGTCTTTTTCATCGTCATCAATATTTTTCATGTTCGTATGGTCATTCGCTCACGGGATCGAAAATACCATTATTGACTCAAACAGGGGCGTTGGGCAACAGTGAATTTTCAGGATAGATTCTAACCATGAACCTTTTTCAAGCATGTGGGTAGGGTCCACCGACTTGAACCAGAGGCATTTCATGCGGTCTTTACGTCCATTTTGATCCGGCAACGAATGATGACACAGCAACCTTCCCGATACCCATTTTATTGGAAAAACTGAAGGATAATTACCAGGCAAAAGAAGTTCTTCCTTGACTAAAAAAGACAAATCTGAAAATTAAAGAGAATTCCTTTTGAACGATTACATCTTTCGGGAAAAGAGACTGATCTGAGAAAAATACCGGGCAGCGGAACCTCCGGAAACGAGAAACTTGAAGTGTGCTTCCAAATCTATTTCTTGACAATGATTCGGGATATATACTATGGCAGATGCTACACGGCGATGGTCTGGAAAAGCGCTAAAATTCCATTTTTCAGGGCAGGCGAAAAAAATAACAATTTGAAATACTATTTATTTGCAGTACAGATATAAGGATAAAAAAATAATAGCCCACTTCGTATACATTACATCCTTAAAATTGTCTGCTGCCGGTTGTGACGTGTTACGGGTCCTTCGAATCGTGTGAATCGGCGTGATGTTTAATCGATGGCTGTAAAATCATTAACGGGAACTCACAAGTAAAAAAGAAGACCTGAGGTTACCCATAACTGTTTTCTGGTTATATAAGGTAACCTGAATTGAGTAAGTTCATCGGGCTGAAGGACAGAAGGAATAAGGGTTTGAGAGATATTTGCCTGATCCGTATTTTTTCTGTGCTGCATTTCAATTATTCTGCCTCCCGCCGTCCCGAAGGGCTATTTTTATTTTTGTATCACTGGATAAACAGGGTTTATGTTCAAAAACAAAGACTATAACTCAAAAACGCTTAAACAGGAGGTGTGCTGATGAAGATGAAAAAAAACATGGTTATTGTTTCGATAGCAATGATGGCGATATTTCTGGTGGTTGTTTCCCTGACCGGCTGCGGCGCAAAGAGAGAATCCGCTTATTTAGAGCCCGATACAGCCAAAGTCGTGGACAAAGCGAAGGTCAATGAATTGATAAAAAAGGCGGATGCTTTTTATGAAAAGAGGGCGGAAGCCAGAAGCATGAAAGAGGCTCTTAAAACATATGAAAAAGCATTGGAACTGGATCCGACAAACAGAGCCGTTTTGCAGAAACTCGCTATTGGATGCTACTGGTACGCGGGAGGCCATCTGACAGACAAAGAGGCGCAGCTGGAATATTACAATAAAGGGGCTGAATACGGTGAACGGGGGATGGCATTGAATCCTGAATTTAAAAAACGCGTTATGGCAGGGGAAAAAGATTATGAATGCCTTGATGCGCTTGGAAAAGAGGATATCCCATCGGTTTACTGGGTTTTCGCAAATCTTGGCAGATGGTCTAACCTGAAAGGCTTTACCACAATTTTGAAAAATAAAAACAAACTCAAGGCGATTGCGGACTGGGTAACCTATACGGATGAGGAATATTACCATGGCGCCGGTCATCGCGTACTGGGAACCTATTATGCCAAGGCGCCCAGCTTTGCAGGCGGTGACATGAACAAGGCAAAAACCCATTTTGAAAAATCCCTTAAACTCTCACCCAAATGGATTGGAACAAAAACACTCATGGCTGAGTTTTATGCGTATAAGGCGCAGGACAAAGAGCTTTTTGTTCAGTTGCTTACCGATGCGGTGAACACGGATGTCAATTCGATTCCCGGCGCTGAGTTCGAAATGTCTGTAGACCAGAAAATCGCAAAGGAACTTCTTGCAAAAGCGGATGACATGTTTTGATAAAGTCAGCATAGACAGACCTGTAACGAGCCGGGTAACGGCGCGGAGCGCCTTTACCCGGCTTTCCCCGAAGTGTCCAACGCAACGCTTTCAACTTCGATGCAGTTTGATTCGTTGGACTTCATGGAATCGTTACCGAACGATCTGAAGAAAGTCGTTGTCGGTGATGCGATGGCGGAAATGGCCTGGGGAAGAAAAGCGGTTCGAGAAATGACCGAACCGCTGCTTCAAAATTTCAGGGATGAGGGGATAAAGATTTACGAACTTACGGAAGAGGAAAAGGACGCTTTCAGGAAATTTACCTTTCCTGTACATAAGGAATTTGAGAGCGTCGTGGGTCAGGAACTTCTTGAGAAGGTTTATACCGCCAAGAAAGAATTCGCACTTAAAAAGGGAAAAAAAATAGGATAATAAACTATGGAATTGGAAACCCGAAAGTCCGAACCCGCGGGTGTCTCGTTGGCAGAGAGCGTGGGTTCTCTTTTTGACCTTACCGCGGAGCGACTCATCGATAATGTCGCTGTCCGCTACAGGGATAATACAACTTTTGCATGGGTGAGTCTGACATGGCAGGAGTATAAGTCAAGAGTGCGCCGCTTAAGTTCCGCGCTTCTCCAGGATGGGTTGAAGCATGGAGAGAAGGTGGCCATTATTTCAAACAGCAGGCTGGAATGGGCCATCTGCGACCTGGCGATTCAGTCAATAGGCTGTGTAACCGTGCCGATCTACCAGTCGAACATGGCGGATGAGGTGGAGTATATCCTCAAGCATTCCGATGCCAAACTTGTTTTTCTGGAGGACAAAGAGCAGCTTGCAAAAGTGAATGAGGTTCGCGGCAATCTGCCTGTCCTTGAAAAAGCGGTCATGTTTGATGGAAAGGTAAAGGATGAAAATCTTTTTCTGGAATCCTTTACCAAGATGCTTGCGCGGGGAAAAGAGGTCGAAGAGGCAAAAGCGGATGAGTTTTCCAAAAGGCTTGCTTCGGTTTCAAAGAAAGATATCGCAACAATATGCTATACTTCGGGAACCACGGGTCCGCCCAAAGGGGTTGTGTTGCTGCATAAAAACATCCTGGCGGAACTGGCGGGTCTCAAGAATCATACGAAAGTCGGCACCTCAGATGAAACCCTTCTGTTTCTTCCCCTGGCTCACATTTTTGCAAGAACGGGTTTGCTTGGACAGCTTGTAGCAGGTCAGATCGTCTCCTTTGCCGGGTCCATTGATACAATGCTCCGGGATATTAGCGAAATCAAACCGACGTATATTTTCAGCGTTCCCAGGATATACGAGAAAATACACACGAAGATTTTAGCGGGCGTTGAAAGCGGATCACGGTTAAAGAAACAGATATTTGCTTTCAGCGTGTATTTCGGAAGACTGGCGAGCAGTTATAAACAGCGTGGCAAATGGGTGCCTCCCTGGATTTCCATTTTTTACCAGATGAGTGAGATGCTGGTTTTCAACAAGGTCCGGCGTCTGTTTGGCGGAAAACTCCGGTTTTGCATTTCAGGCGGTGCGCCGATTTCCAAGGAACTGGCGGAGTTTTTTCATGCAGCAGGAATCCTGATCCTTGAAGGATACGGTCTTACGGAAAATGTTGCAGGTGCTTGCATGAACCAGGAGGATAGTTACAGATTCGGTACTGTGGGGAAACCGTTTGAAAACCTCCAGGTTAAAATTGCAGGGGATGGTGAAATTCTCCTGAAAGGGGATATTATTTTCAAGGAGTATTTCAAAAATCCTTCTGCGACAGAGGAAAGTATTGTCGATAGATGGTTTCATACCGGAGATATCGGCGAGTTTGACGCAGATGGGTTTTTGAAGATAACAGACAGAAAGAAGGATCTCATCGTAACTTCAGGTGGAAAAAATGTGGCTCCCCAAAATATCGAAAACATGCTTAAAGGGGATATGTTTGTCAGCCAGGCTGTTGTAATCGGAGATAAAAGAAAATATCTGATAGCCCTTATTGCCCTGAGTGAAGAGGAAGTTATCAATTTCGCGCAGGAAAACAATATTGAATATGAAGACGTCAAAGAGCTGTCTACCAAAAAAGAGGTATATAACCTGATAGACAGTGCCGTAAAATCGGTTAACGGCAGGCTTCCCTCGTTCCTGACAATTAAAAAATTTGCAATTATGCCTCGGGATTTTGAGGTAGGTGAAGAGCTGACTCCCACACTGAAGGTAAAACGAAAATTTATAATGGAACGGTACAAGGATGTGATTGATTCTCTATATGAAGAGAGGGGGGCTTAACATGGGAGACCTTCTAAAATGGCTGGTAAACAATATTATTTCACCTATCGGAAGCGTCGTGGATGCTGTCGGAGGAACGGTTCGTTTTTTTCTCAGTCAGATAATTTTTCTGATTATCATGGCAATCACCTTTTCGATGTCGGTGATAAAATCGGTTTATAAAATTGTAGATCGGGTCATCTATGAAATAGAAAAGGTTATCATTGTTGTGGCACTTGTCGGCATGACCTTTGCCGTCCTGATCGTGGCGGTTGACAGATGGTCTGAATGGGTCAATTTCGGATGGTTCTGGCTGACAAAGCTGGCAATGTTTCTGATGATCTGGGCGGGTTTTATTGGTGCAAGCATTGCGACAAGGAGGCGGGAGCACATCACCATTGATATTTCCTCCAAGGTACTGACTCCAAAAGGGGTAAAAATCGCTACATTTTTTTCTCAGACAATTTCAGCAGGGTTCTGTTTTTATATGGCCTATCTGTCCTATCTGTATACGGCCGAGTCGTTTCGGTACGGTGACACGGAGGGCGTTTTTCCGGTTCCCCTGTGGATCATTCAGATGGTTTTGCCCATAACGCTCACCATGATGGGTGCAAGGTTTATTGCGAACATATTCAAGGATTCAAAAGAAAACGAGGATCTCGAAGAGTTGGGGATGAGACCCGATCCGGTTACCCCAAAGCCAGGGACCGATACCTCAATGGCGGTGAAGGATATTATATTGGCCGGTTTGTTTCCGGGTCTGGTTTTGGGAACTTTTATGGCATACCAGATGAGCGCTTCGATCGGATGGCTGATTTTTATCAACTGTGTATTTTTGCTCTTTATCGGTGCTCCGCTTTTTATTCTCATCGGTTTTGCCTGTATTTTCTGCGTCATGCTTATCGGAAATGGTGATACAACAAATATTCCCATCGACATGTTTGAGGCGGTAAAAAAGGAGACGCTTCTCGCAATACCGTTTTTTATGCTCGCGGGCGGAATCATGACGGCCGGCAGCATTGCAACCCGGCTCATTGACACGGCAAAGGCCATTATCGGCCATCTTCCCGGAGGACTCGCTGTTTCGGCTGTTATGGCATGTCTTCTTTTTGCTGCGATATCAGGCTCGTCACCGGTGACGGTGATTGCAATCGGGAGTATCATGTTCCCCGCACTGATCAAGGAGAAGTATGATGAGGAATTTTCTCTCGGTCTGGTGACTTCGGCTGGAACACTGGGTATTCTGATACCTCCTTCTATCCCGATGATCATCTATGCCATCATGGCTCCTGTTGATGGAAAGGCGCTGTCGGTTCGTGAACTTTTTGTCGCGGGTTTATTTCCAGGTCTGCTGGTCGCTTTTATTCTTTGTGTCTATTCTGTTTTCAAGCAGGATATCTCCAATCTTAAAATAAAAAAATTCGATTTCAAGAACGCGCTTTATGCTTCTATTGATGGGGGTTTTTCCCTGATATTGATCGCTCTCATCTTTTTCGGAATTTACTTTGGACTGTTCACGGCAGTTGAAGCAGCGGCTGTCGCGGTAGCCTATGCCGCTCTGGTTGAATTCGGACTTCAGCCGGCCCTTTCTTATGGCAGGCAGGGTGGTTCGGAAACCAAAAGGAAGTTTTCTTCATTTGTTGAGCTGAAGCCCCGTGAGGTTCCGAAAGTATTTGTTGATTCCACCAGTATCATGGGAGCCCTTTTTGTCATTATTGTTATCGCCATTGCATTAAACAGGTTTCTTTGCGAGGAGGAGATACCCCAGATGGCCGCAGAGTGGTTGTCGGGGATGGTCAGCTCAAAGGTTGGCTTTCTTTTGCTTGTAAACGTGTTTCTCCTTGCCCTCGGCTGCGTCATGGATATTATTTCGGCAATTCTGATTGTGGCACCGCTTCTGGCCCCGATAGCCATTCATTATGGTGTCGATCCGATTCACTTTGGAATCATTTTTACCGTGAACCTGTCGATCGGATACATCACGCCGCCTATCGGAATAAACCTTTTCGTGGCTTCAGGCGTGTTCAAGCGTCCGATTGTCAAGGTTATCCGGGGAACATTGCCGTTTGCGGTGATTCTCCTGATCGCGCTGCTGATCGTAACCTTTGTACCTGCTTTCAGCCTTATTCTTCTGGGCAGATAGAGGAGATTGGATGGCAGTGTAAAAAAAATGCATCGCATCGGTTGATCTGTAATGATGCCTGCTATGCCGCACCCGGCATAGCAGGCATTTTGATTTGTACTCAATGAACCGGGAATCTTTTCTGGTTACTCCGGCAAATTTTATCTGTTTCAGCAGCAGGAGCGTTTATTATCAAATCATCCATGCATCTGCAGGCGCGGAATCATGATCGCCGACCGCTCGGGCCTGACAGCAGATGGAAATTGTTTTAAAAGGGGTAGCATGAAAGAGGAAAAAGCAAGCCGGACAGCGGAAATCGTTACCGCCTTCAGGGCTGCGGAGTCTTTAAGGCCTCCACAGGATCGCGTTTGCCATGATCCGATGGCAAAAGAGTTTCTCAGCTCCAGGCTGGCCCTGATTGGAAGGTCTGAATTGATGAGGAAAATAGGACTCTGGTATGCGGATCACAAATCACCCGGCATTTTCGGTCTGGTCGTAATTCGAACCAGATATATTGATGAATACCTGACGTCGTGCATGGAAGAAGGAATTGATCAGCTGGTTATCATGGGTGCTGGATATGATTCAAGGCCTTACCGGTTTGAAGGGTTGAAAAATAAAGTTGTTTTTGAGGTGGATTATCCAGCCACCCAGGAAATGAAGATAAAAAAAGTTAAACAAATTTACGGTTCCCTTCCGAGTCATGTCGTTTACGTCCCCATTGATTTTCAAAAAGAAGCCCTTGCAGAAAGATTGTTTAAAAACGGCTATGACCGGAAGAGGAAAACCCTTTTCATCTGGGAGGGTGTGACGACATATATTACGGCTGAGGCAGTGGATAGCACACTTTTTTTTGTCGCAAACCATTCAGGAAAGGGCAGCCGGATTATCTTCAGCTATGTCTTCCGGTCGGTATTGGAGGGGGCCGGCAGCATGGAAGGGGCTGAGAAATGGCGAAAAGCCCTTGAAAAAAGGGGAGAGCCTCCTGTTTTTGGCTTGGAAGGAAGTGAAATCGAGGAATTTCTGCTAAAGAGAGGGTTCTGCCAGGTAAAAGACGCAAATATGGCGTTTTTAAAAAAGGTTTACTTCACCGGGAAAAATCGGAATCGAAAGGCATCCCCCTGGGCTGGAATTGTTTATGCAGCCGTTGACCCGAAACAGGCTGGTTGAAGCGTGTCCGGTTCAAATTGTATCGATCCGATCCTTAGCTGTAAGTTTCTTTTTTGAAAGTAAAACCCTTGTCATTTATTCAATTCTTCCCCAGATGCTTGTGGCCGGGATTGCCCTTTCAAAATCATATCGAAAACTGGACGGCACGGTATTTTTATCTAAAATCAGTTGACCACCAGAACGGAAACGTTTTCGCCGGATATCTTGAATGTATTCCCGATCAATTGCTTGATCGTGTTTAATGCCTCCTGCTCCGATGGATTCTGGCTGGCCCAGGTATCAAAGCCTTCCCTTTTCATGATGATGGATACAGAGACTTTCTGGCTGGAAGTGACCTCCGATTCAAAATCAGGAGCAAAGAAGTTTACATCAATATGCGTAAAGACCTTGGTGTCAAAAAGGGTTGGGATGATGCTGTTGATAACCTCTTTCACCTTTCGGTTGAAATCGTCTTCCATGGTACGAACCAGTTTTCTCTTTCTGTCAATCAAATCCTGTGAAAGAGCCTTGTCGATCAGTTCCATGCGTTTCAACCCGACATCCCGGTCCTCCTTGTTTACACCGATGTTCATATCCACCCGTTTGTAGGTGCTTTTTGCGTCTTCCTTGGGGGACTCGGAAAAAACGATACCCGCGGAACCAATAAAAAATAAAATAACAATGGGTAAAATTTTGACTTTCATGATCACCCTCCTCGTATATATGCCATTGGATCGAAGATTATGCTCCCATACCACACAGAATATCCGCAATATGGTAATCTCTATTTATTCAATGAAGGTACTATAAATCAAGGATTAATTTTTAAAATCATTTGCAAAACAAACCGGCAGAATGTAGAATTCAGTTATGTTTTTTTGGATTCTACGGATTTCCGGTCGTGCCCAAAACGGTTGGAACTATCCGTAACGCCTGATAAAGAGGGAGCGTTTTTCCTGAAGGGAGCTCACTTCTTATGTCATGTCGCAAACCCGGTCTGAAAATGATCCACCAAGAACTGCCGCGTTGACAAAAAATAGAGAACCTGGTTGAGTGTTATCTCTTGAAATTAATAAGTATTCGTATACTTCTATTCAGAAAACCTGAAATAAGGAGATCAAAATGGATATGCTTAAAAAAAGTTTTATTATTGCGGCGCTACTCTGTTTGAACACCTTTTACGCCTGTACCATCTATCGGACACCGAGGGTTGAAGATGCCTATTATAAAAATTTTGAATATGAGTTCAAGTTCAAAATGCCGTCCGGCTGGGATTTCCATCGAAAGATGCCTGATGAGATCAAAGACGGGATGGCCGCGTATTTCACAGAAGACTTTCTCGTGCTGCTTACCAATCCAGACAGCAGAGGAATCATTGTAGTTTCGGCAGATACCACAAATGAGGATATCATCTCCCTTGGCACCGATAAGGAACCATTTACGGAAAGGCTATTGGAACGGATTAAAGAACGGGAGGAAACGTTTACCAAAGAATACGGGTATGAGAATTTCAACTATGAGGTGGGGCCTTTAACGGTTAAAGAAGGGTATGGGCCCACATTTATTTATAAAGAGTCCGCGAAAAGCAATGCAGGCGATAAATACGTCCGATTGGAATATCTGAGCAAGTGCCAGGAAGATGATACCTGCAGCCTCGTATTTACCCTGATTTGCAAAGAGGCGGATTTTGACGGAAATTACAGCACACTTTCCAAACTGGCTGATTCCGCAAAGAAGGTCTATCAATAGAAGCTTTTTACAAGGCTGTCTCAAAATTGCAATATGATTCAGGTTCAAGCAGCAGATCCCGCCGTCAGGGGAAGAACGAAGAAGGTAACCGCCCGGCCTTTCGGCGGGATCTGCGAGAGATATTCACTGGATATTTTCGACAATTTGCCTCTCTGTTCTAACAGAGAAATGGGTCAATAAGGCATTTTAGATATGGCTTTTCTTTTCATATCCACTTTAGTATTCCTGCAAACAAAACCATCATGAAAGCGTTTAGAACAAAGGATGATCCGATGAAGATTTTCTGGTTTCTTCTTGTCCAGTCATGCACATAGAAAGCGACAACAAAGAAAGGAATATACACGGTTATGAAGACCGGTATCGAACCCCACCACGGATAGACCCACGCAAATGCAGGGGTCTTGACAAAGAAGATTTCAAGAAAGGAGGCAAACGCGGCACAGCCGATTCCGATCAGGAGGCGGTTATTGATTCCAAGAATTTTCATTCTCGGATCCTTGGGAAGAATCTTCGCAAATGTAAGGGCGGCAATGGCAAACATCATGTTGATTTCGATA
Source organism: Desulfobacterales bacterium (assembly GCA_046484745.1). Taxonomy (GTDB): domain Bacteria; phylum Desulfobacterota; class Desulfobacteria; order Desulfobacterales; family SURF-7; genus JAQYVL01. Next base: position 3,713 of record JAWOIJ010000100.1, on the reverse strand, counting down.
CTCAGCCCAACCAGGATCAGGAAGGATGTCCCGGTTGGCGCAGTCCAAAGGGCATGGCCGCTGAAATACTGGATCAGGGCGTTTACGATCTCAACAAACCAGTGAATCATATACAAGGTCAGTCCTGCAGCGATGACATTCCAGTTTTTTTTCTCAATTTCATTGTAATAGACATATACGACAAGAACAAAAAGGGTGATAAATGACCAGTGAAAATTCTCTCCACTTCTTAAAATACTCAATGCCTGTCCGGTTACTTCGGGATTGTTCATGTTCCCTCCTGTGTTAATTCGATGATTGTTCTGTTTTTCATGAAGTATGGATATTCTATCTGCCGTAAAAAAATAAATGTCAAATCATCATTTTCAATACCGGTATAATATTTTTATCGAATCGTTGAAAGCGTTAAAAACAAGAGCGCCGCACGCCCGTATTGTATGGGGTGGATCTGCGGTGATATTGTTTGAAAGGTTTTTTATCAGCCAAAATATCGCGTTTATGGCGAAGAGACAGAAAATTTGTCAAATTATGGATTACGTGCTTGTTTTTTAAACAGAAATAATATATCAAACATTTAAGCTGTCGCAAACGTCTTTTCAACAATTGAGAATGCAAGGAAATTGCTATGAACAAAATGAAACTTATCGCAGCACTTCAAGCAGAAACCGGAATTACAAAATCCGAAGCCGCAAACGTCGTAGATGTTTTTTTTGATGAAATGTCAGCAGCGCTCGCCAGGGGCGATCGCGTTGAAATCAGAGGCCTGTGTTCTTTTTTTGTTAAAAAATATAAATCATATACCGGCCGTAACCCTAAGACCGGAGAGAAAGTGACCGTTGCCGAAAAGAAGCTTCCGTTTTTTAAATGTGGGACAGAGTTGAAAGAGAGGGTGGATTCTTAGAACTTGCTGCAAAACTGTTTAACTTACAAAGGAGGAGGAGAACATGGCAATGAATATCAGAAAAGAAATACTGCAGGCGGTTTCAAAACAGGTAAAGGCTCTCAACAAGCTGATCGAAAAACTGGTTAGAGAAGCGGAAAAGGCGGAAAAGGCAGAGAAGAAGAAACCGGCAAAGAAAAAAGCAGCAAAAAAGAAAGCCGCACCCAAGAAAAAAGCTGCAAAGAAAAAAGCTGCAAAGAAAAAAGCTGCTCCAAAGACAGCGTAAGATATACTTGAGAACTTGAAACTGTTTCAGGAATACTTTCAGATTCAAACATCAGATTGCATGATTCCGGATAACAGTCTCTTACTTTTTAGATAATGTTCCAGGCAGTCTCGCGCAGAAAGCAGAGGCCAGTCTGTTTCATACGGAAAAGTAGTTTTTTTACCATACGGATTCAAAAAGGGTTCAGGATATCCTCCTGAACCCTTTTGTTTTAAGGGGGTGAGCGATTTGACCCTCCATTTTTTTAACCGTAAGCTTCGCTTAATCCTTAAACTGTTTTTTGAATGCCTGCCAAAGATCCCGCCAGTTGTTTGGCGGTATTTAATGTATAGTTAATGAATAATAGGGGGAAGTCCGTTTATCTGTAAAGGAAGTATGGTTTTTCTTGACTGTATGGTCAAATCATTTTATAGGAACGAAACTGGATGAAAAATATTCATGCAGACCCTTTTGTGAAACAGCGGTAAAGGATAACATCAATTTCAGAAAACAACATGAAGCGATTTCAAAAATAGAGACAGGTCTCACGTGCAAGGCGCAGATCCCGGCGTAGAAGGAAGATCGAAGAAGAAAGCCGGAGCATGAAAATATTTCGAGGATTCGTTTTCCCGTTACGGACAAAGAAGTTGAGAGACAGGGCATTTTTGAGACAGCTTTACAGGAGGCAGCCATGACAACATATTCAAAACCCGCGTTTGAGAAATCCAGAAACCTTGTGTTTTCCATTCGAAAAAAGCTGAGCCAGGTGTTTCTCGGGCAATTGCTGGAGATCCGGACAAATACGCGACCGGATTTCCCGGTACTTACCTTTGAGAATAATACAGACCCGGATTTCGTGCAGACATTTCAAGACCTGCACGAAAACTCTCATCGTTTTGCCCGGGCACTTCTGGATGCCGGACTCGGCAAGGGGGATAAATATGCCGCCATTATGCACAACTATCCGGAAATGATTCACCTGCTTTCAGCCGGGAGCATTATCGGCGCCATCGTCGTTCCCATTGATCCCCGGACCAAAGGCGATAAACTGGCGCATATGATATCCAACTCACAGAGCAAGGCGGTTTTTATTACAGCGAATCTGCTGCACCATATCGAACCTATCATGGGCAAAATTCCCAATGTGAAGCATATCTTTACGGTTGAAAAACCACACAACCCTGCCACAGGCGATGTTTCAAAATATAAATCCATACCGGAAATTCTGGATGCGCCCTTCCGGCATGTTGACTATGTAAAATCTAAACCCAGCCATCCGATACAGATTGTTTACACATCCGGCACCACAGGAGACCCAAAGGGAGTGCTTAACGAAAGCTTTCGGTTTCCAATTTATGGATATGTGTTGAGTCGATTCTGGCAGTTTGATCCAAGCGATACGCTGTATACGGGCCTGTCACTTACCCACGGTAATGCCCAGGGCTGCACCTTTGCGCCTGCAGTTTACCGTAGCATCAAAGCGGTTTTCAGCACCAAGTTTACCAAAAGCAGGCTGTGGGATATTACCCGAAAATACAATGTGACCAGCTTCAGCATGCTGGGCGGCGTTGCCTCGGGGATTTACAATGAACCACCAAAACCCAATGACGCGGATAATCCGGTAAGGCATATTGTAAGCGCTGGTATGCCGAGAGCGGTCTGGGAGGCCTTTGAGAAACGGTTTGATGTCAAGATTCTGGAATGGTATTCCACCCTTGAAGGCGGCGGTTTTGCCCGCAAGCCCATTGGAAAGGGACCCATCGGCAGTTTTGGCAAGCCCATCTTCCTGTTCAATATGAAGATTGTGGACGAGAAGGACAATCCCTGTCCGCCAAACGTTCCAGGTGAAGTGATTGCCAAAATAAGAGGCGTGGATGCCTTTGTAAACTATTATGACAACCCCGAAGCCAGCAAGAAAAAGACATTGGGCGGCTGGAACCGAACCGGCGACATCGCTCATACCGATGAGGACGGCTGGTTTTATTTTGACTATCGGATCGGCGGCGGTCTCCGGAGAGCCGGGGATTTTATTCAGGCCGATAATGTGGAAAAGGTAATCGGCGAACACCCGGATGTCAGTGAAGTTTCTGTATTCGGAATTCCAGCCGCAAGCGGCGCGCCCGGTGAATCCGATCTGGTCGCTGGAGTGACTTTTTTCGAGGGCAAAAAACCAGACCCCAAAAGTTTATTTGAACATGCAAGAAAGGGTCTTGAAGCAAACAGTGTCCCGAGCTATCTGCTGTATCTGGAAGAGATTCCAAAAACCATCAGTGAAAAACCGCAGGAGCGGTTTTTACGACAGAATTTTGAAGAGCATCCAGAGTTGGTTTATAAACTGGAAGACTATCGGTGATGGCTTCCTAAAAAGCTTAATTTTGGTGTTGCGGTTAGCGCTGACGGTTGCGCCTATCGGCTTGAAAAACGGCACTGCGTGTCACCCCTCGTCGTTGCGGAGTAGGTTTACTACACCTCACTCCTCAGGACTCGCGCGCCTAAAACTTAATCTTTTTTCTTTGCCATCAAAGTTGGCATCCTGAGAAGTCCAATTTCTAAAAACAAAGGGGTCTT
>JAWOIJ010000053.1:0-119898 GCA_046484745.1 Desulfobacterales bacterium | reverse complement strand
GCCTTCAGGTAAAACGGCATTTTTTTTCCATTTTCAATGGTAATGAACCCCTCGTCAATATCAAAATCAGTTTCATCTTCTTCGTAAAGAAAAACCAGATTCCCTGTAACCCACTCATTAATGGAAGCTTCTATCCCCAGTTCCGCTGTGGATAGTGAGATATCACTTGAATTTTCGTCATCAAACCCTTCTTCCATCGCGGCCTCAATTTCAATCAAGCCGCTGATGGCAACCTTGTCCAGAAGTTCCGCTGATTTCTCCCCAGGCGCTTTTTCAGGGCTTTCATGGATATCCTGATAAGCGGCTTCATCTCTGTTTTCCGCGTATGAAAAGGAAATCAACCCGAAAACACTCATAAACAGAAAAAAATACGGTATCATTCTGTTTTTCATCGGGAACACCTCCTTATGCTATTTCCATTCGTGAAATTGAACCCATATCACAGCGCCCAGTTCCACCTCTTTTTCCTGACCGTCCTTTTTCAGTTTTTCGTCAGCCGTATTCAAAGCCGCAAAACCCCACCAACCTTTATGGGGCGCTGCATAGGTAAAAACACCGTTTTGATCCGCCTTGATGGTTTGCGTAATCATATAATCGGTCGGAGCGATTGCTTTTTGATTTTCATTGTAATATTCCACTTCCACTTCGGCATAAGGCACCAGCTTCCCATAAAGCTTGACAATCCCCTGAAAAACATTTCCAGCATAAAGGCCAAACGGCTTTGAAAGGGGGACGATTTCGGTTTTCAGCCCGATCTCCGAATCCCAACCCTCATCATCTCCAAACGCGGCAACGACCGTTTTTGTATAATGAATGATAAAACAGTCTTCGGCTGGTTCCCAGTAGGGTGCGGGTTCCATATAAAAAACATAGACACCGGGCCGTTGGACCTTGTAATCAAAGCGCCAGGCCGGATGGTCCATAATCCGCGTCTTTTCCAGTTTCCCGAGAAGATCCTGTTTTTCCCCATTTACAGACACTCCAAAACCATTAGGTTTTGCCAGATCCATCCCGACCATTTCAAATGGATGGGAAAAGGAAAGATTCAACAGTACATTCCTGCCGTCCTCCTGCATGACCATGGAGTCCGACGGTATTACCATTCCAAAATGGGCGATTGCGGGAATCGAGAAAAGGACAAACAGAACAAAAGAAAAAAAAGAGATCACCATACGTTTCATAAAACCCTCCCCCAAAAAAAAACCACGAAACAACAGCACCTTCGTAGTGCCATTAACCTTCGTGGTATCGGTTGTAAAAATATTTTAAAAATAAAAACCGGGGGCTTCATGCTCCGTATTCTGAAAACGACCGTACATGGAAAAACGATCCTAGTCAATGCAAAGTTTCTATAAAATCCATGAAAGTTTCCGGTAAAAAATCATCGTTGAAATATGTTTTCGATGTTATCAAAACGTGATATATCGTTTCATGGCATCAACATTGATGCCCTCCTTGATCTTGACAAGAACGAATGGTTTAAAGAAACGATTAATAAGAGGCGCGTCATGACGGAAAAAATTTGCTTTCGAGCCATTATTTCCGGCCGGGTCCAGGGTGTGTTTTTTCGGATGGAAACCCGCAAAGCCGCGCAGCGGATCGGTGTTTTCGGATGGGTGAAAAACAAACAGGATGGAACGGTCGAAGCGCTCTTTGAAGGAGAAAAAGAACATGTGAATTCGATTCTGGAATGGTGCCGAAAAGGCCCGCCATTGTCAGCGGTTGAAAAGGTCAGCGTGATCCGGGAAGAATGTACCGGAAATTATAACAGCTTTGATATAACCTATTAGAATCGATTTAAAAAAGAGCTTCAACAAACCGATCCGGATCGAACTCCTGCAGATCGTCAAGCTTCTCTCCGACTCCGATATATTCAAGCGGGATGTTTAACTCATCACAGATCGCAATCACAATCCCTCCTTTTGCTGTTCCATCGAGTTTGGTCAGCGCAATGCTGGTAAGTCCCAACGCTTCATGAAACATTTTTGCCTGGATCAATGCGTTCTGCCCGGTTGTCGCGTCGAGAATCATCAGAATCTCATGAGGAGCATCAGGTATTTTTTTTGCAATGGTCCGCCTGATTTTCTTCAGTTCTTCCATCAGATTCAACTTTGTATGAAGCCTTCCTGCCGTGTCGACAAGAACCACGTCAATGCCTCTCGCGATCGCGGCTTCTACCCCGTCATACGCCACGGAAGCGGGGTCTGCGCCATCTCGGTGTTTTACGATTTGAGCACCGGACTTCTCAGCCCAAATGGCAAGCTGCTCACCGGCTGCGGCTCTGAATGTGTCTGCCGCGACAATCAATACCTTCAGGCCTTCCTGTTTAAAACGAGCGGACAGCTTTCCAATGGTCGTGGTCTTGCCGACTCCGTTTACCCCGACCACCATGATAATTCTGGGTACAGGCTGTTCCTTTTTTTCTGCCGGAACATTTGCGTTTTTGATTAAAGCCAGGATCTCCGTTTTCAAAACGCGCTTTAATTCTTCTGAATCTGAGATATCAGAAGCTTTCTCCGAAATCTTCTGTACAAGACTCATCGTGGTCTGCACACCAATATCGGAAGTGATCAACAGTTCTTCGATTTCTTCCATCAGGTCATCATCGATCTTTTGAGCACTGGAAAAAATTCTGTCCAGACCACCTGTGAATGTATTTCGTGTTTTGGACAGACCGCTTTTTAAACGTGAGAAAAACCCTTCCGGCTCGATTTCAGTGGTAATTTCTTCAACCTGTTCGAGAACCTCTGTTTCATCAACTTCAAGCAGTCCGGCCTCCTCTGCATCCGGAGACTCAACTTCCCGAATCTCTCCGGCCTCTTCGAAATCTTCCGCTTCAAGAAGAGCTTCCGGAACCTGGTCAGATCCTTCGATCTTCTCATGGTGGTCTGCCGCCTTATTTTTTTTCCGTTTTACCGAAAATTTCCTGATCTGCATTACCAGAAAAAGAAGAATAAAAAATCCGGCAGCCGCCCACAGAATTTCCGGCGGAGTCTCTTTTAAATAATCATTCAAATCCTCCAATATCGAATTAACGTATTGAATTACCTGCTCAAGTATGTACTCCATCAGCATTCCCTTATTATCGGTAACGGACAAAACAAACAAAGCGTCCAGACAAAAAAAACAAAACCCCATCGAATATCTGATCGCTTTATGATAAATTTATTGTTTTTTGTAAAGAATTAACTTGGCAAAACGGAATGCAAATTGATCAGTTCGCCCGGTCAAAATTGACCGAAACAATCTTGGAAATCCCCTTCTGCTCCATGGTTACTCCAAACAGGGTGTCGGCAAACTCCATTGTCCTCTTATTGTGCGTAATCATAACGATCTGGGACTGATCGCCGATAATCTTGACAAGTTCATTAAATCGCTCAACATTTGCTTCATCCAGTGGCGCGTCAATTTCATCCATCAAGCAGAATGCGGCTGGTTTAATCAGAAATATCGAAAAAATAAAAGCGATCGCTGAAAGTGCTTTTTCACCGCCGGAGAGAAGACTTAACCGGGTAAGTTTTTTACCGGGTGGGTGAATCATAAACTCCACACCGGTTTCAAGCGGTTTGTCCGGCTCCGTCAACACAAGTTTTGCCGAGCCGCCATTAAAAAGTTTCGGAAAAACCTCTTCCAGTTTTTCGTTTACCTTTTCAAATGTCTGCATAAACCGATCCTGGGTAATCCGGTTGATTTTTCGGATCACCTTCTGCAGGTCATCGAGTGCCTTTACCAAATCTTCCTGTTGCGTTGAAAGGAATTCAAAACGGGCTTTCAGCTCTTCATATTCATTGATGGCGCCCAGGTTTACATCGCCGATTCTTTCGATTTTTTCCCTGTACCCGGAAAGCTTTGTTTCCATTTCTTCAATGGACATCTCATTTCTTTCAAAGGCTTCTTTCATCTCCAGCCTGAAATCAGCCAGGGAGTGGTGATACCTCTCTTCTAGACGGCCGGCAATGTTTTCCTGTTTGATGCGCCTCTGGGACTGCTCCAGCTCAAGATAACGGGTCTTTTCGAAAATCTCTTCCCGTTTGTTCTTTATCTCGGAAATAAAATTGTCACTTTCCTGGAGCTTTTCATCAATATCCTTGTAATCCGCCTCATTTTTTTCAAGCTCCTTTTCCAGAGCCCTGTACTCCTCATACATGCCGGGAAGTATCTGGCCATACTTCTCGATCTCCTCCATGCTGCCGATCTTCTTTTTCTTTTTCAGATCGATTTCCTGTGACAATTGTTCATACCTTCTGATTCCATCATCCTGAAATTCTTTGAGCCGCTTCAGGGTATGGCTGCTGTTGTCATATTTCGCCTGGAGTGACGTAAGGTTGAGCTTGATATCCATAACGCGCTGATTGTGTTCATTCAGGCTTTGAGAAACGGATTCGATCTTCTCCGTCAATTCCGCAACACCATCCTGTGCCGTTTTCACCTCCTGCTCAATCCTTGCAAGAGACTGATTATAGCGAGCCATTTCATCATCAAGATCACTTTCCTCTCCCAGAATCTGTTCCTGCTCAAGACGAATAATCTCAAGATGACGTTTCGCATGCTTGAGATCTTCGCTTACCTTGTACAGTGATTTCTCCGCCTCTGTCTCATCTCTGACAGCGCTGTTTTTTTCCTCTATAAACTTTTGCAGACTGATTTCATACTTGCGCAAGGAGGATTCCAGCTCTTTCTGCTCCTGACCGGCCTTTTCCAGAAGCTGATCCAGCTCCGCAATCCTTTTTTCCAGAGTTTTTATTTCCTGTTTCTTGGCCAGAATTCCGGAAAGCTTGTCCCGACTTCCACCGATCATGATCCCCTGATGTAAAATCATATCGCCATTTTTGCTGACAATGGTTTGCGGCCCGGCTCCGTTGCTGCTGTTCCATGCCGATATGGCATCTGAAATAGTCTCCGTTACGATAACATGCCCCAGCAGCGCTTCCGCTATTGTTTCATATCCTTCTTTGATATTGGTATACCGCAGCAAATGCCTGTCCGTACCAGACGCTTTTCCGGAACCTCCGTTCAGGTTTTTTACGGTTGAAATGGGTATAAATCCACTCCGCCCCGCCCCGCTCTCCTGGAGATAATCAATTGAATTGACTCCTGCCTGCTGGTCCTCCACGATAATATATTGCAGAGACTCTCCCAGAACAGCTTCCACCGCGACTTCATATCCTGCTTTCGGCGAAATGATATCTGCTGTCAAACCCAGTATTCCATTTGGTTTCGCGCCATCTGAAACAGCCTCCGCAGCCTCATCCTTCTTCATGATGGCCCTGACGCCATCTTTGTACCATTCAAAGTTTTTGTCCATTTTCACAAGGGCGGAGTATCTGGACTTCACTTTGCTCTGATCGATCTCCAGCATCTGGACCTGTTTAATCTGAGCAGCAAGCGCGCGATTTTTTTCTGCGAGAGACGCCTCTGCTTCACGGATGTTTTCGGAAAGCTTCCCGATTTCTTTTCTGAATTTTTCAAGCTCCCCGACAGCTTCCTTTTCCATTTTTTCCAGTTCGGTTACCTTCTGGCCGGCCTGAAGCTCTTCCTCATCCATTCTTTTCAAACGCCGACTCAGGTTATCTTTGTTATTGGATGCGTTCTGATAGATGTTTTTATATCTGGCTTCATCTGCCACGAGATTCATGAGACGCTTCTTTTCTTTCTCAAGTTCCTGATGCATGGATGCCAGGTGATCCCGAATCTTTTCAAATGAGCTGTTTTCATCGGCAAGAATCGTTTTATCCTGTTCAATCTTACTGCCCAGATTGTTAATTTCATCCTGAACTTCGACGACTTCTTTTCCGATCTGTTCGTTTTTTTTCTCAAGATCGATCCGCGCTTCTTCAAGTCCGACGATCTCAGTTTTGTAAGTTTCCGCATCCTTTTTAAGATAGGCCAAATCGTTTTCGATCTTATCTGTTTTACGCTGAACTTCGAACTTGCGTGATTTCCGGGATGCAATCTCCTGGCTTTTCTGGGCCCGCTCAAATTTAATTTTTTCAATCGCGGCGTCTATTGCGTTCAACTGCGCCTCATGCCCGATATTCGTATCTTTCAATTCTTTTAACAGCCGATCGGTTTCTTCAATCTGGCCGGTGTATTCATCATAATAATAAACAGCGGTCAGCACCTCCAATTCTTTCATGTGATCCCGGAAAATTTTGTACCTCTCCGCTTTTTTGGCCTGCCGTTTCAGACCGTCCATCTGGCGTTTGACTTCCGCGATGATATCACTGACCCGAAGCAGATTCTGGTTGGTGGCATGCACTTTCCGAAGCGCTTCATTCTTGCGGTTTTTATATCGTATTACTCCCGCGGCCTCATCAATAAAAGCACGTCTCTCTTCAGGCCCCGCATCGGTAATCGCCCCGATATTTCCCTGCTGAATGACCGCGTATGATCGTGCCCCCATTCCGCTGCCCCAGAAAATATTATGAATATCCTTCAATCGACACGGCTGCTTGTTTAAAAAATAAGCCCTTTCACCTGAGCGGTACTGGCGGCGGGTGATCATAATTTCTGAAAAATCCTTCAGTTCCTCCGGTGCCGATCCGTTATCGTTCAAAAGCGTAAGCGACACCTCGGCCATATTGAGAGGCGCCTTGCCGCGTGAACCGGAAAAAATAATATCCTCCATGGATTTCCCGCGGAGCTGTTTTACACTCTGCTCGCCCATCACCCATTTCAGCGCATCCAGAATATTGCTTTTCCCGCATCCATTCGGACCGACGACTGCTGAAATCCCGGCAGGGAAACTTATCGTCGATTTATCAAGAAATGACTTAAATCCTGATATCTCAAGTTTTTTAAGTTTCATACTTCAAGATCCCCGTTATAATCTGTCGAATGACGCAATGCTTCTCTTCAGGTGAAACATTTGTTTCTGCATCCAACAGGCACTGTTGTAAAAATAGACCCAACAAGCTGATTTTATAAAAAATCGCAGCCATCCTCTTTGATATCCATTTTAAAATTATTCAAAACAGATAACAAAAAACAACGATTTTGTAAAGAGAAAAGCACAAGTTGGAGGGGTCTTGATACATTATGAATACAATATGTAGTATGTAACTGATTTTAAACAGGCTTCCGGCAAAGACAGTATAAACATCGATATGGTGTAACCTTGCCTTGACACAGATATCCGCTCAATTGTATTACTTTAATCCATGACAAACGACTTATGGTTCAACTTTTTTGCAAGCCATTAATATAAGATGGAGGAGTTAAATGCCTGAAAATAAATCTATTGCCATTGATGAATTGCTGAGTCATCCGGAAATCCAAAAAGCGACCAGCAAGGTAAATCAGGAACTTCTCGAGAGAAGAGAATACAACCCTCCGGTTTGCGATGTGTTCAAAAAACCATATACCGATCTTCAAGATATGGATGAATATTGTTTTGAGATAGACCGGGAAACAAAAAAACAGCTCTCCGGGATTATAGGCAATAAAGTCCAAGCGATCCGTTCCACGGACTCCCCGTCGGAATCCATGAAAGAAAGATATCTTAAACCGAGAAGAATCGGAATTGTTTTTTCAGGGGGCCCTGCTCCTGGTGGACACAATGTCATATCCGGCCTGTTTGATGCCGCAAAAAAAGCAAACCCGGAAAATAAAATTTTTGGTTTCATACTGGGACCGGACGGTATCATTGAAAATGAATTCATGGAACTTACGCAGGACATTGTAGACCGTTATCGGAATCTGGGCGGTTTTACCATGATCAAAACCGGCCGGACCAAGATTGACACACAAGAAAAAATGCTTCTTTCAAAACAAACCTGCAAAAAACTCAAACTGGATGCGCTCGTTATCGTAGGAGGAGATGATTCAAATACAAACGCAGCCTTTCTGGCGCAGGAAATGAAAAATGATGGTGTCCAGGTTATCGGTGTACCCAAAACAATTGACGGCGACATTCAGGTAAGAGATGCCAAAGGAAAAGTTCTGTGCGCCATGTCTTTTGGATTTCATACGGCAGCGAGATCCTTTTCAAAAGAGATAAGCAATCTCTGCACGGACAGCAGTTCGGATGTGAAATACTGGCACATCTGTAAGGTTATGGGCAGGGTCGCCAGCCATCTGGCCCTTGAAGTGGCCTTGCAAACCCATTCGAACATGACGCTTATCGGTGAAGACCTTGCCGATTATATTGATGAAAGACGGGTTGAAAATGCCGAAAAGCGGGGCACTGTGGATTATACCGCATATGGGATGACCTTGCGTCACCTTTCCAGGCTGATCTGTGATTGTATTGTCCGCAGAGCCGCGGCAGGGAAAAATTTTGGCGTACTGGTCATTCCTGAAGGCGTTTTGGAGTTTATTAACGAAATCCAGATTTTCATCACCAAACTGAATGTAATCATTGCCGAGTACAACAATACACACGACAAATTTTTTCATAAGGAATTCCCCCTTCTCGAAGACAAACTGGATTATCTCCGAAGGCTTTCCCGGCAATCCAGAGAAGAGAAGAATATCACCGTATGGAACACGAGAGATGATGATCTATTTAATGATATTCCGGAATTTTTTCAGGAAGGGCTTCTCATGGAAAGGGACAGCCATGGTAATTTTCAATTTTCTCAAGTGGAAACCGATAAAATTATCATGGGACTTGTAAAGGATTACCTTAAGATACTCAAAGAAAAAGGTCAGTACAAAATCGGGATTAAAAGAGAATTTTACCGCAAAACGCTTGAAAATGAGGGGCTCCTCCCAGACTTTTACGGGCCGGTGCTGTTTAGGAACTATGATAAAGAAGACGCCTATCTGCTTATCAAGGAATCCATCATGTCGGAAAAAACGCTTAAACAGGAACTCCTTAAAGAAAATGTGATTCAGGAGGGAGAGAAAATACCGGAAGCGGTGACGGCAATCTATCGAAAATCGGTTCCCAAGTTCAAGACACAGCTCCATTTTTACGGATACGACGGAAGGGGGAGCGATCCAAGCCGCTTTGACTGCAACTATACCTATAATCTCGGGTTAACGGTTTTCTCTCTCATCGCGAACGGAGCGACCGGGCAGATGGCTGCCATCAAAAATCTGGAACACGATTTTTCAGACTGGCAGCCCATCGGGATTCCCATCGCGCCTTTGATGCGGCTTGAAGAAAGAAATGGAAAGCTTACGCTGGTTCTTGAAAAAAGTCTCGTTGATACTGAATCCATTGCCTTCAAGGTCGTTAAAGCGCTCCGTGAAACATGGCTGGCAGCGGAACCCGGAGAAGATGATTATCGACGTCCGGGCCCCATCCGGTTCACCGGCAGCAGTGAAGAAGACAAGCCGATCACCCTGCTGTTGAATGCGATTGAGAAAAATCTATAGAACTGGTTCTATTGAATTTTTTCCACAGCGCTATCCGGATGCGCCTTCCGGTATTCCGCAAGGTAAGCAAGCGTCTGATCCAGCAATTCCTGAGAAAACATATCTCCCACAAGGGCATTCATGGTTTTGGTTGTCGTTTCCTCAATGAATTTCTTATAGTCTTCCGCATCCTGGACCCTGACGATTGTGATCCCGGAATCTTTTATTACTTTAATGCTTTGCTTGTTCTGCTGCTTGTAGCGTTCCGTTATCTTTTGACAGTATTCACGCGTTAAGGGCAGAATCTTTTTCTGGTTTTCAAGCGTTAATTCATCCCAGATATACTTGGCGATCACCAGTCCTCCAATCACATTGGAGGAAGGATATTCGGTCATGTATTGAAATTTGGAGTGCCAGCGAAAAGCGACCGCTGCAATCGGCGGCGCGCTGGCCGCATCAATGAGACGGGTTGACAGGGAGGTCAGTACATCCGTAAGGGATAGCGCCACCGGCGAAATCCCCAGTGAAGTATAAGCGGCGTGGGCAAGCCGGTCGCCCTCGGGCGCCCAAAATTTCTGCTGCCTCGCAATTTCAAGGGAAGTAACTGGCACTTTCGTGAAGCTGTGCACAAACCCGATGTCGTACCATCCGAGCACCACAAAGCCTTCATCGATGAATGCCTGTTCCATCTCATCATTCAGCTTGCCCCGCACGTATTCAACTTCACCATAATTCCTGAAAAGGTAAGGCACACCGGTAACCTGGATTTTCGGAACAATCTGCGCGAGTCCGTATCCAGCCAGCATTGCACCTTGAATCTGTTTGACTTTCATCTTGTTCAGAACATTCTTGGCATCCCCGTGCACACCGCCGTAATATATTTTAAATTTTACGGCATTATTGGTCTGGATCTTCATCTCCTTATTGAGTTCATCGAGCAGTTCGGCGGTTCCGGAACCTCTTGGAGCCATTGTGGCAATTTTAATGGTAACTTCGTCCTGCTGATTTGCCACGGCGCATAACGGATTCAGAAAAACCGCCAGCACCAAACATAGAATTAGTTTTTTCGTCATCGTATAATCTCCTAACGTAAAATAAGGAACAGTGATTGAATTCTTTTCAAGTATCTTTGTATATTCAAGAAAAAATTGTGTGTCAACGATATAAAAAGAGCTGTTGAACCGCAGGGGAACCATGAAAAAAGAAACAGGTCGTCAAAGATGGTTTTACTCACTTTCCCGCAACCGCCGATAACGATCTGGAACCTCTTGACAGAATTCAGGGCATCATGTTAGAAGAATTCATGATTCGGCCGGCTGGCCGAATTTTGGAGAAAAATGGCGCCCAATAACAAACATGTTCAGAAAAAAAAGACAATTATCGATGGTGCAACCCGCCTGATCATTCAAAAAGGGATCGATAATGCCAGCCTGTCGGATATCGCGCGTGAAATCGGTATCAGCAAGGGCACCCTGTACTATTATTACGCAACGAAAAATGACCTGATTTTTGATATCGCGGTGGATCACATCGAACAGATCTCAAATGATCTGTTTATGCTGATTGACCGGATCGAAGAGCCGCCATCTCCTGAAACGGTTTTAACCGCCATGGTGGAAACCATATTACAGGCGGAAACCAGAAGCCGGCTGCATCTTTACCTGATCCGGGAGGCCCTGACTGAAAACAAGGTTTTGAAAGAAAGGTTTATTGCAACTTATCGGCACTGGTTTGAAACCATGGAAGAAGGCCTTGAAAAAATCCTTCCGGGACAGAGCGATTTCGAAGTTCTTGCAACCATACTGGTAGCGGTTCTGGATGGTCTCATCATTCAATCCATGCTGAAAATCCAGAATATTGCGGTCAAGGATATCGTCCGCTATTTATTAAAAATGGCACGATAGCCACCTTATCGGTCCAATATCGTATTCTCTGCCGTTTTGGGAATTATCATCCGGAATGGAAACAAAGGGATCGGATGCCCGGATCAAAAGCAACCCTCCGGGTAATGGTAGCGGTTTTCGTCAGCTTTCGGGAATACTGAAATTCAATATGGAAGGAGTCATCATGGGTAAAAAATATCGCCCGATCAAACCGGGGAAAAAATGGTTTAAAGCCCTGATAGCCAAAATCGTATTCATGGTTTTGGGGCGGGCCTTTCAGTCGGGAGCCAGACACGATTCAGACATCAAAAAAGAAGTTTCCGCATGGCCCGAAGGGTTTATCATCATTATGAATGTTCTGCCTTTTGGCCCGCGAATGGCAATGAAAAAAATAAATGGCCGGCTTAAATACCGCGGTACAAAATATGATGATGGCGACCTGGTGGTTAATTTTAAGAATCTTGAATGTGCTTTTCTGGTACTGACCCCTCAGATAGGCTCAGCTCAGGCATTTGCAGAGCGAAGAATGACGGTTAAAGGCGACATTGCCTACGCGATGGCATTTACCCGCTGCCTGAACACCCTGTTAACACTTCTTTATCCGAAATTTATCTGCAAACGTTTGCTTAAACGGGTGCCGCCGTTAACGCTGAAAAAAATGATGACTAAAGTTGTCGTCAATGTTATCGGCGTGCCTTTCGGGCTATAACCGAAAATGGACTTTTTGTGAAACCATCAAAAATAACCTCATACCATAGGAGCCAATTATGCTGCCCAGCTATTATGAATTTTTTAATCCCGTAAAGATTCTGTCAGGGAAAAAGGCACTTGATAATCTTCCTTATGAGCTTGATCAGCTGGGGGTGAACCGGCCGATCATTATCAGCGACAAGGGAGTGGTAAAGGCCGGATTGATGAAGCATGTCAAAACCGCGTTTGACAGTTCCGGCATGACCATCGGTGCCATTTATGACGATGTTCCGCCGGATTCATCCACTAAAGTGGTGAACGACATTGTAACGGTTTACCGTGAAAACGGCTGTGATGCCATCGTGGCTGTCGGAGGTGGTTCCCCCATTGATACCGCCAAGGGCGTCAACATCGTGATCAGTGAAAATTCCAATGATTTGATGGAATTTGAAGGCGCGGACAGACTGAAAAAACCGATGCAGCCGTTTGTCGTTATTCCCACAACAGCCGGAACCGGGTCAGAGGTAACCCTTGCCGCCGTGATAAAGAATACGGAAAAAAATGTAAAAATGGGTTTTGCCTCCCATCTTCTGTTTCCCAAAGTTGCCATACTCGATCCACGCATGACCATAACCATGCCGCCGCATATCACGGCTGCCACCGGCATGGATGCGTTGACCCATGCCATGGAGTCATACACCTGTCTGCAAAAAAATCCCTTGAGCGATGCCTATGCATTTGCCGCCATCAAGCTGATCAGCGAAAACCTGTGCAAAGCGGTAGAGGACGGGAATGACGAGAATGCCCGTTCAGCCATGGCCAATGCTTCGACCATGGCAGGGGCTGCCTTTTCCAATTCCATGTGCGGGATGGTTCATGCGCTGGGGCATTCCGTCGGTGCAATCTGCCACATACCACATGGCATGGCCATGTCGATATTTTTACCCATCGGACTGGAATACAATCTTGAAAAAACGAAAAAATATGTGGCCGAGCTATTGCTCCCCTTTGGCGGCATGGAAGAGTATACCAAAATGCCCGAAGAACGGCGGGCGGCAAGAACAATTGTGCTGGTTCGAAAGCTGCAGCAGACCCTTCATGATCTCTGTGGTCTGCCTCGAAATTTAAAAGAGGCCGGTGTGTCCAGAAGCCAGCTGGAAAGCATTGCACAAACGGCCATCAATGACGGTACGCTGACTTTTAATCCCCTGGAAATGGATGAAAAGGACGCCTTGAATGTACTGAATGAAGCCTACACCTGGTAAAAGGAGAGGATATGGGACACGCATATATGGGCAAAGTGCTGCGGGTGGATTTAAGCAGCGGTCAGATTCAGGAGGAAGTCATTCCGGATGAAGTCTATGAAAAAGTTCTCTCCGGCCTGGGTCTGGGCGCTTACATGCTGTACAAAAACATTCCGAAAGACGCGGAACCTCTTGGGCCGGAAAATATGCTCGGTTTTGTATCCGGTCTGCTGACCGGCACAGGAAGTCTGTTTA
Organism: Desulfobacterales bacterium; assembly: GCA_046484745.1. Taxonomy (GTDB): domain Bacteria; phylum Desulfobacterota; class Desulfobacteria; order Desulfobacterales; family SURF-7; genus JAQYVL01. Next base: position 106,523 of record JAWOIJ010000053.1, on the reverse strand, counting down.
CCGGACGCTGGATGGTGGTGGGCAAATCTCCTTTGACCGGAGGATGGGGTGATGCCAATTGCGGCGGAACATTTTCACCGGCGATTAAAAGATGCGGTTATGATGGAATCTTTTTTACCGGTATCAGTGAAAAACCGGTTTATCTATCCATAGAAAAAGGAAAGGCGGAGCTTCGGGATGCCTCTGATCTCTGGGGCAAAGACGCCATTGAAACGGAAGAAATTCTGCTTGAACGATCTACCGCTAAAAAAAAGCCCCGTATCGTCTGCATTGGCCCGGCAGGTGAGAAGCTTTCCCTGATTTCAGGAATTTCAAACGACAGAGGACGAATGGCCGCCCGTTCGGGTTTGGGCGCGGTAATGGGTTCTAAAAAACTGAAAGCGGTGGTTTTATCAGGCGTTAAAAAAGTGATTCCCCATAACCGTGACGAAATGAAAAAGCTGAGCAAAAAGTGCAATAAATGGGTCCAGTTTCAGCCGCCGTTTCTATCCGGCCCCATGACGGCTTACCTTGGCGCACTGCTTCGAATATTGCCCACCCAGATGGTACAGGATGGTCTTCTGTATAAAATCATGCTGCGGAAATGGGGAACCGTCAGTATGAATCAGGCCAGCATCGAAATGGGTGATGCACCGGTTAAAAACTGGTTGGGAAGCAATAAGGATTTCGGGCCCAAAAAGTCAAAACCGATAAATCCCGATGTGTTTACGGAATGTGAAATGGTTAAATATCACTGCTATTCCTGCCCCCTGGGCTGCGGCGGCATATGTGCAATCAAAGGTAAAACCGGAGGGGAATTCAGTGAAACCCACAAACCCGAATATGAAACGGTTTTGGCACTTGGCGGCCTGTGCATGAATGAAGACCCGGACAGCCTTTTTTATATGAACGAACTGCTGAACCGGGCGGGAATGGATACCATTTCCGCAGGCTCGGCAGTTGCATTTGCCATTGAATGCTTTGAAAAAGCGCTGCTGACCACCGAAGACACCGATGGGCTTGAACTAAGCTGGGGCAACACCGAAGCCATTATTGCCCTGCTGAAAAAAATGATCGAGCGGGAAGGGATCGGGGATCTTCTGGCGGACGGATCCAAAAAGGCTGCGGAAAAACTGGGGCTGAATGCCATGCAATATGCTTCCCAGGTGGGTGGCCAGGACCTGCCGATGCATGATGGCCGAAATGATCCCGGTTACAACCTTCACTATGCCGTTGAACCGACACCCGGCAGACACACCATTGGATCCCAGATGTATTACGAAATGTATCAGCTCTGGAAACGGGTAAAAAATGTTCCCAGATTCGGGCTCTTTTCCATGATTTATCATAAAGACAAAAAGTATGTGGCTGATGAAGCAAAGGCCGCCATGGGTGCGGCATGCAGTAAATACATGAGCCTCTTAAATGGAGCCGGTGCCTGTTTGTTTGCGGCTTTTATGGGAACCCCTCGCTTTCCTGTTTTTGAGTGGTTCAACGCGGCCACCGGGTGGAATAAAACCCCGGAGGAATATATGGAAATCGGAGCACGGATTCAGACCCTGCGTCAGGCATTTAATGTCAAGCACGGAATCAAACCAGGGGAAGTAAAAGCCGCTCCGCGCGCCCTGGGGCTGCCGCCCCGAAAGGAGGGCGCAAACAAAGGCCGCACCGTGGATCTGGAAACCATGATGTCGGACTACTGGCGAGAATTTGGCTGGGATCCCCAAACCGGAGAGCCTTCGGCTTCATCACTCAACCGGCTTGGCCTCGAAGATTCAAAAAAAGATTCATAATGATGAAGGCGACCATGGGCAATAAACCAATCCGGTGGCAATAAAAATGAGGTACTCGGCATGACGAACAATAAGGAAAAGAAAATCCCCCAGTTTAACATCAAAAAATGCAACTCGTGCGTAATATGCATTGATACGTGTCCGGTGGACTGTCTGTCCATGTCCGTGGCAAGCGGCGGCATACCAAACCATAAGTATCCAAACCTGCTGAATGAATCTGTTTGCACCGGTTGCGGAAGTTGCGCGGAGGATTGTCCGACAGATGCCATAACCATGGTTATTTTGTAAAAATCAAGTATACGATATCGGCAATTCGCGGATTTTTTATCAGGTGATTCATTCTTATCACTTCCGTAATGAGAAATGCGTCAATTTCAGAAGTTGTCACAACCTGTATGGAATTAACGATACCATAGTCGGCATTGTTAATGGCAGGAGAAACGATCCCGGACGGTTTGCCATTCTTTTTTCATTTGACAACTTATTGATAGCTGCGTTAAAGTTTTCACAATCTATTTCAATTCTAATGTATGGTTTTCTCCCAATTATAGCCATCCGTCGTGCTGGTGCTGGTTTACTCCAATACTCAATTGCTTAATCAGGAGAAATAAATATGAAAAAATTTATTTCAATGTTTCTCTTTTGTAATCTGCTATCACTGCTGTTTTTTACAATTCTTATTTTACCGGCATATGCGAATTCAGGTATTCGCTTTGCCTGTTCTTCTCAGATTGCAAAAGCATATGGGAAACAAATCGTAATCGATTTTCAAAATTTTTTCGGGATTCCTGTTCAGATCTATAATGGCCCATCGCACAAAGCGTTGGATCGGCTGGTCAATGATGCGAGCGATATCGCATTGATTTCACTCGGAGTGCCTGATGAACTGAAAAAGAAGGGGTATATTGAAATCCCCTTTTGTTACGATTCCATTGCGGTTTTCACAAATGTTAATTCCGGAACGGGTACGCCGTGCCTCTTGAGCAATCTCTCATTGAACCAAATACGGGATATCTTCAGCGGACGGCTGTCCAACTGGAAAGAACTTGGAGGGGCAGACCGGAAAATAGAAGTTATTGTTCCAGGAGAAGAGACAGGAGCGTATCAGAATTTCAGGATGAATGTGATGCAGATGAGAGAGATCAAATATGATGTAATCGTTGACCGTTCTGTTGCCGTTATCGAGGAGGTCCAAGAAAAACCCGGCTCTATATCCTTTATGACCAATGGCGCTCTTACCGGTGAAGAATCCATAAAAATTTTAACCATAGACAAACGATCTCCAAAGGATAGGGCTTATCCGTTCAAACAGATTTATTCTTTTGTCATAAAAAAGGACCCTGCTCCGTATACAAGTGAAAAGACGGTTATTAATTTCGGCCTTTCGTATTATGGCCTTGCAATAATGCATGAAAAAGGAATGTTCCCGGTCCTGGAGTAGTCGTTAAACCAGAACACCGGTCGTCATGAAAGGATATCAGAATGAAGACCAATAAAATTCGCTCACTTTTTTTGTTCTTTATCATATTTTTCTTCACCGCCTATGCAGAAGCCGAGATCGTTAAAGGGGAAAAGTATGCGGGTGAACAAATCACGTATGCATATAAGCTTGAAACAAAAGCCGGTCAATTTTTCCTGGTAAAGCAGCCCATATGTATGGAGATGCAGGAAGAAATGGAGGTTTACAAGGAAAAAAAGAAGCGTGCCATCGAAGCGGCAGCGGTTCTCGCAACACCAGCGGCAATAGCCACACCGCATGTAGGCAGTTTTGTATTGCAACGGGCGTGGGCGGAAGCAGCAGGAACAGAAAAAAAACATCATGGGAACGTCCAAACAGGTCGGATCGTACTTTGTGGTGAGCAACAACCTGGTCCGGGTGAAAAATTAATCATTCAAACCTCAAGTAAAAAAACCATAGAAAATAGCGTCTCAGATTCAAATGGATTAATTGATTTGGAAAGGATTATCCAAAATGCAGGTAATGAAATTTACTTCAATATATTTATTAAAAAAGAAGACTCGATCTTTTACCTGAGTACAATCTACCCTTAGCTATCGCTTCAGTTCTGCCAAAATCTTCGGAGCATAACATCACCGCGAACAGTGAATTTACCGGATTGAGTGGTCACGGTATAGATTTTTGCATTGTTTTCAAAACGAACTTCCGGATCAAGTGTGTATTGGCTGTTCTGCAGGATGCCTGTGGACAACATATCTTTTGCCGGTCTTGTTTTCAGTGTCTCCCCCTCAAAGGGAATTTTTAAAACCAGCTTTATAATGATTGTCATAATTCTATTCCGATTGAATCCGAAGAGGATGAAACCGAGTGAAGCCTTTTACGGATGTTGTTGTCGTTTCTTAACGAAGCGGAGCATTGAAATTAAAACTGTTTGAAGCCGCGCAGCGGCTGAGTTTTTTAATTTCAGCAAAGCGAGTTTAGAAACGATCAACATCCGTAAACCAGCAAATGAGGTTCATCATCTTCGGCGCATCGAAACGGAACGTTTTTCTGACAACCGCCCTAACCAATCACCACACCCTTTCAGCTTCCTGCTCCATATCGTATTCCCGGAGACATTCTTTGACGGGGATTCCTTTTTCAGGATCAAGTCTGGTGAGCTGATAGAACTTGTTTTTCATCCCGCTGAAATTGATTTCGATTCCTTCGGGCTCTCCATCAACTGCCTTTGACAGCATTCTGGGCGTCAGGTCATCATCAGCCGCCCGGCGGCCATACAGGTAGTTAATCATGCGCTTCAGATAAAAAACTCTCCTGCCGGACCGCATCATTTCTTTGATATCCCATGGATATCCCGCGACGGTGTTAAACAGGCCAACCCACTGGGGCATGGTTATCTCCCGGTCTGCGAACTCGCAATAGCAGGCACTGTTTTCAATGCTTCCGAGTTCGATGGCGGTAACGGCAGCCTCTGGTTTGTTTTCGTCTGTCATGGGCTCCAGATCATATTCAAAATCAATCTCCGGATAGTAACGGGCGCCGGCCTCTATCGAAAGCATCGGGCTTGAAACATGGCAACCGCCTCTGGGACTGACAGCGTAAGTAAGAGCCATTCCGTGCCCCCCGCCTCTCGGGTCATGCATCGGAGCTTCGAGGCCTTTTGAATGGGCCGTGTATCGAATCGAATCTTTTCCGATTTTTTTAGCTGCCGCGACACTCCCGTCAGCGAGAAGGGCGCCGAGTTTTCCTTTTTTAGCGGCAATACCCGGCAGAAGAACATCAATAACTGTTTTCATATCACCCCAGGCAATCGTCACACCATCGGTATCTTCAACCGTCAGATCCCCTTTTTCAAAGGCTTCCATTGCCCACGCGATGGTTCCGCCGGCGGATATGGTGTCCAATCCCAGGTCATTGCATACGCGTCCGGCTTTGCACACAGCCGCCAGATCCATTGATCCCAGGAGCGCGCCAAAAGAGACAATGGTCTCATACTCAGGTCCGGGACCTTCGGGAATATGAAACGGCCCCTCCTTTACTTCCACAATCCGCTTGCAGGCGATACTGCAGAAAGCGCAGGATCCCCTTCGGGTGAGATATTTTTCGGCAAGGGTGCTTCCGGTCAAGGCTTCAGCCATCTCCTCCCAGTAGTTTGATGTCCAGTTCCTGATGGGGACATCACCATCATAGACACCGACTTCCAGTTTGGCGGACGTTCCGAGTTCATGAAGTACTTCTGCAGTCATCGAATTGCGAATCCCTTCATTGATCTCCTTTCGCAGCGCCTGATATTTCTCCGGGTCGGCGAGATCCATTTTTCTCTGTTCAGCCTTTACCGTGATCGCCTTCAGATTTTTCGAGCCCATCACCGCTCCATAGCCGGCTCTTCCAAAGGTGTGATGCCCCTCGCCGATGATACAGGAATACCGGACACCGTTTTCTCCGGAAGGTCCGATAACCAGCGTTCGGCAATCCTTCCCGAATTCCGCTTTCAGGCCATTGTTGGTATCTTCGATTCCCCTGCCCCAATACTTGGCGGCATCCAGCAGCTGAATTGTTTTTCCGTGGATATCAATAATAACGGGTGATTTTGCTTTGCCGGTTATGGCGATACCATCATACCCGGCATATCGAAGCTCAGGAGCAAAATATCCGCCACAGGAGGAATCTCCCCAATTTCCGGTAAGAGGAGATCGTCCTGCCACACAGTTTCTGCTTGCCCCGGATAGTTTAAGGCCGGCAAAAGGCCCGTTCATGAACAGAAGCATGGCGCCTTCGGACAATGGCTCCGCATTAAAATCAGCCTTTCCCCAGAAATATTTAGCGGCAAGACCGCTTCCCCCGATATATTTTTTGTAGTACGCTTCAGGCAGATCCGTTATGTTAAACTTTTCAGTGCTGAGATCAATCTCGATGATTTTCCCTGTATTGCCTTTCATAATTGACTCCTGCAGACAACATTTTGATTGATAAGCCAGGTCTTTTTTATTTTTTATGAACGATCAGATTTTCGTAACCCATTTCCTTCAGAATCTCCGGGAACCTTTTAAAGGTGGGCTTGACAACAGGCAGCAGTTTCAGCATGGCCGTTATCTTTCCGCCCTGCCTTACCTTCCCTCTCGTAACCGCCGCGATCGGATTTTCAAAACCATGCCAGAATCGATGCGAGTGATCCGCGCTCTGTTTGGACCATACATCTTCTTTAAGAGGAGTCGGTCCCAGATAAAAGTTGCCGAAGTAGCCTTCTTTTTCCGGCGGATTTTTAAAATCAATTGTGATTTCACAATCCGGATCGGTGTATATAAACTTGATAATGATGTTCGATTTCGCCATTTTCGGCCCGATCTTCTTGTCCTGAAGCACATTGGATAAAAAATAATCGTATATCTCCAAAAGATGATCTGCATCACGATAATACTCGCTCATAAATCCCTCCCTGAGGTGAAATGGTTCTCAATGTCAAGTCGATTGCTTATCGACGTCACATTCATGAATTGAAATCGTTGTTTTCCAGCCGGCAGCCTATTTTCTCTGGTCAAAGCGCCTGCCGAAAACAATACTGGCCATGGTCACCTTCAGCATCTGAAGGGTTCCCCCGGCCACGCCCCATGCCCGGCTGTCCCGGAGCATCCGTTCAACGGGAAATTCTTTGCTGTATCCGTAGCCTCCCAGTATCTGCATGGCCTTATCCGTAACCTCCCGCACCATCTCATTGGCAAAACATTTTCCCATGGAAGCTTCATAGATTGACGGCAGCCCCTGGCCCGCCCCGTTTGCAGCGCGATATACAAGAAGACGGGCCGCATCGAGTTTCATGGCCATGTCCGCGATCATAAACTGAATATCCTGAAATTCGCAGATCGGACGGCCAAACGCTTTTCTCTCCAGAGCATAGGCCCTGGCAAAATCGAGAGCGCCGCCGGCGATTCCAAGGCACATCGCGGCATTCCCGCATCGCTCGATATCAAAAGTCAGCATGAGGTTGCCGAAATCACCCTGGCGGATGACGATATTTTCCTCCGGAACAGCAACGTCGTCAAAAAAAAGATCACATGAAGGCATCCCGCGGAGCCCCATGAACTCTTCCTGTTTCCCGAAGCTGAAGCCGGGCGTTCCCTTTTCGACAATAACCGCACCGATGCCCTTATATCCCTTTACATCACCAAATCGGGTATAAACCAGATAATGACTGGCCATACCGCCACCTGTGATAAAGGATTTCCGGCCATTTAGAACATAATGGCCATCCTTTTTTTCAAGTATCGTGGAAAGAGACGTCAGGTCCGAACCTGCCTCCGGCTCCGTCATGCAGACCGATACGCTGAACTCTCCTTTACAGACACCGGGAATAATACGCTTTTTCTGTTCATCAGTGCCGAACATGTCAATCACCCTGACCGGACCGACATTGGACTCGAAAACAGGTGCGGCAATCATGGGACTGTATTTTGCCAGTGCTTCAATAGCCAGAATGGCCGTGAGTGAAGGTTCGCCTTCTCCTCCGTACTCCGGGGAAAGAGACATGCCGATCAGCCCCATCTCCGCATACTTTTGCATTAAATAATGAGGGAATTCCCCTGTTCTGTCTGTTTCCGCGGCAAGTTCCGTGAACTTTTCTCTTTTTCCCATATCCTGAAGAGACTGTATCAACATGGTCTGTTCTTTGTTCAAACTAAAGTCCATTTGTCCTCCTTGTATATTGTCGATCCTTCTACAGGGTTCCGGCAAAAATTCAGACCAGAGCCTGCATTAAATCATTTCTATAATTCTTCGAACACTGTCCACCTTTTCAAGCTCGAGGATCATCCCGATCAGTTCATCGAGCTTCTGAGGATCGCGTTGGTCTGCAAAATTTTTAATCTTTGCGGCAATGTCATCCACATCCATTGGATCCCGCGGATCTCCTTTTGGAATATCAATCTGCTTTTTCAGGATTTCTCCATTTTTCAAGCAGACTTCAATCCGGCTGCTGGTTTTATCCGGATATGCCTGGTTCAGTTTTTCGTCTGTTGTTACACGAATCTTTCTGGAAAGCTCGATCAGGTTGGAATCCGCCAGTCTCTTTTCCGTAAGCTGTTTCGGACCGAGTTCGCCATCTGACAGGCACACGGCAACAACATAGGGAATAGAGAACTGGGCGGATACAAAAGTATCATTTTCCGCTACGCCTTTTCCAACAGCCAGTTCCGCGATTCCGTATGTATGTACTTCAACGGTTTTAACATCTTCCGGTCCAATTTTATTTTCCCTTGCCAGTTCAAGGGCTGCCTGGGCTGCACCATGGGTATGCCGGCAGGCTGTATAGGGTTTGAAATAGACATCCATGATGGAATATTTCTTTCCCAGGTCATCGGAGATCAGATTAAATTTCGGCGCTACCTGCGTGGTGATCTTGGTGAACCCTCCGTTCAGTTCGGAGCCTTCAAGAACAAAGGGGGTGCCGGTAAGACCAGCTCCGGCAAGACCGGAAGCCATAATTCCGGCACCGGCCGCCTGTCCGCCCTGAACGATTTTTATGGTATATCCTCCCATTAAATGTTCCGCCATGGAAATGGGAAGAATATAGCCCGCGTTTGCAATGGCATTCAACATCTGGTCTGCGGTAAAATCGCTGAGTTTGGCTGCTGCTGCTGCCGCTCCGAATGTGCCACAAGTCCCTGTTGGCAGAAACCCTGAAAGTGTATGCCAGGGATGCATGGCGGCAGCCGGTCTGTTGGCCGCCTCATATCCGGCAACCACCGCTTCTATGAATCTGCCGCCGCCTGAATTTCTTTGTTCCGCCACGGCAAAAGCTGCCGGGATGACGGCCGCACAGGGATGGTTGCCTCCAAAACGGACGCCATCCTGCGCTTCTATGGCCTCTGCGGTGGTACCGTTAATAAAAGCGGCCAGATGTATGCTGGTTTTAAAATCACAGCCCAGAACGGTTGTATCCCCGTTTTTTTGAATCGTCTTGATGTATGAGATCACCCGCTGTACCGCATCGAGTTGAAGTGAACCGTAAATGTTGGCGATATAATCCAGCACGCATCGTTTTGCCATGTGAATGACTTCCGGGGGGAGTTCCTTAAGTGACAGGTCTGAACAAAAATCAGCCAGCTTTCTGGTATGATCCATTGATTCCTCCATTACAGGTCAAATATCCATCCCGTTTAATGCCGGACAAAATTTAGACAGTATAACCGAAACGGATTTTAAAAATCATTGATGGAACTGGTTCTATACATATCCGCGCTTTTCATACATACTGATCATTCTGTGGGGATCCAGCACCTCCCGAATCGCTTTCAGCTCTTCAACCGTGGGCGGTTCTGTTTCATGAACATCTTCCGCGACCTTGAGGTCCCAGGGGGTGTTTTCAAGGATTTCCTCTACCGAAGATCCGGGATGAAAAGAAGCCAGATAAGCCTCCCGGCTCTCCGAATCAAACCTCAATACCGCTTTATTCGTAATAATACATTCCGGACCGGTCTCCGGCGGAAGTCCCCATTTCCGTCTTGCATCGGGCCCGTCAATATAGCCGGGTGTCGTAATAAAATCGACTTTTCCCGCCAGCCGTCTTTTGTCATGCAACGCAATGATCAATGTCCTTTTCACCAGGGATCCGATTGGATTCGCACCTCCGCTTCCGGGCAGACGGCTTTTGGGTTTGTGATAATCACCAATTACCGTGGTGTTGATATTTCCGAACTTGTCTACCTGGCTTCCGGACAGAAAACCTACGTCAACCCATCCGGCCTGAAGGCACATTCCCATAATTTCCAGAAGCCCTCCCACCATTGCCGCGCCCGGGTTAAGACAGGGATCTCCGACTGACAGCGCCGGCCGTTTGGGCCGGGCATCGATCACGCCGGATTCCTGCATCAATATTACATTCGGTGCGTGTGTCTGCTTGGCGATATTGGCGGACATGGTCGGAAAGCCGGTGCCCACGATAACAATATCATTGTCTTTGATTTCCCTTGCCCCGCAGCACGCCATCAACTCCGGTTTGATATATTCCTTCAAACTGTTTGTCATGTTTCCACTCCGCAAGAAGCTTTAAAAAGTTTTTAATTATCTTTAATAGGCATAGCTAACCGGATAGCTGTAATCAAAATCCGCCTGAAGCTTGCTGAATACCTCATACCCGAAGCGTTCAATGAAATGCTGTATGTATGCATTCCGGTCTTCTATGTCATATACCCATTCTTTTAAAAAATCATTAAACCCGTCAACCGTATTGGAGGCCTGCTGATACAGATAACCGTATGAAAAATCCACATCATAAAATCCGGGAGTATACCCGGGATGAGCTCCAAACGGTTCTTCCACAACCGCCACCACCTTGAAAGAAGGAACGATCGTGCGCGAAGGGTCTTTCCCGATTATCTCCCGGTCAACGATCCGTTCACAGGAAACAATGACCTTTTCGGCAGCATTGGCTCCTGCCTGACAGTCACCGGCAATACCCCATATCTGCGCATTGCCGTACTTGTCAGCCTGCTGTACATGAATGATCGCGACATCAGGGTGCAGCGCCGGGACCAGAAGTGTCGGGCTTCCATCAAACGGAGAATCGATCATTTTGTATTTGTTGTCCCCCATAAATGATCTGACATTTAAAAGGTCGGTCCCCACCATATCTTTAACCGGAACAAAAGGCATCCCCATCGATCCTGCAAAAAGCATCATCGGAAGCGACAGGTTGGAGTATTCTTCCACTTCAACCTTATGCGGAATTCCCTTTTCAATTGATCGCCTGTAGCAGCGGCCAAGCCCATATACCCCAAGGGAAAGAAATGTCCCGATAAAACGCTTTACAGCGCCCGCGCCGATCAGCATGTCAAAATCATCAGCGGCATTGCATCGGGTTATGGTCAGATCCTTGAGCCCCTGCCTGATAATTTCATGAATCGCCGAGAAAGGAGGTCTGCAGATATATCCGCCGATATACAGGAAATCTCCTGATCGAACAAACCTGGAAACCGCCTCTTTGATTGTCATCACCTTTTCCATTCAATTTTTTCCTTTATCCATTACATTTCATATTCGGTTCTTCTGATGATCTCATCCTGGGCGATATCGCTCAGGCTGATAAATATACCGGAATATCCGCTGATCCTGACAACAAGATCCCGATAACTCTCAGGCTTTGCCTGCGCATTTCGAAGCGTATCGGAATCAACCATGTTGAATTGAACCTGAAATCCTCCATTACCAAAATACGTTTTTATCAGAGACATGAGGTCACGACTTTTTATCTTTTTTCCCTGAAAACGCATATTGAGATTCATTCCATTATAAATCCGCCGCAGGGGGAGCTTGCTGACTGAATTCATAATCGCAGTAGGACCTGAGACCGCAAGGCCATTGCTGGGCGTAACCCCGTTTCCCAGAGCATCTCCGGCAAACCTGCCGTCTGGAGTCGCTGCAGTGAATGCGCCCATGGTGATATGAAACCCTACGGAAAAAATTCCCGGCCAATACGCTCCGCCTCGAAAATTGCGGTATTTTTCAAGAACATCACAAAAATGCCCGGCTACTTTCACGGCCATCTCATCTACCGGGCCGATGTCATTGCCGTATTTTTCAACCTTGTTTCGGAAAAAAACCTGTTTATCTTCTGCATCCATCCAGTCGTCCGAAAGCCACTTGACCAGATCGGCAAACGAGAATTTCTTTTCCTCAAACACCATTTTTTTAACCGCATAAAGGCTGTCCGCTATATTGGAAAAGCCCATGATCTGGACCCCGGTTGAGTTGTATACGGCACCGCCCTTTGTGAGATCCATTCCTTTTTCAAGAGGGCCTTCGATCATTGCCGAAGCAAACGGGGACGGAACCAGTTCGGAGATTGCCCGGTCAAGGCACTCCATTCCACCGGTTAACTGGCCGATAAAATGAATGACCTGACGGTCATATGCCGACCAGACATCTTCAAATGTTTTAAAATCGGCGGGATCGCCTGTTTCAAGACCGGAGGTGTAGCCGAAAATATTGTCCACCCCGTTGCTCAACGCGAATTCGAGGCACTTGCACCCGTTGAATTGCGCGGCAAATGTGGAACCGAACGTTTTCCCCTGCGCATTGGGTTCCAGGCAGCCGACAACGCCGTAGTCTCTCGCATCCTCCTCTGCATGCCCGGCATGGATGAGAGAGGGAACAATGGCATCGTCATTGAGAAAGTGAAGAAGAACCCCGTCTTTGGCATACTCGATTGCCTTCATGAAGAAAAACTCCGGAGATTTTTTACTGAGGCGTACACCAAAATTGGGTTGGACCGTCCGGATAGCCGCATATGCATCCAGACCGATATAGCTCAGCTCATTGGTAGAATCGGCTCCGGTTCTGTCAATACCCCCGACAGTGACATTCTGCGTTGTTTTTCCCTCTGTCCCCTCCCCGCCGGGGATATAAGCCTCTTCGAGCACATTCCATAATTCTCCGATTTTGAGAAAAAGGAGTGAGAGGAGCTCTCTTGCTTTAGCCGGCGTAATCTTACCGCTCTCCAGATCCTTTTTATAAAAAGGATACAAAACCTGATCGATTCGTCCCAGTGAAATCGAATTTCCGCCGGATTCGATCTGAGAAATCAGATGAATAAAAAAGAAACTCTGCACCGCTTCATGAAAGGTTTCAGCGGGTTTTTCAGGAACCCGGCTGCACACCAGAGCGATCTCCTCCAGTTCCTTTTTTCTGACCGGATCATTCGCTTCTCCGGCCATCTGTGAAGCCAGCTTCGAGAATCTTCGGGCAAAATGAATCGCCGCATGGAGAGATCGGATTACCGATTCGTAAAACTTTCCGGTTTCACCAGCTTTCTCTTTTTCAGAAAGGAGTCCCAGCCTGTTTTGTGCCTCGTCAATGATTCCGGAAAGCCCCATGGCAAGAACCTTGGCGTGATCCATTGTAAAATGGCCGATTCCATAGGTTATTTGCAGCATAAAGGTAAAAACATATTTATCCACATCTTCCGCGATCTCATCCGGAAGGAGTGCCTCATATCGGTCTTCAACGGTTTTTCCTTCCCAGAACGGAATAATATCATTCAAAAGCTCCTGTTTTTCATTTTCCCGTATGAGTGCGCGTTGAACCATCCGCCTGTCAAAATTTTCCACATCGATTGCAAGCCATCGAACCTTGTTTTCAGGGAAGAGCGGAGCGCCTTTCAGCTTGCTCGTACGGCAGCCCACGATAATTTCATCCTCCCGGATGGCGATGCTAATGTTGTGCAGAATTTTCTCGAGCGCGAGACTCATCCGTGTCAGATGGTCTTTGTCCCAGTTTTCCTTCATGGCCTGTGTCAGATATCGGGCCCTTTCAACACAAACTTCCTGCGGCGCGTTGATCAGCCTTTGCCTCAATCTTCCGACACGGTCTTCGGCAATCTGTTCGGGAGTTAGCAGTTCGGGTTCCATAACGGCTCCTTGCGTTTAAAATTATTTTTCTGACAGACCCATAACAAAATCATTTCAAACCTTGATATCCATATGATTGACCAGGATGACATCCCTGATCTTTTTCGGCAATATCCAGTTCAAAAACAGAAAAAAAGTACTCATGAAATCAACCTGGTTATGAAGTTTCGGTTTTTCGGACCGAATCACTTTTACGATTCTTTTTGCGGCAGCAACAGGAGTGGTTGCCGTTTTGATCAGTTCATTGTCACGGTCGATAAACCGTTTTGCGCGTTCGCGGTATGGAGATCCTTCGGGAGGAAGCACATGAATTTTTGCAGCAAAGTCGGTAGAAACCTGTGCCGGCTCTATCAGAGCCGTACGGATTCCAAAAGGCTCTACTTCATACTTGATTGATTCGACAAGTCCTTCTATGGCAAACTTGGTAGCCGTATAAATGGATTCAAAGGGAAAGGGTATCCGGCCTACCAGCGAAGACATGGCAATCAGTTTACCGCGGCCTGCCTTCCGCATGGAAGGAATAAATGCCTGAAATATTGCGGACGCTCCGATTACGTTGATTTCAAAACACTTCAAGGCTTTCTCCAGATCGATCTCTTCGAAAGGACCGAAAAAGCCGATCCCGACATTGGATACCACCGTATCCACCTTCCCGAATTTTTCGAGTACCTGGTCGCGGAATTTCAGAATTTTTTCTCTGTCGGTAATATCAATGACATCCAGGTGATTATCACAGCCAATCCCATCAAGCGTTTTCTTCAGGCTGGCGATCCCATCCGGATCAACGTCAAAACCTGCAATTTTATCTCCGGAACGCGCCAGCATTTCGGCAATTTCTTTTCCCATTCCCTGGGCCAGGCCGGTAATTACAACAATCTGACTCATATGACCTCCTGTTCGCGATGCATTTCTGTAACGACTTCCTGTTTCACGATGACGAACCTTTTACGCATGGCTTTGCTGGAACCGCCTCCCCAGCTGCGCCATGGATTCCCTGAAATCCGGATATCGCAGGGCGAAACCGGTATTTTTCAGTTTCGTATTATCAACCACATAATCAAAGTACAGATACTTTACCGCATCATATTCCAACTCCGGTATTTTACCTCTCAGCCGGGAAAAAAATCCATCCAGAATCGTTGAAAATTTTACAATGGAAAGCGGCAGGTGCAGTTTCGGGGCTGTTGTGGTATAAGTCTTCGCGGAAAGTGTCAAGGCTTCCTCAAGTGTCGGATTGGTATCGTCTGCGATATTATAAATCTCTCCCACCGCATCATCCAGGCAGGAAAGATGTTCCAGTGCGGCGGCGACATCTTCGGCTCTGACATTTGCGAGAAGCTGTTTTCCACTTCCGGGAAAGGCGCTGATTTTCGAAGGTCTTGAAAATACTTTTCCCGCGCCGTCATTACATCTTGGGCCATAGACAGTAGGAGGACGGACAATAACCGCCGGAAGCCCCTGTGCGAGCTTTTTAAAAACAACCTCCTCGCCTTCCTTTTTACTTCGCGCGTAGTCATCCATGGGATCCGGCTTGTCGGTTTCCCTGAAAGGTGTTCCTTTATAATATCCATATACACTGGTTGAGGTGACATGAATAAATCTTTTTACACCATGCTGAAGAGCAAGATCGGTCAGGCTATCCACCCCCTTGACATTGGTGGGATAGAGTTTTTCAAAAGGGGTGGAAAAATTACAGATCGCGCCAAGATGAAAAACGCGATCCACGTCACCTTCAAAAAGTCGCGAAAGGGTTTCCGGCCGTGTAAGATCCGCAGCAACATACTCTACGCCAAGTCTGTCAAAAAAGGACAGGTCCTTTCTGGGCCTTGACGTCGCTCTTACCTTGATGCCTTTTCCCGCGAGATGTTCAACAACATGGCTGCCCATAAAACCGCCGGCGCCGGTTACAAGGGAAATCCCAGTGAAGTTCATTTCACTTCCTCTTTATAATGATCTATTATTTTTGTTTTAGCCTGTTTCAACCACTCCAGAATCATTTCATTCATATCGGTTCCAAGCTCAGATATCAGTTCGACATAGATGCCTCTTTTACGCCATTTTTTTAGGTTTTCTCTCCTTCTTGCCAGCTGATTCTCATAGACAGAAATCTGTTTCTCGATCATTTCAAGCGACCTCCGGTAATCCCCGAATCCATAAAAAACAAAACGCATCAGAAAGGGATCCCTGAGAATCATCGTTTTTTCAGGTGAACTCTCAAGCCATTTGATAAATTCCGCTCTTCCTTTTTGGGTTATGGAATATCGTTTTCGAGGCGGTCCCTTTTCACCGTTTTGAATGACTTCCGTCATTGAAATCAAGCCTTCCGCCTTCATTTTTTTCAGATTCGGGTATATCTGGCCGAAGTTGATCGACCACATATGGCCGAAATTGCGCTCAATATGCTCTTTGATTCGATACCCGTGCATGTCCGTATAGTGCAGCAACCCCAATATTGAATATTTTATCGCCATATCATCCTGTATTTGATAGATTTTAGTTCATCCAGCCGGATGGAATTTATATATACAATATATATATATAAAGTATATATAGCGAGTCAAGCTTTTTTCGATCCTGAATGGCCTTTTCATCTCATTCAATCCTTAAATATCAATTAACTCAAAGTGTTAAGGAGGTCTTTCCTCTATACGGACAGCGTGCTTCTTCGTATAATTTCTTCCTTCATCACCGGGGTCAGATCATTAAAATAGACCGAGTATCCGGAAACCCTGACAAGCAGATTCGGATACTGTTCAGGATGATTTCGCGCCCGGATCAGCTCTTCGGGATCCAGTACATTGGTCTGTACCTGCATCCCCCCTCTTTTAAAATAGGTCTTGAGCAAACCGGACAGGGCTGCCCGTCCTGTTTCACTGCTTACCGTATGAGGGCTGAGCTTGAAATTAAAGTTTATTCCGTTTGCGATGGCTGTAAAATCAAACCGATTGACTGAATTGAAAAGTGCGGTTGGGCCATTAATGTCAAATCCGTTTCCCGGGGCGATACCGGAAGAAAAACTCTCTCCCTTTTTTCTCCCATAGGGAAGAGCGCCTGTAATACGTCCGAAAAACTCATGAATCGTATCAGAGTATATCCCCATGATATATTTTCCTCCCCGTGTATTGACATAGCCGCTCAACGACTTCCTGAACGCGTCAACAACATAAAGAGACCACCTGTCCACTTCTTCCTCGTCATTGCCGAATTTTTTGAGTCCTTTCAAGTAGGCCAGCCGCTCCGGATCATCAATATTTCTTTTTAATAAACGAACCAGATCCGGCAGGGAAATCCTGCGATCCTTGAATACAGCCTTCTCAATTGCGTAAAGCCCATCTCCTGCCGCAATGGGTGAAACCGCCTGGATGCCTGAAAAATTATAAATGGCTCCGCCCTGGGTGGTGCATTTGCCCGATGCGATGCATCCGTCATGAAGCATGCTTGTGAAGGGGGTCGGATGGTACTTCATATTCGCGCGTTCAAGCGCCTGGAGATCCTCGATAAGGTTATTGATCTGGAAACATAGCTGCGATTCAAAGGCTTTTTTCACATCATCCATCGTTTTCATCTTCGATACCGGAAGAGTACTTGCCCCTTGACGGATAATGGAGTGAAACCGCCTTCCCTGGTTTAGCGCCAGCTCAAGAATAATCGGGACATTCACCATTGCCGCATTGGTGGAGGCGAAACTCTTTCCCGGTGAAATCGCCTCAACGCATCCGACTGTGCTGTAGTTTCTCGCATCTTCCAGGCTGTAACCGTTTTTGACCATCGTTTCGATGATAACCCCGTCATTATAAAGCGCCGGTGTATTCGATCCCGAGCAGAGATTGGATATGATCTTGTCCATAAATTCCGGGGGTGAGCCCAAATGCAGGCGGGCATGATAATTGGGTTCCCTCATTCTGAGCTCATTCATCACCTCGAGGAAAATATAGCTGAGTTCATTTGTCGCGTCATTACCTTCCCGGTCTAAACCACCGACAGCAACGACCTGGGCATTGTAAAATCCTCCGTGAAAATTGATGATTCTTTCTGAAAACACGGGAACCAGTTCACACATTTTAATTGAAAAGGCAGCAATCAGGTCCTTTGCCTGCTCACGGCTCAGCACTCCTCTTTTTACATCCTGATCATAATAGGGAAAAAGATATTGATCCATCCTGCCTATTCCAATGGAATTATCCAGGCTTTCCAGCATGACTGCGATATGGGCCAGGTAGGCTGTCTGAATAGCCTCCCGGAAGGTAGAGGCCCCTTTCTCGGGCGCTGTTTCGAAACCATCTGCAATTGTCATCAAATTTTCTTTTTCATCCGGGTTTTGCTCGACTTCCGCCATCTTCAGGGCCGTCTGCCGGTATCGTCCGCAAAACATGGCAAAGGCATGGGCGCTGATTTTTACCGCCTCATAAAAATGCCACTGCTCAGAGTTCTTCCTGCATCGACTCTGATACTCCGATACCTCTTTGACAATTCCCTCTGTTCCAATCCGGATCAGTTTTTCATGATCCGGAACCGTGTGAGCAATGCCGCCGACTTCATTCATCACATAAAAATAGGATTTCAACTGGCTGAGCATTTTTCGTATTGTCACAAGAGGAGATTTGTGAACCCGGATAGCAAGAAAACGAAACATCCAGAAAGGAATGATTTTAAGAAGCTGCCATGTTTCCCGGCCGGATATCTGAAGGGGATTTGTTTTCCTCCGCGGAAATTTAAAGATATCCTCCATGACCAGCATTCCAAGAAGTTCAGGCTGTATCTCGCCACCGACTCGTTTTGACGTGAAGTTGCCGACAATAAGCTCACCCGGATAAATTTTAATGGTCTTCTTTGCAAGGACCTCCCTAAAAGCTTCCGCAATCTGGATGCAAACAGGCTTCTTTCGATTTTCAGTTTTTTTAAAATAGCTGGTCCAGATCAGAGCCCGTTCCGTGCAGATTCCCGGTCGATATTCCTGTACCGTTTTCTTCAGTTCAGATATTCGCTGTGTCACAAAAGGCCCTTGATTGGCGGCAGAAAACAGCATCTTTTCGTCTCTCCTCGTATCAAAAAGTTACCGGGCTATTCAACCCATGTGATCGTATGGTTGCAATGGTCATCACCGCCGATTAACGTTTTGGTTCGTGAAAATCTGACATTCGGATGATAGGTTTCCCAGAATATAAAATCACCGTTGCACATCTTGTCCGCAATCGGCATCAAACCCACCTCTCTGGACAGTTCATCATAAAAACATCTTCGTACGTTCACCGATATGGAATTTCCTTCAGGAGGCATGACGCTGCCTTCAATATTGTAATCCTTCTCCACCATATTCTGCCATACAGCATTCAACATAAATTCTTTTGTGAAAAGATACGATGCCGGGATCATCTGGCCGATGAACTGCAAGGTCGATGCCTTGATGATTTTTTCCACCTTCTGGTCGGCTGTTGCGTCATCTCTCTTTTTTAAATATTCATACACATGTTTCAGATAGTGCAGCTTAAACCAGACACGCCTTTTTCCTTTTTCAGGATATTGACTCCCCTCTCCCTTCATGATTGCCGCAAAATGTTTGATGGAAGCATGGTTTATCGTCTTCACGCCTTCAACCAACCCCAGCACCCTGATAATTGACTTGATTCCGGTCAGCGTTTCCCGGATATCGGCAACTCCCAGTGAAAAAAGAACCTTCATAATCAATTCTCCCTTTATCGCGATTTCTTTTCAGTTCAGTCCGGCGAGCCTTGCACTTCTTACCGCGGCAAGACTCTTATTTTTTAAAAAAAGCCTGAATCCTTTCCGCAAAGTCCTCACTGTGAGCGGCAAGCAGATACTGATCCGTATCCATGTGCATGATTGCCTGCTGCAGTGATGAAGAGAGGGCATTTACGCTTTGTTTTACCATCTGGGCCGCGACAGGTGGCTGGGCCGCGTAGGTTTCAGCCATTTCGACTGCCCGGAAAAGCAACTGGTCGCCCGGCACGACCTCATCCAGAAACCCCCAATCCAAAAGAGTCCGGGCGTTTTCCTGCTGGGCGAGAATGACCATGCGTTTGGCCCTGGATGGTCCGATAAGGTTTACACACATGGGCAGTGCTCCCCAGCTTAAATTCATTCCGAGGTTTACTTCAGGATAACCAACACGGCAATCTTCAGCGCCGATTCGAAAATCACAGGCAGCGGCAATACATGCGCCGCCGCCGAGAGCCGCACCGTTCAACGCGGCAATGGTGATCTGACTGATCTCGTAAACCGCGCGAATCAGTTTCGGACCGATCTTGAGATAACGACTTTTCATCAGCAGCGAACCCTCGGTCATCACTTTTATCTGCCTGATGTCGGTCAAATCAACGCCACCACTGAAATGCCTGCCTGCGCCCGTGAAAATAACAACACGGGTCTGCTCATCCTGTTGAAGTTCATCGGCGACTTGAATGATTTCATTCATCATGTCAACATTCAACGTATTCAACTTTTCCGGACGATTCAACATAACCGTGGCAATATGCTTTTCACGTGTAATCGTCAGATAGCGATATTCCATTGCAATCTCCGTGTGTCAGTGGCACCTGATTAAAAAAACAACCGTCATTTTTCGGCAGGTGTTTTATGAGTAACCATACCCTGCTGATCATGCGCGATATATTACCTGCCTGTTCCCTGAATACAATTTTAAGTCTGCAATTTCAAATTATTTCGTTGTTTCAGGTTCCTTTCCGGAAAACCATTTATCCGAATCATCATCTATGTTATATATTTTCACACCGTTCACAAGCCGGATTCCTGGTTGAGCATGCCCCCTTTCCCGCAAGCGTTGATCAGAATGAATCTGCAATCGGTTCAAAGTTTTGAGAAAGCGTGTCTGGATTTCGTTTTTCCAAAACCGGCGATCAGGTTGGTATTCTGAAAAAAGTAAAATCAAAAGGCCGAGGAGTTTCCGATGAGAACAATCTCCCTGATCATTATCTTCATGATAACCGGATGCATGGCCACGCTGCCGCAGGGGCACATCCCTCCCGAATCAAAAACATATGAGCGAACCATGGATTACTGGACGGAAGGATTCCGACGATCCTATCTGGTTCATGTTCCACCTTCTTATGACATGAAAAACACCTTGCCGCTGGTGGTTGTTGTTCATGGCGCTTTTGATACGGCAAAGGGAATGGAAAAATTTTCCGGTTTCAGCGATGTAGCGGATCGGGAAGGGTTCGTTGTCATGTATCCGAACGGTATCGGGCTTTTCGGTTTTCTGCAGCACTGGAATGCCGGTCACTGCTGTGGAAAAGCGGCTGACGACGGCATCGACGACATCGGATTTGTTGCTGCCGCCATTGAAGAAACCTGTACCCGGTTAAATATCGATCGCGACCGTGTTTATATGGCAGGCTTTTCAAACGGCGGAATGTTTACCTATCGATTTGCCGCGGAACGAGGAGATCTCCTGGCGGCAGCCGCTCCCCTTGCGGGTTCCATCGGGGGAAAGGCATCCGAAGATGTGCCGGAATGGCGGCCGCCCGATCCGGTCAGGGCACTTCCAATGATCATATTTCATGGATTGTCGGACCGGGAAGTTCCTTATGGCGGCGGAATAAGCCCGAACCGGGGCGGGCCGCGTGTTTATCTATCCGTGGTAGAGTCGATTCAGTTCTGGATCAGAAACAATGGCTGTACTCCCCGGCCGGAGAAAAAAAACCTTCTAAAAGACCGCATTCATTTCTGGCAATGGAAGGATTGTCAGACATCATCCCCGGTTCTTCTTTATGCTATCGAAAACTGGGGGCATGACTGGCCCGGGAAGTATTATACGTCAACACTCAACAGGAATGACCCGCTCAAAAATTTCGATGCTGCCGAAATCATATGGGATTTTTTCAAATCTGTCCGGCGGCAGCCGTAAAGCCGTTCAGGCGGGCCAGGTTACCTTGATTCTGGTCACTGGATTTCCTTCCCATGATTTTTCAGTGAACGTTGCCTGAACCGGTTTTCCCATGCATAATTCGATGTATTTTTCCAGCCATCCGATAATGATATCATAAAACAGTTCAAAATCCGGATCAAAATCTTCGACCAAAAGGATCATCTCATTATCCTTTATCTGTTCTTGTTTCAACAGACCGAAATTGAACATACTTTTCAGGACAAGCCCGAAACGATCCATGATAGACTTGGGATCTGCTTTTATGATTGAACTTTTATATACCGATTTCATGATGCGTTGTTAAAGTGATATTCACCCCGACTGGAAGACGGTACAGATTGAGTTCCAGTGGCACCGGTTCCGGCAAAAGTCCAGCGGTGCTTTTTTTTCGATCAGCCTTCCCCACTCGCCTGAAGTCCTGATCTCTCCGTAAGATACGCCGATCCCCTTGATAATGATTCCATCCCATTTCCTGACCGCATCTTCATCTCCGAATGCGTTCTCACAACGGTCATCCCGAAAATCCGGACAAACCCTGCAGAGTTCATCAACACCTTCGATTATTTCCACCAGAGTATCATCATTGGATTCGATGACATCGATAATTTTCTGCTGGACCCGCCCGAACTCGACTCCACGATCCGGAAGTTCAACCTTCAGGAACCGCTCACAAAAAAGATGATGCGGCCGCAACTGCATTTTTTCCATGCCCCCTCCGTTGACAGCGTGTTCCATATCTCCTGCTGATCCATTCGTTTTCGGCTGAAAGCGTACCGGCGAAAAACACCTTCATCGAATTTTAACGGAATAATGTCTGTTTTGCGTTGATAACGGATATGAACGTATCATGTTCGCTGCGGGATATCAAATGGAGGAAAACCGATCCTTGTATTCAACGCTTCAGGGCTTCTCTCCCATCGCCTTTGCCGCCAATTTATCCACAACAGAAGGCGCGATGAGCTTCATCCAGCGACCCAGTTTCCCCCGTAACGATGGTATTAAAATCCGGTCTCGTTTTTCCATAGCGCCAAGTATCAGGGAGGCGCATTTTTCGGCTGTCATGATTCTGGATTCCTGAAGCGGGCTTTTTCCAAGGGGTTCGCCTGAACCGGTAAGCGCCCTTTTGTGTATTTCTGAAAGAACAAAATCAGGCGCAACCATGGTGACCGCAACTCCGGTATCTTTCAATTCAATTCTCAATGAATCAAAAAATCCAAATAAAGCGTGCTTCGTCGCGGAATAGGCTGTTCTGGTAGGGACTCCGGTAAGACCTGCCACGCTGGATATCCCGACAATCAGCCCTCTGGTCTTCTTCAGGTAGGGAAGCGCATAGTAGGTGCAATATACACAGCCGAGGTAATTTAACCGCATCAGTTGTTCAAAAATGGATGTGTCCTGTATCTCTTCAAACAGCGTCCACATGGTTCTGCCCGCGTTGTTAACCAAAAAATCGATCTGTCCGAATTCACCGGCTGCTTTCTCAATCAGATTTTTGCAGGCACTTTCATCGGTAAGATCGGTTGGAACGGTAAGCGCCATGCTTCCTGCGGCTTCAATCTCCTTCTCCAGTTCATTCAATCGCTCTTTGTTTCGGGCCGCGATAACAATTTTTGTTTTCCGTTCTGCAAGCAGGAGGCATAATGCTCGTCCAATACCTTCCGATGCCCCGGTTACGATGACTACTTTATCCGTGAAGTTTGACATGGTGAATCCCTTTCTTTTGGATCATTTCCAACGTTAACCTATCGAATGGTTATTACAAGCTATCTCAAAAAAAAATTACTTCCATTCCGGGATAGAACTAAACCGTAACTATATGAAATCAAATATAAAAATATCAACTTGATACCTGATTGAAAAAATTAAAGATGGCATGAAATGCCTCTGGTTTAAGTTTGCGGACCCCACGCATAGCGTGAGGTTTGATTTCAAACAATCATTTCGGCATAACGTGTAAAATCTCGAAGATGCCCTTCCGTATTAACATAACGGCAATTGAAGCCAGAAAAAGGCTTGCGACCTTAGACAGGGTTTTACTTCCGGCATTACCCAGAAAACGCTCGATGGCTTTTGCAAATGAAAAAACAACTCCGGCAATACCGATATTCACGAGCAAAGCAGCGGAAGCAGGAGCGATTCCATGCTCATTTGCGAGAAGAACCGCGGTGGTCAATACTGCCGGTCCGCTGATTAACGGAACACCTATGGGTACAGCCCCTATCGTATCAGGATCTACTGTCCGTTGCCGTTTCTCTCCTGTAATAAGGTCTGAAAGGGATATTGCGAGCAGCAGGATACCGCCGGCCAGCATGAAATCAGAAACACCCACGCCAACAAGAGCCAGCACAAAAGGCCCTCCAAGCAGGAACATAATTGCAACAGCGGATGCGGTTATCAGAGATTGAAAGATAATGCGTCTGCGCTGACGGGAATCGAGTCCCTCGGTCAATCCAAGAAAAATGGGCAGCACACCGACGGCGTCAACCGCCACAAAAAAGGGGACAAAGCAAAGCAGAAAATTTTTCATATCCCGATTTTCCCGTCTTTGGTATGGACAAATTATAGAGCGATCACGGTCGCGGCAAGGGGCGTGGATGAAAGCATCTCTCCGCCGGATGCCGTAACTCGTATGGGGCACTCCAGGCGCATACCACCTACTTTCGGAATTGTTATGGATAAAAAGCCAACCTCGATAACATTTTCTTCGAAGACAATGTTGATATATTCTTCGCTGTTTCCGATGGGCGGATACCACTCATGACCCAGAACACCTAGACCGTGACCGAAAAACGGCACGGCAAACTGGATATATCCATCTTTGGTGAGCTGATCATTTACGGCATGCCACACTTGGCCCACGGTGTTTCCGGCCTTCATGGAGTCAACCAGTTTCATTGCTGCTCTCAGAAAGGCGTCAGCCAGCTTCTGCTGCTCCGATGTGGGTTTTCCCAGAATGAAATTGTGAGACAGGTCAGACATGAAGGTCCGGTACATTGGATGAAAGTCGACAATCACGTTATCACCGGCCTGCAGGATTTTACCCGTGGGCTGTGTGGTACCGCACATGTTGTAGGCCGTGCGGTATCCCGAGGCCGCCTCGGTGGACCCGGTTACCGCCCAGTGATATTCACTGCCCAGTCGTCTCAGCTCCATTTCACCGATCCCCGCTGCTTCGGCCTCGGTCATTCCGATGCATAAAGCCTCGCGCACAGCATCAATAGCGCTGTCGGCCATGGCCGTGGCCTGTCGCATGAGCATAATCTCTTCGGGGTCCTTGATATATCCGGCCCGATCGACCACGGAAATAGAGTTGACAAATGTCGCCTCTGAAAGGTTTTCCCGGAGCAGGTCATATTCGGTGGATGTCAGATACCCTGTATTTCCTCTGGGTGAATGCCCTAGCTCCACGCCGATTTTGGACTTATCCAAACCGTTTGCCTTTATCTGGCTCACAACGATGTCCAGCATGTCCATTCCGGGAATAGGCGCATAGGCCACAACATTGTCCAGCCAGGATTCGGCTTTTACACGCTCCTGATCTATCAGAAAATTGACCAGCCCGGTGTATCCGTCCCGTGATACAACCACCGCTCCCCGCCACGGCACAAAAGCCCCGGAGACAAAAGTGACGCTGGCCATGCGTGTTCCGATGAAAACATCGATGCCCTGCCTTTCCATTTCCTGCCGCATGCGTTCAATCCGTTTTGAAAAATTAACCGTGATGTTCATGGGATGAATTCCTTATTGATTTTTCCAGAATGATGGATATTCTGAATGAAACATTTTCTCATTTTTAAATTTTCCTTAAGCGATGTGCTGCGGGAATCAATCAGGGATGTTATACAAAAACACTCATTCCCCCGCAGCCATATGGGTTATCACAACCCTTCCTTCCTTACCATGCTCCTTGATTACCACGGTTAACACCTTTGTTCCCTGCTTGACGGTTATTGCCGTCTGCCGCCCCGGTTCGGAAGCCTGGGATATGACTTCCGGATTGTATTGATTCAGTTCATCCGTATAAAATGCGACGACGGTTTTAAACGGGTCGGTTGTAGAAAGCAGTTTAAGCTCCTCCCCTGCTGTTTCGGAAAATCCGGAACCTTCCATGTGCTGCTCCGGTATGGATGCGGGGTAATGCGGAATGTCCTGAAAGGAGAGTTCGGTCTTTGAACTTTCACAACTCAAAATGATGCCGGTCAGGAAAAGAATGGATATTGCCGCGTTTATGAATGATTTCATCTTTGATCCTTTCATCCGTTCTCACCGCCCTCCCTGTCACATATTGAAAAACGACTCCAAAACCCGTAAAGGTGTATCATCGGAAAGCGGCATCGGGCTCATTCATCTGTCTGGCAAGCGCGGATAGAAAAGGGCCTGGAGGATTGTCTACCCGTTCACCCGGGGGAATCGCTGCAATTTCACTGATTGTCTCTCGAATTTCTTTTGTTCCCTCTTCCAGGATTCTTTTGACAGCGAAATAATCATCTTCCATACGCCACAGAGAAAATTTGCCCTCTGTTTTTTCCAGATATTTTATTGCCAGATCCCGGACAGCAGCCCAACTGTCCCGGAGACTCTGATTGTCCAGAGAAACCAGGTTATCGATCTTCTTTACCTGTTTTCTGTGAAACCGTTTCACCAGCATCCGGCTGAAAAAAGCTAACCATAGAAAAAGGAAAAAAATGGAAATGCCGCCGCCGATACCCAGCATCACGGGAGGCGGAAACCATCCCATCAATCCAAAATTGAGCAAAAGAGACATTGCGGCCGCGCCGGCGCCGATGCTGGGAAACAGCCCCATAAAAAATTGTTTTATAAAAAACCTTCGACGCTTCTTTCCATAGCTCACAAGTGCCTCAATATAATTAGACAGCCGCTCTGAATGGAGTTCAACAAAACTTGCCAGATTATCGAGCCGGTGCCGTGGAGCCTCCAGTACAGCCTTTTTCAAATCTTCTCTCTGGTTCTTGAGATATCTCAGGTAGCCGGTTTCCGGATTTTGCTGATCCATGGAATTGGCTGCTGCGCTGGGTGAATAGGTAAGCCGAATCATGGGAATATCTTTGCGGCCGGTAATCTGAGAAAGATTCCAGCAAAGCGTGCCATAAACCCGAAGAAGATCCGCAAGGGATGAACATTCATCAATACGGTTCAACACAAAAATTACCCGATCTTCAAATGTGTGAGCAGGCAGGGTATCTCTCAGGCTGATGTGCGTCTCCCGAATGGTTCCAGCCTTGTGGGCATCAAACAGCACAAGAATAAGGTCGGCGATCTGAGCCAGATCACCGATTACTTCCTGAAAGTTATATCCCCTGTCCTGTTCGGCGATACTGTCCAGCATTCCGGGTGTATCGATGAGAGCAAAATTTTTCAGTATGGGTGAATTAACCTTCTTCAGCCGGAAATGAGAAGCAAATCGCTGCCCGTGTCTTTTTAAATTCTGAAAAGGGTATTTTGGATCATTCAGCAGGTATTTGCCGTCCCGTTCTTCTGTAACATGAATACGATTGACAGAAGCGTCAGCATCACCATGCGTCAGAATGGTAAACGAATCATCTGTTGGCGCCTGTCCGGTCGCCTGAATATCCGCACCTAAAAATTCATTGATCAGTGCTGATTTTCCGGATGAATAATTGCCCAAAACCAGCACAAGAGGCCGCCACCTGATGGTGGTTTCCAGTGGCGTCTCACTGTAATTATATCGTTTTGCAATCGGTGAAAGATGTTTCTCAACCAGATCCAGCAGCTCTGATCTCAGCTCTTTTATAAAATCCTCTCTATACATTTTTGATACCTTGTTCGGATAGTAGTATTCAGTGCAATTAACGGTTCTCAACTTTTATACGATCGAAAATATCATAACCAATCCGACTGATTCTGAGCTGTGCCGCAGGATCGGTTTCAATGCAGCAGTGTTGAAATATACTGGTAGCAGAAGATTTAAAAATCGTCAATAATTTGTAACAGTTTTAAAATTTGCAGTTGCGGAAAAATAAAAATATCGAAGCACAAAAAAATCCGGGCAAACCACCACCCGCAACGATCCGCCTGCGGCGAGCTGATGCGAAAATTCAACTCGCGGGCAACGGCCTTTGAAAACAGCACGAAGCCCCGAAGCCCCTGGTTTCAGTTTGTAACCCCACGCGCGAACCGTGGGGTTACAAACCAGGCAATTCAAGATGGAGATTTGACTTTTTTGATTATTCTGATCTATGGGAGTAGTTTTTTAGTGACAACCGAAGGCCATAGAGATTTTAAACAAAATTTCATATGATTGCAATCAGGTCTGTTGAATATTGATGGTTAATAGCTGCGGCCGCCGCCTCTTGGTCCTCCTCGATCACCATCTCTGCCACCGCCGCCCTGGCCACCTCTTCCGCCGCCCTGACCGCCTCTGCCGCCGCCTTGTCCACCTCTGCCGCCGCCCTGTCCGCCTCTGCCGCCGCCCTGTCCGCCTCTGGGGCCCCGACTTTCAGTTCGAGGGCGAGCCTCATTTACGTTAAGCGTTCTTCCTTTGAATTCTTTGCCATTCAGGCCATCGATTGCAGACTGCCCCTCATCTTTCGAGGGCATCTCCACGAATCCAAATCCTTTTGATTGACCACTATACTTGTCTTTTATAATGGTGGCGGATTCAACCTGCCCGAATTCTTCTAACGCCTGCCGCAAGTCCCCTTCGGTGACATCGTACGACAAATTCCCCACATAGATCTTCATCCGAATCTCCTTTTGTAATAAATTATAAAAATTTCACATCACCCGGTGTTTCAAATAACCGGCAGAGAAAAGCAGTACCTCATCAACAGCGCAGCTTTTTCCCACCTGATTTATCCCATTGTCATCCGACCGTATGTTATTCTCTACCATAGGTCATGCCATCAAAACCACATTATTCGCATCATAATCGTATTTTTCAGATCGAATTATGTTTTTAAGTATGATCCAGGCAGGTTATTACACCCTGATTTTTCAACCATCTCTTCGTTTTCAGGTAACAGCGTTCATATGCATCGTTCTTTTCTTCTTCTGCAGCGCCACCTATCCGCCATGCCGTATGGCCCGTTCTATTTGTTGTTTTTTTGTTTAAGCAGCGCATCGAGTCCGGCAAAGGCTTTGAAACCGGAAGATGTAGACTCCGAAGGTTCGAAGGACGCCGAGTGATCGTATGCTTCGGCAACCTCAAGTCGTGAGTGTTCATTGTCATGGCAGTAGAGGCAAAGCAGCTCCCAGTTACTGCCATCCCGGGGGTTGTTGTCGTGGTTGTGATCCTTATGATGAACGGTGAGTTCGCGTACCCGTTTCCCGCTGAATTCACGTCCGCAGCGGCCGCAGATGTGGGGAAACAGTTTGAGCGCCTGCTCTCGATAGCCCTGCTCACGCTGCATTTGATTTCTGCGTGCCTCGGCGACGATGCTTTCCGCGCGGTTTTTATTGGAATCGTTTTTCTTCATGATCTGCTCTCTCCTGGCATGGGCTTTCCGACCATTTATCCGTAACATCTCGAATTACTGCAAAGAAAGTGGTTATGTGCGGCTTGATTCCCGGAATGAAAAAATCTTATTCGCCACAACATTTTTTATACTTTTTACCGCTTCCACAGGGGCAGGGTTCATTGCGGCCCACTTTTTTTTCAACAATCGTTGTTTTCTGGGGATTCAACAATATCTCCAGGTTTGCAATATCCTCGGGTTTATCCGGCTCCAATTCAATGGTATATTCCCAACCATTTTTTTTAAATACGGATCCCAGTTCTTTCACTCTTTTTTCTGTTTGTACATTGACAACAGCAGGATTCTTTTTCGTGCCCAATTTCGCTGTTTTTTTTCCATTGAATATTTTTTCCATTTTTTCACCATTCCCCTATTGTTATCATCATTCTTTTTGTTGCAAAACAACCATCCCTTTCTGCGCCTCATGCCGGTCTCTGCCGATCATTCGGGGCTCGAACGGGACGGCTCCGGTTCAGGCGGCTGTCAGCTGTCCTGATCCAGCAAATGCTTCGACAATCTCCTTGCAAGACCGAGGATGGTGAGTGTCGGCGGCAATCCCCAGGCTTCCGGCATAACCGAACAGTCACATACATAAAGATTGTCGTATTCGGTTTTCAGATTGGTGTCCACACATTCTCCAATCTTTACCGTACCGCCTGGATGAGACGCCAGCCTCCATGTTTTAAATATTTCCCTGGCGCCTGCTTTTCGAAGAATTTTCTCTGCCCGTTTATATCCACTTTGCAATCTTTTCTCATCGTCTCGTGTCAACCATTTTCGTATGCCGCCCATGTTTCCGATTCGCCCGCCCAGATCATCTCTTATTTTAACCATGATACGGACCGCTTTTTTATGGGAAAAAATCCTGTGAAACCGGAAGGCGGAAAGCGTAAAGATCATATCCAGCATTTTTGGAAGGTCCATATCCGTCATCATATACCCTTCTTCGCGCACATGCATTCCGGCAGACATAGGTATTTCCGGTTTATTGTCTATGCCGTCGATGTAGCCGACCACGGAAATCAAGGGGTCAAAGAAAAAATCAACCCCGGCTTTGGATATTCCGGAATTTTTCAGAATAACGGGAGAGCCGATACCGCCGGCAGCCACAACGATCTTCGATGCAAAAACGGTGTGTTTTCTGCCCCATCTGGAAAACGCAACCCCGATTGCCTTACCGTTCTCAACAATTATCTGTTTCACTTTTGCGCGATTTACCAGTACAGCGCCGTCTTGAAGAGCTTCTTCGACAAACAACCGTGCGCTCCATTTCACTTTCCTGGGATCGCCATAATAAAAATGCGCTGGATGTTGATCAGGATCAAACCTGTCCTGAACCATAAATTTATCAAGCTTGTCCCATTTGTATCCCAATGCCCGGGCGCTGTTCATTACCAGTTTTGCCTTGGGCCCCATGATATCATCCCTCAATGGTCCGATGGGAAGCTCCTTGCGGATCTCCTCCACCTCTCCGCGAATATCCACACCATGGGATTCAAGCATGCTGAACGGCACTGGAAAGCAGGTACCGTAATAAAAAACCGAACTCCCGCCGGTGATTAACCCGCGCACCATTCCCAGAAGCTGGGGTGTAAGCAGAAGACTTTGAAACGGGATGCATTGATAAAGGATATAATGCCAGAATACGCCTTTGAGTTCCGCGTTTTGTCCGCGTTCCAGGATAAGCACCTTTTTACCGTTTTTTGCCAGATCTCTTGCCACCGTGGCACCGCCGGGTCCGGAACCAACAACGATAACATCAAACGTTTGATTGCTGATCTTCATGGCTTTCCTCATGGATAGATTTTAAACACAACCTGGTTTATGGTTTACGCTGCATCGATTCGGACGGAACTGTCTGTTTTGTCGGCAGTCTGCGTGGTTCACACCAGACAAAACCTGTGATCGGAATTTGCTTTTCAAGTATCTTTTTATATTCAAATTACGGTCGCGTGTCAAGGAATTGAAATGATCCTTAATGGTAACGGGATCTAAAAATGATACAACACAGGAGAAACAAGAAACAACGTGATGGATCACGCAGGGATTCGGATATTCTATCCCCGGGTGCCCGTAACCTGTCGTTTTGACGTCATACAAGTAAATATTAAAAGAGACCCGTACTACTCATACCGAAGCGCCTGAATGGGATCCTGGAGAGCTGCCTTGCGCGCGGGGTAAACGCCGAAGAACACCCCGACGGCAACGGAAAAGGTAAAGGCCATGATAATGGACCAGGCCGAGACACTGGTAGGCAGAACGGTCACGAACACAGGAATGACAAAGGCCAGGCCGACCCCGATAAAGATGCCGATAACCCCGCCGGCGCCGCTCAGGGTAATGGCCTCGACGATGAATTGGGCCATGATGTCCTGGTTGCGGGCGCCGAGAGCCTTGCGGATTCCGATCTCCCGTGTACGTTCGCGCACTGAAACGAGCATGATGTTCATGATGCCGATCCCCCCCACCAGAAGCGAAATGCCGGCAATGCCGCCTAACACCGCGGTCAATACGCCGAGGATGGTGTTCATGGTCTCCAAAATAGCCCCCTGGGTCTGGATGGTAAAATCCTCCTTGTGGGCATGGCGCCGGATGAGAATGTTTTTTACCTGATCGATGGCGCGCTCGACATCCTCGGCCCGCGGCGTGGAGGCGAGAATTTCGAACAATCCGTCGGTATCGAAAAGCTCCTGGCCGCTCGTCACGGGAATGAAGACCACATCATCGATATCCCATCCAAGACTCGTTCCCTTTTTCCGCATGACGCCCACAACCCGGTAACGCGCATCTGCCAGTCGGACTATTTTTCCGAGCGGGCTTTCTTCTCCGAACAGTTCATCTTTTACGGTTCTACCCAGGACGACAACTTTGGCCTTGGAATCCACATCCCCCTGAGATATGAAAGAACCGGTATCCACAAAGAGATTCCGCACGCGTTCAAATTCCTTGGTCGTGCCGATTATGCTGGTATCGCGCCCAAGGTTTTCGTACTTAATCTTGCCCGTCCCGAACACGATGGGGACCGCGTCGGTTAAAAGCCAGGCGCGACGTTTGAGCGCCAATGAATCATCATAGGTCAATTTGCGGACGGTTCCAGCCGACGGCGGGTGAAATCCCCCGCTGGTGCTGGTCTTGCCGGGCGTGATGATGAGAAGGTTTGTCCCGAGTCCGGTCAGTTCTTTGGTGATGTAGGTCCGTGCACCTTCACCGATGGATACAAGCAGAATCACCGCCATGACACCGATGATGACGCCGAGCATGGTCAGCCCTGAACGCACCTTGTTGGACAGGATCGCCTCAAAGGCCACCCGGAAGGTTTCAAGGAAATTCATGCATTCACCTGATCATTCAGAATCCGTCCGTCCTTCAGGTTGATGATCCGTTTGCATTGGGCGGCAACATCCGGATCATGCGTCACGATGATGACGGTGACTCCCTGGCGGTTGAGTCCCGTCAGGATCTTCAGGATCTCTTCGCCCGAGCTGCTGTCCAGGTTGCCGGTGGGTTCATCGGCGAGAAGCAGGGGCGGATTGTTCACCAGGGCGCGGGCGATGGCCACACGCTGCTGTTGTCCGCCCGACAACTCTGTAGGCTTATGCTGCATCCGTTCTCCGAGTCCAACTTTTTCGAGCAGGGGCAGCGCCAGTTCCCTGCGCCTCCGGGCCGGAACGCCGCTGTAGATCAGCGGCACTTCAACGTTTTTCAATGCCGAAAACCGCGGAAGCAGGTTAAAGGTCTGAAATACGAATCCGATTTTTGTGTTTCGGACCGAAGCCAGCTCATCATCCGTCAGGGTGCTGATTTCGCGAGTCTCAAAATAGTAGACGCCGCTTGTGGGCCGATCCAGGCAACCCAAAATATTCATGAGGGTCGATTTGCCCGAGCCGGAAGGTCCCATAATGGCGATGAACTCTCCGCGTTGAACGTTCAGAACAATATCCGTGAGCACGGTGATCGCCACCGAACCCATGAGATAGGTTTTGGTTATATTGACGAGTTCGATCATCGCACAATTTCCGGGTACTTTTTGTCTCTATGGTTCAATTTTCACCTTTGCCCCGTTCTGCAGCCCCTCGGCCTCAGGGGTTGTGATGACATATTCCCCGTCGGAAAGACCTCCGGTTATCTGGGTAAAACTCCAATTGGTCTCGCCCACTTCAACCGGTTTTAATTTCGCCACGGCCACATCACCCGGCTTCAGGGCCGTTCCCTGGGCGCAATAAATCTGTTTTTTTCCTTCCCGTTCGATGACGGCCTGGGAAGGCACGGAAAGGACATTCGATAGTGTCATCACCGATATCTCCACGTCCGCAGACATCCCGGGCTTGACCTTCGGCTGTTTTTCATTGAAATAGACCCAGACATCCGCCGTTCGGGTTTCGAGTTTGCCACCGCTCACAATGGGTGATATCCGGCCCACATAGCCTTGAAACGTTTCAGCCGGGAAGGCGTCGATGGTGATACGGACAGGCTGATCCAGGCGCAGTCTGCCCAGGTCGACTTCATCGATGGTGGCCAGTACATAAATATTCTCCGGATCCACAATCATCACGATCTGCTTCCCCGGAAGCAGCAGTTCACCCACCTCGGTGTACTTCTTCGCGACAACGCCGTCAAAAGGCGTTCGAATGATCGCGTATTCCTGTTTCACTTCGGAATCGGCCTTGGCCGCCTGGTATTGCGCCTTTGCGATTTCATGGGTCCTGCGTGCCGCATCCAGATCCTGCTGGGCGATCATGCCTTTGTTGAACAAAGCCTCCGCGCGGTTTTTATTTTTTTCAGCCTCTTCATAGGTCGCCTTGCTCTGGGCCAGGTTGCTTCTGGTCTGAACCGATTCCTCACTCAAATCGAGCTGGGCAATGAGATCCCCGGCTTTGACCATGTCTCCCTCCTGAACCGGAAGCTTGACGACCCGTCCGGTGCGCTGGGCCGACAGGGTGACCTCTGTTTCGGACGTGACCGTGGATGTGGTCGTTGCATTCACGATAACGCGGAGTTCATCGGGCTTGAGTTCTGTTATTTTGACCGGGATTGCTTTCTTTCCGCCCAGCACCCACCATCCCGCGATAACGAATGCCCCGATCAACAGGAGCCAGACCCATTTCCTTCTCAGCAGCTTGCCGATAGTATTCATTCCACCATTCCTTGTAGTTGCTCCCCTTTTCCCATTGCCTTCAGAAGCCTCGCCGCAGCAAGCTGGAAATCATACAGGGACTGTACATAATCCGTCTCTGCCTTTACCGATGAAACCTGCGCATCCGTCACATCGATGTAAAGCCCGACGCCTTCCTCATATCGGCCCTGGGCAATGGCGAAATTTTCCGTTGCTTTTTGAAGAAAACGCTCCATCACCCCGATACGGACCCGTGCGCTTTCCATATCCGCGTAATATCTGCTTATGTCGACCATAATGGCCTGGCGGAGTGTGTCCCGTTGCGCCTCGAGCGACTGAAGGTTTGATTTCGCCTCGTTCACCTTCCCGGAGGTGAGACCTCCTTCGTAAAGGGGAATGGAAAGAGCGATCCCCGCATTCCAGCTGTTTTCAATATCCCCTTTGAAAATTCCCATTTCGGTTGTACCGTTCGCCCAGTTATAGCTGCCGTTGAGAGCAATAGCCGGGCGATGATTCGCTTCTTCCGACCGAACGCGCGCTGCCATGGCCGCGATGTCCGATTCAGCCTTACGCAGATCCGGACGATTTTCAATGGCCTCGGCCTTGATCTTTTCCAGGGAAGGGATGGCCGGCCAGATTGTCAGGCTGTCATCGATCTCGATTCGGCCTTCCGGATCGACACCCATGGTGTTGTTCAAGGTCATACCGCTGATTCGCATACGATTGTCAGCGTTGATAAGATCGAGCCGCATGCTGTTCACTTCTACTTCGGCCCGGGTTACGTCAAATATGGGTTTGGAACCGGTCCGATAGAACGCTTCGGCCTGTTTGAGACGGCTTTCAGACTGTTCCAGTGTTTTTTGAGCGAGAATGACAAGTTTTTGAGCCTGGAGCAAATCAAAATAGGCCTGCTTCACATTGAAGATCACGTCCTGCTTTACCCGCTCCGCTTCCAACTCCGCCGATCGTGTACTCAGGCAAGCTGAATCATAGGCGTTACCGGTCCGGCCGAAGTCATAAATGGTTTGATTGAGGGACAGCGATGTGCTGTAGCTCTTGGTAACGGTTTCCCCAAGGGCACTGCCATCCTGATGCGCCTCCGAGTAACCCGTGCTTGCCGTAATCCGGGGCAGATAGCGGGAGACAGCCTGCTTTTCACGGCCCTTGCCGGCTGACAGATCTGCCTGGGCCGCACGAATGCTCGGCTGATTTTTCAGAGCGGTTTCAATGCAATCGTCAAGGCTGAGTCTGATTTCCGCCGTCCCGGTCTGAACCGACCAGAAGAACACCGGAATCAGTAGAACGATCAATCGAATCCATTTCATTCGCATGTTGAGTTTGCTCACCTTCTTGTTTTCATTACATTATCGTTTCACCACGTGGACAGGGACCCGCTCTTTCAAAGGCACTTTATACATCGGAAACAATATCGA
This sequence comes from Desulfobacterales bacterium, assembly GCA_046484745.1. GTDB lineage: Bacteria > Desulfobacterota > Desulfobacteria > Desulfobacterales > SURF-7 > JAQYVL01. The sequence goes on along the minus strand of JAWOIJ010000053.1, from coordinate 70,944 downwards.
TGTTTCTGTAATAACCGATGGCGCCTTTGCCGATTTTTTTGATGGAGAACAAGGCGTGATCTGCTGCGGATAAAAGCGAATCCACGTCGGAGGCATGTTCGGGAAAAGTGGCTACGCCGCAGCTGGCTTGAAGCTGTATCGATTCACCTCTGCTTAGCAGATAATCTGTCGCTTGAATTTGAGATTGAATTTGTGATGCCTTGCTTGCGGCCTGATGCTGGTCCAGGCCCGGCAGAACCACGACAAATTCGTCGCCTGCGTAGGCTACGGCATAAGCCGGTGATTCGAGAGTGCTTTTGATGGTGCTTGCGACTTCCTGAATCGCATAGCTGCCGTTTAAATGGCCGTGTGTATCCACAACCTGCTTGAAGTTGTCCATGTCCATAAAGAGAAGGGAAACCTGGGTTTGATTGTGTCTGGCGGTTTCGATCAGATCAGCCAGAGACTGGTAAAGAAAGCGCCGATTATACAGGGAGGTCAAATTATCACGAAGGGACTGCTCACGAAATCTTTTTTCACTGGCTCGCAATGTCTCTTCGGCTTGCTTGCGTTTGGTAATATCCACCAGGGAAATTACAACCCGCGAGAACGTTTCTTCATGGCCTGCAAGAATCAGGGCTCGGACAAGGACACTTTTCTCTTTTCCTGTCAGTGTGTAAATCGTCTGTTCTCTTTCCCGTTGAATCGTTCCCTGATCCAGCATCAGAATAATCTCTTTCGCCATCTGCTGAAATTCGCTGCCCAGCGCGATCAAAGGAATTCCCGACCGCAGAACGTTCTTCTCCTCTATCTCCAGCAGTTCATAAAACGCGTCATTGCAGTCAACGGTTTTAATGAGTGACATACAATGCGGCACTTCTTCGGGATGCTGCCGCAGGTAATGGTTTAGATCGGAAACACCGGATTGACGAAGCTCTTCAATATGGGTTTTTAGTTCAGAGGCATCCCGTTCCATCATGGCAATGGGCGCTGACTTGAATAACAGGTGATAGCGCTTTTCGCTTTCCACGGCAGCTGCCTGAGCCAGTTTCAAATTGGTAAAGTTCTCCACAAACGCCATGACACCGGACACGTCACCCGTGGAATCGACAACAGGGCTTATGTAAAAGCGTAATTCCAGGCAACTTCCATTATCGTTGATGCAGGAATAATCGCGAATCATGGATTTTCCGGTCTGCCGGCAGCGACGGATATCATCACTGACTCCTGAATCAATCAAGGGCTGAAATTCAAAAATGTTTATTGATTCGGGAGGTTGACTTTCAGGCCACGGGAGCATCTCCCGCGTTTTGCGGTTCAGGCCGGTGATGCGCCCTTTCAGGTCAATGGTGAAGATGCCGAACGGCGCACTATCACCCAATACCCGGTTTTTCTCTTCAATTGCCTGCAAAGCGTCTTCCGCCTGCTGGCAACGCTTTTGAAACGCATCCATTTCTTTCTTCCGGCGGCGCAATTCATCCAGTTCTTTCAGCAGATCCTTTTTTGGATCGGATGCTTTCTTTACCATTGTTCGAACCCTTTATATGTTAAAGACCGGCAGGTTGACATCCGGTATATCCTTAAAATCCGAATCTTGAGTCCACAGGATGCAATTATACGCCCGTTTTTACTCTCGCCAATGCTTCGGATCATTGAGCGCATCGGCGCATACTACCTGACCACTGACGCAGCCGATAATCCCTGGATGAAGTTCCTGAACCATCCAGGCATCAGAATTCTCAGGCGGGATCGGGTACGGCGCATCAAATCCCTTAATCCCGGCAGCGGAAAAGCCATACTTTGGGTAATAGCCGGGATGGCCGAGCACAAATACCAGTTCGAAACCCGCTGCCTTCAACTCGTTCAGGCCTTCTTGAATAAGCTGCCCCCCGATACCCTGATGTTGATATTCCGGATGTACCGATAAAGGGGCAAGGATAGTGGAAGAAACAGTTCGCTGAGAATGTCTGAGCCTTGCACGTGTGAATAGAATATGCCCAACAACCGTATCCTCCGCAGTCACAACAAACGATGACACAGGGTGCGCACTCGGATCTTCCAGTAAATCGACAATTAAATCAGAGATTTCTTGCCCCTGCACGTCACCGAATGCTGCAATGACGACATCCGAAATTGCACGCCTGTCTGAAGCGAGTGCCTTGCGCACCTGCAAATTCATAAGGGATCTACCTTGATCGTCAATGTTTCGTATAAGAGACTGTGATGGAGCCTGGCGGGATTGCAATCCATCTTCATGCGATTGCCAGGCAACAATAAATCTGTCCTTTTTCTTCTATGTCCATACCGCCGGAAAAGCGATTTCCGATCATCTGGCGGGTACATTGCTGCGCCCGGCTGAGGATTCCGGCTTCTTCGGCTTTTTTTCCGATAGCTTCTGAAAGATTTCGTTCAAGCTTTACCAGTGCGAGAAGACTCTTCGGCTTGGACAGCTTTATTAGAAGGTCTATATCACTTGATGCAGTGGCCTCGCCTCTAGCCGTGGATCCAAAAATTCCAATCATGGAAACATCGCTTTTGCGACATATGTCAATGATTTTATCCTCGTCAGATTTATTCACAATTTCTCTCCAGTTATTATTCCTTCTTTAATTAAATGAGATGCTGTTGCGCTAACGTGGCCTTCAGCCGCGAGCGAAGCGAGTCGGACTGAAAGGCATTGTTCTGCTCAGCTATTCATAATGAGTCCACATTCGGATGACTTTCACTATTTTTTCATTCTCTATCACTTCATAAACCAACCGATGCTGGATATTAATACGGCAGGAATAAGCACCAAATAGATCCCCGACAAGTTTTTCGTAGAAAGGTGGTGTCTGATAAGGATTGTCTCGTAGAATTTCTATTAATTGCTCGGCATTTGCCTTGAGGCCAGAGGCGGATAATTTTTTCGCGTCTTTTTGAGCTTGTTTTGTAAACACAACCTTATAATTTACCAATCCAGCTCCTCTTTGCAATCTTCAACAGGTATCTCTAAACCTTCGCGTATAGACTCACGCATACCAGGAATATTCAAAAGATACATTGTCTCTTGGATTGCCCGCCAATCCTCTTCGGACAAAAGAACAGCATTACCTCTTTTGCTTGTAATTACAATTGGTTCATGAGACGAAGCGGTTTGGTCTATTAAGCGGTATAATTTTGATCGTGCTTCAGTGGCTGATAATGTCGGCATAGTTCACCTCATATTTTTCAATAGCGTACGCCATGCCGTACAGATTGTCAAGATTAAATGAGCCGAACAATGTTTATACAGTCTGTATAAACCGGTTAAAGATTCTGAGCTCGAGGGCCTGCTTAAGCTTTTCGGTCTGCCGGTGCTCTTCAATGAAAAACAATTCGATCCCGCAGCCCGTTAGAATTTCAGCACAGATATCGGCTCCTGATTTTTTCGCTGAACTTCCGGCAGCCGGATGGATATGGATGCTGTTTGGCATTACACTTTCCTCCTTTCGCGGATTATTGTACGAACAGCATATATAACCGCTCTGAGGGCGGCATCTCTCATAATGAAAAAATAATTTTGTTCCCCTCTCTGCGTCTGGGGATGTTCTGCTCCTTCAGCACATTTGCCACGAGGATTTCCAGCCGCGACGGCAGTTTTGGAAATCTGATAAAAACCTTGAACTGCATATAGGGTTCTTTCGAGGCCTTCAGTTCCTGAATGATCTGGTGCACCGTGGCGTTTCTTCGCCGTTTCAGGGCTGCAAGCACCTCATTTCTTAATACCGTGTAGTACTCTTCAAAAAACGCGTAAAACTGCGCGCAGTCACTACCTTCGATGGTATTCACCACCTGGAGCCGGTGCAGAGGTTCCCGACCGGCGGCCTCCATCAGACGCGTCGCGTTCATGATACTGCGGTGGGAGTCGGTGGCGGTTTTTACATAACCCAGCTCAGCGAACCGCTTAAATTTTTTCATCATTGAAATGCAATTGTTCAGGCTGCTGTTGAAAAACGGCGGATTAATCTCAAGCGTAGCGTCACCCGTGATGAACACTTTATGTTTCGGATCGTAAAATGAAAGATGACCGGGGCTGTGGGTGGCATCATGGATAGCGAAAAATCTTCCGATTTCCCAGCCTATAAATTCCACATCGCCGAATTTTACCGTTACCCTGCCGGTGTTGGATAAAATTTCAACACTTTCAGACATGGTCCGTATGCCCCTGAAAAGGGAGGCGATGCTTCTGTCCACCATCCGCTGTGTAAAATTCATCGAAACCCTGCTGGCCATATTGACCATCGCGGTAGGAAACGCGAAGGTCATCTCTCTGTAGGGATTGTAATAATCCATGACCTCCCTGTATTCACCTGTCCAGTGGTTATAGAGATCAAAGGTGTCAACTTCATCTTCGGGCAGAAAAAAACGAACCTCGTCATATCCAGCTTCGAGGATGATATCGTTATTGCAGACATGGTCGAAATGTCCCTGGGTGAGCATGAGAACGAGCTTCTTCGCTCCCGTCTTCCTGTATTTTTCAAGAATTTTCAGAAGTTTTTCACGGTAATGGGGATATGTCCCTGTATCGATTAACAGCACCATATCGTTGTCTCTCAATATAAAACAGTTGGATGAGGGAGGCTTGAAGATAAAACTGTCTGAGACATAGCCCTCGATCATCCAGATATCATCTGCGATCTCCATTACTTTCGATTCGTTGATCTCTTTAGTCGGAAAGTGTCCTTTAATAGCTCCCTGGAATGCCATAAGTTCACCTCGCATGAATTATTTTCTTGACAATTAATTATATCAATATGCATAATTAGTTTAATCAATCTAATAAATAAATTAAACTTTGTCAACTGAAATTAAAAAAACTTTAAAAAAAATTCGATGAATAAATATTGGATGAATCTGATCCCTGTGGTAAGTTTTTCATCATCACAGAATCATTTCAAAATGAAGGAAATTCCCGAAATAATCTCATATATAACGGGCTGGAGGCCGGCAGTATGAATCAAAACGATGGAAAAACTCAGAAGAAACCCGCTCAGCGCCATGAAAAAGTGGTCAGCCATATCCTGAACAGTATATTTACCGGAAAGCTTGAGGCTGGAACAAAGCTGCCGACAGAAGTGAAGCTCTCAGAGGAACTGGGAGTTGACCGCACCAGTCTGAGGGTAGCACTGAAGCAGATTGAATCCATGCAGCTGCTTGAAATAAGGCAGGGGGACGGAATTTATGTCAGGGATTATCTTGATAACGCCGGCCTTGATTTTCTGAGAATCCTCGCCCTTTCACATGAAAAAGAGAACTCCCATATTGAAATCGATCGATACCTGTTTGATGAATTGTGGGAGTTCTGGACAGCGGTGCTGCCGGAGATCATCAAAATGGCCGCGAAAAAAACATCCCCCAGGGATATCAAAATCCTGATAAACATGATCGCGCAGGAGAAAGATCATATCGGGGATATGGATAAAATCATACATCTCGAACTGGCTCAGCAGGACTATCTGGCCAGGGCCACGAAAAACCTCATAATCATACTTCTCTTCAATTCATCACGACCGCTTCGCCGGAGGATGCTCGAAATAATCTACAACGCGATCACAGGCGATGATCTGAAAAAACACATCGATTACAAAATTTTGCTGCTGAATGAATTCTCCGGAGGCGGTCTCGCGAAAACCCTCGATGAGCTGAATAAATACGGCCTGCTGCTGCTGCAGTATCAGGGAAAGATCAGAGAGTATTTCCGAAAAGATTCTCAGCGGCGTTGACAGCCGCTCGGAAGCAATTGTCCGGGAAGCGGAGGACGGTGATTTCGGGGCGATCGTGCTTGGCCGCAAAGAAGTCTCCCGGATTCAGGAATTTTTCATCGGAAGCGTGAGCGAGAAGGTGATCCACAGCGGCCAGGACTTTACGGTCTGGATCATTTAACCTGAATAGTTCTCCAAGAATTTTTTTTCGGAATCCGTCGATCCGATCAGCAGGAGTTCGTCTCCATGCTCAAGGACGATGGCGGGGTCCGGGTTAATAATCAGCGACTCCCCTCGTTTAACGGCGACAACACTGCAACCCGTTTCTTCACGAATCGGGAAGTCGCGCAAGGCCTTATTGGTCAGCCTTGAACTCAGGGCGGTTCGAAACACATTAAGTCCTTCGGAAAGCATCAGCACCTTTTGCGGCTGCAGCAGATTCAAAATGGTGGCGGTCAGCAGAGAACTGAACGACATGACCAGATTAGCGCCGGCCCGGTGCAGGGTATTGATGTTGCGGTCCAGGCTGGACCGGCTGATGATCTGCACATCCGGCCGGAGCTGGCGGATATAGATGGTCAGGTAAATATTCAGGTTGTCATCATGCGTGGTGATGATCACCGCGGCGGTTTCATGAATGCCCGCCTTGTTGAGCGTTTCCAGATCCGCGGCGCTGCCTTCAATAAACTGGGGATGATGTGCCGCGATATCGGGCCTTTTCTCCACGACCCGGAAATCGATCCCCCGGCTCCGCAAGGTATCGGCTACCGCCAAGCCAACACGACCGCCACCGAGCACGACCACCGGCCCTTTGTTCGGATTCTCTCTCCGGTTGCCGGCGATGGAGTCGTCAAACTGATCCAGTTGCGCCTTGGTCCCGGCCAGCACCAGCACGGTTGACTCTCCGATTCGGGAAGAGGGCCCGGGAATCATGAACCGGCCCTGTTCCCAGAGGCCCACCACCGTTACTCCGGCAACCTGACGCAGCCGGCTTTCGACCAGCGTTTTCCCCTCCAGCCAGGTCCGCATGGCCGATGCCTCGGCAATCAGCAATTCATCAAACCGGCCGATGACATTGGCGGCCATGCTGACGCCATGCACGCGACGGGCCAGGGCCCGGCCCAGCATCCGGGTCAGTTGCAGGACATGTGTGCTGCCTGCCAGCTCCAGAATATCCAGAGATTCCTCCTTGTCGGCATTGGTCACGGTGACCACGCCGGCATTCGTTTCCCGGATGGTATAAATGATATTGGTACTGACGATGTCGTCGTTCAGGACGACTACCATAGCTGCCTTATCGATATTAAGGCGGTGATAGGTCTGGGGGTCATCCGGATCGCCGAATACCACCTGGTAACCCTGGTCGTGTAAGTTCAAGGCTGACTGAAGATCGGGGACCAGAATGATATAGCGGATGGCGTATTGTTCGAGCTTCTGGATCAGGGCTACGGTAACCGCGTCAAAATGAGTCAGGATCACATGCCCGGACAAATCCTCCGATACTGCCCGCGGCGCCCGGGCCTTGTTCTGCTCCTCCAGCCAGGGGGCGTAAAAAAACTGGATAAAGGTAAAGGGCAGCATCACCAGCAAAAAAATGATGCCGCTGAGAAGCACCACCACTGAAAACAATTTTCCCATGTCGCTGGTGAAGGTGATATCTCCAAAACCCAGGGTGGACATGGTGGTCAGGGTCCAGTAAAAACCGGTAATCCATGAGTATTGGCGCCCCTCGTAAAGCATCAGCAAATGAAACAGAACACTGTAAAGGACAAAAAAGAAAAAGAGCAGCAGGCAGAATTTTATCAGCAGCCGGACATTGCTTTTTCGTCTATCAATTTGCAGCAGCAAAGAAAGCTGGGTGGCCATGGTTTTCATAATATCCGCTTCGGAATATCAACTTTTGACAAACATATCAACAATATCTTTAAAAACACTAATCGGAATGCGCGGATTTTGGACGCAGCCATCCGGTATGAAGCGACAAGTGTTTTTTTACTGGGTCCAGTAATCGTATGGTGGGACCTGCGAATAATCGTCAACATAAACAAGCTGGGCGTGTTGTTTCGGTACTGACTGATCGCGGCCCATGGTTGTGGACGTCACGAATATTGAGATGGTTTAATATTTTTTTGCTGTAGTAGCCATAGTATCTGGCCATCTGTTCTCTTTTATTGGGGATATGCGTGGTGAGCCGAGCCAGCCAGTCAATATACCCTCGTCATCAATGCTGCTTCTCCCACTTCCATCCCCACGCTTTTCGAGTGGGGAATGATCATCTTCATGACGATTATGGGCCTCACATCCATTTATTACCTGAGGAAAAGGAAGGCGGACTTCTAAAACAAGTTCTCCCGGAACATGCGCATGGGACGAGGGACTTTCCCTCGCCCCATTTTTTTCACCGGTCCCCAAAGTCGTCTTGGCCGCTTTCTACACAATCCGGAAGCTAAAAAACGATTATGAATTGCAACCCCTCCTTGCCATCTGCCGCCCACTACTCCCAAAAGGCCTGAAAAAAAGATTATATACGACCTTAGGGTAAATATGACCCTTTTTTACAGGGCAATCAGAGGTCGGACAGCGAATGTATTATAAACGTATTATCGATAAAAATCATTATGATAGAATACGCAATCCTGAATGTTAAAAATCCGGCACAAAAATTGAGTTAATATTAACCAATGAATAAAACGCCCGGAAACAAAAAAAAATTTTAAAAACAGGAGTGCGCTATGAAACTAACAAACAAATCGGTTGCGTTCCTTCTTACAGCGCTGTCGGTCTTGGCCATCAGTATCGCAGGCTGCGCAACAACGGGAATGCAGCGGTCAAAAGAAGCAAGGATAACAATGCAGACGGTGGACAACGATATCAAATTGATTGTCGCACAGCTCGATGCCGCCGGTGCTTCCCTGGACGAGCTGACACGGTCGGGGCAATCCGATGTGAAAAAGGCCTTTGATCTGTATTCGGACAATATTTCAAAAATCGTGAAAATGGAGAAAAAATTTTCCAAACACGCCGATGAAATGAAAGCTCGGGGCAAGGACTATTTCGAGGAATGGCAAACGGAAGGCAGCAAATACAAAAATCCGCGGATACAGGAACTCAGTGAACAACGTCGCATGGAACTTGCCGAGATATACGGCAAAATTCCCTTAAACAGCATCGGCGTGAAAGAAGCTTTCAGGACCTATGTGTCTGATGCCACAGAAATTCAAACGTACCTTTCAAACGACCTGACATCCAAGGGGGTCGAGGCGATTACGCCCATCGCAAGAAGGGTGGCCAGCGACGGCGACAATCTTAAATATGCCATTAAGGAACTTGAAACGGCGATTGAACGGGCAAGAGCGGAAATGTCCCAAGGCGGAAGGTAAAAGCATCAAAAGTAAGTAACCGAGTTGGATACCGGTCTTCACGGCCAAATCTACAGAGGGTCTCGCCCTGCGGCAATCAGGATAATGTCCGCTTCGGTTAATTTTTCATGCTCCAAATGAACAGCCAGAGCATTGGAGAGCCTCGACCATTTCTTTGCCAATGTACCCGCTGCCAATAATGACAGCGCGTTTCGGCTCTTTTGCTTGTAATTACAATTGGTTCATGAGACGAAGCGGTTTGATCTATTAAGCGGTATAATTTTGATCGTGCTTCAGTGGCTGATAATGTCGGCATAGTTCACCTCATATTTTTCAATAACGCGCCATACCGTACATACTGTCAAGGTTAAATGAGCAGAATCGGGATAGGGAGAGGCCTCGCAGCCCCTCTCCTCCTACACCACCGGGCATACGGATCACACGTACCACGGGGGTTCGGTTGCTTCCAAAGATAACAGCGGAGCCTTCGTTTCACCCACGAGTCCAGTTCCTTCAAAATTCCGCACACTCCGTAATATTGAAAAATGCCGGACATGCCTGGGAATATAATGATGATTTGCTCTTGCCAACAAGTTTCCCTGTTATAAAACTAGAGACCAGCTGGGATTTTTGAGTGCATCATTTTCTTTCGGTCCAACTTACGCCCATCCACTATAAAAGTTCCATCGCCAACTGCGTGAACAGTTCGCTTCTCCTTTCGTGAATTATCAAAGTACGCGGCAACGCCTTCGAGGACGACGATATTGTGCTTCTTGACGATGTCGACAACTTTACACTCAATATTCGCCATGCATTCTTTTATCAAGGGCGCTTTGACATACTTTCCCTTCACGGGGGTCAACATGAACTTTTCAAATTTGTCTGTATCAACGCCGGAACATGTTCCCACTCCAACGACCTTATCAAGCATGTCAACTGTGGGAAATGCAATAACACACTCCTTCGTTTTACGAAGAGCAGCAAAGGAATAGTTCCATGGCCCAGTGGTCATGGCAAATATCGGCGTAAAGTCCACCACCATGGTCCACGAGATCGTCATTATATTGTTCTTCTTTCCGTCATGTGTCGTAACAAGAACAACTGGACCAGATTCGATCAACGTAAACGCTTTACTGATCTTCATTTTTCTCATGTGAGCACACGCTCCTATCGTTGTTTGCCGAACAATGATTATATGTCCTAATAGCCGTTTTATAAAACAGCCATTTTGCGTGCGAAGGTTGTCATATGACGTAAATTGACGGGCTATTCCCTGAACGGTTTCATTTGGGTCGAACCACGCCAGGGCAATCAGGTATTATTGTCCAGTATGCCATAACGACTTAAAAATCAATTAGAAATCTTCGCGTCTTCGCGCCTTTGCGTGAGCTTTTGGTTTAACGTAGACCATCATCAATTTTCCCTTGCAACCTGCACCTGACAGATCTATATTCCGGCTTTCCTTTTTTGTCTTTGAAATAAACCATTGTCTTTGATAAGACATTGGAAGAAATTAACCTAATCTGAGGTGGATATGCCAAAAAACACCCTCCGACGAAACATCGAACATGTGGGCTGGAGCAAGCTCACCTATGAAATCCGCGAGATTGTGGCCGTGGGCCGGGAACTTGAAAAACTCGGCCTGGAAATCATCTGGGAAAATATCGGAGATCCCATCCAGAAGGGGGAAGAGGTCCCCAAATGGATCAAGGATATCCTTGCAGGGCTTATTGCCGAAGACAAAACCTACGGCTATACCGATACCCGGGGAGTGATGGAAGCGCGGGAGTTCCTGGCAGAACTGGTCAACCTCCGGGGCGGCCATCAGATCACCGCCGATGACATCCTGTTTTTTAACGGCCTTGGGGATGCGGTGGCCAAGATCTTCACCTACCTGAAACGGGAAGCCCGGGTGATCGGTCCGTCACCTGCCTACTCCACCCATTCTTCGGCAGAGGCGGCACATTCCGGCTATGATCACCTGACCTATAACCTCGATCCGGACAAAAACTGGATGCCGGACCTGGAAGATCTGGAAAACAAGATCAAGTACAATGACTCTATCGCGGGAATGCTCCTGATCAACCCGGACAATCCCACCGGAGCGGTCTATCCCAAACCCTTTCTGGAGCAGATGATCGATATCGCAAGACGGTACCGCATTTTTGTCCTGTGCGATGAGATATACGCCCATATTGTCTTCAACGGCGCAGAAACCGTTCATCTGAGCGAAGTGATCGGCGACGAGGTTCCGGGAATCGCTCTCCGGGGGATATCCAAAGAATTTCCCTGGCCCGGCGCACGCTGCGGATGGCTTGAGATATTCAACCAGGACAAGCATCAAATCTTCCGGCACTATATACAAAGCATCACCAATGCCAAAATGCTGGAGGTATGCTCCACCAGCCTGCCCCAGTATGCCATCCCCCTGGTGATGGGTGATCCCCGGTACATCGATCATCTGGAAAGGCGGAAAAAAATTTTCGAGAAACGCGCCAACGAGGCATACGAGATTTTCTCCGGGGTAAAAGGCATTCAGGTTGTCCGGGCCCACGGGGCGTTTTACAATGCCATTCTGTTCGAAAACAACGTTCTCAACAACAGGCAGACCCTTCCCATATCGGATCCGAATGTAAAAGCGTTTATTGAAGAAAAGGTCAAGGATGTGCAACCGGACAAACGGTTTGTATATTATCTTCTTGGGGCGACGGGGATCTGTGTCGTGCCGTTGACAGGCTTCTGCTGCACCAGGCAGGGGTTCAGAATTACCCTGCTGGAGACAGACGACGAGAAAAGAAAGAAAACCTGGGAAACCATTACAGACAGCATATCCAACTATCTGGAGTCTGCCTGACCGGTGATCCGGCTACCCGCGGTTCTGGATTCCTTGTGTACAGCTCATGCAACTGCCCTGATCCATTCAGATATTATAGCCGGTTATGATCTCGCTCGCGCTTGTATCCACCAGAACCGCCTTTTTCTTGCACTTATCCAGGGACTGCATGATCCGTGAGATATCCTTTTTATCCAGCCGGTATTCCACCACGTTCCCGTCTTTTTCATAGGGTGTTCCATGGTTGACGATCAGATCGACATAATCGTCCTTAAACCCCCGCTGCCGCAGCCTTTTTACCGCATTCTGTGAAATTCTCATCATCCCCTCCATTTTGTTGACCGGTATGATCGATTCTTCACGGCAATGTATTCTTAAAATGGTTGATACAGATGTTATCCTTCTTGTTCATCCAGTAATAATTCTCTCCGGAAACCGGAATGTTGAATTTCAGCTGTTTTGGAATTTCATTCAAAGAACCCATGTGATCAGCGATCCATTTGCACGGTATAAAAAATGATTGTTCTGCCTTGCCGCAGATAAAAATCATCAGACCGCCCTGTTTCATCTGGTCTTCAAATTTCCTCAACGGAATTCCAAAAGAGTATTTTTGAATCGTGGCTCCGCTCCTTGGCCAGCCGGCATGATAGAGCATGGGATATTCATCAACCCGAGAGCCATACATTTTTTTAAGTCGGCTCCGCTGCCTGTCCCCTTCGATTCTTCCGTTAATGTTTTTGCTGGAAATTTTCTCCGGACGTGGGATGTCAGGCTTGAATTTCGCTCTGTCTGGAGAATTGATATTCAATACTCTTCGAAGCACTGAATTTGGCGTATCGCTAAATTCCTGTATTCGTTTCTTTAATTCATTATACACCTCCTGATCGATTTTTATAGTTTTTGTCTCAACCATAATTTTTCACTTTTTATAAAATTTTTTACTTTTAAGACATAGTTTTCTTTTTTTTTCAAGGATTATTTTGGTTATTTCAAAATTTTAAACTTTATTTTAAATATATATATGGTCTAAAATTAAATAATCTATTTTGAGTTTATTTTTGAGTATTTTACTTTTAATGAAAAAACAAAAAAAGACCGGATCAGATACTCCGGTCTTTTTCTCACAAAATCATGAAAGATTATACGATAAAAATATATTTTTATTTAAATATGTTAACAATATAATCTTAATTTTTCAGTTGATGCTTTTTCAACCCATTTCCTCAAGCTGGTTTATCCGGCAGTGTAATATTCTTCTTCCGGATTCAACCGCTGGCGATCATTTTTTCAGTGGTTCGGATATAATCCAGAAAGATCTGTTCCGCTTCCGTCATCACCGGATCAAATTTATTCTTTTTGTCTTCGGGATCCGGAATTTCGTCCTCATCCACCTCTTCCAGTTCGGAGACATTCGCAAGAACCTTTTCCCCCTGGATGGATCTTCGCATATTTTCCAGCTCCAGCCGAAGGTTTTCAGCCTCTTCCCTCTCCTTTTTCCGGCTAGACTCCTTAAGGGATATGGTTTTCTGGCTCCGTACTTTTTTCAACCGCTCAATCCCCGCGAGAATATACTTGAAGCCCGGATCATCTTTGCTTCTTTCCTGATGGAGCTTTTCGAGTCTTTTGATGGTGTCTGCAATTTCAGGGAGCGGTTTATACCGGACCCTGTCGATGCTGTCCCATACCAGGGAGTTCGGCAGAGCGCTCTCACCGATCTGGCTCTTGTCGTACATTTCCGGAAAAACAATATCCGGTATGATCCCCCGGTTCTGGGTGCTTTCCCCGGAAACGCGGTAAAATTTTCCCTGGGTTATCTTTAACTGTCCCTTTTCAAGCTTTTGAAGGGATTGGACCGTACCTTTGCCAAAGGACTGGGTTCCGACCACGATTCCCCGGTTGTAATCCTGAATGGCTCCTGCAAAAATCTCGGAAGCGGACGCGCTCATCCGGTTGATCATGACCATGAGCGGGCCTCCGTAAACAACGCCGGGATAGGGATCCTGAAGCGTGCGGGACCGTCCTTTTTCACCGCGGACCTGAACAACCGGACCTTCATCAATAAAAAGCCCTGTCAGGGCATTTGCCTCCTGAAGAGCCCCGCCTCCGTTTTCGCGAAGATCAATGATGATCCCATCCACCTTTTCCCGGATGAGTTCCTTCAACAGACGCTCGACATCCCGGGTGGTGCTGCGGAAATCTTTTTTGCCTTCCTGATACGCGTTGAAATCGACATAAAAGGTGGGAATGTTGATAATGCCGATCTTGTATTGCAAGCCGTTTTTTTCAAACGTCACCAGTTTTTTATGGGCAGCCTGTTCTTCCAGTTTGACGGTATTTCGAGTAAGGCTGATAATTTTTGTCATGGTATCATCCGCGGCGTCAGCCGGAATAATCTCCAGACGGACCAACGTATTTTTAGGCCCCCGGATCATATCGACAACATCGTCCAGACGCCAGCCCACCACATTGACAATCTCGTTTTCAGCGCCCTGTCCCACCCCGACAATCCGGTCACCCGGTTTGAGAAGACCGGACTTGTCCGCCGGCCCCGCGGGAATCAGACGAACGATTTGCGTATATTCATTCTTGCCCTGCAAAAGCGCCCCGATACCTTCCAGGGAAAGCTTCATCTGAATGTCAAAATTTTCAGAAACCCGCGGCGAAAAATACTCTGTATGGGGATCAAATGTCTGCGCAAAAGCGTTCATGTAGACCCGGAACACATCCTCACTGTCCCGCTGCTTCATCCGGTGAAGCTGGTTTTTATATTTTTTCCCGAGCAGTTCCAGAATATTATCCTGTGGTTTTCCGGCAAGCCTCAGATTGATCACTTCATTCTTGAGGCGCTTCCGCCAGAGATCATCCAGCTCCGCACTGCCTGTCAGCCATGGAGATTTTTTACGCTCCACTTCAATATATTCTTCAACCTCATAATCAAAATCTTTCAATCCGCCCTCGATCAGGCTGTTTACATATTCCAGTCTTTCGATAACCCGGCGTTGATACCGATTACCAATGACAAACGCCGGCTTCAGGTCGCCCTGCTGCAGGGCATCATCCAGGCAGTGCTTCACCGATTGAAAATCATCGATATCGGATTTCAGAAAATAGCTGCGATTGCTGTCCAGATAACGGATTAGCTCTTTCAACACCCTCTCGGAAAGCTTGTCGTCCAGGTCCAGGCGCCTGTAATGATAGTCCTTCAGAAATTCAACGATCTCGAGACAGACCTTTGGGTGATCTTTTTCAGGCACAAACACCAGGGGATCTTCCCTGTCGGGGATCGGGGGGCAGGAGGGTTCCGAGGAAACCTTTTCCAGTGCGCATCCGTTCATGGTGATGCTGTTGATGGCGATCAGGCAGCAGAATAATGCGGCAAGCAGAAAAAGCATTCTTTTTGGTTTTAAAAACGTCATATTTTATCCCTTTTTGGTATTGAAATTCGAATCAGATTTCAAGGTCAATAATATAGGCATCCAGATCATCCTCGGAAACATATGTTGCGGAAATAACCTTTTCCCGGATGGAAACCCCTGCCTGATGAACGGTATTGACATCTCCGGAAACCAGGGGATGCCACCATTCAAGACCTCTCCCCTCCATGATCCTGCGGTAGGCGCATGCTGCGGGCAGCCAGTCGAGTTTCCGAATCATTTCGGGCTTTATCACCAGACAGTCCGGCACAACGCTTTCCCGCTCCTCGTACAGGACGCATTTGCAGGTCCATGTATCCAGATGACGGCAGGCCACGCTGGTATAAAACACCTTTCCCGTATCCTCGTCGATCAGCTTTTCAAGGCAGCAGCGGCCGCAGCCGTCACAAAGAAGCTCCCATTCTTCCATTGTCATCTGTTCAAGAGATTTTCTTTCCCAGAATGGTTTTTTTGGTTCTGTCATATTTAAAAATCCAGATGAAACTTTTTAGCAACCCCTTTGCCGGCATGGACCAAACTTCCTGAATCCAGTCTATCCGAAACCCGGAAAAAAACCAACTAACAATATTATCATTTTTTTCCCTGAATTGGGAGAACAAATTGAAGCCATTGAAAAACAATCCGTTTGGATGTATGGTTCAAACAACAGCAGGCTTTGCATCCTGTTTCCGGAGGCATTTTCAGAACGTTCAGGGTTTTTGCATCTGCCTCTCTTTTTACAAAGCAAGGAGATTCACCTTTATGAGCGGCAGTGTAGCAATCGAATCAGTGGCATATGAACTTCCTCTCCATCGCATATCGTCGGCATTTATTGAAGAGCAGCTAGCCGGGACAATGTCGCGCCTTCGAATCCCCCCGGGGCAGCTTGTGGGCCTTACCGGAATCCGTGAACGCAGATTCTGGCCTCCGGGTGTGATGCCCAGCGATGTGGCGACACAGGCCGCACGAAAGGCGATTGAAGCCACCTCCATCAATCCGGAAGAGATCGGATGCCTTATCAGCACATCGGTATGCAAGGACTATATCGAGCCTTCGGTTGCGGCCCTTGTACACGGCAATATCGGGCTTCCGCCCGGCTGTCTGAATTTCGACATCGGAAATGCCTGTCTGGGTTTCATGACCGGAATGAATACCATTATCAACATGATCGAAAGCGGCATGATAAAATACGGCCTCGTGGTTGCCGGTGAGGGGTCCCGTGAACCCATCGAAGCCACCATCCGGCGCCTTCAGTCACGGGAAGTCACCGTAAGGGATTTCTTTAACAATTTTGCCACGCTGACGCTGGGGTCCGGTGCAGCCGCCGTAATCCTGAGCCATCGGGATATTTCAAATTCAAGCCATATTATCAAAGGATCCGCGAGCCTGGCCGCCACCCAGCACTGCCGGCTCTGCTTCGGACACAAGGACCAGATGATTGCCGATGCTGCCAGTGTGATGACGCATGGCGTGGAACTGGCATATCAAACCTGGAAACTGGCTTCCGAAAACCTGGAAAACTGGAGCGATGAAACCATCGATCATTACATCCCCCACCAAGTCAGCGCACGGAATATGGAAGCCCTGAATAAAAGGCTCGGGTTGACTCCGGAAAAAGCGCATCTGAATTTTCATACACTGGGGAACATCGGACCGGCCGCCATCCCCATCACCCTTGGCATGGCAGAAGATGAAAACAAGCTCAAACCCGGAGATCATATCGCCCTGATGGGAATTGGAAGCGGACTGAACTGCACCATGATGAGTGTTATCTGGTAAGCCCGGCAAGCCGGTTATCCTGCACCATATTTCCGCCGTCTTGGTCCGTTATAACCATTGTTTTGGGGTGAGGCGAGGGTAACGTCACTGCATCTTGTATCGACAGCCGAATATCCCAGAAATCCGTTGATCTCACGTATCATTTCAGGCGTAGCGTTCAACTTGAGATCATCGGGCAGCCGGATAACCGTTTCCGTCGACTCCGGAGCCTGAAGATGGATGAACCCGGTGCATGACCCGGGATACCGATCCAATATTTCCCGGAGACTTTGAAGGGTCCCCCTGTCCGCGCTGGTCACGTCAACCGTGACATGAACACTTGCCGTCCATGTTTCCTCTGCCTTTTCCATGGGAATGACCGACTCTGCCAGCAGCTTGACGCCCTTTTCATCTTTCTGGGCTTCGCCCTGGATTAAAACCGGAAAATCCTGGACAAGAAAATCGGATACCGCCTCATAAACCTTTGGAAAAATAACAGCCTCAACCATCCCATGCATATCTTCGATATTCACAAAAGCCATTAAATCGCCCTTTTTGGTTCGGATTGTCTTGATGCTGTTTATGGTTCCTCCGATTCTCACGGCCGCCTTATCCGAAACTTCTCCAAGCGTCAGGGCATTTGCATTGGTATACTTTTCCAGAAGTGCTTCATACTGATCAAGAGGATGACCGGATACGTAGAATCCAAGGGATTCCTTTTCAAAATTCAGCCGCGTCTTTTCATCCCATTCCTCAACATCCGCCATGGGCGGCACGTTAATGGTCAATGCGGAATCTCCGATATCGAACAGGCTCATCTGCGGATCGGCCTTTTCTTTCTGAATCGTCTGTCCGTATTCCAGGGCAGACTCCAGAGAGGCCATCATCTGGGACCTTTTATTTCCGGTGGAATCAAAAGCACCGCACTGTATGAGGCTTTCAAAAACCCTTTTGTTGACTTTCCGCAAATCCACCCGTTCGCAGAACTCAAAAAGAGAGGTAAACGGACCGCCCTTTTCCCGCTCCTTGATAATGGATTCAATTGCCCCTTCCCCGACGTTTTTCACGGCAACCAGTCCGAATCGAATCCCGGATGCGGAAACCGTAAACTCTTTATAGCTCTCATTGATATCCGGAGGGAGGATTTGAATGGAGTGGGAGCGACATTCGGCGATATATTTCACGATCCCGTCAATGGAATTCATTTCACTGGTCAGAAGGGCTGCCATGAACTCAACGGGAAAATGGGCCTTCAGGTAGGCTGTCTGATATGCGATGAGCGCGTATGCGGCGCTATGGGATTTGTTGAAGCCGTAACCACCGAACTTTTTCATGAGGTCAAAAATGCTTCCGGCCTTGTCCGCAGGAAGGTTGTTGGCTTCCGCCCCTTTCATAAAAAGATCCCGATGCTTTTCCATCATCGAGGTGATTTTCTTTCCCATGGCCTTCCGAAGACCGTCCGCTTCCGCCATGGTGTATTTCGCCAGGGCGCCGGCGATCTTCATTACCTGCTCCTGATACAGGATCACCCCATAGGTTTCCTTCAGTATGGGTTCGAGTTCGGGCAGCAGGTATTCCACCGGCTCACGGCCATGTTTTCGCTCCACATAATCGTTTACCATCCCGGAGTCGAGGGGCCCCGGACGGTAAAGAGCCACAAGTGCGGTCACATCGGCAAAATTTTCAGGTTTCAGGCGGAGGAGGAGGTTTTTCATGCCCGAGCTTTCCAGTTGAAACACGCCGGTTGTATCGCCCGCGGAAAGCAGTTCGTAGGTATCCGGATCATTAAAGTCGATATTTAAAAGATCCGGAGGCGTTTTCTCCTGACCGGAAATCAGCGCCAGGGTGTTGTCGATCACCGTGAGGTTGCGAAGTCCCAGAAAATCGAACTTTACCAGCCCGATCCGCTCGACCCGCTTCATATCGAACTGGGTGACGACCTCGCCCTTTTTTCCCCTGTACAACGGAAGATATTCAACAAGCGGTTTATCGCCGATGACAACCCCCGCGGCATGGGTGGACGCGTGCCTTGGAAGCCCCTCCAGCACCCTGCAGATCTTGATCAGCTTGCCGATCTCCGGTTTCTGCTCGGAAAGTTCTACCAGTTTCGGCTCCTGTTCAAGGGCATCTTCCAGACTGATGTTCAGCACATCGGGAACCATCTTTGCGATGGCATCCACCTCGCCCAGCGGAATATCGAGTGCACGGCCCACATCCCGAATCACCGCCCGGGTCTTCAGCTTTCCAAAGGTGATGATCTGGGCAACATAATCCCCGCCTCCGTAACGGTCCACAACATATTTGAAAACCTTTTCCCTGCCGTTGATGCAGAAGTCAACATCAATATCCGGCATGCTGATACGGGAGGGATTCAGGAAGCGCTCAAAAATCAGACCGTGCTCGATGGGGTCGAGATCGGTGATGCCAAGCGAATAAGCGACCATACTGCCTGCGGCAGATCCCCTTCCCGGTCCCACCGGGACGTTATTTTCTTTTCCATAACGGATAAAATCAGCCACGATCAGAAAATATCCTGGAAATTTCATATCATTGATGGTTTTGATTTCATAATTCAGGCGTTCATCATACAGATTCTGATCCATATTCGGATTTTTGGCTTTTATCTGCTGTATCCGTTTGGCATACCCCTTTCGGACTTCCGTTTCAAAAAGCTCTTCCACGGAAATTTCCGAATCCGCTTCAAACTGAGGGAAATGATAGGTATTGAAATCAAACTCGATGTGACATCTGTCTGCAATGCTGGATGTATTTTCAATTGCACCGGGAAAATGTCCAAGGGTTTCGATCATTTCCTGTCCGGATTTAAAATAAAGCTGATCCGTGCTGAAACGGAACCGATCAGACTCGTTTACGGTCTTTCCGGTCTGAATGCAGAGGAGCACGTCGTGGGCGTCCACATCCTCCCTGTCAAGGTAATGGCAATCATTTGTGGCCACCAGGGGAATGGACAGACGACTGCTCATATCCAGCAATGCCTGATTCACTTTTTCCTGCACCGCTATCCCGTTGTGCTGAACCTCCAGAAAGAAGTTCCCCTCTCCAAACGTCTCAAGATAGAACCGGGCTGCCTGATCTGCCTGGTCCATTTTGTTCTCCTGGATAAGCCCGGGAATCTCTCCGTGAAGACAGGCGGACAGGCCGATCAATCCCTTGCTGTACTTTTTTAAAATCTCCTTATCTATCCGAGGTCTATAATAAAAACCTTCAAGTTGTGCTATAGATGCCAGCTTGCACAGATTTCGATATCCTTCCTGGTTTTCAGCAAGCAATACCAGGTGACTGACCCTGCGATTATCCAGAGGCGTTTTGTCTGAAATCGTTCTGGGAGCCAGATAGCATTCACACCCGATTATGGGTTTGATCTTCGCTTTTTCCGCCTTTTCATAAAATTCGAGGGCGCCGAACATGGTCCCGTGATCGGTCATCGCGATGGCATCCATTCCATAGGAGGCGGCACGTTCAAAAAGGGCATCAAGCCTTATGGCGCCATCCAGAAGACTGTACTGGGTGTGGACATGCAGATGGGTGAACGTTGAATGGATGTCAGACATATCAGTCAAGTCGATAGTTCGGGGCTTCTTTGGTGATGATCACATCATGGACATGGCTTTCGCGCAATCCGGCAGCGCTGATCCTTACGAACCGTGCCTTTTCCCGGAGCTCTTCAATGGTTCTGCTGCCTACATATCCCATCCCGGATTTCAGGCCGCCCACGAGCTGAAGGATATTGGCAGTAATGGTCCCGCGGTAGGGTACTCGGCCCACAATTCCTTCCGGAACGAGCTTTTCATCATCGATCTCTTCGTTCTGATAATACCTGTCCCGGCTTCCCTTTTTCATGGCTTCGATGGAACCCATACCCCGGTATACCTTATAGCTTCTGCCCTGAAAAAAGATGGTTTCACCGGGACTCTCCTCGGTTCCGGCAAAAAGCCCGCCAAGCATTACGGAATGTGCTCCGGCTCCGATCGCCTTGGTAACATCTCCTGAAAACTTGATGCCTCCGTCGGCGATAAGCGGCACCCCAGTCTTGTTTGAAATGGAACGGCAGTTCATGATTGCCGTAATCTGGGGGACACCGACACCGGCAACAATTCGGGTTGTGCAGATCGATCCGGGGCCGATACCGACTTTCACACAGTCGACACCCGCTTCTATCAGATCCTCGGCACCTTTCGCAGTGGCAACGTTACCGGCTACAAGCTGGATGTCGCTGAAAGTGCCCTTCAATTTTTTTACCGCCTGGATAACATTTTCAGAATGCCCGTGGGAGGTGTCGATCACAATCACATCCGCACCTGCCTTCAAAAGAGCCTCTGCCCTGGGAAGCATATCCGACCCCACACCCACGGCTGCGCCGACCCGCAATCGTCCCAGACTGTCTTTGCAGGCATTGGGATATTTCTTAATTTTCTCAATATCCTTGATGGTGATCATCCCTTTCAGCCGGCCCTTTGCGTCAACCACAAGCAGCTTTTCGATCCGGTGTTCGTGGAGCAGTTTTTTGGACTCTTCCAGGTCAATCCCTTCGGAAACCGTGATCAGGTTCTCCTTGGTCATCACCTCCGCAACTTTTTTATCCAGTTTTGTCTCAAAACGAAGGTCCCGGTTGGTGACAATGCCCACGAGCCGATTGCCTTTTATTACCGGAACACCTGAAATTCTGTATTGCTCCATTAAAGAAAGTACGTCACCGATTGTTTTATCCGGATCTACCGTAATCGGATCCACAATCATGCCGCTTTCCGATTTTTTAACCTGGTCCACCTCACGCACCTGGTTCTCGATGCTCAGGTTGCGATGAATAAAGCCGATGCCGCCGCCACGGGCCATGCTGATGGATGTTCTTGCCTCTGTAACCGTATCCATTGCCGCACTGACAATGGGGATATTGAGCATAATGTCTTTTGTAAGCTTTGTGCTTGTATTCACGTCCTTTGGCAGAATATCGGAATAATTCGGCAGCAGCAATACATCATCAAAAGAGAACGAATCTTCGGGTGGTATTTTGATCATTGGGTTCCTCCGGTAAGCATTCATATGTCAAGGCAGATACTATTTCCCGCCGACACGGTTTATCCGTGGTGAATAGCAAATAGGGGTTGCTTTAGCAATCTTTAATTTGACTGAAACAGGTTACGGATAGACCCATGACAGCCCATAATTAATCTCCCGCAGCAAATACGTGCTTTCAATTTATATCCGTCTGTAGTAGTATTTCCGGACAGACAAAATGCGGAACTTCGACAGCCACGCATCGCCCGGAAAAGAATGAAACGATTCCGGTTTTGTGGAAACACACGGCAAAAAAAGTTTAAAAACAAAAAAACATATGCTGATCCAAATCAACCCCATCAACCCCCAGGAGCGCCAGATTCTGCAGGTTATCAAATGCCTGAAACGTGGAGGCATCATCGCGTATCCCACCGACACCTTTTACGGTATCGGCTGCGACATCATGAATAAACGGGCGATTGAAAAAATATACAAGCTGAAACAGCGGGACCGGAACAAACCCTTCAGCTTTATCTGCTCAGACCTGAAAAACATCAGCCAGTATGCCAAGGTTTCGAATTATGCTTACAAAACCATGAGGCGCCTGCTGCCGGGTCCTTACACCTTCATCCTGGAGGGGTCCAGACTGGTTCCGAAAATCATGCTGACAAAAAGAAAAACCGCGGGGATTCGGGTTCCGGACAATAAAATCTGCATTATGCTCGTAGAGACTCTCGGGAATTCAATCATCTCGACAAGTGCCACAAAGCCGGACGGAACGCTGTTTCATGATCCGTCACTGATCCATGACTATTTTGCCGGAATGATCGATATTGTAATCGACGGCGGACCGATTGAGGGCAAGCCATCCAGCGTGATCAAAATGATCGATGATGAGCCTGAGGTCATTCGTAAAGGCCAGGGTGATGTCAGCATGTTTGAGTAGCCGAGAAAGGAGGGTTACTGCCCCGGCTGGTATAAATAGCCTGCCGATATCTGCGATCTGAAAACACTCTCAGTCAGGTGCTTCACCGATGAATTCATCAGCTCTCTCAGCATCGGAATCCCTTTTACTTCCGGGTAGACGGTTGAAATTTTTCCTTTGATTCCCCCAAGACGTCCAGCCCATGCAACCGCATCTTCCAGGTTGCCAAGCCGGTCGATCAGCCCCAGTTCCTTTGCCTCTTCACCTGAAAATATCCGGCCGTCCGCCAGGGCCATCATCTTTTCAGGGTCTATCCCCCTGCCTTTGGAAGCGTCATTCACAAACTGCCGGTGAACGCGATCCACAAAACCCTGAAGAATCTTTTTTTCTTTTTCCGTCATTTCCCGAACCGGTGAACCAATATCCTTGAACTCTCCGCTCTTGATGACAACCGGTGTCAGACCGATTTTCTGAAAAACTTCCTGGAAATTGGTATACCCCATGATAACTCCGATACTTCCGGTTATCGTTCCGGGGTTTGCAACAACGCCATTTGCCCCGGCTGCAATATAATATCCTCCGGATGCGGCAACCGCCCCCAGGGAGGCAACCACCTTTTTCTTTTTAATCGTTTTTCTGACTTCATGAAATATTTCCTGCGAAGGGCCTACGCCCCCGCCAGGAGATTCGACACGAAGGACAATCGCCTTGACAGTTTTATCTTCCCGGAATGTCTTGATATTTTCGATAATTTCTTTTGAGTCCAGGATTACGCCCGTGACCTCGACAACACCGACTTTTTCACCGGAAACAAACTGGGTCCCCGTCGTGCTTACTTTAAAAATAAGGGACAGTAAAATGACAAAGCTGCAAAGCGTTGCCGTCATTACGATCATAAAAAAAAGATATGGATGTCTGCGGGAAAACATATTGAATTCACTCCTTCTTATACTCTCTCCGCCCTTGAGGGCGCATCAAAACAAAACGCCGGAAAAGAATTTTCCGGCGTTTTCATGAAGTTAGCAAAAGAGCTGTTTTTACCAAAAAATTACTCTCCGGTTTCTTCCTCTCCCGAAGTCTCCTTGTTATCTGCCGAACCAGCGTCTCCATTTTTATCGTTCAGTTTTTCCTGAAGACTTTCACTCAAAATTTCACCAAAAGAAGAGGTGGCTGGTTTCATGTTGGTCACATAATCCTTGAGCAGGCTCTCTTCATCGTCAAATTCAAGGCGTTTGATTGAAAGGCCGATTCTTCTTTCTTCCGTGTTGACATTCATCACCTTGGCGGTCAGTTCATCACCCACATTATATTGTCCGACAGGGGTCTTGACTTTTTCCTTGCTGATTTCGGAAACATGGATCAGGCCCTCAATCCCTTCCTCAAGCTCAACAAAGATACCGAAATCCGTTATGTTGGTGATGATTCCGGATATCTCCTTGCCGACTTCGTACCGCTCCTGGACGGTTTTCCAAGGATCAGACTGAAGCTGCTTGATGCCAAGCGAAAAGCGTTCACTCTCCTTGTCAATATCGAGAACAATAGCCTGAACCAGATCACCCTTCTTATACACTTCAGACGGATGCTTGATTCTTTTGGTCCATGAAATATCCGAAATATGAACCAGGCCGTCTATATCATTGTCAATTCCGATGAAAAGCCCGAAATCGGTGATATTCTTGATCTTGCCCTCGATGGTCGTCCCAATGGGATACTTTTCACTGATGACTTCCCACGGGTTTGGCACAACCTGTTTCATGCCGAGTGAAATCCGCCTGTTTTCCGGTTTCAGATCCAGTACCACGGCCTCGATGGTATCACCGACTGAAACCACTTTGGAGGGGTGTCTGATTTTTCGGGTCCAGGACATTTCCGAAACATGAATCAGTCCTTCAACACCCTCTTCAAGCTCTATAAATGCCCCGTAATCGGTAAGGCTTACAACTACGCCAGTCACCCTGGAACCCACTGCATACTTTTCGGATGCGATTGTCCACGGATCCGGAGTCAGCTGTTTCATGCCCAGAGAAACGCGTTCTTTTTCAAGATCAAACGAAAGAATCTTGACTTCTATTTCATCACCAATTGAAAACAGTTCGGATGGATGTTTTACCCGGCCCCAGGAAATATCGGTGATATGCAACAGTCCGTCAACACCGCCCAGATCCACAAACACACCATACTCGGTAATGTTTTTGACAGCCCCGGTCATTACCTGACCTTCCGCTATGGATTTAAGCGTTGAAGCTCTTTTCGATTCTCGCTCCGTTTCCAGTATTGCCCTTCTGGAAAGAACGATGTTGCTTCGTTTACGATTATATTTCAATATCTTAAAAGAAAGTGTCTGTCCCACCAGCTCATCAAGGTTGCGAATCGGTCTCAAATCAGCCTGTGAACCCGGCAGGAAAGCCTGAAGACCGACATCCACCGAAAAACCGCCTTTAACACGGCTGGTAATGACGCCCTCGACCGTTCCGTCTGTATCATAGGTTTCACGGATCGCTTCCCAGACCTTAACTTTGGCTGCTTTTTCCTTGGACAGGACAACACGCTCCTCTTCCTCATCCCAGAATTCAACCATCACTTCGACTTCATCATTGATATTGGCGATAATTTCTCCGGATTCATCCTTGAATTCATTAATCCGGATCTGTCCTTCCGACTTGTATCCGATATCAACCAGAACATTGTCCTTATCCACCGCAATGATCCTGCCTTTAACAACCTCACCCTCGGCAAAACGCTTGAAGCTCTCCTCATACATACTCATCAGATTTTCCATGGTTTCTTCCCTGGAATCATCTGAAGGTCCAGCTGCGGACAGTGCCGATGTTTCCGGCAAATTGTCATTGTCCAAATTTTCGTTGTTTGCAATCTCTTCCATTAATAAAAAATCCCCCTTAGCCTTTATTTTTTATCCTGCTTCCTCAAGTAGGATAAGTGGATATATATATCAGACTACTTTTAAAAAAACAATGTATTTTTTGGCAAAAAAAGAGGCTTGGATGGTTGTTTTTATAATTCCCGGCAGGATGTTTTAACGGATAACCGACAGGTCAGAATGATTAAACAGTAATATCGGACGATTCAATCTGTTTTGGAATCGGTGACCATCCTTTTGGGCAGGCATTTCCGGAGCCCGGCTGAAAGGTTTCTTTCCGGGACGATTATGCCTTTTCAACCGCCTTCAGCATGATGGTGACGACTTCTTCAAGCGACAGGGCCGTGGTATCGATGCGGATCGCATCTTCAGCGGGTTTGAGCGGAGCGACAGCACGGGTACTGTCATTGCTGTCCCGTTGAACAATGTCCCTTTCAACTTCCTCAAGAGTTTGAGAGGAGCTGTTCTTCATTTCATTGAATCGCCTCACCGCTCTTGTGCGGGGAGATGCATCCAGAAAAAACTTCACCTCCGCATCCGGAAAAACCACGGTTCCCATATCCCTGCCTTCGAAAACGACCTGCTTTTCCATTCCGATCTCCCGTTGCAGATCCAGAAGAAACCTTCTGACAACCGGTCTGGCGGAAACCGCCGAAGCCATCATGGTAATTTCAGGTGTCCGGATGAGTTCCGTAATATCCCGATCTCCTGAAAAAAGCTTCAACCGGTTTGAAATCAGCTCAAACCGTAAGGAAAGATACCGGCACATCTCTTCCAGGGCGCTGTCGTCATCAGAGGATATCCCCTGCTCTTTTGCGGCCAGCGCGATGCCTCTGTAAAGGGCTCCGGTGTCTATATATCGAAATCCAAGGCGGTCCGCGAGAATCCGGCTGACGGTGGTCTTGCCCGCGCCCGCAGGTCCGTCTATTGTGATCACAATGGGTTTTTTCCGTCTCACAGCAGGGTCTCCAGTGCGTTTAAAAATCTCCTGTTTTCCGATTCAAGTCCAATCGTAAGCCGTATGGTATCCGGGAATCCATAAGATGTCATTGACCTTACAATAACCCCTTTCCGGAGCAGCTTTTCGTACACATCATCCGCATCCCCCACCCGGATCAGAAAAAAATTAGCCTGAGAAGGGAAATAGGAAACACCCATCCGGTCCAGAGCCGCATACATGAAATCAAGCCCCTCGTGAACCAGCTTCAGCGTTTTGGCAAAAAACTCCGTGTCATCCAATGCCGCCAGCGCGGCGGCCTGAGCAAGAGAATTCACGTTAAACGGCTGCCTGATTTTCTGAAGCACCCTGGCGAGTTTTTCCGCCATCAACCCATAGCCGACACGAAATCCAGCAAGACCATAGGCTTTTGAAAATGTTCTGAGGATAACAACGCGGCTGTCCGGACCCATGGTTTTCATGCTGTTTAGGGCGGATGGTTCCCGCACAAACTCGATATACGCCTCATCGATCACAAGGAGTATCTCTTCCGGTATTCTTTTGATAAAAGATTGAAACTCCTTTTCCAGAAGAATCGTTCCCGTGGGATTGTTGGGATGGGTCAAAAAAATCATCCTGGTTTTGGGGGTAACCTTGTCCACCATTGCAAAAAGATCGATCCGCAAAGAGGACAGCGGCACAGGGACCGGAACAGCCCCCACGCTTTGAACCAGAATCTCATACATCAGAAATGACGGTTGCGGCATAATCGCTTCATCGCCAGGCCTCAAAAACGCTTTGGTCAGCATCCCGATAACGTCGTCCGAACCATTCCCGAGAACGATGTTTCCAGGAGACAGGTTCAGGGTCTCCGATAATTTTCGGGTAAGATAATACCCGCTGCCCTCCGGATATCGATGTGCGTTCTGAAGCGCGGCTGCCGCGGCTTTGACCGCCATCGGCGAAGGCCCGAGCGGATTCTCGTTGGAAGCCAGTTTAATGGAATCCCGGATTCCATATTCCCGCTCAAGTTCTTCCATGGGTTTGCCGGGAGTGTAAGGCTTAATTGATTGTATATATTCAGGAATATATAGTTTCATCTGCGTTTTCCTTTTCCCTAAAGTGAACGTTTCAAATTTTAGGAATATTGAATTTAGAAATAGTTGAGGCTCCGGGGAGTTTCTATCAGAATCGATACTTATGCCGAATGGATGATTTTTTTATTTCGTGTATTGTTTGAATGCATTAGGGATCGTTAGAAAAAACAGACTACTTGTATAAGCTTTCATATTTTGTAAACCATTGCACTTCATTAAAATAGTTTGTTATTGAACCATATTCTGTTTTTTCTTATCGAGCCCTTTTGCATGAGTTTACACGATATAAACAAAATTATCCATGAGGCGATGTTTATGACAAACTCCCCGGACCCTAAGTATTTTAATATTCAAGCGTCCGGGCTATATAAACCTTTTGAGAATTTTTTTCAAATCTTTTGTTTTCCTGAAAATGTTTGTCTGGTATGGTAACCGGATCAAATCAAACCAACTCTTAGGAGGCAGCGTAAACAAGATGCCAGCGGTCAAAACAGGTCTTGAAAACCTCATTGAATCCCCTCCGGATCAGATGTCAAGCCGGCGGATCGGGCTGTTATGCAACCCGGCTTCGGTTTCCGGCAACCTGGTCCATGCCGTAAACCTGATTCAAAAAACATTTCCCGGGCAGCTGGCTGCCCTGTATGCGCCTCAGCATGGGTATTTTGCGGAAAAACAGGACAACATGATCGAATCGGAAGACATGGTCAATCCGGAACTGCAGATCCCCATTTTCAGCCTTTACGGAAAAACCCGGATTCCCACCCGTGCAATGTTTGATCCCATTGACACGATCATCATCGACCTTCAGGATGTCGGCACCCGGGTATATACATTTATGTATACCATGTCCTACTGCCTTGAATCCGCCGGACGTTTCAATAAAAAAGTGATCGTTCTGGACAGACCGAATCCGATTGGGGGAAAAAAGATTAAGGGAAATATTCTGAAGCCGGACTGCAACTCTTTTGTGGGGCGTTTTCCCATTCCCATGCAGCATGGCATGACCATCGGAGAACTCGCGCAATTTTTCAATGAGGTCTATACCATCGGCTGCGACCTCCAGGTGATCCGGATGAAAAACTGGAGCCGGAGCATGCTTTTCCGGGATACCGGGCTGACCTGGGTTCCCCCTTCCCCCAACCTTCCGACACCGGATTCCGCCTTGGTTTATCCCGGACAGGTCATCTGGGAAGGCACCAATGTTTCCGAAGGGCGGGGAACGACACAACCGTTTGAACTCTTTGGCGCCCCTTACTGGAATCTGGAAAAAATCAGAAAATCTCTTCCGGAAAGGGTTTTGTCCGGAGTTGTTTTAAGACCCGCGGCGTTTGAGCCCACATCGAACAAATGGTCGGGCAGGCTGTGCCGCGGATTTCAGCTCCATGTAACGGATACTGAAGCATACGATTCTTACAGGCTTTCCCTTCAATTGCTGCAGGCGGTCATCCACCATCATCCAGACAGCTTTGAGTGGAAATCGCCCCCATATGAATATGAATCCGAAAAAATGCCCATTGATCTGATTCTGGGGGACAAAGAAATACGAAAAAAAATCACTGACAATGAACGACTCGAAGGTATTGAAAAATCGTGGCAGAAGGATCTTGAAGCCTTCAGGACAATCAGTAAAAAATTTTATCTTTATACATAAATTTACACGATCAACCCCCTGTATCGATTGCTGTTGAAAAGGATATTTTCGATTGAAAAACGATCATCCGGACTGGAAACGAATGCGCTTCAAGGGAAACAAGGTATGGGTGCGGTTGGACGCAGCCGGAAAGCCCGAAATAAAGGACAACAGGGCGCTGATTAAATACCAGATTGACCTGGATCAGGAATACAGCGTTCTGCCGGATAATCTGGAAGAGCTTGATTCCAGCTATCGCTGGAACCCGGAGCATCCTGCGCCGCCTCCAAAAAAGCGGGCAAAAAAAACAAAATCTCCCGTCAAATCAAGGGAAAAAGAGTTGCCGAAAAATACGATCTGCATTTATACAGACGGTGCCGCGTCCGGAAACCCGGGACCGGCGGGCATCGGTGTATGGCTTACTTATGAAAAACACGAAAAATCCATCTCCAGATATATCGGCGAAGCAACCAACAACATTGCTGAACTAGAAGCAATCCGGGCAGGACTTTCCGAGGTGAAAAACCGCCATCTCCCGGTACGGGTTTTCACAGACAGCGGCTATGCATACGGTCTTCTTGTCCTTGGATGGAAAGCAAAGGCAAACCAGGAACTGGTAAGGTCCGTTAAAACCCTCGCCGCGGATTTTCGCGATTTAAAATTCATCAAGGTGAAAGGACATGACGGAAATGAGGGAAATGAACGCGCAGATTTTCTGGCAACTTCCGCAATAAAAACCCATGAAAAATGAGGAAACCATCAAAAAATCAAGATGTTGCCGGCAAAGAAAAAAGCCCTGTATCCTGGATAGATACAGGGCCTGTACCGGTTGATGCAAGAGCGTATAACGCTCATATTTTTAAAAACATAAAGATCTTACTGGTCTGAATCCGAGACTGAAATTTCTTCTGCGCCTTCTTTCTTCCAGGTGTCCTTGAGTTCATCAAAGCCGAGATAAAGTGCCAGGCATCCGCCAAGAAGCAGCATTGAAGGAAGGATACCAGCCAATAACTGCAGAAATGCCTTGAACCATATTGCAAGACCGATAATTCCAAGAACCGCGCCAATTGCTCCACCGATTAGTGTTTTCATAAAAGACCTCCCCTTGCTTAACGTAAAAATTTATTTTCAGAGAATCGTTCGAATGACTTTTCTTACCGTTTGAATTCGCAGGCAAACGTGCGACTGATGTTTTTCATCTCGAAAGACAACCCGTGATCTCATCGCCCCGAGACAGCTAAATAGAAGTTTAAACTATTATCACAACCCACCGGTTTTGGCAAGCATATAATACCATTTTGGTATCATTACGGATAATATTTAAACCCTGCATGCAGCAAAAACCCGCATCCGGTTTCATCCGGCTGCCGGACCGACCATTTCCATCCGGCGGATCAATCTCATATTGCAAACCATTTCCATATCTGTTAGCGTTTATACCTTTCCAGAATCTGTCAAACAACAGGGCCTGTCACAATCCGACCAACTGACCAGCGTTTGAACCGTATGATCATCGGCCGGAGCAGTAGGTACGGATTTAAAACCATGCTTGATCGAATCAAATACACTCCGGAGGAAATAAGGGAAGATTCTATGCCGGAAACACTAGACAAAACAAACATCTATCTCAGCCATTTTCCGGAGAAAATCGGCTTTTTCTCCAAGGCGCTGCTCAAATTATTTTTAACAAGAATACAGGTAAATGATGCCCAGATATCCACACTGAAAAAACTTCAGGAAAAGGGCGTCATTGTTTTTGCGAACAAATACAAAAACAATTTTGATTTTCTGTTTTATTATACCCGCTACAAACAGCTCAACCTCCCCTATCCGGAAATCGGATTTTATTACAGGATCATTTCCTGGCAGCGCATCAGCAGGCTTCTCAGGGTTTTTTATTTAAACCTCAACTATTTCTTTAAACATCTCTCGCTGCCGGATCCGTTTACAAACGGCTATTTTAAACATCAGCTTATAAACGGCAAATCCGGTTTTGTGGCGCTGATCGATCGAAAAGGGTTTTATCGAAGGTTTGTAAAAGCCAAAACAGATCCCATGAGATTTCTCATCGATCTGCAAAATGAAATCGACAAACCGGTTTATATTGTTCCGCAGCTGATATTTTACAGCAACAATCCGCGACGTTCGGAACCCACCCTTGTCGACATTATATTTGGCTCAGAGGAAAAACCCGGAAGAATCAGACGTCTTTTTACCCTGCTGAAAAATCCCAAAAAAGTTTTTATGGAGATCTGCGATCCGATTAATTTAGGCGACTTTCTGAACCGGGAGAGCATTAAAAGCATGACGATTGAACATCAGGCTTTTAATTTAAGGCGATATCTGGTGAGAAGAATCAACCGTCACCGGCAAAGCATTATCGGACCGGTTCTGAAATCAAGGGTCGAACTCAAAGAAAATATTCTCACCAACGACAGACTCCAGAAGTTCATTGTCGACAACGCAGAAAGCACGGAGCAGCCGATTCGACAGGTTCAGAAAAAAGCAAGCGAATATCTTGAAGAGATTGCCGCCAATTACAGTCAGAACTGGATCAAAATACTAGCCTTTGTCGTGAAAACAATCCTGAAAATTATGTTCGAAGACACGATTGTCGACATGAAGGGGCTCCAGAAAGTAAAAAGGATGTCTCAAAAAGGTCCTCTCATCCTGGTGCCGTGCCACAAAAGCCATCTGGACTATCTGATAATCTCCTATATTTTTCATATCAACAACATGATCTGTCCTCATATTGCAGCAGGAAAAAATCTTTCATTCTGGCCTCTTGGAACGATTTTACGGGGAGGTGGCGCCTTCTTTCTGCGGCGAACGTTCAAAGGAGATCAACTCTATTCAAAAGTTTTTTCGGAATATATTTATAAAATACTTGAGGAGGGGTTCAATATCGAAGTCTTCATTGAAGGCGGAAGAAGCAGAACCGGAAAGCTTTTGATGCCCAAACTGGGCATGCTTTCCATAATCCTTGACGCGCATATTAACAGAATATGCGAGGATGTTATCTTTGTGCCCATTTATATCGGATATGATCGTGTCCTGGAAGAGAAGTCCTATATCCATGAAATTGAAGGCGGTCAAAAGGAACCGGAAAGCCTGAAGCAGGTCATCAAAGCGAGAAAAGCCCT
The DNA here is from genome assembly GCA_046484745.1 of Desulfobacterales bacterium. Classification (GTDB taxonomy): domain Bacteria; phylum Desulfobacterota; class Desulfobacteria; order Desulfobacterales; family SURF-7; genus JAQYVL01. The sequence continues at coordinate 38,253 of JAWOIJ010000053.1, read as the reverse complement.
TAAAGCCCGTAACGGCAAGGTATACATAAATTTCAGCGATCCGGTTTCTCTGAAAGACTATCTGAATGAAAACCAGATCCGTGTTCAAAACCTTTCAAGAGATCATTTGAAAGCCTTGTGCGACAGACTCGGCCTGCACTTCCTGAACTCCATCAACAATATCTCTGTTGTCACTCCCCACGGTGTTATGGCTGCCGCGCTTCTCAATCTTTCAAGGAAACGGTTTGCAAAAGACCTTCTCAATGCCTGCCTTGACACCTACATGGCTCACCTTGAAGTTACAGGGGCCATGCTTGCGGATACGCTTAAAACAGATCGGGAAAACGCCTTTGATCAGGTGCTGGAAAACTTTATTGACAGAAAATTCATTGAAGGCACCGCGACAAACAAACCGGATGAGCTCAAAAATGAAACCGCACTGTTTAAAATCACTGAAAGCAAAAGGCCAAGCCTGGATTATTACAAAAACAACTGCATTATCTTTTTTATACCGGCCGCCTATACCGCTCTTTCCATTCTGGAAACCGACTCTTTTCAATTTACATCTTCCGCGCTTCACTCGGAATACAGGTTCCTGCAACGATTGTTCTCCAATGAATTTGCTTTTGATGCGGACAAGACTCCTGAACATTTCGTGCGGAAAACATTGAAAGCGTTTATTGATGACGGAATGATACTTCCCCATCAAACCCTGCCGGATACGTATAACCTCACCTCGGCCGGATTTCGAAAATTAAAATTTTTTGCGGGGTTCCTGGGAACTTTCCTGGAATCGTATCTGGTTGTTTTAACTTTTTTCACCCGATATCCGAAAGACTCCATCGATACCAAGGACAGGCTGAAAAAAATCCAGTCCATGGGCAGCCGGATGCATAAAAGCAGAGAAATCGAACGGATTGAATCCCTTTCGAAAATAAGTTTTAACAATGCCGTTTCTTACTTTGTTTCCGACAGGAAAAACAGTATCGAGAATCAGAAAAAAATTGAATTTTATCTGGAGCGAATCCAAAAATACCTGAACCTCTTACAGGATTAGATGAAGGCGTTAATACTTGCGGCAGGTTTTGGAACCAGACTCCTGCCTTTTACAAACCATACCCCCAAACCGCTGTTTCCGGTTTCCGGTCAGCCGCTGCTTGACAGGACGATCCAGGATCTCATAAAGGCCGGCTGCACAGGGATCATTGTCAACACCCATCACCTCCACCTTCAGATTGATGAATTTCTCCGAAAACAGAATTACGGAATCCCGGTGACCACACGATACGAACCTGAAATCCTGGGCACAGGCGGAGCCATTAAAAACACATCCGACTTCTGGGACGAACAGCCCTTTCTGGTGATAAACAGCGATATTCTCACCGACATTGACCTGAAAGAGGTATATGAATACCATCTTGGACATGCTTATCCGGCGACGCTTGTCCTTCACGACTTTCAAAAGTTCAACACGGTCTCCGTAACCGGGGAAGGCTTCATAACCGGATTTGACAAGTCAGACGCGAACCCCGATTCAAAGGCCCCCCGGCAACTGGCGTTTACAGGGATTCAGGTTATCGACAGCGATCTTCTGAATCTGATACCGGATCACTGTTTTTACAGCGTTATCGACCTGTACAGGAACCTGATCTCCGCGAACCGGAAAGTAAAGGCGCTTGTTTTAACCAATCCTTTCTGGAGCGATATCGGCACACCTGAAGCATACCATGATGCGGTTTATGAAAAATCCGCACCAGAAGCATTTAAAAACGCATTTCCCGAATCCGCTTCACGGCACATAACCATCACGAAACTCAAGGGAGACGGGTCTGATCGAAAATGGTACCGGTTGCGTTCCGAAGAGCGAACCCTGATTCTCGCAGACCACGGCATCCGGGAACATACCGGTATCTGCGAGGTTGACTCATTCATTGCTATCGGCCGGCATCTGAAGAAAAAAAATATTCCTGTCCCCGCAATCCATCTTTATGATGCCTTTTCCGGGATGGTTTTTCTGGAAGATCTGGGAGATGTCCACCTGCAGGACCTGGTAAATAAAACCCCTGGCCGAAATGAGCGCATCCACATCTATCAAAAAATAATCGAACTCCTTGTCCAGATGTCTCAAAACGGAAAACAGGACTTCGATCCCTCTCAGGCATTTCAAACGCCCGTTTACGACAAAGCGCTTATCCTTGAAAAAGAGTGCCGATATTTTCAAACCGCCTTTTTAAATGGATATCTTGGAAAGAAAATCTCCTTTGAAACCATGGCGGATGACTTTTTTTACCTTACGGATATGGCCCTTGCGTACGCGGTAACGGGATTTATGCACCGGGACTTTCAATCCAGAAATATCATGGTGAAGGAAGGCCGTTTCTATTTCATCGATTTTCAGGGCGGCCGCATGGGACCGCTGCAATACGACCTGGCATCCCTCCTGATCGATCCCTATGCAGGACTTCCTTTCGAGGATCAGATGGAGCTTGCGGACTTCTGCTTCCAGAAGCTGAAAGAAACCATGCCGCTTGACAAAGAAGACTTTCTGAAAGGCTATTGTTACTGCTCTCTCACAAGAAACCTCCAGATTCTGGGGGCATTCGGATTTCTAAGCCGGGTCAAAGGGAAAAAATGGTTTGAGCAGTATATTCCCCGCGCGACAAGGACCCTTGATGCCTTTCTGAAAAAACTTGAAACCAGAGAACTGCCTGTTTTAAAATCAATTGCACAAACCATTATTGAACAAGAGGACACTGATGAACAGAATTAAAATCATGATAAACGGCATCCCGGGGAAAGTGGCCGCCAGTATTGCCGAAAATGCGCTTTCCGATGACCGGTTTGAACTTCTTCCCTTCTCTCTTACCGGACCTGAAATCAATGAAACGATTTTCCATTTGGATTTCATGAAGATCCGCCTGATCCACCCGGATGAGCGCGATCATGCGATCCGGGAGATCATCAGGGAGAATGAGCCCTTTATCTCGATTGACTACACGCATCCCTTCGCCGTGAATGATAACGCGGACTTTTACTGCATAAAAGGACTTCCTTTTGTCATGGGAACAACCGGAGGAGACAGGAAACGACTTTGTGATACAGTGGAAAAATCAAACATACCGGCTGTCATCGCGCCAAACATGGCCAAACAGATTGTCGGCTTTCAGGCAATGATGGAATATGCCGCGGATACCTTTCCGGGCATCTTTAAAGGCTATTCTCTTGAAATCAGGGAGAGCCATCAGAAAGGCAAGGCAGACACAAGCGGGACCGCGAAAGCGATGGTGGAAACCTTCAACAGACTGGGCATTCCTTTTTCCAAAGAGGATATCATACAGGAGCGGAATCCGGACAGGCAAAAAACCGAATGGAAAATACCGGAAGAATATTTATCCGGGCACGCCTGGCATACCTATTCCATGGTTTCGGAAGATCAGACCGTGAAATTCGTATTCAAACACAATGTAAACGGACGCGATATCTATTCAAAAGGCACGTTTGACGCGATTTCATACCTTGAAAAAAAACGCCGGGAAGGTGCGGTCGGAAAAGTTTTTACGATGATTGATGTCCTGAAAGGATAAACAGACTACATTTTTTTTACAAGAGAGGTCAAAATCTCCCGCTGATAGGTTGTCACGTTTTTGAATTTCACCGCGACTCCTCTTGATGTCGCTCTGACGACTTCGCCTTCAATCCTGAAGGGAATCTGAGAGTTCGGAATCGAAAAGGTCAATCCAATATCCGCGCCCTCGCCAAACAATTCTCTGGTTTCTATGAAAATGCCACCCGCGCTGATATTTTGAATAAAATCTCTGAAAAAACGATCCTGTGATGAATAGTCAACGGTAATCAGGCATGGTTTGCGGGGATGGGTCCTTTCTCCATTTTCATTCCACTGTTTCAAAAGCTCCAGCAGTCGGAGTTGTTTCTCCCTGGAAATACTTTTTATAATTCCCACAAGTTGATCAAATACACTCGTTTCATTATCAGAAGTCGACATATCAAACATCCTTTGCAAGAAATTGGTGAACTGCTTCCTGAAAGAGCTTTTAGGCTGATTTATGGTTTACCGCTCGATAACGAAGTTTGAACAAGCAACCTATTTTGCTGGAATTAATTACAAATATACCCAGATGCCGAATTTTGTCAAATCATTTATCGCGATTTGGCTGTGAAATCGTTACTTTTTCTCAACCAATTTTATACCAGTCAAAAAAGAAAATCGAAAACAAAATAAATGATGACGCGACACTACGACATTTTTCAACATACCCTCTCGATTTATGCGCCCAAGCCCAGAGCATGAAAATCCCCTTTTCAATCTGACTGAAGGTTATGGCAACATTTCCAACCCACTGCAGAGCATTGCGGGAACCCGGACACGCCTGAACGATTTTTTATCTGCCTCTATCATAGTCAAATTCAATCTCCACCCGACGATTCGAACTCCTTCCGCTAAGCGTTTCATTGCTGTCCACCGGATTGATCGATCCCATTCCAATCGCCGTGATCTGCTCCTGGCGCACACCTTTTCCCACCAGAAAACTTTTTACGATGTTCGCCCTGAACCGGGAAAGACTTTTATTATAACTGAATACGCCGGAAGAGTCGGTATACCCGACGATATTGACGGATAAATCCGGATAATGCGTCAGAACCGCAGCTATTTTACTCAGCCTCTCCACATCATTGTCTGATAAATCATTTGAATTGTTTGGAAAATTTACAACCAGTTTTTTTTCTAATATCGAGGTAAGCTCAGCGACCTTTTCGCCCTTCTGCCTGATGCTCTCACTTAACTGTTGCGCGCTCTTCGCCGAATATCCTTCAGCCGTTTCCGGACTGTTAACAGATGGAGCCGGTGCTTTCCCGGTGTTCTGATCGTCAGCAGAATTTTTCATTCCACCTTGTTTTGCATGTTTTTTCAAGAACGCTTTATCTTCTTCGAGAAGAATACCACCTGATTCAGCAGGCAGAGAATGACTATCCGGATCGTTTGAAACCGCGATCTCATTTTGTTTCCCAGGTGTTTTGACTGAAAAATGGCCGGCAACGATTTTTTGTTTTCTCCATCCCTGATACACCCGGTCAAACAGGGCATTTGCTTCATTAAAATAATAGGAATATCCGGCAATAAGAAAAAACAGGGCAATGACCGCGGCTTTCAGAAAAGACTTTTCCTTCCAATGTTGAACCGGTTCTTCTGGAATAGCCGCTGCTGCTTTTTCCGATTTTTTCTCCACCGCTTTCAGTTCAACAGGCTTTTCTTTCCGGACATTAGATTTTTGCGGTATTCGCAGGTCTTCCGCGCAATCTCTGATGATCCCCGCAGTGATACGCTGAGTCCCTCTGACATATCCGGTTAACAGCGCGTGGTCACAAATGATATTGATCGTCCGGGGAAAACCGGCTGAAAAATGGGCAATCTCCCTGATCGCATCGGGTGTAAAAAATTCTTTTTCCGTTCCGGCTACCTTGAGGCGATGCCGGATATACTCGCCGGTTTCTTTTTCACTCAAGGCATATACATTGTAGTTGAGGGTGATCCGCTGCCGGAGTGCCCGGTTTCGGGGCTCCCACAAAAGGTCGTTAAATTCATTCTGGCCGACAAAAAAGATGTTCAGCAGTTTTGTGGTCTGTTTTTCAATATTGGAAAGAAGTCTTATCTCTTCAAGAAGAACATGATTCAGACGCTGAGATTCATCGATGATCAGCAGCACTTTTTTATTTTTGGCATAGGCTGCTTTCAGGAATCGTTCAAAATAGGAAAGAAACTCACCTTTGCTGCTGAACTTTTTGTCAATTCGAAAGACCGTTGCGATATAATTTAAAAAATCGAATTTTTCCAGATTGGGATCCGGGACAGTAGCGGCAATGACATTATCTCCCAGACTGTTTATCAATGCATTGATCAGGGTTGTTTTTCCGGTTCCCACATCCCCGGTAAGAAGCAGAAATCCCTTATTGTCCATGATACCATATTTCAGCGTTGCAAAGGCTTCCTTGTGGTTCTCGCCTAGCCACAGAAATCTTGGATCCGTGCTTATCTGGAACGGTTTTAAGCTAAGATTATAATGGGAAAGATACATTGTGCCCGATACTCGAATCCGGTGTCCTTAAAATTGCCGAATTCAAAGTCCTGTATTTCAAATCCAGCGTTCAAATTACAACCGCGCTGAACGGAGCCCGCATAAAACACCAGGCAGAACCGTCACAGCCATGCAGACTTTCTATCATAGAAAACAAAAACTTACAAACAACAATTCCAACCGGTTCGAAAAAGGGGAGGCGTAAGGAATTTGTTGAATTCCTTAAAGATCATACCTGACGGCTTCGTAAAAAAACGTAAATCAGTATTCCGGAAAGAATCATGGCACCGCATAAAAGCTGACCCACCGATAAGGACATAAAAACAAAACCAATATGTGCATCCGGTTCGCGGAAAAATTCGATAACAAATCGGATCAGGCCGTAACCAAGCAGATAAAACGCAAGCATGCTTCCCTTTATCCGAACCCTTTTGCGCAGCATCCACAGGATTCCAAAAAGGAAAACCCCTTCAAAAAACGCTTCATAAAGCTGCGAGGGATGACGCATCTCCGCGCCATAAGCTGCCGGAAAGTACATTCCGATCGGAGAAGTTGTTACACGCCCGTACAGTTCTCCGTTAATAAAATTTCCGATCCTGCCAAAAGTATACCCCAGCGGGATTACCGGAATCAGCAGATCCGCCATTTCAAGAAAATCGAGCCCGGCTCTTCGAATATACAACCAACTGGCCAGCAAAACGCCAATCGCTCCTCCATGATATGACATGCCGGTAATACCGATAAAGCGGAAGCCGTTTGAGAATTCAAAAGGCAGAATGATTTCGGCAGGATGATTGATGTAATATGGCAGATTATAAAACAGAACATACCCCAGGCGCGCACCAATGAGGAGGCCCAGAATCATGTTCATCAAAAGATTTTCCACCTGTTCTCTTGAAACATCAAACCGGTCTTCGGTTTTCAGCCTGTAGAATGCCATCCCATAGGTGAGCGCGAACGCTACGATATACATCAATCCATAATACTGAAGTTTGAATCCACCGATTTCAAAGAGAACCGGATCCAGTTTTTCAGGTATATGCTGCCAGAAATCCCAGAAGCTCCTAACCATCAGATCTCCCTTTATTCAACACCCATTTTTCAATTACTTCATATACAAGTTCTCTTTTTATCGGCTTGGCAAGATAATCATTCATGCCCGCCTCGATGCATGTCTCCCGATCTTTTCTCATTGCATTGGCCGTTACAGCCACGATTGGAATTCCTTTCGGAATGTGTCTGTCATCCGCATTGCTGCTCCCGGCAAAAGGATCGGTTTTGGCATCCATTTTCGCTTCCCACTCCCGGATGGCTTTCGTGGCATCGATCCCATTCATTTCCGGCATTTGAATATCCATGAATATGATATCATAATCATCAGGAGATTTTATATAAAGCTCCAGAGCCTCACGACCATTCTCGGCGATACGAAGAGAGTACCCCGCTTTTTCCAGCAAGATCTTTACCAGTTTCTGATTAATTGGATTGTCTTCCACAACAAGGATATTGACGGACCGTTTCATCTCTTCTCGAACAGAATACTGAGTTAAAATGTGCCGTTCGGAAGATTCATCCGTTTTGGGCATCGTTTTATGAATACCGAGTAACCGCCTCACCATTTGAAAAAGCCTGTCCCTTCTGACCGGCTTGGCGAGAAATCCGTCAAACCCGGCTTCCTCGCATTTTTTTGCATACCCCGGCAATGGAACGGAAAGAGCGAGCAGGGGCATCTGTGAACAAGAGCCGGAATTCGCTCTAATTTCTCTGACCAGGCCGAACCCTACCGGAATATCTTTTTCGATATCGATTATGCAAATATCATAAGGGCGTCCCCTCCTCTCCGCCGCTAAAATTTCAGGGGCGACATCTTTACACTGTTCAAACGAATTGACGGCCATCTCCTTCATTGTCAGCGCCTGAACCAGAATCCCTTCATTTTCATAATCTGTTCCGGAAATCAAAGCCCGTTTCCCGGACAGCTCTGCCGGAGTTGTTTTTTCGATTCCGCTTTCGCTCGCCCTTTTCATCAGGGCCGTAAAATAAAAACGGCTCCCTTTACCCGGAACGCTTTCCACACGGATATCGCCGCTCATCAGTTCGGCAATTTTTTTACATATCGACAGCCCCAGACCGGTTCCTCCGTATTCCCTTGCCATCGATCCTTCTGCCTGCTGAAACGGATCAAAAATGAAATCTATTTTTTGTTTTGAAATGCCGATTCCGGTGTCATGCACTGCTGCAAATATTTTTACATTGCTGTTTTCTTCGCTTTCGATATCAAATAAAAGCTCTATCTTTCCGGTCTGCGTAAACTTGACGGCATTGCTCATCAGATTCAGCAGAACCTGCCGCAGTCTGAAGGGGTCTCCATTCAGCTTTGACGGGACACGGTTTCCGATCCTGCAAAGCATTTCAACCGGTTTTTCCCGAACCCTCGGCCGGACCAGTTCACAGATATCATGGCACAACACTTCGGGGTCAAAATCAATATTCTCCAGTGTCATCTTGCCGGCTTCTATTTTTGAAGCATCGAGTATATCGTTTATCAGGGCAAGAAGCGCTTCACTGCTCATCTTGATGGTTCGGGTATAACTGCGCTGTTCATCATCCAGACGGGTCTCAAGAAGGATGTCGGTAAAACCGATTATTCCGTTTAACGGTGTGCGGATCTCATGGCTCACGCTTGCAAGGAAATGGGTTTTTGCGGCAGACGCCTGTTCCGCCTTTTTAGCCATTTTGTTTGCGTGGTCAATGGCGGATTCGAGCTGTTTATTAACCTCGATAAGCTCTTTCATAATACCTTTTTCACGATCAATCCGCTCAATTCTGGCTAAAAGCTCGGCCAGATCAAATGGTTTGGTCATGTAATCCGAAGCACCCGCGCTGATGATCTCATGGTAGGAATGCTCGGTTGAATATCCGGTCATCAGTATGAATTCAAGGCCGGGAAATAATTTCCTGGCACTTTTCATCAATTCAATACCATTCATGTCCGGCATTAAAACATCAGCGATCACAAGGTCAAAAGCCCCTTTTCGAATCATCTCGAGCGCGGTAATGGAACTTGCTGCCTTCCGGCAGCGATAGTTCTTCAACTGCAGGTAGCTTTGAAGACTCTCGAGAAAAAGCTCCTCGTCATCAACAATCAAAATAGATTTAATTATCGCATCATCCATAACGATTTCCGCTGGAACTGGACCGCTTCCGTTGTTCCGGCTCTGCCGGTTGACTGTAAACGGAAAGACCGGATTCATGTCCGGATCAAAGAGATCCGGAGAGGAATCATTCTTTTACGCGTTCTGTATATTGACCGGTTCGTGTGTCTATTCGGACGATCTCCCCTTCTTCCACAAATGGAGGAACCTGAAGCACAATTCCGGTTTCAAGCGTTGCGGGTTTTGTACTTCCCGATGCCGTATCGCCCTTAACCCATGGATCGGCTTTAATCACTTTCAGATCGATGAAATTCGGCAGCGAAAGTCCAATGGGCTTGCCATCGAAAAAGAGAACCTGACATTTTGTATTTTCCTTTAAAAGATCTTTGGCTTCGCCAACCTGATCCGAAGTAAGGAACTCCTGACCGTAAGTTGATGTGTTCATGAAACAATAATTCTCGCCATCGTAGTACAGGTACTCCATTTCGTGCTGTTCCATATTGGCTTCATTGAATTTTTCACCGGACCGGAAGGTCCTGTCAAACTGTGCACCGGTCACCATATTTTTCAGCCTGCATTTATACAGGGCCTGTCCCTTTCCCGGCTTGACAAACTGAAATTGTGAAACAACATAAGGCTCCCCGTCAATTTCAATTTTCAATCCTTTTTTAAGGTCTCCGCTCTCATACATTGGTTGTTCTATCCTCCATGATATTGTAACTGTTTTTTTAAACGAAACCCATACGATTATAGGCGTAAAACCGTTGGAAGGCGATCTCAACACGCTCAAGTGGGTGCTGCGGCAGTAGATTGCCGTTGCCGCATCCGGTTTTCAGACTCCATTCTACGAACCTCTTGGACAAAACGCCTGACACGATTAAAATCCTTTTTAAAGCGAACCGGCTTGCCGTTTGAATCGATTCCGTTGGTTCCCGTACAGCTGTCAACCCCCGCTGGTGCAGTCCGGAGTATTCCCTGAGAGACATTGTCCGGTGTCAGCCCACCGGCAAGTATAACCGGTATCCGGCTTTTCTGAACCAGTTCCTTTGCCTTTTCCCAGTCACAGGTTCTGCCTGTAATTCCAACAAATCCGCTTACCGGCTGTTTTCCGAAAGCAGGCCCCGATGCAACGACGAGAAACGTATCGGTTAAAAAAAAATCGCTCACGGGTTCGAACATCCCCGCCATCTTCATGACGGAGAATTCATCCGCTTTCCCGGTCTCGGGAATCGGAATCGACCGCATGATTCCAATCTCCGGAAATCGCTCTTTAATCTGCTGCTGAAGCAAAACAAGGGTTTCATTTCTGCCGGGGAATCTTTCAGCTTCGATCAGGTCTTCACAAAAATGTGCAATATGAGGCTGATAATAGTCCAGCACCCTGAAAATGGACTCTTTGTTGCTGAACAGCGGGATCAGGCTGCTTTTTGAAGGAGAATCCCGAACAACCCGCATCGTTTCAAGGATACCGGGCTGTTTCCAGTTCTCTTCCGAAATGAGGACACTTCCGATATGATCGACATCCGCTTCAATCAGGTTTTCAGCTTCCAGAGGCTCCTGAACTTCGTATATCTGTATTATGATTTTGCCCATCCTCCTGATTTCCCGGTTGTCTGTTTTTCGCTGATCCCAAACACCCTCCGGTGGTTTTCCGCCAGAAAATACCAAACAAAAACCAGTATATGGTTGATATTGACATTTTCTGCCGGATCTATCATATTCACTGTCAATTAGCAATTTGTTTAAAGCGGATAATTTTCTCTCATCACTGAATCATATTCAACAACTTCAACCCGGGTAAATATGATTAACCCACAGAAAACAACTTGATTTTTTGCGGTTTTGAAGATATTTCGCTTTTCAAATTGGATCGTCTCGTAAAAAAATCACCATTTTGATGCTACAGAAAAAAAATTCAAGGGATGAGCATGATACTGATCATTGATTTTGGTTCACAATTTAACCAACTAATCGCACGCCGTGTCCGCGAAAGCCATGTCTACTGCCGAATTGTTCCGCCCGGCATCCCGATGGAGACGATCAAAAGCCTGAACCCTGATGGAATCATACTCTCCGGCGGACCTTCCAGCATATATGAAAAAAACAGCCCGAAAGTCGACAAAAAAATTTTCGACTTAAAAATACCGGTTCTGGGCATCTGCTATGGAATGCAGTTCATGATCCATGCGCTGGGAGGAAGTGTAAAAAAGGCACAGAAGAGAGAGTACGGCTTTGCTGAACTGACGATAAAAAAACAGGAAGGACTTTTTAAATCCATTGACGAAAAGACAGTCTGCTGGATGAGCCATGGAGACTCCATTGAAAAACTTCCAAAAGGGTTTTCCATAACCGCATCCACCGAAAATACCACGATTGCGGCAACCGAAAATAGAACAGCGGGTTATTACGGCCTTCAGTTTCACCCCGAGGTACATCACACACCAAAAGGGAAAAACATGCTGCATAACTTTCTGTTTGACATTTGTGAATGCAAACGTACATGGACCATGAAAAATTTTGCAAAAAACGCGATCTCGGAAATTCAAAAAAGCGTCGGCAGCAGAAAAGTGATCCTGGGCTTGAGCGGCGGAGTCGATTCATCTGTAACGGCACTGCTGATTCACCAGGCGATCGGGGAAAACCTGACCTGTATTTTTGTCGATAACGGCCTTCTCCGGAAAAATGAGGCGGAAAAACTCAAAAAAACTTTCGAGCAGCATTTGAAAATAAAAATCCGTTTTGTAAAAGCGGGCGAAAAATTTTTAAAGGCGCTTGCAAAAATTTCAGATCCGGAAAAAAAGAGAAAAATAATCGGCAAAATTTTTATGGATGTTTTTGAGGCTGAAGCAAAAAAAATCAAGGATGTCGAATTCCTGGCCCAGGGAACCCTGTATCCGGATATTATCGAATCCCAATCCGCTTTCGGAGGTCCTACCTCCATTATTAAATCCCACCACAATGTCGGCGGACTGCCGGCTAAAATGAAGTTAAAGCTGGTGGAGCCGCTTAAATATCTTTTCAAAGATGAAGTGCGGCAACTGGGCAAAGCACTCAAGCTCGATGATGAGATGATATGGCGCCAGCCGTTTCCCGGGCCGGGCCTTGCCATTCGAATCATTGGAGAAGTTACCCGGAAACGCCTTGCGATATTAAAGGAAGTAGATGCAATACTTCTCGATGAAATCAGGGCGGCAGGATATTACAGAAAGCTCTGGCAGTCTTTTGCGGTGCTTCTGCCGCTGAAAAGCGTGGGCATCATGGGAGATCAAAGGACTTATGAAAACATTGTCGCGATCCGGGCGGTGACCAGCAAAGATGCCATGACTGCGGACTGGGCAAGGCTTCCGCACAAACTTCTCGGAAAATGTTCAAATCGTATCATTAATGAAGTTCACGGGGTCAACCGGGTTGTTTTTGACATCAGCTCAAAACCACCCAGTACCATTGAATGGGAATGACAACTTATGGAAAACGATGATTCCAAAAGCTTTAGAGTCCGCTTTGACGATGATGAATCGATACCGCCGCTCCGGAGGGAGGAAGTCAGCAGCAACCGGCCGCTTACAAAACTCAACCAGAGGCTGACGTTCATTTCAATCCTGATACCCTGCCTGATTGCCGTAATCATCATCATCGTCTATATCAGCCTCAATAAAAAAATCTCCGGTATTCAGGACAGCGGTTCCATCAAGGTGCAAAGCCTTTCAAAAGAGCTGGAAGAAAAGCTGGCATCCCTGTCCGGAAATACAGATCAACTGAAAGAGTTGATTGAGAATCAGTCGAAACAGTTTGAAAAAAAACTTTCAGCGGTATCCGGGGATTTGGGAAAAAATAAAAATTCTCTAAAACAGTCAGTGGATGCAAAAGCAAACAAAAGCGACCTGAATAAACATGTTACGGAAATTTCCGCCAAAATTGAAGGCCTCAAAAAAAACATCGGCACGGTCTCTTCTGATATCCAGACGCTGGATTCAAACCTGAACAGCAAAATAGAAAAAGAGCTGAAAAGCCTCTCTGATACGCTTGCCGCTATGACTACGGATGTAAACCGGCTGAAGCAGGAGATCGGCCGGCTGTCTGATGCGGGAATCGATCAGAAAAAACTTGCTTATGAATTGAACCTGCAAGAAAAAAAGTACACGACAGAACTGCGGCAGGCAATCATCGAGCTGGAGAAAAAAATTTCCTCTGCCCGGAAGGCTGCAGTCAAAAGCACAGAAAATTCATTGAAAACACCCTTGCCCAAACTGGAGACTTCGCAAAAACCAGTAGCAGACCCGCTCAAAGAAAATAAAATTATTGAGCAGGATATCCCCGAGTAATTTACCGGAATCGCAATTTGAGAAGTGCGCCCTTTGTTTTGTACTAAGGAGTCACAATATTAAAGTCGACCTTTGGCTTATCAAATAAAAGGAAAAATCTTACCAGATCGATCCGGCTTCCGCTGGTTTCAAGGTCGTCAGAGAAAATCGTATCCTTAATCCCCGCCTTGCCGATGGCCATTTTCAAGAAAAGATCATGAGTCAGTTTTAAGGTGGCATTGGCTTTTGGATCAGGATCTGTTTTACGGTGGTGCAGTACCGCGTTCTCTAAGGTCAATACATAGCTTTCATCGATATCCGTGAATACAATGTTCACCACCATATTTTTTCCTTCCGCATCCGGCCCGTTCAGACGCACGGACATGCTGTCAAAAAAAAGGGATACGGGAGTGTGTTTCAGTACCTCCAGCATTTTGGCAATATCGACGCCTTTCTGCGGAGCCCCGTGACGCAGCTCGTTGGCACCTGTAAGATAAACGTTTCGCCATACACCGGATTCGGATTGATAGCCAAGCTGATCATATGTTTTTGCGAGAAGCATTTTCGCCTCTATATTTTGGGGTTCCGCGAATACCAGGTGATTGACCACCTCCGCCACCCATCGATAATCCCCCTTTTCAAAGGAGTCTTTGGCTTTTGCAAGCACATTATCCGCCCCCCCCATATATTCGATGTATCGAACCGCCGAACTTTCCGGGGGCAATGGATTCAGATTGGCGGGATTTCCGTCATACCATCCAAAATAGGCCTGATACACTGCTTTTGAATTGTGCGAAAGGGTTCCGTAATACCCGCGATTTGAAAAAAAGTTACTCAAAGACGGAGGAAGTTTAATCTGTTCCGATATTTCACGCGGGGTATACCCGGCATTGGCAAGTCGAACGGTCTGATCATGGATGTATTTATAAAGATCCCGCTGCTTCTTTAAAAAATTTATTACACGCTCATTACCCCATATTGGCCAGTGATGACTTGCAAAGTAGATTTGCGCATCACCGAATAGCGTAATGGCCTCATCAATATAGCCGCTCCACTTCAGAGCATCACGGACCTTGGCCCCGCGCAATGTATATAGGTTGTGCATGTTCCGTGACACAATTTCGGCGCCGCAATACGCCTTTACATCCGGAAGATAAAAGGTCAACTCAGCCGGTGCTTCCGATTCCGGAGCGTATTGAAACACAAACCGGATGCCGTCAATCACCATTTCCTGAGGCGTTCTGTCCACAATTTCGGTGGGCGCTAAAATACCAAACGTTCCAAAGGGCAGATTTTTGCCCAGCCCGTCATCCACATGGCCGCGTTCCGATTTCGCGAGATCTCTTCCAAACTGGTATGCCGCCCTCCTACCCATTCCGATACCGGCAATGACGTTCTCACTGGTGGCTTCAGCCATAAACCCTTTGGGTGCAATAATTCGAACTCCCTGTTTCTCAACCTCTTCTGCTGACAACACCCCCAGTACACCGCCAAAGTGATCGATATGGCTATGAGTATAGATCATGGCAACAATTGGTTTTTCGTCCAGTTGCTTTCGGGCAAAGGCGATGGCCCTCGCTGCCGTTTCTCTGGTGGTCAGCGGGTCCACAATAATCCATCCGGTTTTTCCTTCAATAATGGTCATGTTGGATATACAAAATCCCCGGAGCTGGTATATGCCGTCGGTTACCTTGAACAAGCCATGAATTTTGTTCAGCTTTGCCTGACGCCAAAGACTGGGATTCACGCTTGGAGGAGCGTCGCCTTTAATAAACTCATAGGCACCCATATCCCAGATTACCGTTCCCTCCGGGTCTGTCACGCTTTCTTCGGGGTCGCTTGCAATCAACCCTTTTTGACACTCATCGAACGATTGCTCGTCGTAGAATGGAAGCTCATCAAGCACCCCGGCATTCATTTCCTGAGTAATTGAGGTTGGGGCTGTATGTCCATAGTTGTCTGCATCTTCCGTATATGGACTTTTTTTCTCGCAACCGATAATCGCAAAGACAAGCAGCAGGGTGATAACTGTTTTTTTCATGCTGGAACCCCCTGAAAATAAGTTGAGTACAATTTGAACCGTCTATGTTATTTTTGAAATAAATCAGCGTGTGTTCCTGTGCTCTCAAAGAGTATGCAATCCCATATGGTTTTTTAGAATCCAGCACGATTGGGAACCATTGTCAATCCGTAAAATCCTTTTTAAGCAGCCTGAAAGAATGTATCCGATATGATTTCCTGATGGCTTGCCGGTTTAAGGCCCCGCATGGAGCGACCATTTCCATCCTGCGTGATATGTGCCGAAACCGATTCGTGCAACCCTCAAAATGGTGCTTTTTAATTGTTTTAGTTAATTGTAATTGGGGTCGCACCAAGCTAACATTCCGATATTTATTTTCATTCACTCCAAAAATGCAGGTTTTCACCTTCTATATCGTTCTTTTCGATATCGAAAAAAGCCTTATAGGGTGGCTGGGACTCCCGAAGTTCAAAACCTTCTATCTTCTCTCGAACATTACGGCCGATCGCTAAACTGCGCATCTGCCCTTTGACTGACTCGACAAACGACCGGCTTCCGGTTGCAATGCTCTGGGTCCAACAATCCTCCCTTTTCACCTCAGCATCAGATAGCGCCGTTTGAACCCACCGTCGATGCGCTGACTGGAAATCTTCAAAGTCGTTGATGCCGGAAAGATGACCAAGTGTTTCGTAATCAATTAGAATGTTCTTTCGCCGGGGGCGATGGATCTCCTTGTATCCCCCGTGAGTCCACTGCTCAGGGTGGCTCACAACGCCAGCTCGAACCATGTTCAAGTCCACGTATACGAGACAGCGCTGCAGATGCTCTCCGGTCTCTATGGCCGTAGCATGGTAGCGGTCTTCCCAGAAAGCGCCTTTTCTCTTTTTCCTCTGGTTGTATTCCTGACCTGTCCTGCCCGCCAAAAGCTGCATTGACTTTGGAATCGTATCTCCGCCGTCTTTGTCGTGAACAATCAAGTGTACATGGTTGGAGGTCACGACATAATTCAAAATGACTAAACCATAACGCTTCTTTGCCTCGAACAGCCATTGCATCCATCGATGACGATCTTTGCAGAACTTCAGCAGAAACTCCCTCTTATGACATCGATGCGTAAGATGCCAGACATGCCCGGGAATATAATGACGATTTGCTCTTGCCAATAAATTTTCCTATATGCTCGGTTTTTGTATCAAAAAAAAGGCTATTGCCCCAATATAAGGCTGTTTTAAAGCAGTATCTTTTTTATTTTCATATAATTATCTTGGTGCGACCCCAAATCCAACATAAACCCCAAATCCAAGCCCCAAATCCCCAGTGAAATCCCCAAATCCCCAAATCCCAAATCCCCACCCCAAATCCAAATCCCAAATCAGTAGGAGGTTATTTTAAAGGAGCAGCTTCTCAATCCTTTCGATATCCTCGGGAAGATCCACCTCCGGCGAGTCGTAAGCCGTCACGACAACCTTGATTCGATGTCCGTATTCGATGGCGCGGAGCTGCTCCAGCTTTTCGATTTTCTCCAGTCTCCCCTCGGGCAGGGATCTGAATTTTTCGAGAAAGCGTCTGGTATACGCATAGACTCCCAGATGCTTGTAGGTATCGAAACGGCTGTCGCCGTCCCGGTCAAAGGGTATGGTGGATCTGGAAAAATAGAGCGCGTAGCCGTTGTTGTCAAACGTAACCTTGACGTCCTTTGGATTGGTGATCTCCTCCTGCCGGATGATGGCAAACGCGAGGGTACTCATCTCGAGGCCCGAATCCGTAAAAAAAGGCGCGACAACATCATCCAGGCATTCCGGGCGGATCAGGGGCTGATCCCCCTGGATATTGATCACAATATCATCCGGCCCGAGCCCGATCTTTCCCGCTGCCTCTGCAACGCGATCGGTCCCGGAACGATTGGCTTCAGAGGTCATGACCGCTCTTCCTCCGAACCGTTCCACCGCGTCGATGATTCTCCGGTCATCGGTTGCGACAACAACCTCGGATACCTTTTCAGCCTGCATGGCCCGCTCATAGACCATCTGTATCATCGGTTTCCCGGCAATCCGGGCAAGCGGTTTGCCGTCAAATCTCGTTGATCCGTATCGGGAAGGAATGATCACCGCAATTTTCATAAATGTTCTCTCCATAAAACCTGAGGGCTTTAAAAAAACCTCTATTTGACCGCAGCCAGGATTTGAGTTATTGAATACATGATCCTGTGTGCCGGATTCAAACACAACCTTTACTCAAAGCTCAGGAAAAACAAAAGATGGATTTCGAATTATTAAAACAGATCCTGCAGCAGGTCGCTGCCGGTCAAACATCTGCTGAAAAAGCCGCTGAAAAACTCAAACACCTTTCATTCCAGGACATTGATTTTGCACATATAGACCATCACCGCTCCTTGCGCAAGGGATTTCCGGAAGTGATTTTCGGCCAGGGTAAAACAGCGGATCAGATTATCGGCATCCTTGAAAAAATGGTTTCCCATGAAAATATCATCCTGGTAACAAGGGTTGACGCTGAAAAAGCCTCAGCAATAACCCCTCTTTTCCCGGAATCGACATTTCACGAGGACGCGGGCATGATTGTATATGCTAAAAGTGAAATTCCGAAAAATGGGCGAGGAACCATCCTGGTATTGTCCGCCGGAACCTCGGATATTCCGGTGGCAAAAGAGGCCTTTCTTACCGCAAAATATATGGGAAACCACGTTGAATCCATATTTGACGTGGGAGTGGCTGGAATCCACCGGCTGTTTCATTACAAAAAAAAGATCGATGATGCGTCTGTCCTGATCGTAGTCGCGGGCATGGAAGGGGCGCTTCCAAGCGTCGTGGCCGGGATTGTGGACAGGCCCGTTATTGCCGTTCCAACAAGCATTGGATATGGAGCCAGCTTCGGAGGGTTGACCGCACTCTTCAGCATGTTGAACAGCTGCAGTTCCAACATCGCGGTTGTCAACATTGATAATGGATTCGGCGCCGGATATATGGCGGCGACGATTAACAAAAAATGAGAATCATGCCTGCCCGGAAAGAATAGCCATGAATGTAGCCAAAATATTCAATGCCCTTCGAAAAGGAATCATTCCTCCTCCATATGAAATACCGAAACCGCTGTTGAAGCTTGCCGCCTCTGCCATGAGTGCAAGGGGGAAAATTTCAACCCTGACCTCTGTGGAGCGGACATTCAGCGCGCTCTACCATAAAGAGCCGGATCGTGTCCCGGTCACTCCGCTTCTTTGTTCCGCGGCAAGACAGATCAGCGGAACCCCATTCCCGGATATGTCTCTGGACGGAGCCAGGGCAGCCGATGTCTTTTATTCGGGATTTGATTTTGTCGGGGGAGATTTTGTACAGCTGATGCTCGACCTTTCCGTGGAGGCTGCGGATTTCGGTCAAAAAATGGTATATCCGGACAACGCCACGGCTCGCCCTGATTACGGTTCACCGGTTATCAGGGAGGTTGACGACTACAAGAAGTTAAAACCGATCCGGCTTTCCGAAGCTTCAAGAATGCAGGAGTTCCTGAAATTCTGCGAAATCATGGTAAAGCGGGTGGGCTTCAAGGGAATTGTCGGGGGGTTTGCCTTCGGACCCGCGGGAGTGCTGAGCATGCTTCGGGGCGCGGAAAATTTTTTCAAAGACTGTCTTCTCCATCCAAAGGAAGTGATTGCCGCGTCGGAAACCATTACGTCTGTTCTTGTCGAATATGTGGAAGCACAGTGTGAAATAGGCGTACCCGCCATTGCGCTGGATACGCTTTACGCAAGCACCAGTGCGCTGCCGAAAAAAGTATGGGAAGAAATTGAAGGGCCCTTTGTAAAGCAACTGAGCAATGCGATTAAAAAAAAGGGTTGTATGGTAGGCGTGCACAACTGCGGGCATAAGCCTTATGCGGACGTCCAGTTAAAATGGATGGAACCGGAAGTGCTCAGTATCGCGAATCTTCCGGATGACTGCCGCTCTCTCCGGGAGTTGAAAGAAAAATACGGAGACCGGACAACGCTTGTGGGATTAATCCCCACCCAGCTTCTGATCACCGGAACCCCGATGGAGGTTATGGACGAGTGCAGGCGGCAGATCGATCTGCTGGCAAAGGGGGGCGGGTTCATTCTGTCTCCGGGGTGTGAATACCCTCCCAATATTCCGCTGACCAATGCTTTTGCCATTGTTGAAGCGGCAAAAAAATACGGATGATTCCTTGCGGTTTTTCCGGATTATGCGCCAACCTGGACGTTTGGCCATGCCATTATAAAGGAGAGAGATTTGAGAATCGAAGATATTCTATTGAAGATTGAAAAGGGAGTTCTGGAAAAAAATCCTGAATCCGTCCAAAGCGCCCTGAGCCTGCCTGAGATAAACGAGTTGCAGGCTGATGATCTGTTTCAGGCGCTTGCAAAGGGACTTGAAACAGCCCGCCGGAATCTTGCGGCAGATCGATTCTCAATACCGGAATTTCTTCTCGCGATTGACGCCTTTAAAACCGGGGTCAGGCTTCTGAACGAAATGTTACCTGACTTTTCCAGAAAAAAAAGGGAGAGCAGAATTGTTATCGGTGTTGTAGAGGGAGACGTGCATGATCTTGGAAAAAATATCATTGCTTCCGTGCTGGATGCCTCCGGGTACAACGTGTTTGATCTGGGAAAAGAGATCACCTGCGACATGTTCCTTGCCGGTATCAAAAAGCATGATGCTTCAATCGCGGCCCTCTCTTTAATGATGTCCACTTCACTTGAAAACATGAAAAAGATCATTCAGAGAATTCAAAGAGATTGTCCGGGTGTCAAAACCCTGGTCGGCGGTGCAGCGCTGAACCAGCAAATAGCCATGGCGATCGGTTCAGATGGATATGCTGAAAGCGCCCTTACCGTCATGGAGGAGGCGGAAAGGATTCTTCAACAATCCTGAGAAAAAACAGATTGCCGGCATGGGCTTTCGTATTGGATAAACCATTCCTCTTCATTTAAATTGTTTGTGATTGAACCATCTCCTGTTTCTCTTATTGAGCCCTTTTGCATGCGTTTACACGATATACAACAAAATTATCCATGAGGCGATGGTTATAACCATGGCAACGAAACCAATCAAACTGATGCTTCCGGATTTTTCCGATCTTGCCACTCATGTTCTTCATCTTGCCGGATACAGAACCCCGGAAAGAGCAGGAAAAAGTATCCGGAAGGAGATGGAAACTTCCGTTGAAAAGGTGCTTGCCTGTCTGAAACCGGAATCGATATACAAAACCACCGATTTTGAAAAATGCGAAAATGGGATCGTCAAAGGAAGTGGGCTGCATATCCAAAGCGATAACCTGTCAAGCCTGGTATCGAGCCTCAACAACCCTGAATCCATAGCCTGTTTTGCGGTTACGCTTGGACAGGACCTGGACGACCGGATTCGGGAAGCCCAGGACCACGCCATGACTCAGGCCTTTTTTATGGATGCCGCCGGCTCCGCCATTGCCGAAATCTTTGCCTCCCAGGCTGAAAGTCAGCTTCAAACATTACTGGCACGGAAAAATCTTACCGCCACCAGAAGGTTCAGCCCCGGATACTGTGACTGGGATCTGCGATACGGGCAGGATGCGATTCAACAGTTCATCGACCTTCAACGCATCGGCATCCGCAACTATCCATCCGGGATGATGATACCGGAGAAAACCGTAACTGCCGTGATGCTGGGCGCTCGCGGCGCGGAATTTAAAACCCCCTGCCCTTTCTGCGACAGGATCGAATGCCCTCACCGGAGAATCGGTTAGCACCCTCAGCTCCAGACGCCCGGAATGACCGTTTTGCAGAACCGGCATCGACCGTTCTCAAGGTTGTCTTTATTGATGAGATACCCTTTTCGCTCAATCAGCATTTTGCCGCAGTTATGGCAGTAGGTATGATTTCCTTCATGGTTCGCCACATTGCCCAGGTAGACATAACGGATGCCTTCCTTCATGGCGAGTTCCCGAAACCGGGTCAGAGTGGAAACAGGCGTGAACGGAAGACGGTCCAGCTTGTATTTTGGAGCAAACCTGGAAAAATGAAGAGGATAGTCCGGTCCCAGATTTTTGAGAATCCAGCCGCACATTTTTTTCGTCATCTCTTCATCATCCACATATCCCGGGACCACCAGGTTGGTTATTTCAAAATGAACGTTTTGTTCATGCAGGGTTTTAAACGTATTCAGTACCGGTTCCAGACGACCGCCGTTGAGCTTCCGGTAAACATCGTCACTGAATGCTTTCAGATTCACATTGGCCCCATCCAGCGCGCTGCATAACTCCAAAAGCGGTTTCTGACTGATATATCCATTTGATATCCATACATTGGATATGCCTTTCTCTTTTGCCAGACGGGCTGTATCCATCATGTATTCAAAAAAAACAGTGGCTTCCGAATAGGTATACGCGATGGAGGATGACCCGGAACGAACCGCTTCCTTCACAACTTCCGGTGGAAAAAGCTCCGTATGTCTTACCTCGTGGGGTTTTGCCTGGGAAATTTCCCAGTTCTGGCAGTTCAGGCACCGTAAATTACATCCGGTTGTTGCGATTGAAAAAGCGGATGTCCCCGGCTTGAAGTGAAAAAGCGGCTTTTTTTCGATCGGATCCACATTGGCCGCGCATGGATTTCCATAGACCAGGCTGTACAGCTTTCCCTTGGAATTGATCCGGACGCGGCAAGCAGACCGGTCTCCGGGAGAAAGAACGCACCTGTTCGGGCACAGTTCACACACGGTTTTGTCATTCAGTATGTTTTTATAATACCGGCCCTCGCATGACCACTTCCAGATTGTTTTCGGAGCATCCCCTTTAAACACCTCGCCGCGAATATCCGCGGAACCCGATTTCGCGTCTCCGCCCTTAAACGGCCAGGACGCGTAGGAAGGTATGGCGCTGCAGAAAAACATCGCGCCGGAACAAAGAAAATGACGTCGGTTAATTTTTATCATGACCCACTCTCACCAGTATCAGGCTGATAATCTTTATCGCGATCAATCCGGATGCGGCACCGGTAATTCCAAGATACGGGATCAAAATTACGCTGGTAATCAGCGTTCCGAAAGCCGCCCCGACAAGATCGGCGGAAAAAGCCCTTGCAACGGAAGGATCATCATCACTGCGCAAATGAAGGGCGACAGGAAACTGGCAGCCGCACGCAACGGAAATTAAAAACCCTGATATAATATAAAACAGAACCGGCAGCTTGTCACCCATAAAAACATAAGCGGCTAAAAAGACAAACATCATGCCGATCAGCATACTGTCTGTAACAATGAGAACCTTGCGGGCATGGTTTCGAAGATGATCCCCCAGCCAGGCTCCCGGCAGCAGGCCTGCCAGAAAAACGGTAATGATCAGACCGATCTGATGATAAATATATCCATAATAAATTTGAAAGGCGAAAATAATCATGATCTCACAACCCATCGTCATGCAACCTGTCGAAAACAGAACATACTCTTCAATATGCAGGCGAAACAGGTACACGGCAAGAATGATTGCGGTTATGATATAAAACCATGCAGGGGATGTGGAAAACTTTGCAAACCACTGGGAAAACATAAGGCGCATGAGCTCCGGCGAGTTGTCAACATTTTTCGGGGTTTGCGGATCGATCAGGCTGTTCAGTTCGTCGATTCTGCGCTGGGTCAGGTTGCCGTAGAAAAAGCTGCTGATATACTCTGTAGAAATCCCTTTTTGAGCAAGCAGCGACGGGATGTCCCGGTTAATCGGCAACTCGCTGCACAAAAAGAAAATTTCCTGACCCGGCAAAAGCAGAATATTCTTAAAATGATCCGACACCGTGTTGAATAGCGATGAAAGTTTCTGCCGCTGAGGCTCTGCAAGATAATTATCATATCCCTGCATGGAAAAACTGAAAATCCCCTGCGGCGTCAGGTGATTCCGTGCCAGAGTGAAAAATTTGCCGGTGAAAAACCGGTTGATTTGAAATGTCTCCGGTTCGGGGAGATTTACAATGATGGCATCATAGATTTTATCCGTGTTCATCAGATAGGAACGCCCATCCTGGTTGATCACGGAAAGGCCGGGTACTCTTTTGAGAAGATTGAAACGAAACAGAATATCGGAAACCTCCGGATCAAGCTCCACGTAATCGATTGTTTCAGGCCTGTATTTTTCAATCTCCGCCATCATTCCGCCGATGGTTGAGATAACCAGAACATTTTTGATGTCTGTAAGCTGTGAAAGAGGATAATGGATCACCTCCTCGGCCATCATCAGATTCTGGTTGCTGTAAACCGGTATCCCGTCTGAAAAAAGAGTGAAAAGATCTTCATCCTGGAGTACTTGGATCCTTCCATAACGGGACTCGCTGTAGTGAACCAGTTTTCCTTCCTGAGGCGACAAAGAATGGGTTTCCAGAAAAATACCCCCCAGCAGAACGGTCAGCGTCAGCAGTGCTCCGATAGAATAGAAAATCTTTCCATGAAAATTTTTCAGAAAAAAAGGAGCGACAGCGAGCAGAAGAGGCAGTCCCGCGATACATACCGCCTGCATGGGAGTGACAAGATAAATCAACACGAAGGAAAAAAGGGCGCCACCGGTTACATCACCGAAATTGTCCGCGATATATACCCGATAAGAAGGAAAATCATTTTTCCCAACCCGTAAAACATAAAGGCTGTAAGGCAAGAGGAATCCGAGGAGCAACGCGTAGGGGACGGTAACCGAAAAGATATAATACAGGGTGGGATAGAAGCCTACGGATGATCCATGAATAAAAAAGAAACCCCGGAGATAGCGAATCGAAAGAAGCGTGAGCGGGGACAAAGCAGTCAAAAAAAGAGACAGCACCCCAAGTCGCACGGTAGTAGCGCTGAAATAGCGAGGGGAGATCAGACGGGCTGCGAGTGTTCCGATCCCGCCGATTGTCAGCCAGCTGAAAAGAATCAGGGCAATGACAAACTCATTGCCCGTAAACTGAACAAGGAACTCACGAATTACCAGAAGTTGTGTGACAACAGACGAAATACCGGTAGCAATGACTACCCGAAATACGAATTTCTCATTTTTTCTCTTCAAAATATTGAACCTGATAGGTCAATACTTCAAGTTTTGAAGTTTGCCATATATCCGGTGCAAGGCCCGCCTTCACGCACAGATGGTTCAAAAACTCTGCCGGCTCGGAAAGCTGTTTCCACACCTGGGGGAGAAAAGTAGCCCTTGCAGCGCCATGACGAATGATGACACCATCCTCTCCCGGTTTCAATTTACTGATCAAATCCGCCGCGTCTTCATACGCAAGAACTTCCGGCTCGCTGAGAACACTTACTTCAATTTCCACCTGATCCAGCTCTTTGGGCGTAAGAGGATCGAACCGGTAATCATGAAAAGCGGCGTTTAGCGCATTTCTTTTGACGCTTTCAATAATGGTTTCAGAAGATTTCAGGCTGCCGATACATCCGCGCAGCGCGCCCTTTTTATTTAAGGTTACAAAAGTCCCGCTCTTTACCTGCAATCTTTTATCTTCCAGTAAGTTATCCTGAGATTCATCCGCCTGAAAATTCTTTGCGATTCTTTCTGAAATCGAATTTCTCGCAAGCGCGATAAGTGCCTGCCCCAGTTTTTGGGTCAGGTGCTGTTTTGAGTTTTTCTTTTTTTTCATCAATTCTCTCCATAAAAAGCGATTGCCGCATAGCCGACTACCCTGTCCTTCGACCCTGCTGTATCCCCGCTGTTTGAGTAATGAAGCAGCCGCGGCTCCCATTTCAATCGATCGGCAAGACTGGTCACAACAGTTATGGGGATCACCCCGCACGCCGCGTTTTCACGTGACCGTAATGTATTCCCTTCCAGTTTAAGAATCATCCGGATGGTTTCCTGATCCTGTTTCACCGCCTTGTCATATGGGAGGAAATGAGACAGGTCGGAGCTGGCCACCAGGAGGGTTTTGCTGTCAATTGTCTCCGCAATGGTATCAACCATGGATTGAAAATTATCCGGCCTTCCGAAAACGATCGGAATCATTTTAAAATCTTTCAGGTAATACTGCAGGAACGGAAGAATCACTTCAACCGAATGCTCCGCGCTGTCTGATGCCGGAACTGAACGAAACAGTTCGGGCCTTGATCTCAACTTAACGCAATCATCATGAAGCGCTATGGATCCAAGTGGTGTTTTGTAGGAGGAGACATCGCTGATCACTGCATTGGAAAACCCGATGCGATGATCAGGCCCCATCACAATGACGCGTTCATATTTTTTATTCTTCAGCACAACATGCGCATGCGCTGCCGTCCATCCGGAGTAGATATAACCGGCATGGGGCAGGATAAGCGCTTTAAGCGATTTTTTCTCCGGAATTCGGATGGCTGTCTCATCTGCCTTCTGTGAAAGTCTGCGAATGGTTTCAGACAGTTCTGAAGATGATTCCGGATAAAATTTCCCTGCCCAGACCGGTAGACGCGTCTTTTCGGCATACGAAAAATCCGCTGGAACCAACCATGATAACAATACCAGAAGGGAGATAAAGTAGAACAGACGGATCGACTGCTGCATGGGATACCCCCATATCATCATTTATAATAAAAAACTTATAATAAATACAATGCGATCTCAAATCCTGTCAAGAAAAAACTCTAGACAAAAAAGAATGGCGAAGCGCGTTGCAGCCAGGTCAGTCATCTGTTTTCAATACAGAAAGAAAAGCAGATTGAGGAATCATCACCTGTCCGACCATTTTCATTCGTTTCTTGCCTTTTTTCTGTTTCTCAAGCAATTTGCGCTTTCTGGTTATATCGCCGCCATAGCATTTTGCAGTTACATCTTTCCGGTAGGCGGATATGGTTTTCCGCGAAATAATTTTTGCCCCGATTGCACCCTGAATCGCGATCTTAAACATCTGTCGAGGGATTTCATCCTGTAATCTGTCGCACGCCAGTCTTGCCCGTTCAACAGCCCGATCCTTATGGACGAGCTGAGACAACGCATCCACCCTGTCGCCGTTAATCAGAATATCCAGTTTCACAAGATCGGTTTCTCGATAGTCGATCAGATCATAGTCAAATGAACCATATCCCTGTGTAACGGACTTGAGTTTATCATAAAAATCATACACAACTTCGGCAAGCGGAAGTTCAAAAATCATTTCCAGACGGTTGTTTGTGAGATACTGATAATTCTTGTTAATCCCTCTCCGGTCCATGCAAAGGGTCATTACCGCCCCCATGTATCGATCAGGCACGATAATCGAAGCCCGTATATACGGCTCCTTTGTAAATTCAATACCCGCAGGGTCCGGATACATTGCCGGGTTGTCAATCATCATGACGCTGCCGTCTGACAACCCGATCTCATACCTGACCGAAGGAGCTGTAATGATTAATGAAAGATCATATTCCCGTTCCAGGCGCTCTTGAACGACCTCAAGATGCAGAAGCCCCAGAAAACCGCATCGAAATCCAAAACCCAGCGCTACGGAAGAATCTTTTTCATAAATCAGAGACGCGTCATTCAGCTTCAGTTTTTCAAGCGCAATGGCAAGTTCCGGATATCCGTCAGACGCCACAGGATAAATGGATGAGAACACGACCGGTTTCGCTTCCTTGAAACCGGCCACCGGTTTTTTGCAGGGATTGTGTTTCAGGGTGACCGTATCACCGCAGCGGGTGTCACTTACCGTTTTAATTCCGGCAATGATATACCCCACCTCCCCGGCTGCGAGTTCTTTTCGGGGTACACGCGTGATTTGAAAAATTCCCACCTCTTCAACTTTGTAGGCGGCTTTATTGTACATGAACAGTATGGTGTCGCCGGCTTTTATCCGTCCTTCAAAAATTCGTACGTGAACCACCGTCCCCCGATAGGGGTCATAATGAGAGTCAAAGATCAATGCCTCCAGCGGTGCTTCGGGATCGCCTTTTGGCGGGGGCAGAATCGTCACGGCAGCTTCAAACACATCCTCGATGCCTGTCCCCTCCTTGGCTGAGGTTAAGATCGCCGTTTCCGGATCAAGCCCCAGATCCTCTTCGATCTGGTTTTTGACCCATTCAATATCGGCGGACGGCAAGTCGATTTTATTGATTACCGGTATCACTTCAAGCTCATGCTCCAGTGCCAGATACAGATTCGCAAGGGTCTGAGCCTCGACTCCCTGGCTGGCATCTACCAGAAGAAAGGCGCCCTCACATGAAGCAAGAGCCCTTGAGACCTCATAGGTAAAGTCCACATGTCCCGGTGTATCAATGAGATTAAGGGAATACAGTTTTCCATCCCTTGCCTTATACGGGAGACATACGGTCTGGCTTTTTATGGTGATTCCCCTTTCTCTTTCAATATCCATGCTATCCAGAATCTGATCTTTAAAATCACGTTCCGAAATGATATCCGCATGCTGAATAAGCCGATCCGACAGGGTGGACTTCCCATGATCGATATGGGCAATGATACTGAAATTACGGATAGTTAACATTTTCTCACACGTTGACATAAAATTCATTTCAGATCCGTGGAGCCTGTTGCCCGCGGAGCCGCTGCAATTCAATCTGCCGTCTATTTTCCGTTACGTAAAAGTCGGTTACGTAAAAGTCGGTTGACACCAATCCACATAACGTTTATTATAATACCCTGATTAAAAATGAAAGCGCTTACTTATCAAACCGCTTGGATTGATGTCAACCCTATAGATTTTAACCGTGATAAATTCTTCTCTATGAATGAACAGCTGATAACAAATACCACGCATACCCGTGTCTTAATCGTTGACGATGATCCCGGGATTCGGGAAACCATGCATGAATATCTTGAATTGGAAGGGTTTCAAGCGGACAAGTTATCAAGCGGTGAAGAAGCAATCGATTTTTTGAAATCAAACCACGTTGACATCGTTATAACAGACATCATGATGCTCGGAATGAATGGCCTCGAACTGACAGATATCATAAAAAAAAAATTCAATACCGATGTAATCGTCATGACAGGATACAGCGGTCAGCATTCCTATGAGGAAGCCATCAGCAAAGGCGCAAGCGATTTCATCTTCAAACCGATTCGATTTGAAGAGCTGAACCTGCGACTGAGACGGGTGGTAAAAGAACGACAGGTCGCAAAAGAACGGGATCAGATACTTGAAAAACTGAAAAAACTGGCCATAACGGACGGTTTGACAAAACTCTACAATTCAAGATACTTTTACAAACAACTGGATCTGGAGATAGACCGCCTCACCCGGTACAATCATTCTCTTTCGCTGCTGCTGATCGATATCGATCATTTTAAACAGTACAATGACACTTACGGGCATCTGGAAGGCGATAAAGTACTCATACGGATGGGGCAGGTCATCAAGAAATGTTTGCGGAGGATGGATACGGCCCACCGGTACGGTGGGGAAGAATTTACTGTAATCCTTCCGGAAACGGCATGCGATGAAGCTGCCTTTGTTGCTGAAAGAATTAGAGAATCGATCGAGGCAGAGCGTTTTTTGCCTGCCTCTGGAAAAGAAATACAAATTACCGTCAGTGTGGGAGTCACGGAATACCAGTCAGATGAAAGAATTTCGGCTTTTGTTCAAAGAGCGGACAAGGCCCTTTATCTATCCAAAGATAACGGCCGGAACTGCATCTCCCGCCTGCCGGAAAAAAATGCAACCGCTCAACAGACAACATGATCACCTTTTCATTTCTGACTCACATTACACCGGATCAAATTACCAGGGTCATCAGACTATACAGACAGGCCGGATGGTGGGCGGGAAAATCCGACAATCCCGAATTGGTCAGACGCATCGTAACCGGAAGCCACTGCTTTCTGGCTGTATCCGACCAGGAAGAAATCATCGGCATGGGAAGGGCCATCAGTGATGGAGTCAGTGACGCATACATTCAAGACGTTACAGTGGACAACGCTTGCCGGGGACAACATATCGGATCAACGATCATTCAAAAACTGATTGCGCGTCTTGAAGCAGACGGTCTGAAATGGATCGGACTGATTGCGGAAAACGGTTCGCAGAATTTTTATGAAAAGCTCGGTTTTAAGAAAATGCCGAATTCCGTTCCCATGCTGAATTTAATACCATGATGTTTAAACCTCTTGTACCCGAAGATTACACGGCCTATCAGCCTTTTTTCAAACAGCAGAAAAACCGGCTATGCCTTTACTCTCTCCCGTCATTGATTGTCTGGAACAATGATATCATAGAGCCGTATGCCGCGGTGCTGGATGATTCTCTGCTCGTTGCCATCAAATACAGAAGCGAAAATAAAATAAGACACCTTGTGCTGCCCATCTCGCCGGAAAGAGAACATTCGCCTTCCGAGCTGCACCGGTTGACTGTGGATCTTGACTGTAAACAGATTCGATTCATACCGGAGGACTATGTAAAAAAATACAGTATCGAACACTTAAAAACCTATTTTTTTGTCTATGAAGAACCTGAATTTGAAGATTATATCTACCGGACCGATGATCTGGCGGAACTGAAGGGAAACGAATATTCCAAAAAAAGGAATCTCATCAATCAGTTCGAAAAAGAGTATCTTACAGGCAACCGGGTTGCCATTGAACCGATTATGGAAGAAAAAGCGTCCGAGTGCATTGAATTTCTGGAACAATGGTGTGAAGAACGCGGATGCGATGACACGGACAGAAAAGACGAACTTGCGTGTGAGAAACAGGCGGCAATCAATGCGATTCAAAATCTAAGCCGGATCCACATGAAAGGAATCCTGATCCGCGTGGACCAGGTTGTCAGCGCATTTGGGATTGCATCTCATCTCACGAACAACATGGGCGTTCTTCATTTTGAAAAGGCTTTTGCCTCAATAAAGGGCCTCTATCAGTATTTTGATCGTGAATGTGCGAGACGGCTATTTGAGAATTATACCTACATCAACAAAGAGAGCGACATGGGAATCCCCGGACTTGCAAAATCGAAAAAGTCCTACCATCCGGTAATGAGAATCAAATCCTTCAAGCTGGTTGCGAAAGAGTAACTGGAATACCCCGGAACCGGTATTGGGAATCTAGTGAACATCTGTTTCTTCTGCTCTGATGCCATAGTGTTTTAACCGAATCAGGCTTCCTGCGCGATCCGGAAGCTTTGGCGAATCACGCATAAATCCCTCTTTAAATTGAAATATGTTTGTGATAGGGATAAATCTAATGAGGCCATATGAACACTTGTTCCTATGCCTTGGTGACATCATATCGGAAAATGCGATTTCAAAAAAAAAATTACGGGTTTTCCTTTTTTCCCGGAAATAGCCCGCCAATTTGCGTCCTATGACAACCTTCGCACGCAAAACGGCTGTGTTATAAAACGGCTATTCGTACATATAATCATTGTTATGTGTGGAATATACAAATGAGACTAGAGACAGTCGCGAGCTATAGAGATATTCCATTGGCGGAATTGGCCAAAGCTAAGTTGGAATCGATGGATATCTATTGCTTTCTGGCCAACAAAAATCATATTGGAATGAACTGGCTATATTCATTTGCTTTAGGTGGTGTAAAAGTCCAAGTTAGGCCCAAAGATGATGAGTAAGCAATTCAAATTTTAAACGAAGATAATTCAGGTGACCTGAAAGTCATCGAAAACGATCTGCCATCTATTGAGAAGCAAGATATGTGTGAAATTTGTGGTTCAATAAATATTTCCTTAATCAATTTTTCGCGTAAGGCTGGAGCTTGGAGCCTATTATTGGGCTTGCCGTTATTGCTTGTTGGCAAACGTTATAAATGTCATGATTGTGGGCACAAGATGAAAAGAAGTGGCACATAACATCACCATTCACAAGGATTCGCAGGGGCGGGCCGCCTTGGCATTAGCATGTTTTAGTGTTGAACTCTCATTTTCGAAGTCCGCAAACCCTGCTCACCTGTGATGGTGGGCGTTATGCGGCTAAAACCTGCACAGCGGCATACAGGCGATAGCATGCTTTATAATCCCTTTCCCTTGGAGACTGGCTGCGCCGCGCTTGGTGGGCGTTTGACGAAATTCTAACGAGGCGGCACTTGTGACCACATTGAAGGAAGGCTTCCGTATGTCAACAAATTACAACATGCTATACCAGCAACTTGGCAGATTGCTCGAAACACCCCCCGACCTGTCATCCTATCAGGCTTGTGTTCAGCCCACAGCACTTCACTGGCTTGGTAGAGGTCATGCACTGGTCAAAGCTGTCTATGGCGGCATAGATATTGATGCAATTTCGTTTTCTACCGCTGTGGACCGTATGAGATCGGCGGCATGGTCTTCGGGTGTCCAACAAGTATTTCAGATCCTTTACCGTGCATTGAGCCACTGTGAACTGAATTTACCGGCAGGGTCGGCGGGGTCTTTTGTTCCTGTGGGCAACAGCTTTGACGCCTTTGCGGCACTCTCGAAAATCTTTGCTGCCGCAACGACGGATGTAATGATTGTTGATCCCTACATGGATCAGGCGGCTCTCATTGAGTTTGGCCTTGCTGTCACCGCTTAGGCTTTTGGCAGATACAAATGACCATAAAGCGACATTGAAGCCAGCTGCGCAAAAATGGATTACCCAGTACGGTACAAATCGTCCATTGAGTGTTCGCCTAGCCCCGGCCAAGTCGTTACATGACAGGGCAATCTTCATTAACCGGCACGAGGCCTGGACGATTACCCAGTCCCTTAAGGACTTTGCAAAACGAGCGCCTGCTGAGATAGTACGGGTTGATTCGATTGCTTCGCTTAAGCTCGATGCATACGAGGCTATTTGGGCAACGGCTTCGATTCTAGCGTAAAGGGTCTGCTTTGCCCATCCGCTTTACATCGCGGGCGATCAAGTAGATACCTTAGCAGTTTGAGCAAATGCCACATAATCGGGTAGCCGGGGGTTTTTCTCCCCCAGCCCCCACACCTCGCAGCAAGCGGGTCCGCACTGCGCGGTTCACTTAAATTACCGGACCGTAGTTGGGTAATGAATGTTCACCCACAGTTCTTTGACAACTATCAGACCATGATCCTTGAGCCATTGATTTGTCATGCCGGTTTGAGTGGCTAAGGTACGGGCGCATTTCCAGATGGTTGACCGTATCGAAAAACTTTGACAGATCCATGTCCACGACGATTCGAAAGCGTTCTTTGATGTACTCCCGGACTTTGTAGACTGCACCATGGGCCGACCTATCTGGCCTGAACCCATAGTTTGCATCTGAAAATCCCGGATCAAAAATCGGCACAAGAACCTGAGCTATGGCTTGTTGGATCAACCGGTCTGTGACGGTTGGAATACCCAATGGGCGAGTACCACCCGATGATTTGGGGGTTTCCACCCGTTTAACCGGCAAGGGTTGATAGCTGCCGTCTGACAGCGATTCATGTATAGGAGACTTTCACCCCATCAGTTCACGCCCATGCCGGGCGAACACAAATCACTTGTGCGGACGCGAAAAACCGCGCCGCGCAGTTCCGCGTCAGGCAGGAAAGGAGAATGTGAAAGCATGTCAAAGGGTATATACTGTGAGAGGAGTCTGATAAGGATAAAGAGGATGATCGTTTTAGGGTTCATCCTTGTCGTTTTGGGTTGCGTTACAGCACCACCCTCAACATCCGATTGGGTGCCGCCTCAGCATGTGGCGAATTTTGATTACTTGCCGCCATCCCAGGCGGCAGTTCAACAAAGCCCTGCTGTTTTTACAGTGGGGAAAGCTGCATTTAAATATTTAGGCAAAAAGGCCTGGTTGTCCGCACCTCAATTTGCGAATCTCGAAAAAGCGATCGCGGAAGATCTGCCTGAAATCCTCACGGCGAAGGGCTTCGGCGTTCGGGGCCCTTTTGATTCTTATGATTTAATCCCCTATGCAGACAAGAAAGCGATCGACTTTTATCTGCTTCCGGTTGTCACGCCTTTGGTTATGTTGCCAGAATATGCGAAATCCCCGATTAAAGTGACTGTCAAAATAGACCTCGAGCTGAGAGAAATCTTCACGCGCGAAATGATGTGGTCTAAAAATCTCACTCTTGCGGAGTTTGAAGTGCCTTTCACGTCAGTTTTAAACAATTATACCACCAAAGATGGAAAGGTTGTCGATATGGCGTTCAGACTGGAAGCGCTTGAGAATCTCATGGCAATAGAGATGGAAAAACGATACCCCGTTGTCATGGACACGATTTATAAACTTATCGATCCGGAGGAAATGACGATCATCAGGGAACAGGCTCAAGAAGTAAAAAGCAAAAAAGGATATTGATTCTTCGCGGTGAAGCAGACTGAAAACAGATAATGTCCCTGTTTTTTCTCGAAAAGAGGGTGAAAATTTTCAAATGGAAAGATAAAGAATTTAGGGAGCAGCATACATATCGCACTCAAGAGAAAAAACAGGTATGATCCGAGACAGAAGAAAAAAGTGGAGCATAACCTCATTCCACCGGACCTGCGCGAAAAGCCGCGCAGGCCGGCAAATTCAAACGGTGGCGTTAATACAAGGAGGCGATCATGACGACACGAAACCTTTACATTACCGAGTTTGATAAATCGAGACTTGAAGAACTGATCGCGGTGGCTGAGGAGTTCGGTGGTCATGACAGAAAGGACCTGGAGTCTTTAGCGGAAGAATTGGAGAGCGCGGAAGTCGTGTCGCCCAAAAACGTGCCCGCAAACGTGGTGACCATGAACTCAAAGGTTGTTCTACGCGATCTGGATACTTCTGAAGAAATGACCTATGTTCTGGTCTTTCCAAAAGATGCGAACATTGATGCGGGGGCCATCTCGGTTCTCGCCCCTGTGGGCACGGCGATCCTGGGATACGCCACAGGAGATGTTGTTGAATGGTCTGTCCCGTCCGGGGTGCGCCGTATCCGCATTGATGACGTTCTTTACCAGCCCGAAGCAGCCGGAGATTATCACCTGTAGCGCCAACAATATAGGGTACACGCGACGGCGCCTCGCCGCGTATGATCCTTAGCGTTAAGTCTATAGGAAAAGTATAGCAACCCCTAAAATGGGTTGGGAAAATGCCACTTTTAATAAGAAAGATGGGAGTTATCATGAAAGAACCTTTTAAATTTAGTATTATTTTCCTGGGTCTTTTCGTATTGGCTGGATGTGCAACCGTTCCCCTTCAGCAGAAATCATTTATTGATCAAGCCATTTGGAATGAAACAACAAAAGACAAAGTTTTCGATGCGTGTTTGACAGCGTTAACAATTTCGAACATTGCGGTTCATCCGTTGGGGATCAACAAGGAAAGCGGGTTGATCGTCACTAAGCCACGATTACGTTATCTTGACGGAAGTGGTAACAAGACTACGATATGGCATTACACGTTGCAGATTTTAGTCTCTGGAACTCAGGGCAACAAAGTTATGGTTACGGCTACCGCTGTCGATGCCGGCTATAACGGTCGCCCTCCGGAACCTTGGATGACGGATATGAGGCAGTACTTCAACGACAGCATAGCTCATGATTTAGAAAGTTTCTTTACCCAGCTGGACATCTTGCTTGGAAAGGCTGAATATCACAGATCCGGAAAGGTATTATTCCCGATTGAGGAATAATTGCCAAATGAAAATTGAATTTTCGTAACTGGAAAAAGAAGGGTTGTCACGGCTGAAAAAGATGAATGCAAAAGGATGTTGTCTCGTGGGGCATCCCGATTACTACATAAAATTCGGGTTCCGGAACATGCCCGGTCTTGTGCATGAGGGAGTGCCGCCGGAGGCCTTCTTTGCGCTGTCTTTTGACGGGCATACTCCGCAAGGCGCTGTCGTTTTCCACGAAGGATTCAAAGCGGTGGGCCAACAAACAAATCCACCAGACCCGCGTTCCACGGGCCGGTGATCGACACGTAGGAGAGTAGAAATTTGTTTTGGAAAAAAAGTGAATGGAGATGGATTTTGAAAAGCTGGCGCTTTTAATACCACTCATTCAATGAATTATGTGAAGACTAAGGAGTTGTAGAAAATGATTGCTGGAAATGTATTCGTTGAAATAGCCGCTATCTTGGGAATTGCAACGCTTACCGGAATCATAGGACAGAAATTGCGGCAGCCTTTGATCATAATGTTTTTGGCAACGGGTATTCTGGCCGGTCCTTCGTTTTTGGGCATTATACATAGTTATGAGCAAATTGAGATTCTGGCCCATATCGGCATAGCCCTTCTGTTGTTTATTGTCGGGCTGAAACTCGATCTGAATCTGATCCGTACCACAGGTCCTGTCGCCTTGGCGACTGGCCTCGGACAGATCGTGTTCACATCGCTTATCGGGTTTGTCATTGCCATTGCCATGGGCATGTCATATCTCAGTGCGGCTTATGTTTCGGTTGCACTTACTTTTTCAAGTACGATCATCATCGTAAAGCTCCTGTCCGACAAAAAAGAAATCGACTCTCTCCATGGCCAGATTGCTCTTGGCTTTCTAATTGTTCAGGATATCGCCGCCATTTTGGCTTTGGTAGGCCTTACGACATTGGGGTCATCTGCTACCGGGGAGGATTCGGGATATCTTTCGTTCCTGATGGTCGGCGCAAAGGGAGTGGGACTGTTGGGTGCGGTTGCCCTGCTGATGAAATATGTCATTCCTTACCTGACCCAGCGGCTCGCGCATTCGCTGGAACTGTTGACTCTATTCGCCATCGCCTGGGCGGTCCTTCTCGGAGCGGGCAGTGAGCTGTTGGGATTCAGCAAGGAGGTCGGCGCATTTCTGGCCGGCGTCTCACTGGCGTCCACTGCCTTCAGGGATTCGATTGGCGCGCGGCTCACAGGCCTTCGGGATTTTCTCCTGCTGTTTTTTTTCATCGATCTTGGCGCACGATTGGATTGGTCCATGGTGGGCTCGCAACTAGGCGCATCGCTGGTTTTTTCCCTCTTTGTGCTCGTCGGCAACCCGCTCATTGTCCTGATAATCATGGGAATCATGGGATATCGCCGTCGCACCGCTTTTCTTGCCGGTCTCACGGTGGCCCAAATCAGCGAGTTTTCGCTTATTGTAGCAGCCCTGGGGGTGAGTATCGGCCATATTACCGAAGAAACGATGGGGCTGATTACCCTTGTGGGGGTGGTAACTATATTCCTGTCTACCTATATGATCCTCTATTCATACCCCCTTTATCATGTGTTATCCTCCCCCTTGAAAATTTTCGAAAGGCGCAATCCTTACCGGGAGGCGGACATAGACACCTTCGCTGAAACCGGGACGGTCGACGTCATTTTAGTGGGATTGGGTAATTATGGCAGCGGGCTGATGGAACACCTTCTCCGGCGAAAAAATGCCATATTGGGGATCGACTTCGACCCCGGCGCTTTGGATAAGTGGCGCAAGAATGGGGTGCCTGTTCTCTACGGGGATATGGCGGACCCGGAGATGCATGAGCAATTGCCGTTGAGAAAGGCGCGATGGGTTATCAGTACCGTTCGTTCCAAAGAGATGAATTTGGCACTTATCAATAATCTCAAGAAGGCCGGTTATAGTGGAAAGGTGGCCTTGACGGCGACAAACAGCCAGGAAGCTGCTGAGTTCGAAAAAGCCGGTGCCAATTTGGTATTTCGTCCTTTTAAGGATGCAACGGAACAAGCGGCCGACGCGTTGACTTATGCGATGGACTTTCTTCCCGAAAGCGTTGATTGGCCTGTCTCATTTCTTGAGTTGCGTATTCGTTCGGATGCTTCGTCCGCCGGGCAGACCATAGGAGAACTCCCGTTATCGGCTTTGGGAATATCTATTCTGGCGATAAGTCGGGGAGGGCGTATCTTTTACGAACCGCCACCGGACTTCAGGATTTTCCCGGCCGACCGGCTACTCCTTATGGGACATCCGGCTGGCTTGAAAGATGCTGAAAACATACTGAATCAGCTTGAGACGCAAAGAGACGTAGTAGACACAGACCGCTTTGACATCGCCGAAATCGAGGTGTCGGAAGATTCGGATATTTCAGGCAAGTCTTTGGCTGAACTTCATTTTCGACAAAAGTACGGGGCGACCCTGGTCGGCATTCGCAGAGGCCAGGATCAGATTACGACGATCAACCCTGCGGAGCGCTTGCAGGGGGGGGATTGTCTGATTGTTATCGGCAAGTCGAGCACTATCCAAGAGCTCAAGAAACTGGCCCCTGTTTAGCGGCTCGAATGTCTCTCAACGGATACACAAACGAGGTAACCATGAAACGTTTCAAAAACATACTCTACGTGAACGAACCAACCGCACACCAGGAAACGGCGATTGCGCGTGCTGTCTCGCTGGCGGTAAATAACCAGGCCGACCTGACAATTGTTGATGTAATCCCGGCTCAGGTCGTCACGGCAGGTATCGACCTGCCACCAGGAGGACCGGTTTCCAACGATCTGCGAGAGGCCGTAGAATCCTATCATCGCAAGGAG
Source organism: Desulfobacterales bacterium (assembly GCA_046484745.1). Taxonomy (GTDB): domain Bacteria; phylum Desulfobacterota; class Desulfobacteria; order Desulfobacterales; family SURF-7; genus JAQYVL01. The sequence goes on along the minus strand of JAWOIJ010000053.1, from coordinate 412 downwards.
ATGGAATCCATGGCTCAATCCTTCAAGGAACGCCTGCAAATCCGGCTGCAAATATTGGTTGGAAAGACGTACCTTGAGGCGATTCGAGCCGTATTGACAAAGGGGTATGATCTGCTCATCAAACCAGCGGAAAATCCGACTTGGACGAACAGACTGTTCGGCAGTGACGACCTGCATCTTCTCCGGAAATGTCCCTGCCCGGTCTGGCTCATGAAGCCGCCTGAGAAATCGAACTACAGCAGCATCCTGGCGGCTGTCGATTTCGATCTTTCAGCTTCACCCCCGTCAGAGCACGAGCTGAATCGCGAGATTTTGGAACTGGCCGCTTCACTGGCGATTTCCGACTTTGCGTCCCTGCATATTGGTCACGCCTGGGAAGCTCTTGCTGAAAAAACAATGCTGTTCCGAGGCG